>CALWLY010000009.1 GCA_944381635.1 uncultured Lachnospiraceae bacterium
AAGCTGTTTTTATAAAATGAGCATCAAAAGAGGGGCATATCGCATGAGAGATTTATTCTCTCATGCGACAGCCCCATAAAAAATTGCCGGGAAATCAGGATTTTCTCTGATTTCCCGGCATTCCCTGAGACTTCCTTTCAAACCGTGTTTCACACTTGTTTTCAGTACTTTTATTCAGGATAATCCTTCATTGGTGATACCAATATCTCTGTTTTATAAAAAATACTCACAGACAAATTTTACAGTCTCTTTAACAGTTCTTCTCTCTGTGCTTCAAAGCCCGGTTTTCCAAGCAGAGCAAACATGTTCTTCTTATAGCTTTCCACACCCGGCTGGTTGAACGGATTTACGCCTAACAGATATCCGCTTACACCGCATGCAAATTCGAAGAAATAGAACAGCTGTCCTAAATAAAATTCATTTACTTCCGGAACGTTAACCATAAGGTTGGGAACCTGTCCGTCTGTATGAGCCAGAATGGTTCCGTTCATAGCACTCTTGTTTACAAAATCCACAGTCTTTCCTGCCAGATAGTTCAGTCCGTCCAGGTCAACTTTTTCTTCTCCGATTACGATTTCTTCGCGGGAAGTTTCGATGTTGATGACTGTCTCAAACATATTTCTTGCGCCATCCTGAATAAACTGTCCCATAGAGTGAAGGTCTGTAGTCAGATCCACACTTGCGGGGAAAATACCTTTCTGGTCTTTTCCTTCGCTTTCACCGTACAGCTGTTTCCACCACTCAGATACATAATGTACGCTGGGCTCATAGTTTGCCAGAATTTCAATCTGTTTTCCTTTTCTTAACAGAATGTTTCTCAGTGCCGCATATTTTAACGCATCGTTTTCTTCGAAAGGAGCTTCCATTGCCATTTTGCGTCCGCTGGCAGCACCTTCCATCAGTTTATCGATATCTGCACCGCTTACTGCGATAGGAAGCAGCCCTACAGCAGTCAGAACAGAGAAACGTCCTCCTACATCATCCGGAACTACAAAGGTTTCATAGCCTTCTTCGTCCGCAACTTTCTTTAAAGAACCTCTTGCCTTATCTGTTGTAGCATAGATTCTCTTTGCAGCCTCTTCCTTGCCGTATTTTTTCTCCAGCATTTCTTTAAATACACGGAATGCAATAGCCGGTTCTGTAGTTGTACCGGATTTTGAAATCATATTGATGGAAAAATCTCTGTCGCCGATTACATCCATAAGATGTCTGATATAAGTAGAGCTGATGGAATTTCCCACAAAATAAATTTCCGGAGTTTTGCGGATTTCCTCGCTTACAATGTTATAGAAGCTGTGTCTTAAAAATTCAATCGCTGCTCTTGCGCCAAGGTAAGAACCGCCGATACCGATTACTACCAGAACTTCGGAATCGTTCTGAATTTTCTCAGCTGCCTTTTTGATTCTTGCAAATTCGTCTTTATCGTATTCTACCGGCAGGTCAATCCATCCTAAAAAGTCATTGCCTGCTCCTGTTTTGCTTACCAGAACTTCTTTGGCATCCAGTGCCAGTTTTTTCATAAATTCTACTTCATGATCAGCTACAAAAGGAGCTGCTTTGGAATAGTCAAATGTCACTTTACTGCTCATGGTCAAATCCTCCTTAAGGTGTTGCAGAAAGAAAGGTTTTTCCTTCCTCTGCCTTTGTATTAAAACCCTTATAACACCCATAAGTGTAGCAAACATACAGGGCTTTTTCAAGCCAAAAATTCCCTCAAAAGCGCTTCCAGTTCCTTTTCCTGAGCGGTATTATACAGATTTTCTTCTGTTCTTGTCTCCACCGGATAATCCCCTCCGGCAATTTTATAATCCGGAATTTCCGGAACGCTTTCCGCCTCTGTTTCCGCAGCCTCTGCAAGACTGCGCGTCTCCTGGACATATTCGCCCGGTTTCTTTGCAGTCTTGCCTGCCTCCTGTTTTCCGGAATCTTTCTCATCCGGAAATCTTCTCTCAAAATCAGCGGCTTCCTCCACCCGTCCCGCAAAACGGTTTTCCAGAAAGTCTATCAGGTTTGTTTTTAAAATTTTCTTTCTCCCATTAAAATTTACGAGACCGGAGACGGCAAAATACACATAAAGTCCCCCTGCCGCCATAAAATAAAACGGAAGCACATCATAAAGGCCCGCCCCCTGCGCAAGACTGATGCATGCCGCGCTTCCGGCTGCAAACACAGAAAGCAGCAGGAACTGACCTGAAATCTGGGAGAGTGTTTCCAACCTGAAAGGTCCTATTTTCATTTTCTGTATAAATTTATCCGTAAAAATCGGTACATTTACGGCTCCGTCATTTAAGCGGTAGCAGCTTGCAAACTTATGTTTAAACTGCTTTAAGAGCCGGTTATCTGTGGCAGACATATTCTCTGTTTCCCGGATCAGAGACTGCAAAAGCACTCCCGTCACTATCTTGCATATTATACTTAACAGCAACAGTAATATCATCATGCCGGTAAGAAATCGGTGCTCCAAAATTGTTTCAAACATATGCGTCTCCTTTCTTTCTGGCACGTTTCTTACTTGTCCCTATTATAAAAAAAGAAAACTTGGTTCACAATAGGATTACACCCTGAAAGCATCTTGGAATTTCGCGCGGATTTTCCATGAAATACTGGCAAGCCCCTTTTTTATCTGCTATAATCGTTTACAAAGTCAAAAGATAAGAAAAAAGGAGGAACAACCATGGTATACAGAACACATGGAACCTGTTCCAGCGCCATACAGATTGAAATGGACGGAGACATCGTTCGCTCTGTTTCCTTCACCGGCGGCTGTAACGGAAATTTAAAAGGAATTGCGAGTCTGGTTAAAGATATGCCCGCAGAAGAAGTTGTGAAACGTCTGAAAGGAATTCGGTGCGGATTCAAATCCACATCCTGCCCGGATCAGCTGGCTTTGGCCCTGGAAGAATATCTCCAGAATAAATAAACGCAAAATAATTACAGGGGGCATAAAATCATGTCTAAAAAAATCGTCCTGACCGGCGGAGGAACAGCCGGGCATATTACGCCGAACATCGCTCTGCTTCCCCGCTTAAGGCAGCTGGGATATGAAATTTCCTATATCGGTTCCTATGAAGGTATGGAAAAAAGACTGCTTGAGGATTTTGACGTACCGTACTATGGAATTGCTACCGGTAAGTTTCGCCGGTATTTCGATTTAAAAAACTTTACGGATCCTTTCCGCGTCCTAAAAGGCTACGGAGAGGCCCGCAAAATTCTCAAGGAAATAAAACCGGATATTGTATTTTCAAAAGGCGGTTTCGTGGCAGTTCCTGTCGTGAAAGCAGCCGCTTCCCTGAAAATTCCCTGCGTTATCCATGAATCCGATATGACACCGGGCCTGGCAAACAAACTTTGTATTCCTTCCGCCAGAAAGGTGTGCTGCAATTTTCCGGAAACTATGACAACACTCCCTCCGGAAAAAGCGATTCTCACAGGTTCGCCCATCCGCGAGGAGCTGGCAAAAGGTAATAAACTGGCCGCTTTAGACTTATGCGGCTTTACTGCCTCCAAACCGGTTCTTATGGTCATCGGCGGTTCTCTGGGCGCAGCTTCCATCAATCAGACTGTAAGAGAAGCTCTCCCTAAATTGCTGGACGATTTCCAGATCGTTCATATCTGCGGACGTGAGAAAATGGATAATCTTCTTTTAAACCAGCCAGGCTATAAACAGTTTGAATACTTAAAAGCTGAATTGAAAGATATTTTTGCCCTTGCAGATATTGTTGTATCCCGCGCCGGAGCCAATGCCATCTGCGAACTTCTGGCTTTGAAAAAGCCTAACATCCTGATTCCTCTTTCCTCTAAAAGCAGCAGAGGAGACCAGGTGCTGAATGCAAAGTCCTTTGAATCTCAGGGCTTTAGCATTGTCATCGATGAAGACTATCTCTCCCCGGATCTTCTGGTGGAAAAAGTCCATGAGCTGTATTTCACACGGCAGACTTATATTGATGCCATGAATAAGAGCCAGCAGACTAACTCCATCGCCATTATCACCGGAATTCTGGAAGAGATCGTAAACGAAGGAAAGGCATAAAATCGTAAACAAAAAGGTATAAAAGACGGATGGGAAGGCCAAAACACAAAAGGCCTTCCCATCCGTTTTCTTTGCTCACTGTCAGCTTTCCGTCCGGCTGCTCACAAACTCTTCCACATCCATGCAGGCTATACCGGCTTCTTTCAGTTTCCTTACAAAAATACCGTTGCCGGGAATCTTCTGTCCGGTAAAACTGCCGTCATAGATGATTCCTTTTCCGCAGCTTGGGCTTCTGGACTGTAAAATAACAAGGCGAACACCGGCATCTTTTATTTTTTTCAGTTCTTTCTCCGCTCCCAGACAAAAAGCCTCGGTCACATCCTGCCCTTCCCGGTTTATGACTTTTCCCTCTGTGATTTCACAGCTGATTCTGGGAACCGGCAGTCCTCCGGAGACCTCGGGACAGACTTTCACATAGTCTTTTCCTTCCAGAAACTCCATCAGCTTTTCATGGTAATTGTTTCCGCCGTTGTATTTGCAGTTGACGCCGCAAAGACAGGCGCTGACCGCATATTCTATCGACTTTTTCATCCCGCTTCCCTTATTCGCAGATTTCTTTTCTTACTTCCTCAAGTTCCTCTGAAGAAGGATTTCCCGGTTTCCAGTTGATATTCTGTCCGTCTTCCTTATATCTGGGAATCAAATGCATATGGAAATGAAATACCGTCTGACCTGCACATTCTCCATTGTTCTGCACCAGATTAAATCCATCGCAGTGAAGCTTTTCTGTCATATGTTTTGCCATTTTTTTTGCAAGCTTCATTACATCCCCGCAGGCCTCTTCCGGAAGTTCATAAAGGTTTGCATAGTGATCTTTAGGAAGAATTAAAGCATGTCCCTTTGCTGCCGGTCCCAAATCCAGTATTACACGATATTTTTCATCCTCATACAACGTTTTGGACGGAATCTCCCCGTTTGCAATTTTACAGAAAATACAATTATCGTTCTTCATTTCCTCTCTCCTGTCTGCCTTACAGGCCTTATTTTATCTTTGCAGGCTGAGTCTGTCTGCGTATTTTGGCCAAACCAGCCCTCTTATCCTGTCATTTATTTTAAATCCTGCCTTACTGATGTCCTTATTCCTGCCATGCGCCAAAGGTTTCTGTGTTCCCTGCCTTTTTTTCCTTCAAAGTAAGACAAAGCAAAAAAGCAAGCAGAAAACCACTGATGAGTCCTCCCACATGAGCGGCATTATTTACCTGCGCGCTGTTAAAACCGGAATAAAGAGAAAACACAACCATAAGAACCATTCTCTGAATGGAAATCTGTACAGCTTTCCCTCTTCGAACCAGTACAAGGAATAAAAGTCCTCCTACAAGTCCGAATACCGCCCCGCTGGCACCGATGGAATTGTAATAGCTTCCTGTCATCACCTCATAGGCCGCAGAAAGCAGATTTCCACAGATACCGGACACAAAAAAGAGAAGCAGAAACCGCACTTTTCCGATGGATTTCTCCACGATCTCACCGCACAGATATAAAAGAAGCATATTGTTCAGCAGATGTTCCATATCCGCATGCAGAAACATGGACGTCACAAGACGATAATATTCATGGTTCGTAATCAGATACAGAACACTGAAAGATCCCTCATCATAAAAAAACTCTCCCCATGCAGAAGGAATACAGAGAAAAAATACGATGACATTCACCGCAGTCAATACGATGCTGCAGACTGCCGGCTCTTTTTCCTGCCGACGCCTGGCTGTGAATTCCCCCTGCTGCCGTACGTAATGTTCTTCCATAAAGCAGCCTCCTATCAAAAAAATGGTAACACTTTCCCTCTGCAGTGTCAACGTCAGATGCGTTATAGTACATTACACCGGATCTTTCAAAGCGCTCACTTTCCCGTCTGGAGAAATTGTAAAAATGTGCATACATCCTCTGCTGATCCTTACAGGATATTCTCTGCTGCCCACAAACAGCCGCGCGGATGCCTCATCTTTTTTTGCAGAATACCAGTCCGTATTGATTGCATAAATGTCCCGGTATCCGTCCTCTCTGTCATAAATAGCCGTCTCCACCGTATCTTCCGAAATCAGCACTCCCTTTTCCTTCTGCATATTAATCTCTCTCTGACCAAGCATTTGCAGCATATCCTCGTATACTCCGCGTACAGAAGGATGTGCCGGATATTCTGCTGCATTTACAAAATACACAAAACCTTTTCCAAGATTTCTTTTCAAAAGCAATGGTCTCTCCTTCTTATCCGTATCATCAAAGTATGTTTTTACAATCTCTGTCCCTTCGGCAATTGTTATGATACCTATCGTCGGTTTTCCTTCCTTCTTTTCCGAAAAACCTTTCAGGGATATGCCGGTTAGTTCTGAAGCATCTATAGGATGCGGAGTCCCCCAAAGGACTTCTTCTCTGTCGGTATCGGTAAACAAGTGAGGCCAGCCAAGAAGAAGCACTCCCCCATTTTTTACATACGTCTTTAAGCGTTCCAACTGCCCTTCATCTGCGGTATTCCATCCAAGAAAAGCCATTGCACCATAATGCCTCATTTTTTCCTCATCAGCTTCTATGGGTAAAATATCCACTGTTCCGTAAGGCGTTCTTGTATAATATCCCTGAGGAGCATTGGGGCATGGATGCCGATAAATAGCGTCTAATACGCTGTCCGGATAAAACACCTTTATTAAATCCCAACTTTCCTCTGGAGTGTCAAATTTCCATTTTTCCCCTTCCTGCGCCCAAATTTCTCTGCGGCAAAAGCACGCCCATCCATCATATGCCCCATGCAGCAGCGCAATTCCGCGATGCATACTTCCTTTCCTGGAATGTGTTTTTACAAAACGTACAAAATTACGTTCTATTTCTCCATGGCGGCGGCAAGGCAGGCTAAATCTGTCCAGAACAGCAAACATCTCCTCCATACGGTATAATCCTTCTTCCGTATTGATGTGATGAACCCCCTGCAAATAACATACAAAAAGAGCCAGCTGATAACGGCGGTATCTCTCCTCTGTATCATGCGGTGTTGTTCCCCACTGCACCGCTAAATGAGCGCCAAAACGATCTCTGTCATAAGCAAAACTTGCTCCTCGAAGAGCCGCCAATACTACCTCCAATGGTCCGTACATCAATTCTGCACTGCACAGAGAAATACCTGCCTGAAAAAAATACTTGAATAAAGTGGAAGGACCTGAATGGCGAGATGCTCCCTTTAAAATAATAGATGCATTTTTTACAAACTGTTCCGCAGCTTCCTTCATATCACGCGGCATTACAGAGTTAAAACCGATATAAGTCTCCCCTTTGTAATACTCAATGGGAATCGGGTACCGGCAATCCTTGTTATTGGAAATTCTGTTGCTCAGCTCCATATAAAAAATATCATTGGTAGGATGGCGTCTCTGTACCCAATAATACATAAGACCATCCCGCTCATGTCCCTGATGTCCAAGATAAAATGGGCCTGCTAACATTTCAGAAGCAGGGTTGGCATTGATACCGGGCAGTTCTCTTCCATCAATAATATGACAATAAAAAAGATTCAGTCCCTGACACAGTTCCCTTACCCGATGCCAGAACGCCTCGTTGCACTCCCTCGTTCCGGTCCAACGATATACCGGACGAAAGGTTAGCATATTTCCCAAATTATTTTCCAGATACCAGATAAGAAAATCCTCCAGTTCTCCGATTTCCTGAGGAATATAAATAGCGTCCCCGCTTCCTGCCAATACGCCGTCTTCTTCCCTTTCCACAATTTTTTCTATTCGCGCAGATTCTGTGTATCCTTCTGCCGATACAGAAATGCTCGCTTCGCCTGCCTCATTTAATGGCTTCATCCTTAAAATATGAAGCCCCGGTTCCTTGCAGTAAAGACTCCTTTCTCCTTCCAGTCCCTCTGAAAAAATGGTTATCCGGATATCCGGTGCATATGTTTTTAACAAGATACCAAACTCTTTTCTATCAACAATTTCCGGACACCAGGCAATACGCACAGGTGCTTTTTTTTCTGCAAGAATGGAAATCTGCTGAATTTGAAAAGGAAGCGGGTGGAAATAGTCTGAAACATTTTCTATTTCTATTAAATTTTCCCCATCTTTTACGCTGCCTGCCGGAAGTTCTATCTCACTCTCGGATCCCCGATAACAGCGCTGAAAAAAAGCAAATTCCGGAAGATTTTTCCCATTTACCGTAATTTGTAAATCCATCCACTCTTTGTGAGACAAATTCTCCCCATACCAGTTAAAACACTCATGGTATCTGTTAGCAGGTTCTAAGGGAGGCAGGATATTAAAGCCAGCATCATTTTTCAGCTCCGGATCTTCCAGAAAAAGAACCCCTTCTGCCTTATCTAACTCAATGGTTACCAATACGGCAGCCGTCTCCTCTCCAAGAGGCACTGCGCAGGAAAATTCACTCCAGTCATAACTGCCTTCCGGGAATTCCATGCAGACAGCCTCTATTGGCTCCGCACTGATATCTCGCGGATCAATGCCTTCTTTTTTGGCAAAACACTCAAACTTTATTCTGGCCATTCCCGCTTTTCCGGAATCTGTTCCGTCCGTTCTCTCTTCTTCTTTCCAAAGTTTCAGATTTACTGCTCTGGCAAGGCATTTAAAATACCATGTTTCGCTTCCCTCCGGTACCGGATACTGTGTATTGATTTTGGGTGGACAGACAATCTTATAATATGCCCGTCTGGGCCATTCTTCCCCATTTGCCTGAATCTTCAGACAAAACTGAGAATGGTGTGTGTCTGTGGAAAGAGAGTCATTAATATCCCTATATAAATAAGGAATCCCACCTTCATACATCCATGAAGGATGCAGACCTACATCTCCGCGGATACGAAACTTTAAGCGATAATCCTCTGCTCTTCCCTCCAAAAAAGACTTAGTATTAAAAGAAACAGAAGCCTTCTCATTTTGTTTTATGACCTCTTCTTTTCTCCAAATAATATGCTGCTCTAAAAATGCCATTTGACGCTTCCTCCCACAACCACTTCCATGATCAGATAGTTTCATAAATAACTTTTTATTTTATTTTTTCTGTGTTATCTTTATTTTCTTCTGCTTTTTCCTTTTTTTCAACAAAGATTATTCTCTTTTACTCTGATTCTTCTGAAAACCCCTCTCTGAAAAGTGATAGTTTCTTCGAAATGTATTTAAATTCTTTTTTACTGCTCAAATATCAGGCAAAATCATCCTTTTTTCACCCCCATGCGAAAAGTAAGGATTTTCCTTCCGATTTCCACTTTATCCCCATCCTTAAGCAGGCAGATTTCATTGCCTTCCAGCCGTTTTTTATTGACGAAGGTACCGTTTCTGGAGTTTAAATCCATAATTCCCACTTCTCCGTCCTTTTCTAATATTTTGGCATGTACACGGCTCACGGTGGAGTCATCCAGATACAAAGATACCCTTCCCTTTGCCTTTCCAACGGTTGCCGGAAGAAGATCCAGTTCCAGGTATTCTTCCCCTCCCTCTTTTTGACAGATAAATCCTGCTCTTTTTCTGCCGCCTTTCTCTGCCTCTCCTCTTTGTTCCATTGGAAGAAATACCGTCTCTTCCCCGGAAAAATTCTCCATAGTTTCCACATACTGATCCCACAGATAATTTTCAGGATTGCTCTCCTTTTCTTTGTCTTTTATCTCTTCCTCCTTCTGTCTCCTTGTCAGAAACAGTATCAGCCTGTACAGAGAAAACAAACACAAAAGGATTCCTCCGGCTGTAATTCCCACACACAGCTGCAAATAAGGCGGCTGCATCGGAAAGAGTAAGTAAATAACCGCTGCCGCTAACACAAGAACAACTCCGACGCCGGTTTGTATCAGTAATTTACTAACACTGCTGTTTTCTTTCTCCTCCGCTTCTTCCTCTTCTTCCCAAAAATGATACCCCACAGCCGCATCTTTTAGTTTCCCTTCGGTCAAGGGTTCAAGTCCCTTTTCCTTCCTTACTTCCTGCCTTGGTTCCTGTCTTAATTCCTGTTTTTGTTCCTGTTTTGTTCTCTCTGTGCCAAAACTGCTGCCCTCTATGATTGTTAAACTTTCATTCTCCTGCTTTCTTTTCTCCGTAAACTCGTTTCTTAACAGCGGAAGAAACGAATCCAGAGAGAAAAATTCGTTTTTGGCCATCTTATAAAACTGATAAGCTATCGTTACCGCTTCCTCGTCCCCATAGGAAATATGGTCCAGAAAAAATTCTGCCAGAGTACGAAAATGATTTTCCTTTCGCATGCTTTCAGGGCAAAACGCCAGCAAAAGATTTCTGCTGACCGTGTCCAGGAAAATATAGGATGGTTCCAGCAAAAGACAGCGCTCATCCAGAAGATACGCCGAAATTTCCTGAATGATGCAGGCTGCCGATTCCAGAATATGTCTCACGTCCATAGCGGACATTTTCTGAGATTCATAAACCTGTGCCAAAGACTGTCTGGCTGTAATATCAAAATAAAGGGCTCTTCGCCCTTCCAGAAATCGTTCACTTACAGGCAGAAGACCGGGAATCGCATTGTGAACCACCATTTGATAACGATAGTCTTCTCCACATTCCTCCATGTTTTCAAACACCATATAGCTGTGGTTCAGTTCTCTTTTAAATACAGGCTCTCCCATCATTTTTCACCCCTTTTTCTCCTTCTTTAGGAGTCTGCTTTCCTTTGTCATCCGTATGGTTCTGATGTAAAATACAGGATCTCGTTTGAAGCTTTTTTCTTTGACCTTAAGCTGGAATTTTCTCTTTATTTCCGTAAGGACATCTTTCTTTTCCTCCGTTATTTTCTCAATGCTTACTTCCACCCACAAAACCGAATCCTTTACCTGATGTTCTGTCTTTCCACAGTCTAAAATCCTTTCTTCCCAAAGCGTTTCCAATTCCTTTCCGGCATCTGTATCTTTTCCTGTGCTTTCCGGAGGGAGACTCGCCCGAAAAGCGGCGGTATACGCCGCTGTATGAAAAAAACAAAGGGTATACAGATAAAAGCATGCCGTAAACAGCATTGCGATGATTCCTAACAGGAATGGAAACAGAAGACTCGCCTCCAGAGTAAAATAGCCGTTTGCAGCTTTTTTTGTCCCTTTTCTCATAGGTATTTTTCCTTCCTCTAATACAATCTGTTTTTGACACTTCAGTCCTAAACCAAAAAACAATACAGCAGCTGGAACAAAAAAAGAAAGGGCGCAAAAGGCAGCGTTATTTCCTCCTGTCTGCACTTTTTTACAAAGCTACGGATTCCTATACAGACAGCCGCTGCAAAACACGCACCTGTCACCATAAAAAGTATTCCTGAAAGGTTTGAAAACATTCCCTGTGCAACAACCATCCATCCGTCAGCAGCTCCCAGTTTCTCCTTAAGAATCCGGCTGCATAAAAGCATCAGGATCCCCGGCATAATTGACAGCGCCCAATCATACACCTGTCTGTTTTTCCCATAAATCTCTATTCCCGCACAGGAAATTCCTGCCACGATTCCTGCAGCCAAAAGCCATATAGGAATTTCCTTTTTCTTTACATCAAACAGCGTACACAAAGCCAGATAAATCGTAACGGTAAGCAATGAAATTCTTTCCATCTGCCTTAATTTCCCCTTCTGTCTGTTTTATTTTCATAATTTCAGCCGCATTTACTGCAGGGCGGCCGTCCTCCCGATTCCGATAAGGGAACGCACCAGATATCTCTTTTGAGAGCACTGCAATTCAATGCACTGTGGTAACTGCTGCCGTCACTGGTAATATAAACAATCCTTCCTTTTCCGCCGCATTTTACGCAGGGTGCATATTTGCCTCCGTTTTCATTTCTCTCCTGGCTGATTTTCTCCCTGTCCACCGGACGTACCGATGGATTCAGATAAGTGCAGCTTCTGTCTCTGTGAAATACGTTTCCGCTTTTTGTAATATATACCATCTCTTTCGTTTCGTTTTCTCCCCCAGTTCCTGCCGTCACATCATATCCTGTCCATTTGTGCATATAACAGGAATTTACCAACGTAATGCCCCGATAGCCGAAAACAGGAATCACCGGTTTTACCGTACTTACTTTTAGCAGCCGCAAAGTATTATCCTGTACCTGCCCTTCCGGCTGATAAGCCAGCATAACGGCCTCCCGCCCCTGCTGATGCAACGTGATAAGTCCTTCTGTATAGCTTCGAAACAGAAAAAATAACGACAACAGATTTGCCATACAGAACAAAAACATGGGAACTACAATAGCCGCCTCCACGCTCATGCTTCCCTGGATGCTTTTTCCCGGAAAGGAAGTGAAAAGAGATGCCCTTCCCGGAATATTCGTATTTTTTAGAGAGAGTTTGAATTTATTGAATTTGAGAGAGTTCTTAAGCTGATGCTTAAAGTTGAAGGATTTATTCCATTTAAGAGATTTTTGACATGAGTCAGGATTATTCTGACTGTACGGATAATCCTGGAGAGAAATCTTATTTCTGTCATATTTTTTTATAACATACAGTCGTAGATCTATATTAAATTTGTTGTAAAGCCAAAATTCCGAAAAGAGCACCCCTTTTCACCTCCTTTCCTTCTGCCCATCAGGGCACTATTCATACTGATAATAACGGTCAATTTCATATTCGTACCCATATCCTGAAGTTACCGCTATCTTTGCCCGTATATTAGCGATACAGCCGTCAATGCGGAAATTACTGTTTCCGGGAGTGTTTCGTATATCCCATTCCATAATGTCTTCCATTCTCCAGGAAAGCATATTTTCTTTCTTCATAAGCAAAAACATTGCCAGAAAATCTTCGTAATCCATGCCCGATTCACATTCTTTGTACTCGCCCAGATGCGCCTTGAAAGTCAGAAGATGATAAAAAGGCGTGTTCCAGCTTTCGCTGTCCTTTACCACCGCAATTTTTTTCCCGTCAAGCAGCATCCTGACGTCCTTGACGCTTTCCGCGTAAGACCAGGAAAACAGAATTACCGGCGTAATCACCTCTTTCAGTTCCGGCGTCATAAGAATAAATGCCGCTGCAGAAGCCGCTGCTTCCGCCTGCCCTTTTTTCTGGCTGTCTGAAAAGAGATAGGAGGCATTTGCAGCTTGCCGAAACCACAAAATCTGCTCTGCCGTCTGTCTGAGATTGTCAAGGTCTCTGTCCTCCCCATGCAGAAGATACTCCAGCTGGTATGACATTTTTGATGTTTCCTTTGGATTTCCGTAACGCCCGCACTTTTCCATAAAGTAAGTCACCAGCAGTCCTTTATCCAAAACACCGTCCGCTTTGGACTGCCACTGGGGAACTCCGGAGCCGACCAGAAGCCTGCGGTGGGAAGCCAGCTCCTCCACCGGTATTTTTACGGTGGAAAGCTGTCGGTTTTCTCCGCTTAATGCGAGACCCAAAATTCCCTCGTCCCTGGAATCCCAGATTTCCTTCAGCGAAAGCCCTGTATCTTCCGGAAATTCTTTTCCTTCCTCTCCGACCTCTTCCATTTCCTTCTCCCATTGCTGTCTTCGCTGCTCAATAGCCTCGTTCATTTCCTTCTGGGCCTGCCGCCATTCCAGTTCCACATCCCTCTTGTCCCATCCGTTTTCTTCCATGGTCTCTTTATAGGATGCGGCACGCTCCATAAGACCGATTCCCAGCTTATTTTTTACATAGCGGACTGCCTGTCTTTTCCATGGCAGACCGTCCTGATCGGAAGCAATGGTTGCAAAAAGAATTTCAGCGTCTTTTGCATGCAAATCCGTCAGATTTTTTCCTCGCGGAATGTTTAAATATTTTTCAGGCTGAAAATTACTGTTCATATAGGTGAGCAGATGATTTTCCGTTCTGGCAATAGACGGATATTTTGTACCATAAGAGGTATCGATAAAAAACAGATCATATTGTTCTAAAAGTTCCCTGTGATATTCTGCCAGACAGGAATCCATGGCCATGTCCGTGACACATTCCGTCTCAAGCCGGATCGTGTGCATTCTGACTCCCTCCAGAATGATCAGAAACAGCCCCATCATAATTCCCAACATCAAAGAAAGATACACAGTTATATATCCTGACTTTTGTTTTTTCATCGACACCTCTCCCTTTGATCAGATAGAATTGGCCTGAGATGTAATTTTCCCAAGAATCGTCTCCACCAGACCTTTAATCTGTTGTTTAAAGATAATGACCAGACCGATAAGAACCAGAATGATCAGGATAATCTCCACTGTTCCCATTCCTTCCTCATCTTCAAAGTGTTCTTTCATTTTCCACAGTGTAAATTTTACACGGTACCACAAATTGTTCATCCTTTTCTCCTTTTCCTCTTCTTTTTCGTGCCCTTCTGTCTTTTCTAAATTCCCCCAAAAGAAAAACATGCGGGGACCAGTATCATGATCATAATGATCAAAAGCATCAGTATCATAGGCAGCAGAAGCTTTGTCTGGGCTTCCTCTCCCAGTTTCTTTGCCTCCGCTTTTTGCTCTTCAAACGCCTCCTGTGCCTCTCTTAAGAGAGCATCCAGCAGTCCGTCTGTACCTTTTCTCAAATTCTGGTTGATCAGGGACACACATTTTCTGTAGCGCATCAGTCCGCATCTTTTTCCGAACTGTTCGTAAGCCTGCATCTCTGCAGTTCCGCCCTCCATTTCCATGCAGGCTTTTGTGAGAAGTTCATACACTTCCTTTTCCCCCTCACCCTGTCGTTTTCTTTCCTGATACAGGGAAACCAACCGGTAACAGGAGGGTCTCACCGGAAGACCCGTCCCCATCAGCAGCACCAGTCTGCTGATAAAAGCCGGATAAGAAAGCAAAAGCTTTCGATTTCTCTGCTCCATCTTTTTGGCAAGCTCCCTGTCCTTTTGTACAAACATCACCATTGCCAGAGCCACCGGCAGAAGAAAGAAATAAACGCTGTTATGTTCCTTTTGTTCCTGAAAAATCAGTTTTTTCCCATCCATCTGTTCCGGAAGAGGCTGATACGATAAAGTTTCCGAACCGTCCGCCGCCTTTCTTACTTCCTCCAAAAGGGCTTCCTTTCTGATCTGTTCCTCTCCTTTTTCACCGGGATAAACATGTGCCTGAAAGCTGTAAACTCCTTTGCGCTCCCCACAGGTTAAAACAGCCGTAAGAACAACCATTTCCCCCTCTTCGGGAATTTCTTCTGTTTTCAGCTTTCCCTCCCCGTCCACCAGCTGATAATTGCTGCTCTCCCACTGAATACGGAAGGGGCTTCCCGACACGGCGGCTGGAAGATATAAATCTTCGGTAACCGCCTGAGCACTTTCGTTTTCTCCCAAAACAAGCGTATCCAGCTTATCCTTTGTGTAAGTAAGCATTTCTTCAAACTCGGAGTCGGTAAGTTTCCTCTCATCAACCGTCACTGTCAGGGATTCGGAATCGCTTTCTCCTATGGTTACCCCCAAAACCACTTCTTTTTTTCCGCCTCCGCTTTCCTGCCTTTCCAGCTGTGTCACAGGCTGTGAGAAAATTTCCGGAAGGGAAAAAACGGTTCCAAGAAAGGCTCCTGTCACAACAAACAGCAACACTGCCGCCAGCTTTTGCGTGCCATAAAAAAGAATTCTTTCCTCTTCGTCCTGCTCCGGCATTAAAATTTCCAGCTGCTTTTTGACGGAAGCCGAAACAAAGGGAGGCTTTTTCTTCTTCTCGTACAACAGACGATAGCAGAAAAATGCCGGGCGGTTAAAATACCGTGTGAGACTGTCTTCCCCGCATCCTTCCGGCGGCCTTGCTTTTCGGGATAAGAAGAAAACAGCAACGGCCAAAAACAAAATGACCAGATAAATAATGAGCATCCTTTTCTTTCCTTTCTGTCCTGCACCCATTCCCGGGAATACAGTTTTCTATATTTCAATCTGATTGATTTTTTCAGCCATGAAAAAGGCCGCAAGATAAAGTCCTAGGCAGGCAGTCATAACGGCAATTCCCGCTGCATTGTGATAGAGAAGATGGAAAAAACTGCCCGCAGTCGCCTGCATATAAGCGATAATCCCGAAAGGCACCATATTCATAATACTTTGCTCGTATCTTCTGGCGCTAAGCTGCAGAGCAATCTCCTTTTTTAACTCAATCTTCTCCTCCGTCAGCGCTGCCGTCCTTCGTATGATCCGATTCAGATTTCCTCCGCTTCTTTTGGCAATGGAAAAAATCACGGTAAAGTCTTCAATTTCTTCCACACCGCTTCTCTTCCCGAAATCTTCCAACAGCTGTTCCAGCGGTATTCTGTTATGCATTCCCTGCCGCATCCACTCCGTCTCCCTTGCCATGTCGCTGTCTCTTCCATAAAGGGCCAGGATCTCTCTTCCCGCATCAAGAAAAGCATTTTCTATGGAGTAACCTGCCCCGAGGCTGCCTGCCGCTGCCAGAATAAAATCCCGGAACTGATTGGCCAGATTCTGCTGTCTTTCCTTCTTTTTTATTGCTGCCTGTCTTTTCATCCAAACGGGAAGAATAGGAAGAAGCGGAAACACAAAGATAAGATTTTTATAAAAGAACCAGGCAAAAAGCACTGCGATAAGACTTCCCTGTACTGCACAAATTCCCCACTCTTTTCCGGTAAACCGAAACTGCCGATAGTCCTGCCGCACTTTTTTATTCCTGTTTATGTCCGGAAGAAAAACTGTCATTTTTTCCTTTGTGAACATTTTCTTCCTCCTTCCTTTTTTATTTGACTGCTAAAATCCCGCCGCTGCCATCTTTTCGGTATGCAGCATTTCCCCCTGTTTTACCAGTCTTCCTCTCACCCTGTGTTTCTCCCATCCCTCTTTTTTCTCCTCTTGAAATACATACAGGGGATGCAGTCTGATTTCTCCGTCCTCCATACCGTCCACCTCAACAATTTCCAGCACCTTTCTGCTTTTGTCCCGGAGTCTCCCAAGGTGAATGATGATATCCAGCGCCGATGCTATCTGTCTGCGAATGGCCGGCAAAGGAAGATCCATCCCCATCAAAGCCATCGTTTCCAGTCGGCTCAGCATATCCTTTGCACTGTTGGCATGTCCTGTGGACATGGAGCCGTCATGTCCGCAGTTTAACGCCTGCATCATGTCAATAGCCTCTCCTCCCCGCACCTCCCCCACGATGATCCGATCCGGACGCATGCGAAGGCTTGTCCGAATCAAATCCCGTATGGTAATGGGTTTACACCCTTCCACGTTGGCGTTGCGCGTTTCCAGGCGCACCAGATTTTCCATACCGATCAGCTGAAGTTCTGCACTGTCTTCAATGGTAATAACTCTCTCATGAGGCGGAAGACAGCCGGACAGAGCGTTTAAGAACGTGGTCTTGCCGCTTCCGGTTCCCCCGCTGATAAAAATGTTATAACCGCTTATCACCAGTTTTCGCAGAAAATCACAGACTTCTCTGTCAAGGCTTTCCAGGTGTACCAGCCTTTCCATGCTCATAGGCTCCCCCGAAAATCGGCGGATCGTGACAATAGGACCGTTCAGGGCAGTAGGTGCCAGCACTACATTGACACGGGAACCGTCTTTTAATCTGGCATCCACAATCGGCGAGGCTTCATTTACTACCCTGTTGCATCCTGCCACCATCTGCTGGATCACATCTTCCAGTTTTTCCCTGCTTTCAAAGCATCCGTCCCACCGTGAGAGCCTTCCGTTTTTTTCCACGAAAATTCCATCCATCCCGTTGATCATAATTTCCGTCACACTTTCATCATCCAGAAGTTCCTGCAAAATATCCAGTCTTCGGATGGAGAAGAAAAGCTCTCTGGCCAACCGCCATCTCTGCTTTACATCCAGCGCCGGTGCAAATTCTCTGGCAGAAAGCTGTTCATAGATCAGTTCTTTTATCTCCTCATCGTTAAGCTCGCCTCTTTGCTCCAGCTTACTTAGCACCGATTTTCCAATCCGTTCTTTCAGATACTTGTACTTTTCTTTCTCTGTGCTATTTTCTTTCCCTATCCTGTTTTCTTCCCCTTTTTCCATCGCTGCACAGCCTCCTCCTCCCCTTGTTTCATTTTTTCCTGTATTCACCGCGTTTTGCTTTTTTCAAAAGTCTTTCCGAATCATTTAGAAATCTTCCCGGACAAGCGCTTCGGTATATTCTGCCAATTCTCCAACTGTCATCTGGTAAAGTCCCGGCGGCAGCCTTTTGAAAATGGGAAGGCTGCATTTGCGGGTTCTCTTTAAAACATCCTGGTACTCCATCTGCTCCAGTGCGTTTTCATACTGTTCCATCTTTGCCAGAGCAAATCCGTCTTCTCTGGTAATGGTATAAATACGGCTGCACTGCCTTAAAATGTCAAACAGTCCCTGTACATGAGCCGACAAATCCAGAATAATAAAATCGTAACTGCTCCCCCGAAGCTTTTCAAAAAGCTCCATCCATTCTTCTCTTTCAATCAAAGACATATCCCTTCCCGAATAGAAAGGCGGCAAAACGCACAGCCCATTTACCTGCTCTGTCATAGTTTCCAGCCGGTATAAAAACTGTTCTTTGGTGCCGGAAAGATAGTGAAACAAATCCGAAAAATCAGACAGGAAGTCTTTTCCGAGCATTTGGGAAAGTCCTGAAAAACATTCAAAGTTTAAATAAAGTGTTCGGTATTTTCTGGCAAGAAGCTGCCCCAGAACAAAAGAAAATGAAGTTTGAAGACACCGGCCTACCGGTGTATAAATGCCAAGAAACTGTGTCTTTGAACCGTCTGTCCAGACAGGTATGCCGCCCAGATCGGGCAAAGCGTATTCCATCAGAAAATGAATGATCTTTTCCGCCGGCTGGTATTTAGGAATGCAGGTCAGACCTTCCGGCGCAGTCTCCTCCTCCTGTAAAAGGATAAACGCTCCCGATGTCCATTTTTCCATCCCTGTCTCGTAAAAATTCTGCGCGATCAGCAAAATAGGGACTGGGGTGTTGTCTGTAAATTCCTTAAGCCTTTCTTTTTTAGTAAAGATCTGCACTTCAAAAGGAAACAGTTCCTTACGGCTTAAATAATCCATCAGATGACACGCATAATCCCTCTGCGTATCGCCGATTGCCAATATGCTTTTTTTCAATTGCTGTCCTTCTTTCTGTCCGTGGAATCAATGTAAAATGAAAATAAATAAGAATACTAAAAGAATCTTCCGGGAACAGCCCCGTAAAGATTTAGATTGTTCAGATGTTTTGGATTATAGCGCACCAGAAAGGTTTTGTCTACGATATTTCGACAAAAAATGTATTTTTGTGAATACTTCACAAGAGAAAGAAAAAATTCAGCGCATAAAGGAGGAGAACCCCGGGAAATCCAAGGGTTCCCACTGTCAAAACAGTCACCACACTCAGTCCTACCAGTCCTTCATACCCAAGATTTCCAAGAAATTTATTGATAAAGAAAATGGCGATCACACCTACGATTACGCGCAAAACAAAATTCACCGCCAGTTCTGCCTTTTTACCTGCCATGTCTTTTACCTGTCCGTTCTTTTCCTTTGTTCACTATATGAAAAGAAAGACACGCTTATTCCCCGAATTTACACCTTTTTATGTATATTCCCTTTTTTGCTGCCTATACTGTTACAAATAAGAATCATCCAGAAAAAGGAGGCTCATCCATGAAGTTCCATTTTCATCACCCTCAATCAAAACAGCCGCAAAACTCTCCCCCTACTTACGAGGAAAGTCTGCGGCTGGATCTTGCGAAAACCAAATGGGAACTGGAAAACGCTTACGCCGGATTTGATTACGTTACGGATCCGGACCTGATCGACTGCTACATCTACGAATTAAATTCCATTATGAAACGCTACAAATATCTGCTTGGAAAACTGTCCTCTTTAAAAAAGACACAGCTGGAGGATTCTCTGACCGATGCAGAAGAAGAACTGGAAGAACTTCCTCCAGGCTCTCCCAGTCCGTCTGTTGAGATCATCCCCGCCGGCTGACAGTTTTAAAGCCGTCGCTGTTTCGCTTTATTCCATCCCTTGCGTCAGTATACAGGGGGACAATACGCCTCCTGTACACCGGCGCTGATCAGAAGGAAAAAATGAGTGCTGTATTTCCCGGCAAGTCAAACGTTATGCTGTATGGCTTGCCGCTGCATTCTTTTGCTTTGGCGCTTATATCTTTCGGTATTTTAGCTCCGGTGCCTCCGAACTGTTTTTCATCGCTGTTTAACACCAGATGATATTTTTTCTTCACCGGCACTCCCACCGAGTATTTTTCTCTTGTAACCGGCGTCATATTCAGCACAAACAAAAGACGCTTGCAGCCATCCAAAGATCTGCGCACAAAGCTGTAAGTGCTGCGCTCTGCGTCATCGGCATCCATCCATTCAAAACCGCCCCAGTCGTTGTCGATCTCATACAGGCAGGGGGACTTGCGATACAGATTCAGCAGCTTTTTCATGTATTCGTACATACCTTTGTTCAGATCGTTCTGGAGCAGGAACCAGTCAAGTTCCCTCGCCTCGCTCCACTCTCTCTCCTGTCCGAACTCCTGTCCCATAAACAGCAGCTTTTTCCCGGCATGCCCAAACATGTAAGTATAGCCTACACGAAGATTTGCATATTTGTCTGTCTGATAACCGGGCATCTTGCCTACCATGGAACATTTCAGATGAACTACCTCATCGTGGGACAAAGGCAGGATATAATTTTCGCTGTTATTGTAGGACATGGCAAAAGTCATGGCATAATGATCCCCTTTGCGGTAAACAGGATCCAGTTTCATATACTCGCAGAAATCGTGCATCCATCCCATATTCCATTTAAAACTGAAATACAAACCGCCATCCTCAATTTTGCCGGTAACTTTCGGCCAGGCTGTGGATTCCTCTGCGATTGTCATGACGCCGGGAAACGTTCCCCGGATCACAGAGTTAAAATGTCTGAAAAACTCAATGGCATCCAGATTTTTATTTTCCCCGTAAATGTTAGGAACCCACTGTCCGTCAGATTTTCCATAATCAAGATAAAGCATGGAAGCCACCGCATCTACCCGAAGACCGTCCACATGGTATTCCTTAATCCAGTACAGAGCATTGGCAATCAGGAAATTTTTGACCTCATTTTTGCCGTAATTGAAAATTTTGGTTCCCCAGTCCGGATGCTCTCCCATGCGGGGATCCGGATACTCGTACAACGCCTGTCCGTCAAATTCTGCCAGTCCGTGAGCATCTTTGGGAAAATGTGCAGGTACCCAGTCAAGGATCACACCAATCTTGTTTCTGTGAAGGGTATTGACCAGATACATAAAATCCTTAGGTGTTCCATAGCGGGAAGTAGGGGCATAATATCCTGTCACCTGATATCCCCAGGAACCGTCAAAGGGATGTTCCGCAATTCCTATCAGCTCTACATGGGTAAATTTCATTTCCTTCAGGTAAGATACCAGTCTGTCTGCAAACTCCCTGTAATTGTAAAAGCCATCCTCAGTTCCATCCGGATGCTTCATCCAGGAACCAATGTGACATTCATAAATAGCCAAAGGTTCCCTGTTCATATCCTTATGTTCTCTCTCTGCCATCCATGCGCCATCCGACCAGGAAAATCCGGAAATATCCGTAGTCACAGATGCCGTTTCCGGCCGCAGCTGCGCATAGTTTGCGAACGGATCCGCTTTGTAAATTTTTCTTCCGTCCGGCGTGGTGATCAGGAATTTATACATCTCTCCGGTGCCGACTCCGGGTACAAATGCCTTATAAATTCCTCCTTCTCCCAGTCTTTCCATAGGGCACGCCTGTTCATCCCAGCCGTTAAAGCTTCCTACCACATGAACGGATGAGGCGTGTGGAGCCCACACACCAAAAAACATGCCTTTTACGCCATGTTCTTCGGAAAGGTGGGCTCCGAGTTTTTTGTAAATATCATAATGTGTTCCCTGCGCAAACAGGTACTGATCTGCCTCTGAGATAAAGACAGTTTTCTCATTTGGTAATTGTTTTGCCATAAGCAAACCCCCTGGTATTTTATTAGATAAAATCCCTCTCTCTTAAAATAATCATATCATCTTCATCATAACGCTTTCCGAGCAAAATGTCCATAAAATGACGGACAGACTTGCGCTCTGCGCTTTCGATGGCTTCATCCACGATTTCTTTCACATCGGAAATCGTGACAACATGGTCGCTTGTCTGCATATCCTCAATTCTTGTGTGAAGAGCAAGCCTTCCAAGCTCATCCACTGTAAATTCCTGAGCCTGTGCATACTTGCAGCCATAAGCCGCCAGCGTACTGTTGTCCAACGCCTCAATGTCAAATCTCGCGTTGAAAAACTGATTCATCTCCGGAACCGCCTCTGTCAGTCTGGAAATACCCCTCTTTGTATCTTCCAGAATAACCATAACCCCCGTAATATCCTGACTGAGCGCTGCCAGCAGATTCTGCAGTCCTTCTTTGGAAAGACCGCCTGCTTTTTCGATGATCAAAGTACCGCCTTCCACTTTGGCGATGGTCTTTGCCGCATCCTTGCGGTTGAAAGTATCGCCGCTTATCTTTGCTACCTGACCGGAAAATTCTTTATCCCGTTTCTTTAAAAGTTTGATCACATTTTTGGCAAATGTCATCGTATCACAGCCGGGAGATCCCGTAATGATCAGGTTGCCGGTGTTTGCCTTAAGACTGAGGCTGTCCAGTGCTTTGAGCAGCATTTTCATAGCGCCCTTGGTAGGGATATACTCTGCGAAGAGCTCTTTTTCATCCCGGCTCATGGCTCTGGCGCCTTTCGGTGCATTTCCCGTCTCCGAAACCTTTTTCTGCTGGGAATCTTCCTTCTTGTCACGAACAGGTTCTTCGGTTCGGACCGCCTTTTTAGCTTTTTTCTCTGCGCTCTGTACAGGAGTTTCCTCCGGCATATCCTCAGGGGCATCCGTTTTCTGTTTCTGTTTAGCGACAGGAACTTTCGCCTTTTCGATTCTTCTTTCGATTTCCTCTCTGGCCTCTTCGCGCAGGCGTCTGGAAGTTTCTTCCGGATCTTCCCGGTCTGTCTCCACTACAGGGAGACTTCCCGTCTGCTCATAGTCATCCTCGTCAATCGTTTCTTCTGACAAATCCGCATCCGAAAAGTAAGTATCCTCTTCCATGGAATCCTTTTCAGGTTCTTCTTTAATCTCTTCAAGTTCTTCTACCTGAGAATCACAGGATTCATCCATAATCTCTTCGTCTTCAGCAAAAGAACTTTCTGTTTCTTCCTGTTTTTCTTCTTCTTTTTCCCGCACCGGAGGTCCCTGTCTGAAGACCTCGTGTTTTGCTTCCGCCTGTTTTTTGGCCTGAGCCTTCAGTCTTTCTATTTCCTGGGCTGCCTCGGCTGCTTTCTGAAGCTGCTCTAAAATTCCGTTTCTCGTCTCTTCATCATACTCTGAAAACAGCGATCTTGTGACATCTAAATTAAGCTCCTCAAAAGCTTTCTGAGCGGCTTTCTCTTCTTCGGCGGAAAGGCGCACATCCTCTGCGGCATTTCTGTCTTCCGGAATATTTTCTTTTGCTTCAGATTCCGTCTTATCAGACTTTACCTCTGCCTCAGCGATGTTCTCAGCCTGATTTTCCGGTCTGGCTGCTTCCTCTTTCAGGGACATCTTCTGCTGCTCCGCAGCTGCCTCCTGCATGATTCTGGCCCGGATCGCTGCTTCTTTCTCTTTCGGAAAAATTTCTTTGGCATCCGGCTGAATACGGTCTGACGGAAACTCTTTTACCACCTTTTTTTCTTTGGAAACAGAAAGCTCTTCTTCCGGCATGTCTTCTGCAGACTCACTTGCTTTTAAATCTGTTTCATCGGCCTTTTCCTCTTCGGAGGAATCTTTCAGTTCGCGGTCGATATCCTCTCCGTCAAACTGCCCTGTTTCCTGTATATCCCAGTCTGCCGAGTCAGCAATCACCCGAGTTTTGAATTCTTCGGCTTCCTCTTCCTGCTTTTCTCTCTGTCGGTTTGCATCTTCCTGATTATCCCGGGGCAGTTTTGTCTGCTCCTTTGCAGGCTCCAAAAGTTCCTTCATGCTCTCCGCCAGTTCCTGCTGCAGATTGATCGTATTATATTCACCCATATCCACAGGTTTTATCTGAATGTCATCATAAGCACCCTTCGGGTTCTTATCCTGTTTCGGAAGCTCTCTGACAGGTTCAGCATCCTGAGAAGACCTGCTTTCCTCCTGCTTTTTGATGTCCGCCTTTTGATTGGCGTTTGCAGCAAGTTTCTTTAACCTGTTATCGTATTTCTGCTGCTGAAGCGGAGAAAGGGGCTGATGGAGCATTTTCAGTTCCATAGCCTTGATCACATATTTTCCATCGCCAAACCAGAGAATCAGCTGGTCACATTCCTCCACACATTTCGTGACAAGCCCGATCCTGTGGTAAAGATATGCCAGCTCGTAAGCCCATTTTTCCCTGTAATCTCTTTTTTTTAATTCCTCTAAAACGGCAATCCGTTCTTCAAGCCCTGTATCCTGAGCTTCGTAGATTTTATAAAGAAGAATATATTTTCCGGTATCATTGGGCGCAATATGCACGAATTCTTTATAGTATTCCACTGCCCCCACCACATCGTTCATTTTGATGGCCAGGTCACACAGGGAATAAAGAATCGCTCTTCCTTCCGGCCTTTTTTCGTTAGCCAGAAGCAAAAGCTCCTTTGCCTCTTCAAATCTTCTGTTTATTTTATATAAATCACTGACTGTACAAAGCATCGATACGTTACGTACACGCTGCCAGTCTACGGTATCTGCTACCTGTACGGCTTCCTGAAAACGCTTTCTGGAAATCAGCGTCTTTATTTCCTCCGCACGAAGTTTGTATTCGTACTTATCCAAGGTGATCACCTCATAAAATTTGTGTTATACTCTTTGACAAACAGCGGAAGAAAGGCAAATTCCTCCCACTATCCATTGATTTAGTGTAACATAGTACCTATGTAATGTCAAAGAAAAATCCATGGTAAAACAGCCTTTTACCATGGATTTTAAAGGTTTTTGCGATGCCCGTTTCCCATATCTTTGATGGAAAATTCAAGGACATCTGTTTTATCTGTAATCTTCTATGAAGTGTATCACATCATAGACATAGAGCACATCTGCCCCAGGATAAGCTGCCAGCAGCTTCTCATAATCCGCTCTGTAGTATCTGGGGTCGATCATACATATGCTGTCATAATATTCCATAAGAAAAGGAACGAGACAGTTCGCATAAGAATCCTTGATCAAAAAAAGCATCTTTCCGGATGAGATATCCTGCAGATCCCGGTCTTGTGACCGGCTTTGTTTTATATGGACTTCTCCATAATTACCGCCCAGAAAATAAGCATATTTATCTTTGCCGTTAAGCTTTTCCGGAAAATAGAGAGAATGAGAAAACCCTGTGCCGTCACCGATATCCATAACAACTTCCGTGTTTTCTTTACCCTCGCGGACAAATTTTACAATGCTGTCATAGCGGACTCTCCGGTTCACTTTAGACTGGAGCGTTCCATAAAAGTCTTCGCTGACGGTCACCTGCCGGTAGTCCGCAAGCCCGGGAACGCTGTATCCCAGATCCCGGCTCAACAGCTGCCACCCATAAAAAGCTCCTAGAGTCGTCCAGTGGTGGTCACTGCCATAATAAATTTCTTCCTCTCTGTGTTCTGAGAGAACCTCTCCCACAGGAAGGATTGTGATGTCCTCGTAAGCGAAAAGACGCTCTTCCAGCTGCCGGATATATCCCTGCTGATCGTACTCCGAGGCAAAGGCTGGCAGCTTCTGAACCTGCACTGCGGAAGCTGTAGGCACAAGCATAATTCTGACTTTATGCCCCTGTGCAGAAAACTTTTCCGCCTGCTGTGCCAGCTTCTGAAGCTGCTCTGCAGCTCTTTTTTCATCCACATCTTCCGGAGCATGTTTTTCAATCAGCGTGTTTCCCCGGATAAAATAAACCCCGTTGCTGTCTTTTTTTCCCATCCATTTTTCCGCGGTGTTCTTTACCCCGATGAAAAAATTTCTGCCGGGAAACTGGTCAGTCACATAGGCTTCATAGTCCGAAGAATACTTCCCGGAAACAAAAGTTTCAACAGAAAAAGAAGGCTTTGCTGCCAACAGCCTGTTTTCCTGTTCCGAAAAGATATGGTCTTCTTTCCAAAAACTTACCAGGCAAAGACCTGCACATACCGCAAAAATAAGGGCGACCAAAAACAGATTTCCTTTTTTATTCACAGGTTGTCTTCCTCCTGTTTCAGGTAACTTAAAAAACTTCTCCGGCATTTAAAATCGATAATATAAAAACGGATTGTAAGTAGAATCCACCAGAAAAGCAAGGGCAAAGAAAAACATAATTCCAAAAACAGCGGTTTCCAGCACTTTGGCTGTGATACGGCTTTCTTTTAGAAACTGCTCTTTCACCCGGAAAGCCAATCGCGCCGGAAGAGGAGTGGATCCCAAACATAAAAGAATCAGCAGCCCCATATTGCTGGAAAGCTGATACAAAACTTCCTGTGTGCAAAAGCCTCCCTGCGCAAAACCGGCCATAGCTTTTAATACTAAAAACAGCTGATCTGCTTCGGTTTGGGAAAACATTGCCCACCCTGCAAGCACCAGGAGCATGGCGTAAATATGTCGGAAAACAGAGGGAATCTTCTGCAGAAAAGAAAGCAAAAACAGCTTTTCCGCTGCCAGCCAAATACCGAACCACAATCCCCAGAAAAGAAAGTTCCATTCCGCACCGTGCCAGATGCCTGTCAGCATCCATACAAACAAAAGGTTGAGAACCTGCCTTTTTACACCCTTTCTGTTGCCTCCAAGAGGAATGTAAACATACTCCCGAAACCAGCTTCCCAGAGTGATATGCCATCTTCTCCAGAAATCGGTCACGCTGTCAGCCATGTAGGGATAGCGGAAGTTTTCGGGAAAAGTAAATCCAAGCATTTTTCCAAGCCCGATTGCCATATCCGAATAACCGCTGAAATCAAAGTAAATCTGAAAGGCAAAAAATAAAATACCGACCCATGTTCCCGCCACGGACATAGATTCGGCGGGCCAGCTTAAAATCGTATCATAGACAAGCCCCGCCTGGTTGGCCAGCAATACTTTTTTGGCCAGACCAACGCAAAACCTGCGGACGCCGTCAGTGACACCTTCCAGCGTCACTTTTCGTTCTGTAAGCTGCCTGTCTATCATTTTGTATTGGACGATAGGTCCTGCAATAAGCTGGGGAAACATGGCCACAAAGCAGCCGAACGCCACAAAATTCTTCTGTGCTTTTACCTCTCTCCGATATACATCTATGGTATAAGACATCGTCTGAAAGGTGTAAAAAGAGATGCCGATGGGAAGCGGCAGAGCAAGAGGCGGGATTGCTGTGCCAAATAAACCATTGATACTACCTGTAAGAAAATCCGCATATTTAAAAAAACCAAGCATCGCCAGGTTAATGACGAGGGAAGAAATAAGAAAGCCTTTTGCCCTTCCGTTATGTCCGCTCTCGAGACTTTTTTCAATCCATATTCCATGGAAGTAGTCCGAAACCGTGGAAAACAGCATTAACAGTACGTAAACAGGTTCTCCCCAGGCATAAAATACGAGACTTCCCAGAAAAAGCGTAAGATTTTTCATCTTTTTGGGGGTAAGCAGATAAAGCCCGAAAAAAATGGGGAGAAAGCGAAATAAAAACAATAAACTGGAAAAAACCATAATGCCTCCCCGGTCTCCTTAATTTTTCAGTGCTTCTTCTATGGCTGACGCCGCTTTTTCATTTTCCTCCTGACAGTAAGCGATCACTGCCTCGTCTCCCTGCTCCGAAACAGCGGCAGTATCGCCGCCAAGCAGGAGATAGCAGGTATAATCGCCGAAAGTTTTCACTTGTGCCGCCTGTATTTTTCCAATATTCATAGGATACTGCATCGTATCCGCCTTCATTTTTTCATCATAGGCTTTCAGAGCGTTTTCCGCCTCCTCCAGCTTTCCTTCTTTTGCCTTTAAGATAATCAACGTATCCACGTTCACATTGATCATGGGCATCTGCGCCGTATATTCTTCGTAAAGCTCAGGGCTGATTCCATAAATACTTTCCAGCAAAGAAGCGTCAATATCCATATTGGGAAAATAGTTTTCTCCCAATGCCTCCGCTGCCGCATCCCGCAGCGCTTCTGTGCTCACATCGTTCCGATAGCCTGCCTGTGTCTCTGTCACACTTTCTGTCCGGTCCGACTCTGTTTTTGCGCATCCGCCAAAAATTACCGCTGCAGATAAAGAAACCGCTGCCATCACTGCCCATTTATATCCATATTTTCTCATAATCCTGTGAAACTCCTTCTTCTGATTCAGCATGCATACAGGAGCGTCCTGTAAGAATTACCGGTTTTCATCCCTGTATGCGATGCAAACTATTATCGTAAACTTTCAGCTAGTTTTTCTGAAAGTATTTCCATTTTGCCTTTGTTCCATTCGCCGCTTTCGATGAACATGCTCCGCATGCTCCCGCTCGCTAACGCTCATTATGTCGCAAGCTTCGCTTGTGACCGTCATTCGCCGCTCCCGATGAACATGCTTCGCATGCTCCCGCTCGCTAACGCTCATTATATCATGGAAACTTTGGTTGGCAAGCTTTTGTAGGTTTCACATAAGAAAATTAAGAAATAATCAATATTTGGCAGTGTTTGCTGACAGCGGTATCCGATTGCTTATTCTGCAAACAGAGGAGTGGAATAATAGCGGTCCGCGCTGTCAGGCAGAATAACTACTATAGTTTTTCCTGCGTTTTCCGCGCGTTTTCCCACCTGGATTGCCGCATGCAGAGCCGCTCCGGAAGAAATACCTGTCAGCACTCCCTCTGTTTTTCCGAGCATTCTGGCAGCCTGAAAAGCTTCCTCATTTTCCACTTTTATAACTTCATCATAGATTTCCGTATTCAGAGTGTCCGAAATAAAGCCTGCACCGATTCCCTGGATTTTATGTGCACCGGCTTTTCCTCCTGACAAAACAGGTGAGTCTACAGGCTCCACCGCAATAATCTGGATATTGGGATTTTTCTGTTTTAAATATTCGCCGGTTCCTGTCAGGCTTCCTCCGGTTCCTACTCCAGCCACCAAAATGTCAACCTTTCCTTCTGTATCTTCCCAGATTTCCGGCCCTGTCGTTTCCCTGTGAACCCTGGGATTTGCAGGGTTTTCAAACTGTCCCGGAATGAAACTGTTCTCAATTTCTTCCGCCAGCTGTTTTGCCTTCTCAATGGCCCCTTTCATTCCCTGGCTTCCCGGTGTGAGAACCACACTTGCCCCGTAAGCTTTGAGAAGGTTTCTTCTCTCCACGCTCATCGTTTCCGGCATTGTCAGGATGACCGAATAGCCTTTGGATGCCCCCACTGCTGCCAGTCCGATTCCGGTATTTCCGGATGTGGGCTCAATGATCGTGTATCCTTCTTTTAGCACACCTCTCTTTTCAGCATCCTCAATCATAGCGTTTGCAATTCTGTCCTTGACGCTTCCTGTTGGATTGAAGTATTCCAATTTCACAAGCAGTTCCGCTTTCAGTCCCTGCTCTTTTTCGATTCCGGAAGTTTTTAAAAGAGGGGTATTTCCAATCAGTTCTGTCATATTTCTATAAATTTTACTCATTTTCTAATCTCCTTTTACTTTTTTATAATTCATATCACATTAGTAGGAATTAGCCACATTGTATTCGTCTTTTGGGTCATTGTCAAGGAAAATATATATTTTCTTTTTACCATATATTGTTATGATCGGATGCCAAAGTCAAAAATCATCTGTTTTACCCTTGTATAAAAAAGTGATCTTAGGACTCTCTAAACATGAGAAAAAATACAAAAGCATCATGGGGCAGTTTATTCGCCTCCATGATGCCTTCAAAATTTCTCTGCACCGCAATGCAAGTCATCCGTTTCTCAGATACCCATTCCAGGTCCGATTTCAAACTCCTGAGCTCCCATATAGCCGGGGGCAATCTCGTATTCCGGGAAAGTTACCACCACATTGCCCTTTTCGTTAATGTAGAAAGTGGTATCGGCAGTTACGGTTGTGAACCCTTCAATCATCCCGTCATCGCCCGTATTATAACCAAAATAGATATTATTTTCATCCGCCGCAATCCGCTCTTTAATCTGTCTGTCTATACTCTCATTGCAGATATTTACATAGTCTTCTCCCAGAACATCCGCAAGAGTCAGTTCCCGGTTTTCAGAAAGATCCAGGTTGTAATAAAACTCCTCCTGATGCGCATAGGCCCAGCCCTCAAAGGTGGTCAGTACCATGGAAAGAATATTTCCCTTCTGGTATTTTACCTCATAGTCTACCTGAACGTTCATGTCCCGGTCTCCCCATTCCTCTTCCGTGCCGCCGGTTGCAAAGAAGGCTTCCTTATAATCTTCAAAGTTCTGCCTAGCCTGTGCGATATGCTCATCCACTATTTTCTGAATTTCCGCATTGATGTCTCCGGCAAAGCTTTCTGTCGCGTCAGTTTCTCCGCCGTTTTCTGAAGAAGCTGCAAAAGAAGTCTCATTGCCGCTTTCCTGATCTGTTTCGTCCACGCCTTCCGTCTGTGTCTGAGTTTCTTTGCCATCCTGAGAGGAAGACATCGTTTCTCCATCTGTCGTATGCCCGCTGTTTTCCTCGTCCTGAATCTGAATTTCAGGGACTTCAATATGCATGTTCAAGTCCCCTTCCTTTCCGTCAAAGGAACGCACGGTAAGAACTTTCGCAATAGCTCCAAGAATCGGCACATCCGCCAGCTCTCGTGCAAACACTTCGCTGGTATTAATCCCCACGGTAAAACAGATAAAAAGGGCTGCTGCAGCGCTTCCCACAGTTCGGAAAATCAGAATCTTCTTCTGTTTTTTTCTCTTTTTCCATGCTGCCTTTTTCAGTTCTTCCCGGTCCATGGATGTGATGGTCTTATCAATTCTTTCTCTCAATTCTTCGGGTATTTCTATAGAATCGTAGGTTTTTCTTCCGGTTTCCATGCTGTCCGGGGCAATCTTGAAATCATCTTTTTCCCTGTTTTGTATCATATCCTGTTTTCTGTCCTTTTCACTCATGCCGTTTCCTCCTTCCATCCTTTCTGCAGTTTTTTCAAAGCTGCATACAGACGGGATTTCACTGTGTTTACATTCGTCTTTGTTATCTGTGCAATCTGCTGCAAGGTCATATCCTCATAAAAATGGAGGAAAATTACAGTTCTTCCGGGTTCCCCTAAAGCCTGCACTCTTTCGTAAATCTCTCTGTCTTTGTCGTAAGCTTCTTCATGATAAATCTTTTCGGGCATTTCGCCAGGCTCCATAGAAATTTCTCTTTTATTTTTCCGAATGTACTGCAAAGCCTCGTTTACCACAATTCTGTACATCCAGGTGGATATCGCTTTTTCATTTTTCAGGTTATAGCAATTTTCCAATGCTTTTATCACAGAATTCTGAACCACGTCCAGAGCACTGTCTTTATCTCTTACATAACTGTAAGCCAGACGGTAAAACTTATCCTGGTTTTCCACGATGTAAGCAACCGTCCTGTCATAAATATCCTTTGTCATCGTTACCTCTCATTCTGCGGCCGTTTCTATGGGCCGCCGCAGGAATCTCTGGTTTCTTTTTCGTTGTATCTTTCCTTTCACCTTACAGATGCTTAAGTACTGTAAATAGTTTGAGTTTTTAAAATTTTTTTCCGGCACAGAAAAAGATTTCCGCCTGACATTTTTGTCACTGCGAAAACCTTTTACGAAAATGCTGTCCTTTTATTTTTTATCCTGGCTCTGCACCGGGTACTTTTCCAATAGGCTTATGACCTGTTTCCTGAGCTCTTTGGGAAGCTCATAACAGGATCCCGGACCTGTGGTTTCCATAGTGGCCCCTACATTTCCGTAATCTTTATCCGGATACATACCGATCACGGTTCCATTATGAAAGTCCACCCATATGCCGTTATTACCTTCCAGTTCGTTCTCATCTTCCACTTTTTTATATTTGGCAGGGTCACAGGCTGCTTTGATAACTGCCTGCTGTTCTTTTTTATCTGTAATTTTAAGAGGCTGATCCAGCGTCCTCCCGTAATAGCCATCGGAGTAAATGGTAATCTCATCTGTCATGAAGTCTCCGGTCTCCAGTGTTTTTTTGCTGATGCAGAATGCACAGACAATGATGACGGCCATCACTACCAGAAACAAACCTGCAAGTTCTGCAAATACATATTTTTTCAAAGAATCTTTCATAAACGTTCTCCATCCGCCCGTTGTTCCATTGTACACCGATCCTCGTGTCGCTGTACAATGATGTTATCCTACATAGTTTAACAGATTCTTTAGAAAAAAAGCCAAAAAAAATCTTAAAAATTTGAGAATTTCATATTATACTTTTAAAAGAGCAAATATCTGCATTAAATTTGGATCTAAAAAAATAACCGCCCTCTATCCGGCGGTACAAAAGGAGTCATCTATGTTGCCTACATTCTACGAAATACTCTGGTACTTTTTCCTGTATTCTTTCATGGGATGGGTGCTTGAGGTAAGTTATTCCTCCCTGAAACAAAAGCATTTTGTCAACTGCGGCTTTTTGAACGGGCCTTTCTGTCCCATCTATGGCATCAGCTTAAGCCTGGCATCCGTTCTTTTCTACGAGCTGCAAAATCAGATATTCTGGCTTTTTCTGGGATGTGCCATTCTGACCACACTTTTAGAATTTATTTCCGGAAAAATCCTGGAGAACATTTTTCACCGCAAATGGTGGGACTACTCCCAGCTTCCTCACAATGCCGACGGTTACATCTGCCTTCGCTATTCTGTTATGTGGGGAATCGGCTCTGTGGTCATCCTGAAATTTGTCCAGCCGTTTCTGGATTTTCTTCTGGGACTCATTCCCTCCCTGCCGGGCCACATTATCCTGTTAGTTCTTATTATTTTGCTGGCCGTTGATATGCTGGGAACCTGCGCCGGAATTCTTCAATGGCAAAAAGAATCCAAAACCGTTTCGGATATCAACCAGAATCTCACCGGTCTTTCCAATAAAATCGGTCATTTTCTCTACCAGCATCTGGAAAAGAGACTGCTTCGCGGAAAAGCTCCATCCGGTCCCGCTTCGGTTCTTTTTACAAAAAAACCGAAGGATGCGTCTCTTCCCTTCGCCCACGGCTGCGGATTTTACAAACTGTTCTGGCTGTTTATGATCGGCGCCTTTCTCGGCGATATCACAGAAACCATATTCTGCCTGATCACTTCCGGAAAACTGATGAGCCGAAGCAGTGTCATTTATGGGCCTTTCAGCATTGTCTGGGGACTGGGCATCTTTTTGTTTACTGCCCTTTTATACCGGTTCCGTGAAAAAGAAGACCGCTATCTGTTTGTTGCGGGAACTTTTTTGGGCGGTCTTTACGAATACATATGCAGTGTCTTTACGGAACTTGTTTTCGGTACTATTTTCTGGGATTACAGCAAGATTCCCTTTAATTTAGGAGGCCGTATCAACCTTCTGTACTGTTTTTTCTGGGGAATTGCCGCTATTGTCTGGTTTAAATATCTCTATCCTGTTTTTTCCCGGTGGATTGAAAAAATACCGGTTCGGGCAGGAAAAATCCTTACCTGGATCTGTCTGGTCTTTATGATCTTCAATGTAAGTATTTCCGGTCTGGCTCTCGCCCGGTATTCCGAAAGAAACGCAGGCGCTCCGCCTTCCAACAGTCTGGAACAGTTTATTGACGAGCACTATCCCGATGAAAGAATGGAACGTATCTATCCCAACGCCAAAATAACCGGCTAATAAAAAGTGTGCGCCAAAGCGCACACTTTTTTAATAAAACAATCTAAATTTTCCCTACTGCAGATGATCCACTCCATAAAGAGCCAGCAGCTCTTCCACGCTTCCCTCCACAAAATCATTTCTTTTAATGATCAGAAGCTGTTTGTTTACATGAAGCACCAGAAATTCCTTAAAGACTTTCGTCACTTCCACATCAGCCGTCATTCCGGTTACCTGTTCTCCGGTGGTATGGTTATTTGCCACAATTTTATCTTCATATCCGATGATTTCCTTGTCCACACCGGTGCGGCTCTTTTTCATGCGTTTATACAGTTTGAGTCCGCTGAAGCACGGCAATGCAAACCAGATGATGGTGATCAGCACCATTTGAAGTGCCAGAGAAATACTTCCTCCAAAATAGATACCTCCCAGGAAGGCTGCCCAGGATGCTGCCAGTATAATAAGTATAACAGCCGTGACCACTTTCCACCATTTTCCAAGATTGCAGACTGTATATTTTATCATATCCCATCTTGTATATTTCGACTGAATTCTGAAAATTTTGCGCATAATACCCTCTTTCCCGCCGCGCCTGTAAATTTTAGCTCTGATTTTGTCCGCGCAGCTTCTGTTCTCTCTGAGGTGTATTATAACACATCCTTCTTTTCTTCCGCAATCTTGCGCTCTGTCTCTTTTACGCAGGCATCCTGTAACTTTTCCAGAAAGGGAAAACCTTCCACCGCCCTGGCCGCATAGGTTTTCTGAAGATCATATTCCAACGGAAGCCAGCCTGCAATGTCGCTTTCATTGTGCGCAATCACTGCTTCCAGCTTATCTAACGCTTTATAAACTTTAGCTTCCATACTGGAAAGCTCTTCCATCTCCTGAAACAGATTTTTGTATTTTTCTCTGTAGGAAGAGGGAATTTCTGATAGAAGTCCATCAAGAGCCTCTTTTTCTGTTTTTTCATGCTTCTGCGTTTTCTCAAAACTGGGAATATCTCCTGTCACCGCTTCTCCAATATCATGAAGCAGGCACATATGAATGACTTTATCCATATCCACTTCCGGAATCTCATCCTTGAGCATAAGCGCCATAAGAGCCATTCTCCAGCAATGCGCAGCCACCACCTCTGTAACTCCATCTGAGGTGACACAGTGCCTTGGCACAGACTTGAGTTTTTCCATTTTTCCCATAAAATCAAGAAATGCAGAAACGTTCCATCTTTCCACGGTTGTTTTTTCTCCTTTATTCTCCATTAGCTTTTACTCCCACATTCTGCAGGGCATTTTCCGCCATTTTCCAGGAAATATTAAAGGAACGAATTCCCCTTTTTTGTGCCTTCTCCGCCCATCTTTCATATTTTCTTTCATAATCCCCATATTTGTCATGCTCTATGAAATAGTTGTATGCCTCCTCTTCTGCAATCACCGGCACTGCGTCTGCCGACAAGCTGAACAGATAATCCACATCTCCGGATACTTCCCAGGAAATTTTGGAACCCGCATAGACCTCTTTCATCTGTTCTACGTTGTAGTAGGCAATCAGGTAATCCGGTTTTGCAAAGACAAAAATCAGATAACCTACTGTCAGAAGGACCATGGTAAACCGAAACAACGGAAAGTTTTTCCGATAAATAAAACAAATCAGCCCCGCCATAAAAACAGCAATCAGCAAAAGTGTCCACATAACAAGAAGACGCAGGAAAGTCAGATGATAGTTGCAGATATACAGGTACATGCGGTAGGCGCTGGACCCGGTCATGATATAAGTGCAGCCGCAGATAACCGTCAATATGACTTTCAAAATCTTATTTTCTTTCACCCAGGTAAGGCAGATAAGAACCAGTGCAAGGTTGATAAAGCACACGGCAAGCAGCTGGAAAAATCCTTCTCTTGCGTACTGTGACCACACAAAATCTTCCGGCAGTCCCTCCGCGCTTTGCCCAAGGAACAGATATCTTATCTGGATCACACAGAAAACAAGGTACACAATCGTTAAAAGAGAGGTAACTGTCACAGCAATGACAGGCTCTCCTGCCGGCTCCTTTTTTTCCCTCTCCACAATACTGTGGCGGCACATAGCTGCAACGAAAGCGTAAGAAACCGCAAATCCGGCAGCAAACATAAGGATCACCTGTATGACTTTCCAAAAGTCAATCCACTCAAACCATGTGAGGAAATAACTGCGGAAAATTTCATCCGCGCTCAGCAGCAGCGCAAGCACTACAAAGAGAATAGGTATGGAAATGATAATTCCTACAATTACAAAAAATACTTTTCCTGTGGGATTTTCCTTCTTATTTTTGCACGCACGAAAGAAATCCTGAAACGGAAACGGCAGACAGACGATCATTTCCAGTATGGTATCTACCAGGTATTCAATATACTGCAAAAATCCCCATTTTCTGTCCTCATAAAACTGATGAAGAAGAAAACTGATCGTCAGCAGAAAAATCGCTGTCTTAGAAATAACCTGCAGTATCACGTTTGCGGTGTAACATACGGAAAGTCCCAGAAGCAGCAGGCTTACCACATAAAAAATGCTGTCTTTTTTCCATGGAACCTCGCACTTTTTCATACAGAAGTAAAAATAGAACAAGGTTCCTGCGACGAAAAAAGGGTATGTGATTCCCGAAAAGTTCTGAAACATACAAAAAGTATAAAACAGTGCGTAGAGAGCCGATGCCGCTCCAAAGACAGAAAAACTGCCTCTCATTTTTGTAAGTCTGGGGTCTGTTTTGATCTTGTATCTCTCTCTGGCCTGGGCCTCATAGGAGTTTGCCTGATGAACATCCTGATGATTGAATGAATCCCCGGCTGCTTCCCCGGCCATTTTACTTCTCTCGGAATCCTGTTTTTCTTCCGTTATCCCCGCTTTATTTTTGGTTTCCTCCATATATTATTCCCTCCATTTCTTTCAATCTTTCACAGTTTTCCCTGCTTTTTTTATTTTTTTCCATCCTCTTTTTCTGTAGTCTCTTCCTCATCCTCCACATACTGGAGAATATCTCCCGGCTGACAATCCAAAGCCTTGCAGATTGCATTCAGCGTCCCAAGTCTGATCGCCTTCGCCTTATTATTTTTCAGAATAGAAAGATTTGCCAGTGTGATGTCCACTTCCCCGGCAAGTTCTGTCAGGCCCTTTTTTCTTTTGGCCATCATAACATCCAGATTGATAATAATTGCCATTTTTTTCTCCTACCGCTATATTGTCAGATCATTTTCCAGTTTGTAATTTACGGCTTTATCAAATACCTGAGCCAGCACTTTGCTGAAAAGTCCTGCGATGATAAATACCAGGATAATCACCAGCATTGCGCTTGTAAGATACAAAAACAATCTTAAAACCGCCAGAACAACAATACAGAAACTATAATTTCCCATGCGGAACAAACTTTTTACATTCTCTTTCTGAAAACAGTCGTCGGCAATGACTGTGCGCATCATTTTCCGAAGCTCGTAGATGACAAGCACCGCAAATACACCGGATACCGCAAACAGCAGCACAAGAGGTATGTAATACTGTACATAATGCTCATCCACATACCCATATAAATAGACGCTCAGGGGCACCGTGGCGGTTACCACAATTCCCGAATAAAACATAAAATCCAACAAAAGCTTTGTTCCAACCGTGATTCTGTCTTTCATCTTTCTTTTTCCAATCTCCCTTCTCAGGTTTTTCTTCTCTGAAGAATTTTGGGAAAATCAAAAATATCTTTTTGTTTCAAAAATATCTTTTTATTTTTTACTCCCTTTTTCCTTAAAATACCAGTGTTCCTATTGAAAGTCAATACTTTTTTATTGTTTTACAATAAATTTTTATTATATTACACAAAATATGGAGTGAGGGTTCCTGTTGCAGGGTAAATAGTAAACTGAGAGTCCCGTTTGTAATCCAAGAGTCTCGGTTTGTAAATAAAAATCCTGTTTTGTAAGCGAGATTCCCATTTTGTAAATGAAAATCCCGTTTTGTAAGTAAGATTCCCGGATTTTCATTCGCACATTGACATGTTATAATACGTTCAGCGATAAATTTGCGTACAACAGACAGAGATCAAAGCATAACAGAAAAGAGACCAACTATCCAGTCAGTCCCTTTCTGTTTGTAAAAGAAAATTCATACCTTTCTTTCGCATCAATAACTATTCACTTTTTTACACTTATCCGAGATAGCAGCTATGGAATCTCGGATTACAATTGAGATTTCGAACACATTGTGTCCTAGATTGCGTTTATATCAAAAACTCTTCCAGATCCGGATAATCTTCAATATGTCTCCTCACATAGTCCCTTTTAAACGATGCAAATATACTGTTTCTGCTTAATGATGATTTTAAACTTCTTCTATAGCGTTCTGCACCCGGATATTTTTTATGCTTTTCTAATGTTTTGTATAAAATATTCATAGATTCCGCCAATTTATCCACTCTATGCTGACACGCTGCTTCTCTAATGCCTGTGTTTCTCTTTTCAAAACAGTTTTGTATCAGATCTGCCGTCATCACTGCCTTTTCTTCCTCTGACAGACTATGTACAGAAACATGTCCTTTCTCATAACGCTGTTTTAACACTGTTTCCGGATCCGTAACACAACAGTCTATAATTTTATCGTCATATTTGGCATCTTTTTTCAGATTGTTGCAGTGCGGACAAGCATAAAACAAGTTATTCCAATCAAAAACTCTTTCTTTTATTTTCCGGTTATGATGAGGTCTTAAATGTTCCACTTCCGGATCGGATAACTCACCCAATTCACAAATATAGCATTTATTATGAAAATCTTCTTTTAACTGACGTATTACATCAGGCTTATTATAACTGCCATTTGCTTTCTGCGCCTCTGCAGCCAAAGACGGAGGAGGCATGGGATTTCTGTCTACTTTTATCATACTTAGTGCCCCCTGTTAGAAAATTCCAATTTCAGACGGCTGTACTCCGCCGTTAATTCTTTTGCCAGATAATCCGGTATCTCATCCAAATAATACTCTAATCCATCTATTTCCTCATATTCTTCATCGGATAATTGTTCTTTAAGTACCAGTTCCTTATACCGTTCAAATTTATTTCGCAATTCTTCCGATAACCTGTCTGCTTCAAAATATCCTTCTACAATACCTTCATATGGCAAATTTTTCATTCCATTTTGTACCAGTTTCCTGTTTTCCAAATCATAAATCACTGTATGGTCCAAAGAATTTAAGATAAAGGGGGAATGCGTAGTAATGATAAACTGTAAACCGGGAAACAACTCGGTTAAAACAGGCAGAATCTTCTTCTGCAATTCCAAATGAAGATGAGTTTCTATCTCATCTACCAAAACTACGCCTTCTGTATCAAATTCTGTGCGCAAACCTGACTGGGCTTCCATCCTCATAATTAAATCATTAATAATGTCAAAGATTGCCGCATATCCGCTGGACATGGTATTAAAATCAAAAGGCTCTCTTCCCGTTTCACAAATAGAAAACTGAAAAGTTTCCTCATCAAATTTTAATTCCAGTTTGTCATCTTCAAAAATGGTTTTTAAAATTTTCTCAAATCTGTAAAACCAATTTTCTATTTTTTCAACCTTGCTTTCATCTTTTGAAAAAGCCTGTGTCGCTTTTAAGTCCACCAGATACTTTGTAAGTTTTACACCTGGCGTCTCGGTAATATCATATTTATGTTTTAACTGTACCTTTTCAATATTTTGATACTCTTCTGCCTCATACTCCCTCTCTGCTTTATAATACGCAAAGACGAAATTGCCCTGCTCATATTTTTCCCGCAGCAAAGTAAACGAATTGCACTCTGAAATCACACCACTGTTCCAGTTTTGCAATTGTTGCCTGTTCAATTCCAGATGCTCTTTCATCTCTTTTAATTTTTTTCTATTTGCTTCTGTATCCGGCAATTCTTCTATTTCACAAATTCGGTTATTCCAAAAAATATTATCATTATCAATTTCCTTGTAGGTCTTATACACTTTGGAAACAATGTATTGGAAATGCTCTGCCAGCGCTTCTAACACGCTTGTCTTTCCGCTTCCGTTTTTGCCTGTTAATATCAAATGTTTTCTTTTTTCTTTATCCAGGGGAATTGCGATGTTCTCTAAATGACGAACTTTCTTTATGTCAATAGCTGTTAAAAAAGTCTGTTCCACAAGTTACTCCTCCCATACATCCTAACTGGCAGACATGATTTACCTGACGGCGAATTATTGCCATAAAGGAAACTCGTTTGCTCCATACTGCACGCTCCCTCAACGACAGCCCGCAGGTTTTCCGCCATTTTCTGTACCAACTTAATTATAATCATAATAACACTGTCTCTCCATTCCGGCAATAAGCAGCAAAAATCAGAACAAGGACATTCTTTATCTATCTGACTGACATTCCTTTATATAGCCATTGAGCAACCGGTTATAAACATCATTCCCCTAGACACGGATACTGATTCACTTAAATTTTCACCAAACTTTAATATCTTTTAACAAAAACACGATTACATTTTTTACATAGCCTCAGTAGACTGAAAACCAGTAAGATTTTAAAAAACTCTCAAATAATATATAAAGAAATACATAAGAAAAGGAGAATTCAAACGATGAAAAAGAAATTTGTAAAAGCCGCAGCACTGGCACTTTCTCTTACTCTTTCCGCAGGCTCTGTCCTGTCTGTAAATGCAGCTGAAACTCAGCCTGTAACCGTGGAACAGCAGACTCTGGGACTTTCCAGCATTGACAATGCCCGTCAGTTAGGCGGTTATGTGACAAAAGACGGCAGACATGTAAAAGACAACCTTCTTCTTCGCACTGCCAAACTTTCCACAGCTTCCGAAGAGGATTTACAGACTCTGAAGGATACCTATAACTTAGGTTATGTAGTTGATTTCCGTACTTCTTCTGAAATTGCTTCCGCTCCCGACCCGCAGATTTCCGGTGTGGAAAATATCCAGATCCGAATTCTGGATGAAAGCCAGGATGCATCCGCTGCAACCAACGCTTCCGTTGCTGGAATTTACAATATAGATACATCCAACCCTGCCGCTTCCATGCTTCCTATTATCCGCAGCGGTTACATATCAAACCAGATGTATGTGGATATGGCACTGAGCGAAACCGGCATGAAAGGATACCGCGAGTTCTTTCAGGTTCTTTTGAATAATGAGGATGGCAAAGCTGTTTTATGGCACTGCACAGGCGGCAAAGACCGTGCCGGACTGGCTGCTGTTCTTGTTCTCTCCGCTCTGGGTGTGGACAGAGAGACTATCTTAAATGACTTTGCTCTCACCAACAATTTTGTACAGCAGAACGTGGAATATATGGGAAGAATGGCAATGCAGCTTACCAGCAATCCGGACGAAATCAACGGCGTTATGTATCTGACAGGCGTAAACCGCGATTATATGGAAACACTGTTAAATACCATTGACGAACAGTACGGCTCCATCGAAGGTTATCTTGTAAACGCCATCGGACTGACTCCGGACGACTTTACAAAACTCCAGACCATGTATCTGGAATAACTTTTCCGCTTTTTAACAAAACAAACTCCCAAATATGGTAAATATAGTTGTATTCTGAAACAATGAGGGTACTGCAAATCAGTAAGTAATCTTTGTCTGATTTTCCAGTGCCCTCGTTCTTTTTACTTTCCTTAAATACCAAAAGACAGCCCCGGTACATCTTGATAAACAGCGTATTCGTCCGCTTTTGACGGCTTTCAAAACTGCTGCAAAACTAATTTTTAACCTTGCTTCTTTTTGCTCCTCTAGTATAATCATTGATAGAATATATCTTTTCTTTTAGGGGGAAAAAATGAAAACTCTGTTTAAAAAAGAACCTGTTTTAACTGCTGCCGCACTGTGTATGATTCTGTCTTTCTTTTTTGTGCCGCCGGATATTTCTGTTCTTACCTATATTGATTTTCGCGTCCTTGCTCTTTTATTCTGCCTGATGGCCGTTGTGGCAGGTCTGAAAAAGCACGGTCTTTTCACATTTTTAGCCCAGAAGACTTTAAGCGGAGAAAAAAATCGGCGCACCCTGTTTTTGCTGCTGATTCTTCTTCCCTTTTTCCTGTCCATGCTCATCACCAACGATGTGGCTCTTATCACCTTTGTTCCCTTCGCCATATTGATTCTGGAATTAACCGGACAGCAGAAATATCTGATTTTCGTCATTGTCTTTCAGACCGTGGCCGCTAATCTGGGAAGCATGGCTACCCCTGTGGGAAATCCCCAGAATCTGTTTCTCTACTCTGCCTTTGCTTTAAAACCTGCAGATTTTTTTGCGGCAGTTTTGCCTTATGTGCTCATCAGCCTTATTCTCTTGCCTGTGTGCATGTTTTTCTGTGAAAATCAGAGCTTTACCATCTCTTTTCCGGAGAAGATGGAACTTAAGGAAAAAAAGAATCTGGGATGTTATCTCATTCTTTTTCTCCTCTGCCTTATGACGGTATTCCATCTTTTACCCTACGGGATTACTTTCGGTATCGTTTTTGTTTTTCTCCTTGTCACAGACAGAAAGCTTCTGCGCTCTTTAGATTATGGACTTTTGCTCACCTTTGTGTGCTTTTTCATCTTTGGAGGAAATATCGGCGCCATACCGGCTGTCAAAAATATGCTGGCCTCTGTCATGGACAGCAGTCCTCTTCTCGCCTCCGCGGCGGCAAGCCAGGTCATCAGCAACGTGCCTGCTGCCGTTCTTTTGGCAGGATTTACCGAAAACTGGAAAGCGCTTCTGGCCGGAGTCAATATCGGCGGTCTGGGCACTCCCATCGCTTCTCTCGCCAGCCTGATTTCTTTCCGTCTTTACATGAAAACAGACAATGCCAACGCCTGGAGCTACCTGAAGTTCTTTCTTCTGATCAATGCAGCGGGACTTCTGATCCTTCTGCCTGTGGCATCCATCCTGCTTTGATTAAAGTTTAAACCCTGATACCCCAGTAATTATCCAAACGCCACATCCAAAACCATCATGATGAGAAATCCGGTCATAACTCCCAGTGTCCCCATATGTCCCTCTTCTTTTCCCTTTGCCTGAGGAATCAGTTCCTGAGCTACCACATAAATCATAGCGCCTGCTGCCAGGGAAAGAAGCCAGGGCATAAAGGGGCGGATCACTTCCGCCAGAAGGGTTACGCCGATTCCAAATACCGGCTCTACAATTCCTGACAAACTTCCTGTCAGAAAGGCCTTCTTTTTCTCAAAACCCGCCTGACAAAGAGGAAGCGAAAGGGCAGAACCTTCCGGAAGATTCTGTATTCCGATTCCTGCCGCCAGAGCAAAGGCGGCAGCCATAGTCCCGGTATCCTCCGGTTTTTGTGCCGCCAGGGCAAAGGCAAGACCTACTGCCATCCCTTCCGGTATATTGTGGAGAGTGACAGCGCTTACCATAAGAACCAGCCTTTTCTTTTCCTTCTCTTTTTCAGGTTCTGTCTGTGTTTTTTCCTGCCCTTTGTTTCTTTGTATTTTTATAAAAATCTCCTGACGGCACAAAAGAAAGTCTATTCCGTAGAGAAAAAGTCCGCCGGCAAGAAACCCTCCCGCCGCCGGCAGCCATGCAATCCCTGCCGCCTTTTCTGCTTCCTCAATGGCAGGCAAAAGCAGCGACCATACAGAGGCAGCCATCATGACGCCTGCTGCAAATCCCAGGAAACATTTCTGTATTTTCTCCCCGATTTCTTTCCGGAACAAAAAAACAACAGCGGCTCCCAGCACCGTCATTAAAAATGTAAAACCGGTGCCAAGAGCCGCCAAAACTACCCTGTTTTCCATAGAAGCTCCCGCATCTTTTTTGCTTCTATTGTATTCTGTTTTCCATCTTTAGGTTCCTTTTATCAGGGAAGAATCCCATTAAAAGTCTGCTGTTCTCCCGGTGTAAACCATGACTTTTCTATTTCTATGAAATCAGATCATAATGCTTGAGTGCATGATAAATGCCGTCTTCCCTGACTTTTTTCGTCTGAAAACTGCAAAACGGCAATATTTTCGGGGAACATTCTCCCATAGCTATGCCGTATTTTACAGCCTGCAGCATCTCAATATCATTTTCGCTGTCTCCGATGGCATAACAGTTTTCAAAAGAAGTGTGGAAGTAGTCGCAGAGAAAGGAAATTCCTGTCGCCTTGCTGCAGCCTTTGGGAATTACCTCGATGTGATTTTCCCCGTGCGGAATCCAGGTAAAATCTTTTTCTATGTATTCCAGAAATTCCTGCCTTTTGCTTCCTTCTTTCAGCACACAGTAAAATTTGTCAAATGCTTTTACTGTCTTTTCTATGGGATTTGCAAAAAACTCCACGTTGCAGCCGTCTTTCTGAAACTTGGGCACTTCGCTTGCAAGCCAATTTTTATCAACCTCAGAATCCATGTCAAAAGATACGGCTTCTTCCGATTCAAAAAAGGCTACGATGCGAAATTCTCTCAACTTATCCACAATCTCTCTGCATTTTTCCAAACTTATACTCACATGATGCAGGTTTTCCCCATGCAGCCAGATTTGGGTTCCGCATCCGCATACATAACCGTCAAAACCAATATCCCGAAAGATTTTTCCTATATTTATAATGGTTCTGCCGCTGTTGATAAAAGTCAGATGCCCGTTTTCTCTGGCTTCTCTTATGGCTTTTACCGTACTCTGAGGCACAGTTCTTGTCTCGCCATCTAAAAGTGTTCCGTCTATATCAAAAAATATCAGTTTTTTATTCACGAAAAATTCCTCTCTTTTGTCTTAAAAAATCGGGTGATTTCCTCCATAGTAGCACTCACCGCTCCCTGGATCATGGGATTTTTTCCTCCCCCTTTTCCATTTAAAGCCCGGTTAAACTCTTTTCCGAAGGCTGTAACATCCTCTTTTAAACTTGCTATCACATATTGGTATCCCTGACTGTCGCTGCCATTTAAGACAACTGCCATATCAGCCTTTTTCATAAGCGCATCCGCCAGTCTGCGAACTTCCACTGCATTCAGCCCTTCTTCTGCCATCATGCAAAACGGGGTGCCCTCCGCAATCTCAGAAACCCGCCTCATAAGCTTTTCTCCTCTTAAAGCTACCGCCTGGCCTTTCCAGTCTTCCGCAGTTTTTAAAAGCCTTTCCACTCCCTGTGCGCAGTCTTCCGGCTTTACAGAGAGAAGTCCGCAGATGCGACGAATGTTTTCATGTTTCTTCTCATAATCCAAAAGAGCCTGCCAGCCAATGAGAAGTGTCAGTCTCACTCCATTTTTGTAATGCTCCAATCCTGTCACTTTTAAAGGCCCCACTTCGCCGGTTCTCTTTACGTGTGTGCCGCAGCAGGCACAGATATCCGCCCCGGGGATTTCCACAATCCTCACTGCTCCCTGAATCTCCTTTTTGCTGCGGTAATTAAGCTCACAAAGCTCATAATCCAAGGGATACCAGGCTTTCGTCTCCACATTTTCCATGACCTTTTCATTAGCCAGATGTTCCGCTGTCTTCACCTCTTCCTCCGAGAGAAGTTTGTCAAAATCAATCGTCACCGCCTCTTTTCCCATATGGAATCCGATGTTGTGACATCCGTATTTTCCGCAAATAATTCCCGAAATAATATGCTCACCGGTGTGCTGCTGCATATGGGTAAAACGTCTTTTCCAGTCAATGCTTCCTTTTGCCATGCTCCCCTCTTTCAAAGGCTTTGTACAAGTGTGCCAGATGATTCCGTCTTCTTCCTGCACATCCAAAACTTCCACATCCGCCAGTGTTCCGTTGTCTGCCGGCTGTCCGCCGCCCTCAGGATAAAAGCAGGTTCTGTCAAGCTCTATCTCATAAAGTACCTCTGTATCTGTCTGATTCCGTTTCTTTTCTCTGCACTGTAATACCGCTGCTTCAAAAGAAACCTGATACGCATCCTTTTCGTATAATTTTTCTGTCATTTTTCCCTCTCTTACTTTCTTTTCCCTGAACAATTACTACAGATGTTATCTTAAATCAAAACCTGCATTTTCTCAACCTTTGGAATGTATAAAAAAGTGTGCGAGTGCGCATCCACAGCGGAGCGTCTATTTTTATACGATAAGAAATGAAGTTTCTTATCGTATAAAAATAGCATGAGGACGTTGTTAAATCAGAAACGTCCTCATGCTTTTAATACCTATTTTTAGTTCATCAACGCACTTTCCACATCCTGAAGCATCACATCCAGCGCCTGAATGCCGCCTTCCGCTGTGTACCAGACATTGGGATGAGCCAGGTAGATGATATTTCCGTTCTTATAAACATCCAGCCCTTTGATCAGCTCATTTTCGATGGCATCCTTTACCGCAGGATTGCCGTCCGTGCTGCTGATGGCAGTGTTTCTGTCCAGAACAAACATATACTCAGGATTCAGATTTACGATTGTTTCCCAGGAAGCTTCGTTGCCGTGAGTGCTGGTAATCTCGCCGGCATCAACTCCCATATTGTTAAATCCAAGTTCCACACCGATGATAGAGCAGCGTCCGTCATTTCCAAGCACATTGTAGCTGGATCCGGAATACATACCTACAATGGCATTTTTGCCTTCATACTGTTCCTTAATGGCGGTAATTCTCTCATCAAAATCTGCCACCATCGCATCAACCTCCGCCTCTTTTCCGAAGATAGACGCGATAGTTCTGGCATTTTTCTCCGTACTTTCTACTACGCCGATTTCTGAATCTGTTGCCAGATATACAACCGGTGCGATTTCTGAAAGATCGTTATAAACAGAGCTGAGACGGCCTCCGATAAAAATTACATCCGGCTCACAGGCTGCAACCTCTACCAGGTCGGCGTTTTTAATCGTTCCAAGGTTAGCGATATCGTTGGAATCACCGGGAACATAGTCCAGCAGATATTCAATCGTTGTTGTGGCACTTCCCACAACTCTCTCGCCCAGTCCCAGCGCGTCGATAATATCAAGAGAAGCCATATCAAGGATTGCAATTCTCTCAGGATCGTAAGGAACTTCCAGATCTACCAGTTCTTTTTCCGCATTGTAAGACTGAATTGTGATGGTTTCCGGAATCCCTGCTTTTTCCTCCTCTGTGGCAGATTCGGAAACTTCTGTACTTTCACTTTCAGAAGCTTCTGTATTCTGGGAAACCTCCGTGCTCTCTGCAGCTGTTGTTTCTGCCGGGCTGGCGGAATTTTTGCAGGCGATAAGTCCCAGTGACATAAAAGAAGTTAACGTAAGAATCAATAATTTTTTCATTTTTCCCTCCATTTTAGTAGTAAACCGATAACGGTTTGTTGTTAATTTCTATGATTTCAAAATCCACCTTGTATATCTCAGACAGGTTTTCTTTTGTAACCACCTCTTCCACAGTTCCGAATTTTGCTATTTTTCCATCCACAAATGCGCAGATGTAATCGGAATAAAATGCGGCATAGTTAATTTCGTGCAGAACAAGGATAACGGTTTTTCCCAATTCATCGCAAAGCTTCCGCACGGTACGCATCATATTGGACGCATGATAAATATCCAGATTGTTGGTAGGTTCATCTAACAGAACATATTCTGTATCCTGCGCAATGACCATGGCAATGTAAGCACGCTGACGCTGTCCTCCGGATAACTCATCAATAAATCTGTCCTGAAAATCCTCCAGTTCCATATAGGATATGGCCTGGTCGATCATCTTTTCATCTTCTTTGGTAAGCCGGCTTCCCGAATACGGAAACCGCCCAAAAGCCACCAGTTCTCTCACCGTCAGTTTCATCTGCACATTGTTATGCTGAGTCAGAATTGCCAGCTTTTTGGCAAGTTCCCTGCTCTTCCATTTGCCAATATCTTTTCCCTCAAACCGGATCACACCGGAGTCTTTGGCAATCAGGCGGGAAATCATTCCCATAACCGTAGATTTTCCTGCACCGTTTGGACCGATCAAAGACAGTACCTTTCCCTTGGGAATCGTAAAACTGACGGTATCAACAACGGTTTTTCCATCGTATTTTTTTATCAGATCACAAACATTCATGTCTTAACACTCTCCCTTCTTAAACAGAAGCAGATATAGGAAATAAATTCCCCCGCCGATGGTAATAAATGTACTGATGGGCACAGCAAATGAAAATACATGTTCCATGATAAGCTGCCCTGCAATAATTGCCGCCATCCCAACAAGAGCTGCCCCTGCAATCAGCCATATATGGCGGTAGGTTTTAAGCATCTGCCTTGCAATGTTGGCTATAATCAGACCAAGAAAAGATACCGGGCCAACCATGGCCGTTGCTACAGCGATACAAAGCACTACGCCAAGAAGCAGGCGCCGCACGGTCCGGTCATAATCCACTCCCAGGTTTATAGCCTGATCTTTTCCAAGGGTAATGACATCCAAGAGCGCCAGATCTTTGCGAAGAAAGAAGACAAGCGCAGCCAGCAGAAGCAGGGAAAAAAGAATAATCCCGGAGTTTACATTGTTGAAATCAGCCACAAGAGAGACAAGCAGCGTATCGTATTCGTTCGGATCCATCACTCTTACAAGAGTGGATTGAATGCTTCCGAAGAAGGAGGATAATACCGTTCCGATCAGCAGTACATAAAGCACATTGTGGTTGGTTTTCTGAAACAGATACCCGTAAATAAACGTTGCCGTAATTCCCATAATTACCAGGTCAATGGCAAAAGACAGATTGGTATTGACTGCAATAACACTGCCTGAACCCACAAAAAATACTACCGCCGTATGTACCAGCGAATACATGGAATTCATTCCCAAAAGGCAGGGAGTCACAATACGATTGTTGATGATAGATTGAAAAACAATGGAAGCTCCGCCAATGGCAAAGGCCGCAATCATCATGACAAGAAGTGTGGGTATTCGAAGTTTTAGTGCAAATTCAAACAGCCTGGGGTTGTACATTTTGGAATCCACCAGCAGATAAGCCGCAGAAGCAGCAAGTACCAGCGCAGTCAGGCCAAAAAATATTTTCCCGTATCCTCTGTATGTCTTTGATTTAACCATGACAATTTCTCTCCTTTCTGCCAAGACGAATCGCTTTTCTTCCGTTTTTGAGCTTATACAGCAACAGACCGATAAACAAAATGCTTCCCACAATTCCGATAATAAGCTCAATCGGCAGCTCGTAGGGCATAATGACCGTTCTTGCAATCATATCTGCCACAAGGACAAACAGTGCTCCGAAAAGGGCGGTATCCACTAAAGTTCCCCGAATCTTGTCCCCCCGGAACATGGCTACAATATTCGGAACAAGCAGGCCGATATAAGAAATTGCTCCTACCACCGTCACTACACTTGCCGTGATCATCGCCGCAATGGTAAGCCCCAAAAACAGCACCAGCTTGTAATTTACTCCCAGATTTCCTGCAAAGTCTTTTCCCATTCCGACAATGTTAAAATGATTGGCATAAATAAATGCAAGTACAACAAGCGGCGCCGCCAGATACACAAGTTCATAATTTCCTTTGATCACCAGGGCAAAAGAACCCACAAGGAAAGAAGAAAGCTGCTGAGTCACCTCAAATTTATAGGCGAGAAAATTTGTCACACCGCCTATCACATTGCCGAACATGATTCCAACCAGAGGAACAAGAACGGCATCTTTAAACTGAATTTTCTGGATAAACCAGACAAAAATCCAGGTGCCGCATATCGACATAGTAAAAGAAAACAGAGTGCGGCCCCACATACTGGCATTCGGCATAAAAATCAGAGAAAGCAAAATACCAAACTGTGCGGAGGAAATTGTCGCTCCTGTTGTGGGTGAAACAAATTTATTCATACAAAGCTGCTGCATGATCAGTCCGGCAACACTCATGCCCGTGCCTGTACAGAGAATTGCCAGCAGCCTCGGTATTCTGGAAAGTAAAAATATCTCAAACTCTCTTGCATTTCTGTCTGTCAAAAGTGTGTTTATATCAATATCCACCACGCCAACAAACAAAGATACAAAGGAAACCACTAAAAGCAATCCGGCAAGAATCGCTGTGCTAAACCAGCTCTTACCGTAAATTCTTCTTATCATTTCTTTTTTCATCCTCTCCTTTTCGCGGCATTACCCGCTCGAATTTTTTCAGTTAGTTCAATCTAACTCATGTACAGGTGCTATTGTAACAACATTTCTTTTTCCATTTCTGCTCTGATCGAACAGAAAAATGCTCCGAAGGAACACAGTGTTCCCTCAGAGCATCTTTATAAACTTCTGTGATTTTTTCGGTATTCTCCCGGAAGCTCACCCATAATCTCCCGAAATGCCGCGGCAAACTTACTGGCATTTTCGTAGCCGCATTCGTTGGCAATCTCCAGCACCGATTTTTCTGTCCGGGCCAATTTTAAAGCTGCTGCATGCATTTTCCGGATACGCATGTAGTTAAACACGGATGTACCGTATACTCCGCGAAACGTATTCTGCAGGTGGCTTTTGGAAACATGAAATTTCTTTGCAAGCTCCGCCACGGTAATATCCGAATCTGACCGATCATTCAGATAATCGGTAATCTTTTTTGCCAGGTCTGCCTGGGTCTGCGACACGGTTCCGTAAGACGCCTTAGGATCCAAAGAATCCATTTTGCTGAGGGCAAAAATAAGCTCCATAACCTCAATTTTAAGACTGCAGCTGTCCCTATGAGCAGAACTGTACACCAGTTCAATTCCCGGAAATACCTGATGTACCCTCATCTGTGCATCGCCTGTCATGGTTTCTGTAAAAACAGGCTTTTCCTTTAAACTAATTTTTTTGGTTTCTTTCATTTATAAGCTCTTTTCCGACGGCACTGCAGGATACTCATCCCTGTATGCCGTAATATAATGATGGTTAGTCATTGCTAACCATCATTATATTACACTTTTCAAAGAGCGTCAACCGCCTCAAAAAAATGGAAATGATTTCATAATATTCAAAACAGCTGCCAAAAACGGACAGCCAGACTGTCAGGGCATTTTTCAATCAGAGTGTCAGAAACTCCAGACTGACTACACAGTATGCAGGATATCTGTGCTTTTCTTCTAACAGTCCTGTCTTTTCATTTCTTTTAAATACAACCAACTCGTCGCTGTTTTGATTTGCCGCAAGAAGCCATTTTCCATTGGGAGAAAGTTTCATTCCTCTGGGATTTTTTCCAAGGGTAAACGCCCACTGAATGGGCTCCAGATGACCATCCTTTTCAATGCGGTAAACCACAATGCTGTCATGTCCTCTGTTGGATGCATACAGAAATCTGCCGTCTGCAGATACTTCTGCTCCTGCAAGAGCGCTTTCACCCTTCCATCCGGATGGAAGACTTGACACATCATCGATGATTCGAATTTTGCCGGTTTCTTTATCCCATTCCAATGTGCAGACACGGTTGGAAAGTTCGTTAGTCACAAAGACCCATTTTCCGTTAGGATGAACGGCGAGAGAGCGGGGACCATACCCTTCCGGCATATTCAGATAAGTACGAGTCTGCCTTATAATTCCTCCGGATTCCTCCTCACTGTCAGATATCCTCTGGTAGCAGGAAATCCTGTCCAGGCCAAGATCCACTACCCACAAAAATCCTTTGGTCAAAAGTGTGGTATGTACATGAGATTTTTCCTGTCTGATCTCATCTTTTCCTTTTCCCCCAAAAATCAGCAGCCTTTCCAATCCTTTTATAAAACGATCTTCTCTCACCGTCACACAGGAAACGCTTCCTCCATTGTAGTTTGCAATATACAGATATTTTCCATTCCGTGACTCACACAGACAGCAGGGTGCTTCTCCCATCACTGCCAGACGATTTAAAAGCGTGAGATTTCCATCCTCCTCTATCCGATAAGAACTCACCGCTCCTCCGCCGGCTCCTCCAAACTGATCCAGTTCGTTTACCGTATACAGATTTTTTTTATCTGTGGAAACTGCCATGGCCGACGCATTTGCCGCATCTTCAAATCTGCCGCATTCTGTCATTTCTCCCGTTTCTTCGTTAAAATCATAGATGACAATCCCTTTTCCGCTTCCGGTAAATACACTTCCGTCTCCGGTTGTCACCGGTTCATGATAACTTCCTGTATAAAGTTTCATACCTCTCCTCAACTTTCCACTACCCGGTACAGGTAGCTGTTTCCTCTTTTTCCCGTTCTCTCCACCGCATCCACAAAAGAAAGCACATGAAGGATCAGGCTTGCATTTTCTTTTCTCACGCCGATTGCCCCTGCAAATTCCTTTGCCGTAAAAGGCTCCGGCAGTCCATAGGGAATCAGTTGTATATAATCTTCTTTTCTTTCAAATGTATATTCATCTGCCAAAGCTATTGGTATCCTGTCAAAACGGCTGGAACCTTTTTTTCCATCCTTGCTCCATCCGTTTAACAAGCGGTATTCTTCCGTATCCAGCATCACAATTTTCAGCTTCAGATTTTTGTCCGTAAGAAAAGGTTTTATTTTGTAAAATTCCCGGAAAGCCATATAGGGACTTCCCTTAACCGGAGATTTTCTCTTCCCGGAAAATTCCCCGGTAGTCTGATCGATCCAGATAATCCATTTTTCCCGGGGAATGGGATAGACTACTGTCACCGGATAAAGGGGCAGAAACCTTGTCAGCTTTTCCCGAAGCTTGTCAAAATTTCTCGTCTGTATTTCTATGATTTCCTCACCGGTAAAAATATCCGCCACGCAGGATGCTATCTTTACTTCCTGCTTTTCCACGTCCGGTTCATAGAAATTTTTCAGCACGGCATGCATGGTCTTTTCCGACAGGGTTCCTATCCCGTTCTTTTCCCTTTTCTGCCCTACAATCTTATCTCTTGCGGATTCAAACCGCTTTCTCATATCCTCCGGAATGCGTTTCTGCTGCTCTGTATCCGGCTCTTTCCTCTCATTCTGCGCTGTCAGCCGGATTCCCTGCTTTTCCCGGAATTTTTCACAGTCCTCAAGAGTGAAGATCACCGTTTTTTTTCTTTTGCCCGCTGCCATCTCAAGACTCCTCTTCATAGAGGAGGGGCATCTGCACAGTCAGAATATCTTCCGCCATAGCTTTTTTTGCACTGAGGAACTGTTCCATGTTTTCTTTGCTTACCCGATAGGTTCCTCCCTCATTTTCATCTTTCTCCTCCGCCAGCTTTTCCGTCACGAAGTGATTGATTTCCTCCCGGAAATGAACCGGGTCCATATACTGGTCAAGATCATAGACAATCTCTGTCTCTTCCTGGAAATCATACAGTTTTACGTTGGGAAGCGTAAGAAGATTTTCCATAAGCACTTCGGCTCCGTAGAGATACTCTTCCAGATAACCGGTGCGATACATATTGTCCCACCAAAGCATGGAATAAGGAGGAAGAAAAAAATAAAACTCTGTCTCGGGATGCTCCTGTACGAGGGTGACAAGCAGATCCACATTCTGATCCACTCTTTCCTGATACTGTTCCTTTGTTCGCATAGGCGCAACCGTCTCGGCTCTGTTATAATGAGACAGCGTCTCCTCTTTTCCGAAGGTTCTGTACTGGTCCCAGTTGTAGGACATTCCTTCATCGTAATCTTCCAGCCAGCTCTGAGCCATCATGTAGGGCACATCCTCAAACAACACATCCTTATTCCAGAAATAATTCACATCGTCAAAAGGATTTTCATTAAACAGATACAGTGGCATGGAATCGTTCAGGAAATTCTGCTCCGGATCTCCGTCCAGCGCAAATAAATCCATACTGTAAAATACGTTTTTGATCTCTTTTTCCTCAAAAGCTCTTTCCAGATAATAGACAAGATCCGATACGGTACCTGAGCTCTTGATGGCTTTCACCGTAGTGACTCCGAACAGCTCGTCAAACCAGTGATTGTTATAATTTTCCGCCACGGAAGAACCTGCGATGATACTGTCATATTCGAAATTTTTCAAGGTTCCAATGCACTGGTATTCCGATTTCGTCACAACCTTCTTAAGCCCCGGCACAGGTTCATGATAATGAAAAAAGGGATCTATCCATATAATAACGGCTGCTGCCGCCACAAGCAAAACGGCAGCCCTTATCAAAAACTGTCTGATAAATTTCTGATACATATGCCCATCCTTTCTTTTATCTATCTTTTTTGTCCTCCTAAAAATTAAAATACAAGAAAGTGCTTACTCCCGAAAAAGAAAGAACAGACCAGACCAGAATAATCACCAGTCCCCAGGTAAACCGGGAAGTAAGTGTTGCTTCCTGCGCAATAAGCTGTGCTCTTTTTCCTGCAAGGACCACAATGCAGATAACGGTTATAAGTGCCATAACCGCCACATCCACAACCGGAATCAGTCCGGGAAGCACCATGGATAAAGCCTTTGTGATAATATAAATTTCTACCGGCTCCATGACCTGCGCCATAGCCGTCAGGCTGCCGTTTAATCCGGGAGTCACCATAGCCTTTAAAATTTCAAATCCCTGTGACACGGAATCCGCCCGGAAAAAAACAAAGGCAAGACATACAAAAAGAAACGTAGCTGCCTGGGAAATACGAAGCGTAATTTTTCCTTTCTTTTCACGGCTTTGCGCTTCTTTTTCCTTTGTATCCTCTTTCCCTGCAGACTTATTTTTAAAGCCCGCATAAAGACTGTTTACGGATACTGCCGCCCCGTGCAGACAGCCCCACAGCACAAAAGTCCAGTTTGCTCCGTGCCAGATACCGCTCACCAGAAAAACAACCATCGTATTCACGATTGTCCTTACCTTTCCTTTTCTGCTGCCTCCAAGAGGAATGTAGACATAACGGGTGAGAAATCGTCCCAGCGTCATATGCCAGCGGCGCCAGAACTCTTTCACAGAAGCTGATTTATAAGGGGACATAAAGTTTTCCGGGATAGTGATGCCAAGCATCTGTGCAATACCTGCCGCCATATCACAGTAACCGGAAAAGTCCAGATAAAGTTCAAAAGAATAAAAAACTGCCGCCGCCACAGCCCCTGCCATATCAAGACCTGCCGAATTGGAAAAAGCAAAGTTTACCGCCTTTGCAAGGGTATCCGCCAAAAGAACTTTCTTTCCCAGTCCCAGAGTAAAGCGCACCATACCTCTGGCAAAGCTTTCCCCATGAAACTTTCGCCTTTCTCTATCCTGAAACTGCGGAATAATCTCCCAGTGAAAGGCAATCGGTCCTGAAATCAGATACGGAAAGAACGTCACAAAAGTCAGATAATCAAGAAGCCCCTCATGCTCCCTTTCTCTGCGAAACCGATCCGTCAAAAACGCAATCTGACTGAACGTATAAAAACTGATTCCAAGAGGCAGAACAATATTTTTCAGATTGAAATCCGTATGCAGCGCCGCATTCAGATTCTCCACAAAAAAATCATAGTATTTAAAGTAAAACAAAAGACCAAGGTTAAAAATAAGCCCTGCACCAAAAAGAAGCCCATTTCCACGGCCTTTTTCCAATACTGCCATACCTTTGCTGATCAGGAAGTTTCCTCCTGCGCTGATCAGCAGAAGCGGCAGATAAGCCGGATTGGCATAGCCGTAAAACCAAAGGGATACAGCAATCAAAAATACCTGCGCCAGCCGGAATTTCTGCATTTTATTGAATAAATACCAGCCTGCCAGTGTTACCGGCAGAAAAAGAAACAGAAAATAATAAGAGTTAAATACCATAATCTTCTCCAAATCTAACCTATTCTTTTCTCAGTGTACCATATTTTTATCCTTTGTGTACAGAAGAGAGGGTGCTGTAAAATCAGAGATTTTATGTTTCTGATTTTACAACACCCTCTTGTGCAGTCAGATTTTTAAATTATTATTTTCTGGAAGCGATAAAAGCTTTTACTTCCTCTACTTCCGGCATAACGCGCAGAGCGCCTTTTCTTGTTGTGATAATAGATGCTGCAGCGTTTGCAAATGTCAGCATTTCTGTGATTTTTTCCTCATCCAGGTTGTCAAGTCCATACTCTAACACATAGTTTAAGCAGCAGCCTCCAAAAGTATCTCCGGCTCCTGTTGTCTCAATGGTGGAATCCTGTAAGAAAGGAGCTACTGTCACACGCAGATCTTTGTAATAAGCACGGCTTCCGTCACGTCCCATGGACAGTAAAATAAGCGGAATGTTGTACTCTTCTCTCAGTTTTGCAATTCCTGCGTCAAAGTCCTCTTCTCCGGTAAACCACTGAATCTCATTGTCGGAAATTTTCAGAACATCGCAGTGAGAAAGACCATAAGCTACCTGCTCTTTTGCTTCATCCAGAGAATTCCACAGAGGCTCTCTTAAGTTCGGATCAAAAGAAATAATTGCTCCGCTTTCTTCTGCTATGGCAATCGCTTTTTTGGTTGCTTTTCTTACACCTTCGTGTGTCATGGAAAGTGTTCCGAAATGGAAAATCTTTGCGTCACGGATCATATCTTCGTTTACTTCTTCTTCTGTAAACATCATGTCCGCACCGGGATTGCGGTAGAAGGAGAAATCACGGTCTCCGTCCTCAAATGTCTGAACAAATGCCAAAGTTGTGCGAACATCCTTGTCCATCATCATACAGGTAGTGTCAATGCCCAGTTCTTCCAGTGTGGCTTTTAATTTCACACCGAAAATATCCTGTCCCACTTTTCCCATAAATGCAGTCTTTCTTCCGCATTTATTCAGCATAGCCAGCACATTGCAGGGAGCTCCGCCGGGATTTGCCTCAAACAGCGTATTTCCCTGTGCACTTTTTCCATTGTCTGTAAAGTCAATGAGCAGTTCACCCAGTGTTAAAACATCAAAATTTTTCATCATTCTCTATCCCCTTTTTGAGTTTCCTTATGTTTGATGTTATTTTACCAAGAAGCCGGGAAAAAGGAAATAGAAAAAACTTTAGTTTCCGTAGAATTTGTATAACAGTTCAGCCATCTGGCATCAGGAGACGGATTTATACCTGCATAAAAATCCGTTTTCTGATGCACAGATGAGCTAATCGCTCGCACATGAGGAAAACAGCGGCGTAGCCGCAATAAGCACGTCAGTGCGGTTTTTCGAATAGCGCGGGCTGAACTGTTACTATCAAACCCGAATATCATACATGGTCAGAGCAAACTCTGCTTTTCCTTCTCCCTCAAAAAATATTTTGTCCGCTTTCAGATCTGTGTAAATAAGGGAAGTCATTGCCTGTTTTCCATCATTTACAAACAGCTCCAACGTATATTTATCCATCAGTATACGCATTTTCAGTTTTCCGTTTTCTTCCTCTGCCTTCATGGTTCTTGTACAGATGGAATCTTTTCTCTGTCCGGAATAGGTTCTGTCAAAAATCAGAAGACCTTTTTTTCTGTCAAAAGTCACCGTTGTATAAAATTCACCGTCTGAAGCAAGTACGATCCGGAATTCCTCATATTCTCCTGATACTTCCACAGTCATATCGAAAGTACGTCCCCTGACATCTTCAAAGCAGACTTGTTTTTCTTCCGTTGTACCATGATGTATTCTTTCATTTTCCCGATAGTTTTCCAGTTCTCTTACCGGATTCTGAATGAGTCTCCCCTCTTTAATTTGAAGCTCCCTGGGAATAGTCATCATACCGGACCATAAAAATTCATCTGGTGTCATATAATTATCCCAGTTTTGAAGCCACCCTATCATGACTCTCCGTCCATCCTCTGTCTGTAAAGTCTGAGGCGCATAAAAATCAAGTCCGTAGTCGATGGATCCTATTGCTTCTTCTTCCAGACGCGCTTCTTTCTTCCGAAAATTACCGATTATGTACATGGTATTGTTTCCCCCGTGAAACTCCAGCCCTTTTGCTGTCATGAACTGAGGCGATACAATAAGCACATGCTTTTCATCCAAAGGAAAGAAATCCGGACATTCCCACATTTTTCCGTATCGGTTCTCACATTTAGCCAGAATTCCTTTGAACTCCCACTTTTTCAGGTCTTTGGATTCAAACAGAGGAATCTGTCCGCTTCCGTCCTCGGAAAGGCTGCCTGCTACCGCATAAAATACGCCGTCCTCTTCCCATATTTTCGGATCCCTGAAATCTGCCAAAGAACTTCCTTCCGGAAGCATTTCTGCTGTAATTACTGGGTTTTCCGGAAGTTTTTCAAAATTTATGCCATCCCCTATAGCGATACACTGTCTTTGACGTACGATTTTTTCCCCATCTTCATTTTCTTTTTCTGTCACACCGGTATACATTAAAACCTGTCTGTCGTTCATCTCCAGTGCACTTCCTGAAAAACATCCCTGTCCATCATACTCTTCATCCGGAGCTATTGCACAGGGAAGCTGTTCCCATTTGATAAAATCCTTTGTCTTGCTGTGCCCCCAGTGCATGGGTCCCCAATGTCTGTCATAAGGATGATATTGGTAAAACAAATGGTATTCTCCCTGATATGTGCTGAATCCATTAGGGTCATTGATCCATCCTACCGGTGAACATATATGAAAAGATGGCTTCTGACCTTCAGGGATAAGTTTTGCCTTCTCTGTCTCATATTCTCTTGCCTTCTGTAATCTGCTGCTTTGTGTCATCGATATTTCCTTTCTGTCTTTCCTGTTATGATATTGGGGGCAAAACATTTTGCCCCCGGATACCTGCAGACCGCTCCTGCAGTCTTTAAATTATGACGTTTTTACCCTGTTCAGGATTTTATTGTATTTATTCATTTCCGGCTGCAAAATAATCATCCAGATATTTCTGTTTGATTTCCAGCCATTTCTGTAATCCATACTCATCCAAAGTTGTAAGATATTCATCCCACTGTTCTTCAATGCCGCCGTTCATGATCCATTCTGCTTTCATCTGCTCAGTATATTTTTTCAGATCTGTTTCATACTGATTTAACTCATCCGTATCTTCCTGGCTCATAAATACATTGGGATAAACATATTCTTCAATCATATCAGGAACATAAATATCCTTGATCCAGTCCAAACGATACTGTGCATCATCGGGGCATGTAACATAGGTTCCGTAGTAATCATTTAAAATTGCCAGAGGTCCGTTTACAGACTGTGCTTCACGCACTTCTACAGGAGACTCATTTCCAAGATCCATATGCTTTAACATAGGCTCTCCGGCGTCATTTGTAGACATTTCAAAGATATTGAATTTGCCTTCTTCCCCATAAGTACCCCAGTTATTCTGCGGAGACTGTAACGGTGCATACATCTGATCCAGCCATTTTGCAGCTAAAGCAGTATCTTTACAATTGCTTGTGAGAACACAGCGTCCTCTGTCAAATCCGCTGGTAGCGGAACCGCTCTGGCGCGGTATGCTCTTCATACCGTCCGGTCCCTCCAGCGCAGGAAGAGGAATGTAATCATTCATATCAGGTGCAATATTCGCGCTGTCCCAGGTAAAGAATAAACCGTAACGTCCTGCTTTTCCTTTAGAAACATAAGTTGACCAGTCCTGTGTAAAGGCTTCCGGATCCATAACACCCAATTCATAAAGCTCGTGGAGCCAAGAAATACCTTCTTTGTAACCTTCCTGAGCCGCTGTCCAAATAACTTTTTTATCATTGGTCACTGCTGTATGGTCCGGAACGTCGCCATAGCCTTCTCCGAATGCTCCCAACAGTACATAAGGATCCTGATCTCCGTCATTAATGATTAAGGACATAGGAATTGTCTGACCATTTCCTGCCGGATCATTTTCCTTAAATGCAACCAGTACCTCTTTTAATTCCTCTGTAGTAGTAGGAACTTCCAGTCCTAATTCATCCAGCCATGTTTTATTGATAAAAGGCATACCGCCGATACTCTGTATTGCTTCTTTTCCGGAACCAAGCTGTTCAATCCAGGGGAAAGAATAGATATGTCCGTCCGGTGCTGTACACATGGTTTTATATTCCGGATATTTTTCAAAAACAGCCTGTAAGTTTGGCATATAATTTTCAATCAGATCTTCAACCGGAATGATAACCCCCTGTTTTGCATAGCGAAGAAGGTCATAATTGCTCATTCCTGCATTGAAAAGACCATCCGGAAGACTTTTTGCCTGGGAGAGAGCCAGATTTTTCTTGTCATTAAACTGGTCCTGAACAAAACATGTCCAGTTGATATGTACATTGGTTTCTTCCTCAAGCCTCTGAAAAATCACTCTCTCATTGGGATCCTGGGTAGAATTAGCCGGCGCGCTTGTAATAAAGGAAAGTTCCGCTGTTTCTTCAAGAGGGAAGGTGATATCTCTTACCTCTCCATTTTCATCCAATCCTGTTGTGCTGGCCTGACCGGTTGTTCCGCTGCCTCCTCCGCATGCGGTCATCGAAAGTGCGGTGACGGCTGCAAGTGATAATGCTGTAAGCTTTTTCAACATTTTCTTTTTCATATTTTTTCTCCTTTTTCTTTTATTTTTATGTTTGTTGTCTCTTATTTTTTAATGGAGCACTTTTCTTAACTTCAATTTTTATCTCCATTTTTTCTGAGTTTTCATTAACCTTTTACAGAACCTACCATAATACCCTTATCGAAATATTTCTGGAAGAAAGGATACATAATAAGCAGCGGAATACTGGAAACTACAATGGTAGAATATTTTAACAACTCTGCCAGTTTCGCCATCTCAGCACGGCTCTGAATATCTGCGATCATTCCTGCTTCCGGCGTATTCTCGATCAGAATGGAACGAAGCACCAGCTGCAGCGGTTGTTTTGCAGCGTCATTTAAATAAACCATTGCGTCAAAGTAACTGTTCCACATTGCTACAAACTGATACAACGCCAGTACAGCGATAATGGGCTTACATACAGGAAGCAGAATTTTGAAAAAATGAAGTACTTCTGATGCGCCGTCCACCGAGGATGCCTCTCTTAATTCACCGGGAATAGACTGGTAATAGGTTCTTGCAAGTATCATATTCCATACATTGAATGCATTCGGAAGAACAATGGCCCAAACCGTATCCAACATATTCAGATTGCTGATGAGCAAATAAGTGGGGATCAAACCGCCGTTAAAAAACATTGTGATAATAAAGAGGATATTAAATCCGCTTCTTCCCACCAACTCCTTTTTAGACATAGGGTAGGCTGCAAGCACCGTCACCAGAACAGAAAGGAATGTAAAGAAAACGGAATAATAAATAGCATTTGCAAATCCTCTCCAGATATTGTTGTTGCTCAATACCTTTTCGTATCCCATCAGTGTCCAGTTTCTGAAATCGAAAGAAATTCCCTGATTATTCAAAACATTAGGATCCATAAAAGAAGCAACAATAACATAGACTAAAGGTACAATGATTGCAATTACAAACAGCCCCAACAATATGTAACCTGTGAGAAGAAGTGCCTTATCCACAAGGGAAAGTCTTCTGAATTTTGTTTTTTTCATTTCGCACCTCCTACAGTCCCTGACCATCGTTTAACTTTTCCACTACTTTATTGACGAAAATCAATAAAACAACATTGATTACGGAATTAAATAATCCAACTGCTGTAGAAAATCCGTAGTCTCCGTTTAAAAGACCCATTTTATAAACATAAGTAGCCAGAATTTCAGAAGCCGGAATATTTAAATCCGTCTGCAGAGCATATGCTTTTTCAAATCCAATGCTCATCAGATTACCGGCCTGTAAAATAAACTGAATCACAATGATATTCTTAATAGCCGGAAGATCTACATTTTTAATCTGCTGAAAAATATTTGCCCCGTCTATTACCGCTGCCTCTGTCAGTTCCTGACTGGCATTTGATAACGCTGCCGTATAAAGAATGGAGGACCATCCTGCTGTCTGCCAAATGCTGCTGGCTATATAAATCGTACGGAAAGCCTCCGGCATAGTCATAAAGTTATATTCTGTTCCAAGCAGCTGATTTAAAGGTCCTACCGGAGATAAGAAAATTCTTACCATACCGCAAAGGACAATGACAGAAATAAAATTGGGTGCATATACAAGAAGCTGAATATTTTTCTTGATTCCCACATGTCGGATTCTATTCAGTAAAAGCGCCAGAATAATCGGAATCGGGAATCCCCAGAGCAATCCGTAAAGACTTACCTTTAACGTATTCATCAGGTATTGCATAAAATCCGGAGAATTCAAAAACCTTTCAAAATACTTAAATCCTACCCATGGGCTTCCAAAAACTCCCTGAATAGCACTGTAATCTTTAAAAGCAATCAGAACGCCTCCCATAGGGATATACTTGAAAATGATTGTCAGCGCTACAGCCGGAAGTAAAAAGATTACGTACAGCTGCCAGTTATTTTTGATGTATTTTATTTTTTTGCTCATCACTGACCCTTGCTGCACAGCCGGTTTTGAATAATTGTTTAACTTCTTCACTCTTTCCTCTCCTCTCAATTTATTTTTCTATGCCGTGTAACGTTTCATTTTCAAAGTAAAAAAATATAATGAAAATCCCTCTTTATGCTTGAATTGCTTTTGTTTGTGTGAAACGTTTCACATCTGTTAACTGCATTGTATTACCAGTTTTTTATAAAGTCAACCAATATTCTTTATTTTTTTGTGCAACCTTTATATTTCGTCGAAATAATCAAATTAAATCTATCCATTTTATAACATTTTCATAATTGAAACGTTTCACAAATCACGTTATAATGAAGTATATGCAAATTCATATCAGGGTCAAATAATTTTCAATATTTTTCGCCGCCCTTCTTTACTTTTATTCCGCATATATACGATCCGGGCGGCAGAAAGAGAGTAATTTATATGAAAAAACAGAACCTGCCTACAATGAAAGATGTAGCTAAAGAAGCCGGTGTTGCACTGGGAACCGTGTCCAAAGTAATAAACGGTATCCCCGTAGGCGATGAATACCGTGAAAAAGTAGAAGCTGCTATCAAAAAACTGAATTATGAAGTAAATACCTACGCCAGAGGATTAAAAGTACAGAAAACCAATACGGTTACTCTGATCATCCCGGATTGCATCAATCCCTTTTATTCCTCTCTGGCACACCATGTGGAATCTCATCTTTACAAACATGGAATCTGGATGGTATTGTGCTGCTCCAACGGTATACCCGAAAAAGAAATTGATTATCTCACATCCGCGGTTAAGAACCAATCAGACGGCATTATCGCTCTTACTTACTCCGATATCGGAAAATATGTGTCGCCTAATATTCCTCTGGTTTCATTTGACCGTATGTTTGAAAATAATTTTACTCCCATTGTAGCTTCCGACAACTACAAAGGCGGAATTCTTGCCACAGAAAAATTATTGGAATTTGGCTGTAAAAGACCTGCCTTTATCCGTTTCATTTCTCCTTTTAAAGGAGAGGTCAACAAGCGTCTGGAAGGATATCTTAAAGTCTGCGAATCCCATAAAATCGAACCTATTATTCTGGATAAAAGAGAATATGAAGATCCTAATAAGGAAATCCCGATATTTATCAAAGATCAGCTTCTTCCTGATGGGAAACTAACCTTTGACGGCATTTTTTCAAACACTGATTATCATGGATATCTGGCCATGAAAACGCTTCAAAAATTAGGTTTTCAAGTTCCGGAAGATATTCAAATCATAGGTTTTGACGGAATTCACAAATTCGGTGGCGAAGAAAATGAACTTTTCGTCTCCTCCATCTGCCAGCCTGTTCCTGAACTGGCAAAAACCTGTGTAGATATGATTCTGGCCAAAGACCGGTCCATGCTGCCAAGCCTTACTCTGCTTCCTGTAAAATACCAGTACGGAGGAACTACCAGAGATCCGGAAGCTGATCCCAAATACAAAAAATAAATCAACATTTGCATATCATGCAGAGTACTATATTTTTCCTCAATGGAAGAAAAAAGACTGTGATAAAAATCATGCAAAGGCACTTCTCACGAGAACGCTCGGAAACATTCTGATAATTTCCTTTCGTCTCGCAAATAGTCCTAACGATTTTTGTCACAGTCTTTTTCTTTTCACTTTTTACTCCACACCGTTTTTGTCACAGATGTCACTTAAGCAGCATTTATCGCAATAAGGTTTTGTTCTGGCCGTGCATACGGCTCTTCCGTGCTCCACAAGCCGATGGCAGAAATCATTTCCTTCCTCGGGGGGAATAATCTTCCACAGAGCCATCTCCACTTTTTTGGGTTCCTTGATCTGATCCACCAATCCCATTCGGTTTACAAGTCGAATGCAGTGGGTATCGGTGACAATGGCAGGCTTTCCAAACACATCCCCCATAATCAGATTCGCGCTCTTTCTTCCCACTCCGGGAAGTTCTAAAAGAGCATCGAAGTCATCCGGCACGTTGCCGTTATACTTTTCCTTTAAAATTTTCATGCAGGCACTGATATCTCTTGCCTTGCTTGCGCCCAGACCGCAGGGTCTTACAATTTCCTCAATCTCTTTTACATCCGCTTCTGCCAGCGCGTCCACATCCGGAAATTTGGCATACAAATCCTGCACCACCACATTGACTCTGGCGTCCGTACACTGGGCTGCAAGACGCACACTCACCAAAAGCTTCCATGCCTGGTTATATTCCAGTGTACAGTCTGCATCCGGATATTCTTTTTTTAATCTGTCTATAATCTCAAGAGCCTTTTCCTCTTTCGTCATTTTCCAACAGTTCCCTTCTTTTTTTCTCAAAGAAACTTTTCCGTTTCAAATTGATAAGAGTTTTTCTTTCCACTGGTTTTCTTTAAAACCAATGAGAACAAAATCTTCTCCTATAATCAGCGGACGTTTCACAAGCATGCCATCTGTTGAAAGCAATTCAATCTTTTCCTCATCGCTCATGGAAGGAAGCTTGTCTTTCAATGCCAGCTCTTTGTATTTCATTCCGCTGGTATTAAAAAATTTCTTTAACTCGGCTCCGCTTTTTTTCACCCACTCTGTCAGTTCTTCCGCATTGGGATTATTTTCCACAATGTGCCGGTCTTCGTAAGCAATCCCCGCTTCATCCAACCATTTTTTTGCTTTCTGACAGGTACTGCATTTAGGATATTCCAAAAATAAAATCATAATTTTCCCCTTTCTTTTTCCTGCATAAAATTATTAACTTCTTTGATCTATGATGCCTTTGGATTTTTTCACTCTAAGCATTAACACATGCCCTTGGCATCATTCTTACATCAGCGGCGAGAACAGTCTGAGAATACACTGGCTCACCCTTAACACGGCTGAACGGCCGTTTTTATATTTTTCTGTAACTTCTTCACATACCTGAAAAGTATCTGCAAAGTCTTTTCTCACATCCTTTACCGCATCGTATCCATAAAACAGCACGCCATTTTCAAAATGCAGATACAGACTTCTGTAATCCAGGTTTATGGTACCTACTGTTGCACATTTTCCATCGCAGACACACTGTTTTGCATGGATAAATCCCGGCGTATATTCATAAATGCGCACGCCTTCCCGCACAAGTCCTGCATAATAGGAGCGTGTGACTTTATAAATCAGTTTCTTATCCGGAATTCCGGGCGTTATGATTCGAACATCCACCCCTCTTTTAGCAGCCAGTCCAAGCTCGCGGTTCATCTCATCGCTGATGATCAGATAAGGAGTGGTAAACCAGATTTCATGCTGTGCATTTTTTATCAGATTCAGATAGACATTCTCTCCCACCAGTTCATTGTCCAAAGGCTGATCTGCGTAAGGCGCCAGGAATCCTTTTTCTTTCGAAACGTAGTTGGTTTCCGGAAGATATTTTTGATAATCGCTGTCTGTTTTTTTCATGGCATTCCACATTTCTAAAAACATGACAGTCAGGCTTTTTACCGCATTTCCTGTAATTTTAACCCCTGTGTCCTTCCACTGTCCGTAAGGATGCGTCCGGTTAAAATATTCATCTGCCAGGTTATATCCTCCCGTAAATCCCACTTTTCCGTCGATTACGGTGATTTTTCTGTGATCCCGGTTGTTCATAAACATATTTAAGATGGGCATGATAGGATTAAATACCCTGCAGGCAATTCCCAGGGCTTCCATCCGTTTTATGAAATCTGTGTTGATAAAGCCGATACTTCCCACATCATCATAAAACACTCTGACTTCCACGCCTTCTTTTACCTTCTGCGCCAGAATTTCCTTAAGTTCCCAAAAAGCAGACGCCTCCTCTATGGCATGATATTCCATAAAAATAAAATGTTCTGCTTTTTTCAATTCCTCTTTCTGGGCTTCCAATCCCTGCACGGCGTCCGGATAAAAAACAATGTCATTGTCTGTATAGACCGGATATTTTGCAAAACGTGAAATATAGCGGAACTGGTTTGCCACTCCGAAATCTTTTTCCTCCAGTTTCGAAATCACATCTTCTTCCTGCACTAAAAGCCCGTCCAGTTCCTTGTCTATATTTTCAAAATGGATTTTCATTTTACGGGTCACATTGGGATTTCCCATAAGAAGGTACAGACACAGACCTAAAATTGGCATCACCAGTATCAAAATGATCCATGGCATTTTAAAAGCAGCATTGGTATGCATACCATAAAGCTTTAAAACTACCAATAAAGCCAAAAAAGTTGTAAACACCGATAAAACAGTAGAATACTCATTCAGACTGATTACAAGGAAGCTGATCCAGCTCACCTGTAAAAGAATACTGATCAGAGCAAACACAAGTCTTCCTACACTGTTTTTGATGGAACTCTTTTCCTCTGTCCGCATTTTTTTCTCGCGGCTGCTTCGAAATTTCATGTTAAGCCCATCCTTTCCTGATTTATTTTTAAGATTTGAAACGATACCGTGAATCAGCATTTTTCAGGTAAAAAATTTTTCTATGAAACCAAAAATCACACCTTATGCTCCAGAAAAATCCTTTCGGTTTCTTTCATAACCTCTGAAATCTTTTCTCTGTTGAGATCGTAAATGATTTTTTTTCCCGAAACAGAAACTTCACTGCGTATAAGTCCAATAGAAAGCAAAAGCGTCATATGGTGGGAAATCGTTGCTGTGGTAAGCTTTAATTTTCTGGCGATATCCGCCTGATAGGTAGGATTTTCTGCCAGAATTTTCAAAATCTCCCACTTGGTCGAGTCAGAAAAACATTTCATGCATTCTTTGATTTCTTCCTCGCTGCATTTTTTCTGACTTTCCCCGCCCTTCAATGCTGATAGAATTCCAAGCTGAAAAAGGCTTCTGTCCGTTCTTGCCTCCTCAAAAGAAAATCCCATGTTCATCCTCGTAAGGTTAGGATAAACCTGATAATCCATTTCCATTTTGAGGCCAAATCCTTCCTGCAGCGGATCCTCATATTTTGAAAGAAAGTCATCTGCATAACTATAAATGTCTTTCCATTTTTCTATCGCCGGCTCTATTCTAAGTTTTATCTTCTCTACATCTTCGCACAGTCTCTCAATAAATGGATCGGGATCCATCGCAATTTCCAGAAGATGATATTTGTTTTTTGCCGAAAAGTCCATAAGCCTGACAATGTCCCACACTTCCATCCTGGAAATATCCACATCAGGTCCTTCCACAAAGCAGGATTCCAAAAATGCTTTTGCTCCTGTTTCCTTAAAATTCCGTTTTAACAGTACCTCCGGCTTTTCTTTTGAACCGATTTCATAATTGGCAAACCATAAATACTCTGCCAGATAACGAAATCCTCCCATATCCTCTTCTTCATTGTTCATAGATTCATAAAGAATACTTTCCGGAAGTTCTATATCTTCACAGGCCTTATCCAGCTCTTCTATAGCCTTTCTAATCTGCTCCCTCCATTTTCTGTAAGTCTCACCTTTCTTTCGCAGATAATTTTCTTCTATCTGAAATTTTTCTTTCTCCAGGATACGGCAGAGCATGCCAAATGCTTCCGCATTGATATCAAAATCCAGTTTTCCTTTATACATTCCAAAAACTCCCGCCAGACATCTGCTGTTTTTTTCATAATTACAGACAGTATACTATATTTTTGAAACCAGTGCACTGATATTTCCGGAAAATACGTTTTAAGCATCATTCTTTTTCTTTTCATTCAGTCTATAACAAAGCTGCCACCTGGAAAGAAGAATGCCGATTCCCGCTGCCAAAACCGCGCTTGCCGCCAGAATAGCCTGCATGGAAAAAGCCTGAAGCAAAACTCCCACCACCAGGGCAACCACCGGCGCCGCTGCACAGCAGACTCCGTTAAAAATCCCCGTAGCCCGGGAAATATAACTTTTATCGACTACTCTGACGAACAGGCTGGACAGAAGCACTTCAAAAATTCCCACCACAAAACAGTAAATCAGAATCAGAGCATAATATAGAAAAATACCCATCTGCACATGAGGAAAAATCAGCATTCCCGTATACAAAACTGCCGTCATAATAATGCCCGTCAGCAAAAGCTTTCTCTCTGTTACTTTTTCAACCACGGCCGGATACAGATAATTTCCTGCCAAAACCCCCAGAATCTGAAGAATTCCTATTATGGAAAGCGCCTGGCTGCTGCTGTGAAATTTTTCTGCCAGATACGGCGCCATCAGACTATTGACAGGAGCTGACAACGTATTAATAGCGACAGCAAACAAAAGCAGAATCAAAAAAAGATGATTCTGTTTCAGATAAGAAAGCCCGTCTGTCAGAGATTTTGTATAATCCTGGAAACTGTCTGAAACAGACGGCGACTGCTCCTCCTTTTTCTCCTCCTTGACTCTGGTAAGTGCAATCAGAAGTGCAGATACAAAAAATGTAAGACCGTCAATCAAAAACGCCCACTGGGTAAAGCTTCCCACAATAATGCCTCCTGCTGCCGTTCCCAAAAGCTCCATAGTCCGTCCGCTTCCCTGCTTAAATCCCATAATCTGTTCCATTTCCTCACCGGTGAGAATCTCCAGAGCAAAACCGGTTCCTGCAGGTATCCGAAATGCTTCCAGTGTATTCATAAGAAATGTGAAGGGAATCATCATCCATGCCTGCAGATTTTGCGAAAGAAACAAACCCATAATCAGCATGACACACATCCCTCGTAAAACATCCGTAAGAACCATCAGAGGTTTCTTTCTCATCTTTTCAACCAGAGGAGCAACAAGGGGCTGAAACAATACCGTGGGAAGAAGATTCATGGCAAATACAAACGCACTCATAGATGCGCTCTTGCTCAAATCGTAGGTAAGCCACGTAAAAGCCAGAGCATCTATACTGTCCCCGAAACGGTTTACCAGATCCGCTGCGGTTACTTTGACAAATTCCTTATGGCTTCGAAAAAAAGAAAGATACATAAAAGCCTCCTATATTAGATAAACATCTATTATTCATTTTGAATATAGCATATCATCTAATATATTTCAACTTTTATTTGATGAATATCTATTATATTTTATGTTCATGATCAAAACAGTGGATAAACATCTGATGTCAACGTCTGTATACAATGGGAAAATATGCCTATCACCGACGCTGTCCCTGGTATGTATCCATCCTCTTTGCCAACTGCATATAATGTTTGTAAATAATACCGAAGCGATGACGGTAAAAAGGCTTCCATGGCTTTGCTTTTCCGCAGAAATGAAGAATGACCGTGTTCTCCATCACCCAGTCCACATTTGCCTCCCCGCTGCTTCTCAAATAATAATTGCTGAAATTTCTGGCATCATAGTTGTAAAGAACATCCGGCAGTTCCAGAATCCTTCTTCCGTAAAGCCCGTTCAAAACGTCCTGATCCGGCAGCACCAGTTCTTTTTCATGTTCCTTTACATAGTCAAATACCGTGGAAGGTACGATTTCCTGCCTTCCCGCATCAAAATCCATAACAAGAACACCGGAATTAAAATAATTGTTCTCCACTTTCAGCCGAATACGATTCATATCGTTGGCAAACTCCGTCTTTCCTGTATGTGCCGCCGCCGCAAAAAGATTTCCGCAAAGATCTGTCTCCCACAGCTTTCTTATGGGGTTTATTACCAGAATATCCGGATCCAGATACAAAAAACGTCCCTTTTCTTCCGGAAGCAAAAACGGCGCCAAAAGCCGATAATACATTTCCTGGGGATATTCTCTTGTAAGAGGCGCCTTTTCAAACAGCTTCTCATCCACAAGCCCTTTCTTTAACTCCGCACCGTTTTTTTGGCAAAACATTTCCAGTCTTTTCAAACTCTCCTCGCCAATTCCCCTGTGAAGAAGATAAACTTCAAAAACCTCCCCCGGGTTATTTATAAAAAGCGAGGTCAGCATAACTTTCAGCTGCATCATATAATTTTCATTTAAAGTCACAAGAATTTTTATGTTATCTCTTTTCGCTTCTGTTTTCTCCATGCTTTTCTGCTTTCTCCTTTCCATCAAATGAACGTTTCTTTCTTCCACCATGTACCCTTTTTTTCAAAGTGTCAAGCAATCGACGGCATTTTTATTTAGATTTTAAAAGGATGGTGGAAAATTGAGAGATATTTTTCCATCATCCTTTTTCTTAAAAATCTTGCTTTATTTTATTACTATTCTTCTTCCTCTTCCACGGGAAGCGTTACTTCCTCCGGCTGATTTTCCTCTTCGGGAATATCCTCCAGGGCATCTTCAGGATTTTCAAATTCCTGATTTCCATCGGAAACTTTTTCTCTTACTTTGGCAATCTGTGCCACTTTCACACCTTCATCCAGGTTGATCAGTTTCACACCTGATGTGATGCGTCCTAACACGGAAACATCTTCCATACGGATAATGATGATAACTCCTTCTGTCGTGATCATCATAATTTCGTGATCATCGTTGACTGCCTTTACGCCGATAACATCGCCGGTCTTTTCTGTAATCTTATAACATTTTACACCTTTACCGCCGCGTTTTTGAACCGTAAACTCATCCAGTTTTGTTCTCTTGCCCATACCGTTTGCTGAGACGATCAGAAGGTCTTTTCCCTGGTGATCCAGCTGCATTCCCACAATCTCATCACCGTGGTCTAAATTCATGCCGATAACACCCATGGATGTTCTTCCTGTAGGTCTTACGTCGGTTTCTCTGAAACGTATGCACATACCGTTTTTCGTAACAAGGAAAATTTCGGTATTTTTATCTGTGATCTTAACCTCGATCAGTTCGTCGTCATCTCTTAAATTGATAGCGGCAAGTCCGTTCTTTCTTACATTGCTGTATTCTATGATCGGTGTTTTCTTGATAATTCCGCCTTTGGTTACCATGCAGAGGTTTTTATCCTCCTCGTAATCCTTAATGGGAATAATCGCGGATATCTTCTCTCCGGGCGTCAGCTGAAGCAGATTGATGATCGCTGTTCCCCTGGAAATACGGCTTGCCTCAGGAATCTCATAGGTCTTCAGACGATATACTCTGCCGTAATTGGTAAAGAACATGACATAGTGATGGGTCGTAGTCATCAAAAGATCGGTAATGAAATCTTCCTCAATGGTCTGCATACCCTTGATGCCTTTTCCACCCCGGTTCTGGGCTTTGAAGTTGTCTACCGTCATACGTTTGATATAGCCTAAATTTGTCATGGCAATGATCGTATTTTCATTGGGGATCATATCCTCCATGGAAATATCAAACTCATCAAATCCAATCTGGCTTCTTCTTTCATCCCCGTATTTTTCGGAAATCACAAGAATTTCTTTCCTGATAACTCCTAACAGCAGCTTTTCATCTGCCAGAATTGCCTTTAACTCTGCAATTTTTGCCAGAAGTTCTCTGTGCTCGTTTTCAAGCTTTTCTCTTTCCAGACCTGTCAGCGCACGAAGACGCATATCTACAATCGCCTGTGCCTGCACATCTGTAAGTCCAAAGCGTTCCATCAGGCGCTCTTTGGCAATCTGTGTAGTCTGGCTGGAGCGGATGATGTGGATGACCTCATCGATATTGTCAAGGGCAATTAACAATCCCTGTAAAATATGATCCCTCTCTTCCGCTTTGTTTAAATCGTATTTGGTCCTTCTTGTGACAACGTCTTCCTGATGCTTGAGATAGTATTTGAGCATATCAAGAAGATTTAATACTTTGGGTTCGTTGTTTACCAGGGCAAGCATAATGATGCCGAAAGTATCCTGCAGCTGTGTATGCTTATAAAGCTGATTTAAAATAACATTGGCATTGGCATCTCTTCTCAGCTCGATGACCACACGGATTCCTTCACGATTGGATTCGTCGCGAAGATCCGTAATGCCATCAATCTTTTTATCCTTATGCAGGTCTGCAATCTTTTCAATCAGTCTTGCTTTATTTACCATATAGGGAAGCTCAGTGACAATAATCTGGCTTTTTCCGTTGGGCAATGTCTCAATATCGGTCACTGCACGCACACGCACTTTTCCGCGTCCTGTACGGTAAGCCTCTTCGCTTCCTCTTGTTCCTAAGATAATTCCTCCGGTAGGAAAATCCGGTGCTTTCACAAGCGCCATGACTTCCTCAATCGTGGTATCTCTGTTTTCTTCCACCCGATTGTCTATAATCTTTACAACCGCACTTATCACTTCTCTTAAGTTATGGGGCGGAATATTGGTAGCCATACCTACCGCAATACCCGAAGTGCCGTTTACCAACAGGTTGGGATAGCGGGAGGGAAGTACCTCCGGCTCCTTTTCCGTCTCATCAAAGTTCGGGGTAAAATCCACCGTGTCTTTATTGATATCGGCAAGCATCTCCATGGAAATCTTGGAAAGCCTTGCCTCTGTATAACGCATGGCAGCCGGACCGTCGCCATCCTCGGAGCCAAAGTTTCCGTGGCCGTCCACCAGAGGATAACGTGTGTTCCACTCCTGCGCCATATTAACCAATGCTCCGTAAATGGAACTGTCTCCGTGGGGATGATATTTACCCATGGTATCACCCACAATACGCGCACATTTACGGTGCGGCTTATCCGGTCCGTTGTTCAGCTCTATCATGGAAAAAAGAACACGTCTTTGAACCGGCTTTAAACCATCCCTTACATCGGGAAGCGCACGGGATGCAATAACACTCATGGCATAGTCGATGTAGGAATCTTCCATGGTCTTTTTTAAGTCCACTTCCTGAATCTTATCAAAAATATTATCTTCCATGTGTCCTCTTCTCCTTAAATATCCAGGTTTTTAACAAACTTCGCATTTTCCTCGATAAATTCACGTCTCGGTTCTACCTTGTCTCCCATCAGCGTGGTGAAAGTCAGATCCACTTCGGATTCTGTCTCTTCATCCATGCAGACGCGAAGCAAAACGCGATGCTCCGGATCCATGGTTGTCTCCCAAAGCTGTTCCGCATCCATTTCTCCAAGACCTTTATAGCGCTGGATCTTATTGTTCTGATCTCTGCCCACTTCCTTGAGAATATTGTCTAACTCTTCATCACTGTAGGCATACCATACTTTTTTATTCTTCTCAAGCTTGTAAAGGGGCGGCTGTGCCAGATACACATAGCCCTGCTTGATAAGCTCCGGCATAAACCGGTAGATAAAGGTCAGAAGCAGAGTTGCAATATGAGCACCGTCCACGTCCGCATCAGTCATGATAATGATCTTGTGATAGCGAAGCTTGGAAATATCAAAATCATCGTGAATTCCGGTTCCAAATGCCGTAATCATGGCTTTGATCTCGGCATTTCCAAAAACCTTGTCCAGACGTGCCTTCTCCACATTCAGGATTTTTCCGCGAAGAGGCAAAATCGCCTGTGTGGCACGGCTTCTTGCCTTCTTGGCACTTCCGCCCGCGGAATCACCCTCTACGATGTAAATTTCACAATTTCTGGGATCCTTATCGGAACAGTCCGCCAGCTTTCCAGGCAGAGAGGTTCCCTCCAACGCTGTCTTTCTTCTGGTAAGATCCCTTGCCTTTCTTGCCGCCTCACGGGCTCTCTGAGCCATGATAGACTTTTCACAGATAATTTTAGCCACGGACGGATTTTGCTCCAGAAAATAGGTCAGCTGCTCGCTCACAACGCTGTCCACAGCTCCTCTGGCCTCCGAATTTCCAAGTTTCTGCTTGGTCTGTCCTTCAAACTGCGGATCTTCGATCTTTACGCTGATAATGGCTGTAAGCCCTTCTCTGATGTCTTCTCCTGAAAGAGGCGGCTCACTGTCCTTTAACAGCTTGTTGTTTCTTGCATAATCGTTAAAGGTTTTGGTGATCGCGTTTCTGAAACCGGTCAGATGCGTTCCGCCCTCAGGTGTATTGATGTTGTTTACAAAGCTGTAAGAACTCTCCGTATAGGAATCGTTATGCTGCATTGCCACTTCCACATACACCTGATTTTTTGTCCCTTCAAAATACATCACCTGATCGTACAGAGGTGTTTTGCTTTTGTTTAAGTATGTGACAAACTCCCGGATTCCGCCTTCGTAGTGGAATGTTTTTACCACCGACTCCTCCGGTCTTAAGTCTGAAAGAATGATACGAAGATTTTTCGTCAGAAATGCCATTTCCCGAAGTCTCTGCTTCAAAATGTCAAAATCGTATACCGTTGTCTCCTGGAAAATGGTTGCGTCCGGCTTAAAGGACACTTTGGTTCCTGTTTTTTCCGGTTCACAGGTTCCGATTTCCTTCAGCGGATAGCACACATGACCTCTCTCATAGCGCTGTTTATATACTTTTCCGTCCTGACAGATTTCTACTTCCAGCCAGTCAGAAAGTGCATTTACAACCGATGCGCCTACACCGTGCAATCCGCCGGATACCTTATAGCCTCCGCCGCCGAATTTTCCTCCCGCATGCAGGATGGTAAATACCACTTCAACCGCCGGAATACCGGCTTTGTGATTGATTCCCACCGGTATACCACGCCCATTATCAATAACGGTGATGGAATTGTCAGAATTTATCATTACCTCAATGGTATCGCAGAATCCGGCAAGAGCCTCATCCACCGCGTTGTCTACGATTTCATAAACCAGGTGATGAAGACCTCTGCTGGAAGTGGAGCCAATATACATACCCGGTCTTTTTCGCACTGCTTCAAGCCCTTCCAGAATCTGAATCTGATCCGCTCCGTATTCCACACTCATAGTTTCCTCCATTCCTCCGCAGCCTCTCTGCGGCCGTTTTCCGTAGTTTCCGCTTTCCAGACGGCACTTGACAAATACCTCTGCCCATACCGCCAAAGTCAGGCATCCTTTCGGATACCCGCTCATACATCAGTTCCTGTGTCTGGTTTTTAAACCTCCACGCTTCCCTGGGTCACACGGAAAACTTTATTTATTTCAAAACGATTGTTTACAAATTCATCCAGCCCGGTGCAGGTTACGATCGTCTGTATATCACCGATGCTGTTCAACAGATAATTCTGTCTGTTTGCGTCAAGCTCCGAAAGCACATCGTCCAAAAGCAGGATAGGCGTATCCTTTGTCATCTGCTTTACAAGCTCTATTTCCGAAAGTTTCAGTGACAGAGCCGCTGTTCTCTGCTGTCCCTGAGACCCGAATTTACGGATATCAATCTCTCCTGTCATAAAGGAAAAATCGTCCCTGTGAGGACCTGCCGACGTCTGCTTTAAGCGGATATCCCGGTCCCTGTTTTTCTTTAATTTCTCAGAAAGTTCTTCCTCTTTGCAGTCAGGTTCATAACGAATCTGAAGCTCTTCCTTCCCTCCCGAAAGATTTTTGTGGATGCCGTAAAGAATTTCGTTTAACTGACCGATAAATTCTCTGCGTCGTCTTATGATCTGCTCCCCATACATGGCAAGCTGCAGATCCCACACATCCAGAGTTTCCTTAAGCGTCTCATCCGCCCACATGTCTTTTAACAGCCGGTTTCTCTGATTGACGATCTTATTGTACTGATTCAGGTGATGCAGGTACATGGGATCTAACTGGCATAACTCCATATCCACAAACCGTCTTCTCTCAGAAGGACCGTTTTTGATAATGCTCAGATCTTCCGGGGAAAAAAACACCACATTCATAATGCCAAGAAGTTCCGATGCTTTTTTGATGCGCGTGCCGTCAATGGCAATCCCCTTTGTCTTATTTTTGCGAAGGTGCATGTCAATCCGGATATCCTGCCCATCCTTCTTTACGTAAGTGCGGATATGCCCCTCTTCCTGGCCGAACTTGACAATATCTTTATCCTTGCTGCCTTTGTGGGATTTGGTCGTTGCACAAAGATAGATTGCTTCCAGAATGTTTGTCTTTCCCTGAGCATTATCTCCGTAAAGGATGTTGGTTCCCTTATCAAAAACAATATTTAAAAAATCATAATTCCGGAAATTGGATAATTCCAATGATTGAATAACCATGTCTTCTCCGTTCTGCCGCAAGGCATTTTTCCTGCGGCCATACAGCCTGCAGGGATTCTTCCCTGTATACGGACTCTATTCGATTTTCAGAGTCTGGCCGTCAAATTCTACCACGTCTCCCGGAACCAGCTTTTTTCCCCGCTGAAGTTCCGTTTTCCCGTTTACCTTCACAAGCCCGTCCTGAACGGCAAATTTTGCCTCAACCCCGGTCTGTACTAAACCGGCAGCTTTTAAAGCCTGTCCTAATTTGATAAATTCATCTTTGATTTTAAATGTCTGCATATCCCTATCCTTTTTTGAAAACTTCTGCTTCGAAATTTTCCGTCATAAAAAAGTGTGTGCCAAGGCACACACTCGCGCCGAGCGCGATGCCGTCAGGCAATGGTTACCTTTCGCGCGAGTGCGCAATGCGATTTTCAGGTCTTTTGTGTGCGATTTTCTATCGTGTACAAAAGACCTTGCCTGAATAAACTATTTTACCATAAAACTACCGTAAAAAGCCAGCAAAATCATAAAAAAGCTTTTTGTTTACATAATATGTTTACATAACATATGTGTTTGTAAACCTGTTTTCTGTGTATTTTTAGTCCATTTCCTCTTTTGCCCGCAGACCGCTGCTCCGGGGAAAAATTCCGGTATTTTTCCTTGACTCTTCCTGCTGTAAGCAGCAATCCAGGCTTAAAAAGAGTACTGAAAAGTCCTGTTTTATTATATTAACGAAAAATCGTCAACACAGTCCGCATGTGACGGACACGCCCGTTTTATGCCGTTATAAAGTTTACCGGCAGAATCAGATAGATGTAGTTATTTTCTTCATCCCGGATAAAGCAGGGTGCCTTCGGATTCACGAGATAAATCGTAATCTGCTCATCATCAATGACGCGAAGCGCATCGATCAAAAACTTGGGATTGAAACCGATCATCAGATCTTTTCCCACTTTGTCAATGTCAATATCTTCGTTCATACTTCCCAGTGTGGAATTGATTTTTAATTCCATGCTGTTATCTGTGATGTTGATAATGATCGGCTTTTTGTCTCCCTCTTTGATCAAAAGAGTAGCGCGGTCGATACAGCTTAACAGTTCTTTTTTGTTGATCGTCACTTTTGTCTCGTAATCGTTGGAGAGCATCTGGTCAATACGGAAATATTCCCCCTCGATCAGTCGGGATACTACGGTTGTATTGTCAAATTCAAAAACAATATGCTTGTCCGTGAAGAAAATGGTCACGTCTTTGTCAGTATCTCCGGACAAAATTTTGCTGATTTCGTTCAGTGTTTTTCCGGGAACTACCACTTTTTTCGGTGTATATTCATTTTTCAGAACAATTTTTCGAATAGAGATTCGATGTCCGTCTAAAGATACAACTTTCAATTCATTTCCGTTGATTTCAAAAAGTTCTCCGGTCATCAGTTTGTTGTTTTCATTGTCGGCAATGGAGAAAATAGTCTGTCTTACCACTTCTTTCAGCGTAAACTGAGAGACAATAATGGAATCATTTCTTTCAATCAAAGGAAGGTAAGAGAAATCTTCTCCTGATTTTCCTGCAATATTGAATTTTGCTTTTTCACAGGTAATGGTTGTGTGATAAGAGGAATCGGTAGCAAGAGTGATATCGGAATCCGGCAGTTTTCTTACGATTTCCAGAAAAATTTTAGCATCCAATGCAATGATTCCTTTTTCCAGAATATCTCCTTCAATGATTGTTTCGATGCCAAGTTCCATATCGTTGGCTGTCAGTTTGATCTGATTTTCACTGCAGTCTACCAGAATACATTCCAGAATAGACATGGTTGTTTTACTGGGTACTGCTTTGGATACTACCTGCAGGCCTGCCAGTAAATTAGCTTTGGAACAGACAAATTTCATTGTGTATAACTCCCTTCTGTGATTTACACACTCCCGGTGTGCCAGGCCCGGAGGGGCCATAAGATATATAGTAATAAAAGAATTAGTAATATTTATAGTAGGGCCTGTCGATATGTGGAAAACTGCCGCAGGCCTGTGAGATACAAGAAGAAATGAAATCGGATAACCTGTGGAAAACTTCTGAATCCCTTCAGAAAAATTTTGAAGTTATGCACAGCCTGAAAAAATACTTTGAGAAAGATTATGAAGGCCAAAAAAGTTGTGCACCAGGGATTCACAGTTATTTTCACAGCTTGTACACAGGTTATACACTCATTTTTTTCTTGATTGTTTCTATTTTATTGCGCAGTTCATCGTTGACGGCAAGTTCTTCCGTTACTTTTTTGATGCCGTGCAGGACAGTGGTGTGATCTTTTTTTCCTAAAAGTTTGCCGATCTGAACTAAAGAAGAGTCTGTCAGGTCACGGCACAGATACATGACAACCTGTCTTGGCTGAACAAATTCGGAGTTTCTCTTTTTGGAAGTGATGTCCTCCGGTTTTACGCCAAAGTGCTCGGCAACTACATGGATAATAAGCTCCGGTGTAATTTCCGTCTGTTTGTTTGGATTGATGATATCTTTCAGAGCATCTTCCGCAAGTTCCAATGTGATTTCGCTTGCGTTGTCGATCTTGGATTTGGCAATAATACGGTTGAAAGCGCCTTCCAGCTCACGGATATTGGATTTAATATTGGTGGCAATGTACTGGAAAATGGAATCGTCGATTTCTTTGTCGTAATATTCCGCATTTTTCTTCAAAATGGCCATTCTTGTCTCATAATCCGGCGGCTGAATATCCGCGATAAGTCCCCATTCAAAGCGGGAGCGGAAGCGTTCTTCCAGTGTTTCCATTTCTTTTGGCGGTTTATCAGAACTTAAGATGACCTGTTTTCCCGCAGAGTGGAGCACATTGAAAGTATGGAAAAATTCTTCCTGGGTACTTTCTTTACCTATTATAAATTGAACGTCGTCGATCATAAGAACGTCTACTGTCCGGTATTTTTCACGAAGCTTGGTCATGGCTGCGGCATTACCGCTTCGGATAGATTCGATAACTTCGTTGGTAAAGGATTCGGAAGTGACATAAAGTACCTTGGTTGCCGGATTCTGCTCTAAAATAAAGTGACCTACCGAATGCATAAGGTGGGTTTTTCCCAGTCCGGCGCCTCCGTAAATGAAAAGAGGATTGTAGGCTTCTCCCGGAGATTCCGCTACCGCAAGGCATGCCGAATGCGCAAATTTGTTGTTATTTCCCACGACAAAGGTATCGAATTTGTATTTGGGATTCAAATTTGCGTTTTCATAATTGATATTGCAGGTATTGTTTTCCGGAGATTTTAGCACTTCACCCGGTTCAGGGTCTTTCTTAGCATCTTTTTCCAGCAGGAAAGAAATTTCATAGTTATGATCCATGATCTCACTGATGGTTACTTTAAAAAAGCTGCTGTATTTGTTTGTGATATACTTCAGAGCATGTGCCTGGTTTGAAGGTATGAGGATCACCACCGTATCATCCTTGACTTCATAGAACTTTAACGGTTCGATCCAGGTATTATACGAAATGGGAGAAAGATCATATTCTTTCCGAATCGTATCTTTTATGACTTCCCAATTTTGTTCTATTGGATGCATGGAACATAACCTCCCACATTAAAAATAATTATTCAATCTAATAATAACTGAAATGTGGATAAATATCAAATGGTAATTGTACCTGTGAATAAATTGAGCATAAAAAGTGGAAAACATGTCTGTGGTTAACATATTCTGGACGAGTAATCCCCAGATGTGGACAAGGAAATCCACGTTATTAACAGGAGTTTGTCCAGTAAATACGCGGATTGTAAAAAAATTATCCAGAAAAAGTTTGTGAGTTATCCACAAGTTATACACATTTTGTGGATAAAGTTATGTAAAGTGGAAATGTGGAAAAATGAAAATCCACAGCTGTTAACAACCTAGATATGGTATTTGGAGAGGAAGGACTGCAACCAGATGTTGTATTGTGCAAATTCACAGTTTTTCCACGGGTTTGTCCACATTCTTTCTTTTCAAACAAAAATTTTTTTATTTTAAGGAATGGCTTGACGTTTTGGGTTTCTTCTTTTATAATTGTAAGCGATATTTTCTGATACTAGGCATTACTATGTAAAAAAACAACTACCTTTAGGAATAGAAGGTTTGAAAAGGGAGGTGCATCTTTCATGAAAATGACATTTCAGCCTAAGAAAAGACAGAGATCCAAAGTTCATGGATTCAGAGCTAGAATGAGTACTCCGGGCGGAAGAAAAGTTCTGGCAGCAAGAAGAGCAAAAGGAAGAAAGAGATTATCCGCATAGGCCGCAGTTTTGTGGCCTTTTTTCTCTATATGGAGTAATACCTGTGAGAAAAAACAGGATGGAGGAATATGAAGAAAACGGATTCCTTGAAAAAAAACAGCGATTTTAAAGAAGTTTACCGCAGCGGCGTTTCTCACGCCAATCGTTACCTTATTATGTATGTATCGGAAAATCATCAGTGCGGAAACCGTCTTGGAATCTCTGTCAGTAAAAAAGTTGGAAACAGCGTGGTGAGACATCGCGTGAAAAGGCTCGTGAAAGAGGCTTACCGGCTGCATGAGGATGTGTTCAATAGTGGTTTGGACATAGCAGTCGTAGCAAGAGCCAGTGCAGCTTCCATTGGATTTAAGGAGATGGAGAGCGCAGTATTACATCTTGGAAAACTTCATAAAGTGATTTCTTAAGAATGATTTTTGTTCGCATTTCTTTTACTTTAAGTTTCTTAAAAGATTTCTTATGAAGAGAACAGAGTCCTGAAATGAAAAATATAATGATTAAATCCATACAATTTTATAGAAAGTACCTTTCACCCATGAAAAGTACAAAATGTCCTTATTTTCCAACCTGTTCCGAGTATGCCTTAGAGGCAGTACAGAAGTATGGGGCGGTAAAAGGCGGTCTTCTGGCTATCTGGAGAATTTTGAGATGTAATCCCTTTTCAAAGGGAGGCTATGACCCGGTTCCCTAGCAGAGAGGAACCGAAAGGAGGAAAATTTATTGTTACCCATTTTATTAACACAGTATGATGGAATGATTGTAGGACCGATAGCAAAACTGCTCGGCTATATCATGGAAGGTATTTTCTTCGTGCTGGACAAGCTTCACATTCCCAATGTAGGTCTGGCAATCATTCTTTTTACCATCGTAATCTATTTGCTGATGCTTCCGCTGACGATCAAACAGCAGAAATTTTCCAAGCTGAGTGCAAAGATGAATCCGGAACTGCAGGAAATTCAGGCAAAATACAAAAACAGAAAAGATCAGGATTCCATGGCTGCCATGCAGCAGGAGACGCAGGCTGTATATCACAAATATGGCGTTTCTCCTACAGGAAGCTGTGTGCAGCTGATCATTCAGATGCCGATTCTGTTTGCCCTGTACCGGGTTATCGAGTCCATGCCTGCTTATGTAGGAAGGATTAAGGAAGCTTTTTATCCGCTGGTTGAAAAGATTTCTACGCAGCCGGATGTGATGAATTTTGTAACAGGTTTAAGCAGTGCCAATTATTATCAGGGACAGATCAACAACGAAGCGTTTACATCCGGAAATGCAACTTATGTTCAGAACACCCTGATCGATATTTTAAACAGAGCATCTTCTGCAGACTGGACCGCTATGGCGGATAAATTCCCGAATCTGGCGACAGACATTCAAAATACAGCGGCTACCCTGGATCAGTACAATAACTTTCTTGGACTGAACATCGGAAACTCGCCTTCCTTTACTTTGAGCCAGGCAATCAGCAGCGGAGCTTATATTATGATCATTGCAGCTCTGGCTATCCCGGTACTGTCTGCACTGACTCAGTGGCTGAATGTTAAGCTGATGCCTACAGCTCAGTCACAGTCCGGACAGGACAATTCCATGGCAGCTTCCATGAAGATGATGAACAACATTATGCCGATCATGTCTGCGGTATTCTGTTTTACACTTCCTGCAGGTCTTGGTCTTTACTGGGTTGCAGGTGCTGTTGTAAGAAGTATCCAGCAGGTAGCCATCAACAAGCATATTGATAAGATGGATATTGATGCTGAGATCAAGAAAAATGTAGAGAAGAGAAATAAAAAGCTGAAAAAAGCGGGCATCGATCCGGAAAAATTAAACAGCTATGCTACCATGAATACCAGAAAAGTGACTACGCAGTCACCGGCGGCAAATAAACCTGCATCAAAAGCTTCGACTATGACACAGGCGGAAAAAGAGGAAGCAGTGAAGAAGGCTACCGAGTATTACAACAAAAATGCGGCAAGGCCGGGAAGTATTGCTGCCAAGGCAAATATGGTAAGAGATTACAATGAAAAAAATAACCGGAAATAGCAAAAGCCGCATCTGCGGCAGAATGTGAGGGAAATATGGAATTTGTTCAGTTTTCTGCAAAAACAGTGAATGACGCTATTACTGCAGCTTGCCAGAAATTTACCGTGACAAGTGACAAGCTGGAATATGAAGTTCTGGAAGAAGGTTCTACAGGATTTTTAGGATTCAACGCAAAACCTGCTGTGATTAAAGCCCGTGTGAAAAATAATCCGGAAGATACAGCAAGAGAGTTTCTGGCTGAAGTATTTGAAGCCATGAAAATGATCGTGACAGTAAATATCAACTATGATAAGGAACAGGGGTCTATGGACATCGACTTAAGCGGCGATGAGATGGGCGTTCTGATCGGCAAAAGAGGACAGACCCTGGACTCTTTGCAGTATCTGGTTTCTCTTGTTGTCAATAAAGAGGCGGAGAGCTATGTACGTGTAAAAGTTGACACCGAAAATTACCGCAAGAGAAGAAAAGACACTTTGGAAAATCTGGCAAAAAACATTGCCTACAAAGTAAAAAGAACCAAACGCGCGGTATCTTTGGAGCCGATGAATCCTTACGAGAGAAGAATTATTCATTCTGCACTGCAGAATGACAAATATGTTACCACACACAGCGAAGGGGAAGAACCTTTCCGTCATGTAGTTGTAACATTGAAGAAACAGGAAAGAAGCGAAAGATAAAAGCTGTTTTGCAAAGTGAAAACCCGGGAATCCCAGGCAGATTTTTCTGCGGAATCCCGGGTTACATCTTTTATAAGAATGAGAGGTAACTATGAAAACAGATACAATAGCAGCTATTGCAACCGCGCTTTCTGATTCAGGAATCGGGATCGTGAGGATCAGCGGGCCGGAGGCCATTGAAACAGCGGATAAAATCTTTGTGACAAAGGCAGGAAGACATCCTCTTGCCTCCTACGAGACCCATACTATTCATTATGGTTTCATCGCGGATGGAGAGGATATTGTAGATGAAGTCATGATTGCGGTAATGAAGGCGCCCAGAAGTTATACCATGGAGGATACCGTGGAAATCAACTGCCATGGCGGCGTGCTTTTAATGCAGAAAATTCTGGAGCTGGTTTTGAAAAATGGAGCCAGAATGGCGGAGCCGGGTGAATTTACAAAGAGAGCATTTTTGAATGGCAGAATTGATTTATCCCGCGCGGAAGCGGTGATGGATGTGATCCATTCTAAAAATGAGATGGCGCTGAAGGCTTCTGTAAAGCAGCTGAAAGGCTCTGTTTCAGAGGCAGTCCGTTCGCTGCGTGAAGAAATTTTATACGAAATTGCTTTTATCGAATCTGCTTTGGATGATCCTGAGCATATCAGCCTTGACGGTTATACAGAAAGTCTTTCAATCAAGGTAAAAAAAATACGGGAAAGACTGGAGAAACTCATTGCTTCTGCAGACAATGGAAAAATGATGAAGGAAGGAATCAATACCGTTATAGTGGGAAAACCCAATGCAGGAAAATCTTCTCTTTTAAATCTTCTGGCAGGAGAGGAAAAGGCTATTGTCACAGATATAGCCGGAACGACCAGAGATGCATTAGAGGAAAATATCAGACTGCACGGTATCAGTCTGAATGTGATCGATACAGCAGGAATTCGCTCCACAGAGGATGTGGTGGAAAAAATAGGCGTGGAAAGGGCGAGAAAATACGCGGGAGAAGCAGATTTGCTGATCTATGTGGTGGATGCTTCGGTGCCTTTGGATGAAAATGACGCATCCATTATGGAACTTCTGAAAGAAAAAAAATCTGTGATTCTTTTAAACAAATCGGATTTGAAAGCGGTTGTTTCCGAGGAGGATTTATATAAGCAGGCAGGCCTTTCGCAGGATGAAACAAAACTTCGCTTTATTCGCACATCCACAAGAGAAAATCTGGGTATCGATGAGTTTGAAGAAACCGTAAAGGAGATGTTTTTCCATGGGGAACTTCAGTCCAACGATGAGGTTATGATCACCAATTTAAGGCATAAAGAGGCGTTGGAAGATGCCTTAAATTCCATTCTCATGGTAGAAAGAAGCTTACAAGACAATATGCCCGAAGATTTTTACTCCATTGACTTGATGAGCGCCTACACATCTCTTGGCTTTATCATTGGGGAAGAAGTGGGAGATGATCTGGTCAATGAGATTTTTTCAAAATTCTGTATGGGAAAATAGACTGCAGATATCGGAAATTATAGGAAATTAAGATATCGGAAATTAAATACTGAAAGAAAAAGCCGGCCAAAGAGCAAAGTGTGACATCCACTTTGCCTTTTGACCGGTTTTTTTAGTTCAACAAACAGACTAAAAGGTTATAAATTTTTCACAAGGATATTTCTTTATGCAAAAAATGTTTTTTTATGTGAAAAAGAGCTCCTCTGTCTTTTTTTGAAAAAGAACTGCCTGGTATGATTTCTTTAAAATGATTTACTTAAAATTGAAAACCTGCTTTAAAGGCAGGAGAGGAAAAGGCTTTTTCAAAGTCTCTCAATTCATAAAGTTCGATTTTGGGCAGTTTTACGCTTCCTCTCTCAAGAAGTGTGAGGGCCGGTTCAAACGGGCCGCAGCGGCTGCCTACAATGGTGAGTTCATTGACTACGGCGGCGCTCATATTGATATCCACGGTTCCTGCATAGGTACTTTTTATGACAATAGTGCCCTGTTTTCGCACCAGATCCATGGCGGAGATAAGTCCGGTGGGAGAACCGGTAGCATCCACGACTACTTCATAACCTTCTTTTGTAAGTTCCGTAGTTGTTTTGGCAAAGCTTTTGAAATTTTCCAGTTTTTCCGGGTGACGGCCGATCACGGTAAGATCCACACCGTTTAAGGAAAGAGCCTGGGCAATAAAAAGGGCAAGTCTTCCATCGCCTAAAACCGCTACGTTAGTATCCGGACGGATATGAACCTGATTTAAAATTTCAAGGGCAGCAGCTAAAGGTTCTGTGAAAATGGCAGTTTCCGTAGGCAGGCTGTCAGGAACAATATGAAGCAGATCGGTGGAGATTGTCATATATTCCGCAAAACAGCCGTCTTTGTTTGTCATACCGATGACTTTTCGGTTGGAGCAGTGATGAGGACGTCCTGTTTTGCAGTAAATACAGTGGCCGCAGGCTTCGTTGAGTTCTCCAACCACTCTTTTTCCCACAAGCTCCGGGTTGGGAGAGGAGATAACTTTTCCTACAAATTCATGTCCCATAACTCCGGTAAAATCAGGTTTATAACCACGTCTGACTTCCTTGTCCGTGTTGCAGACAGCGGCTAACAGTATCTGAACCAGGCTGTCGTTGCCGGCAGGCACAGGTATGGGATAATCTTCTTTATAGACGGCATCCCTGCCGTCATAGTAAATGGCACGCATATGACACTTCCTTTCCAGTTTTTACTAATTTTTTTGTGCAGATATAAAATACACAATTATCTTTTATCTTATCATGGCAAAACACTTCTTGCTATTATTTTTTCTTATGTTATTATTAGAATGAAAATTTTTTAAAGGAAGAGACCCGTCCGCATAGTATGGAAAAGGAAAAACAGGGAGACGGGTATAGAATGGAGAGAAATATGTCACAGATAAAAGAAAAGGCAGATGTCTGCGTAATAGGAGCAGGACATGCCGGATGTGAAGCGGCATTAGCCTGTGCGAGAATGGGACTGGATACCGTCATTTTCACTGTGAGTGTAGACAGTATCGCCCTGATGCCCTGCAATCCTAATATCGGAGGTTCTTCCAAAGGACATCTTGTAAGGGAAGTAGATGCTCTTGGCGGAGAAATGGGCAAAAATATAGATAAAACTTTTATTCAGTCTAAGATGTTGAATGTATCTAAAGGACCTGCCGTCCATTCTCTGCGGGCGCAGGCGGATAAAAGCGAATACACAAAGAGAATGCGCCAGGTTTTGGAAAATCAGGAAAATCTTACCATCAAGCAGGCGGAAGTATGCGAACTTCTGGCGGAAGAGATACCGGGTGAGAAGGATGCAGACGGAAATCCCTTAAAGAGGATTACCGGCGTAAAAACTTTTACGGGAACTGTTTATGAGGCAAAGGCTGTGGTGCTCTGTACCGGAACGTATTTAAGAGCAAGATGTCTGTGCGGGGAATCCATTACCTACACAGGGCCAAATGGACTTCAGGCAGCGAATCATCTGACGGAATCTCTGGAAAAGCTGGGTATTGAGATGCAGCGTTTTAAAACGGGAACCCCTGCCAGAATGGATAAGAGAAGCATTGACTTTTCAAAAATGGAAGAGCAGTTCGGAGATGAGAAAGTAGTGCCGTTTTCCTTTTCCACCAATCCGGAAGACGTGCAGATTGATCAGGTTTCCTGCTGGCTTACCTATACGAATGAAAAAACTCATGAAATTATAAAGGCTAATCTGGATCGTTCCCCTATTTACGCGGGAATCATCGAAGGAACAGGACCTAGATACTGCCCGTCCATAGAAGATAAGGTTGTTAAGTTTTCGGATAAGCCAAGACATCAGGTTTTTTTGGAGCCAGAAGGGCTTTATACCAATGAAATGTATGTGGGAGGGATGTCTTCTTCTCTCCCGGAAGATGTACAGCTGGCCATGTACCGGACGGTTCCGGGACTAGAAAACTGCAAAATGGTGAGAAATGCCTATGCGATCGAGTATGACTGCATCAAAGCAAAACAGCTTTATCCTTCTCTGGAATTTAAAAATATAGAAGGACTTTTCAGCGGAGGACAGTTTAACGGCAGCAGCGGTTACGAGGAGGCAGCGGCTCAGGGACTTATAGCCGGTATCAACGCGGCAAGAAAGATTCAGGGAAAAGAACCCGTTGTGTTAGATCGTTCTCAGGCATATATCGGGGTGCTTATTGATGATCTTGTGACCAAAGATAACAGAGAACCTTACCGTATGATGACATCCAGAGCCGAGTACCGCCTGCTGTTAAGACAGGACAATGCGGATTTGAGACTGCGTAAAATCGGCTATGAGGTGGGACTTATCTCAGAGGAAGAATATAGGCACCTGCTGGAAAAAGAAAAAATGATCCGGGAGGAAACCGCAAGGCTTAAGGCAACGCCTATCGGAGCCAGTTCTGTGACCCAGGAATTTTTAAAGGAACACGGCAGCTCCCCTTTAAAGACAGGAACAACTCTTGCGGAATTGATGTGCAGACCGGAGTTATCCTATGAAATTCTGGCGCCTCTTGACGAAAACAGGAAGCCTTTGCCCACAGAAGTGCTGGAGCAGGTGGAGATTGAAATTAAATATGAAGGATATATTATCAGGCAGCAGCATCAGGTGGAACAGTATAAGAAGATGGAAAAGAAAAAAATTCCCGAAAATATGGATTATGATGATGTGCCAAGTCTTCGTCTGGAAGCCAGACAGAAACTGAAAGCTTACCGGCCGGTTTCCGTGGGACAGGCATCCAGAATTTCAGGAGTTTCCCCTGCAGATGTTTCCGTGCTGCTGGTATATCTGGAGCACCTTTCTTACAAGGAAGGAAAAAGCAAAGAATAAACATGGAGAGAGATTATAAACTTAAACGAAATAACGTTTATTTTTATAAAACTATAGTAAACAGACAGGATTCGCCTGACGGCGAATTACTGCCATAAAGGAAAGCGGATGGAAAAATATAATTTAAATAAATTTGAAAATCATCTGTCAGCCTGGAATCTTGCGCTGACACAGAAACAAAAGGAACAGTTTGTCACTTATTATGAAATGCTGGTGGAATGGAATGAAAAGATGAATCTGACAGCAATCACAGAATTTGACGATGTGTTTCTGAAACATTTTATCGACAGCCTTTCACTGGTGAAAGTTTTTCCGGATTTAAGGGATGGAAAAGAGTACACTCTTATTGATGTGGGAACCGGCGCCGGTTTTCCGGGAATCCCTCTGAAAATAGCATTTCCCTCTCTGAAAGTTACACTTTTGGATTCTCTTCAAAAGAGAATTTACTTTTTGGAAGCTGTGAGAGAAAACCTGGGACTGACTATGACGGAATGCGTACACGGAAGAGCAGAAGATTTTGCAAAACCGGATAAACTGAGAGAAAAATACGATATCTGTGTGTCAAGGGCAGTTGCTAATCTCTCCACACTTTCCGAATACTGTCTTCCATTTGTAAAGGTAGGAGGAATGTTTGTATCCTACAAGTCGGAAAAGATTGCGGAAGAATCTGCAGCGGCAGAACACGCATTGGCGATTCTCGGGGGTAAGGTAAAAGGACAGGAAGCTTTTTATCTTCCGGATTCTGATATGTATCGAAATTTGTTTGTGATAGAAAAAGTGAAATCAACACCTAAAAAGTATCCCAGAAAAGCGGGCCTTCCTGCAAAAGAGCCTATAAAGTAGAAGGCCATTTGAATCTGGTATTCATATATTCGACAAAGCAGAGAAAACTGTTTTTGTCCGCGTGAAAAGAAAGCCCTGAAGTGTAACTGCTCAGGGCTTTTGTTATGACAGGGTGATATTTTTGGGGAATATTTTTAAGAGCCCATTTTCCTCCCTGTTCTTTGGAAAGAATTATTCTTTCTTCCTGATAGGCCAGAATCCTGCACATGTTTAATACCAGATACACAGGATTTTCTTCTATATACTTTAAAGAATCGAGAACATCTCTTTTTATACTGTCCAGGTAATATTCTTCTGGAACAGGAGAAAAAACTTTTTGAATATCCTCGCCGTAAAGACAGATTCCTTTACTTTTCGTTACTGTAAAATGAGCAGCAAGATCTGGATCGGTACCATTCATATTTTTACAATAAGAATCCAGATCGGCAATACAACGTTCCCGGTGCATTTTGGAATAATGCAGATAGAAGGGCGTAGGATACTGAAATTTTTTGCAGACAGATTTCGGAACAATACTCATTTCCAATCCTCCTGGAGGAGATTCGGAATCCAAAGCAAGCAAGGCTTTTATCATATCCTTTTTTTCTTTTAATGAAAGATCCTGTCTTACAACAATCAAAAAATCGATGTCGTTGGTTTTCCAATGAAAACACTGAAAAGCAAGGGAACCGTGTACATAAATTCCAACCATGTTTTCCTTCAATATTTTCTGGCAGGAAAGACTGATCTTTTCAAGAAGAAGCAGTTCAGGTTTCTCTTCTTTTGATTTTATTTCTTTTCTCGTTGTATTTTTCATAATAAGGATACGTTTTGTTTATCAGCCTAAAACAAGTTCTATCGTTTCCAGAAGTTCTTCCGGTTGTTCCAACTGAGGAAGAAGTCGGGACGCGGGTATGGAAAAAGTCTCGATGGAGCTGTTGCAGGAAACATATTGTTCTGCAATCAGTTCCGAATCAGAAAGTTTTTCACCGTAAATAAGATAAATGCTGTGATCAATTTCTTTCAGAGCATGAGTAATATTGTTATTCATATAACGACAGCAGTGACTGGTGTAGGTAAACTTAGAATTATAGTCCGGAAGATGAGCTGCTTCTGTGTAAGTCTGAACATATTCATTTTTCAGATTACAGGGAGCATAAAAGTACTCCTTGAGGAAAATCTTTTTCATGGCATCGTAACCTGTGAGCCGGTTATAGACAAAGGTTCCGATAATAGGAGAATCCAGAAAGATTTTCAAAAGCTTCATTCTTTTAGAAGGCGCTTTGTTGAGACGGTTGATGTTCTGAGGATTCACCAGAATCAGATTGCGAAAAACTTCCGGATCGTTGTGAGCAGCCATGACTGCGATAGCAGCGGAATCTCCGGTTGCTAAAATATCTGTCTTTCTTCCTATCACGTTTTTTATAAAATCAATCAGCAGCTGAACATAAAGATAGTTGGTATATGTCATATTGGGTTTGTCAGAGAGACCGTAGCCCAGTAAATCCAACGTGTAAACTTCATGGCTGGAAGCTAATTTTTCTGTGAGAAGATGAAACTCGTAGCTGGAAGAACCAGGAGTGAGATTATGAATAAGCAGTAAAGGAGAACCGTTTCCTTTTTTAGAATATTTTACTGTGCCAAATCGCCATTCGTAGTCGTTGACATCTGAAGAGGAAAGCAGATTCTTGGATGTACATAATCTATAGGAGATGCGGTTCCATACATGAATGGAAAGGACAGCAAGTCCTGATATCAATAAAAATGTTTGTCCTTTTTTTCTCATAAAAAAACCTCCTGAAAAGTGGGCATCGGTGCTCAGAAAAACTGTTGTCCGGACACCAATGATATTTCTATTATAATGCAAAAAGGGTAATACTACAACAAGGGAAAAGGTCTGTCATGTACATTTGTGTACAAAAAATCGACATTTTATTTCAACTTGTTGAGCGATAAATGTTTCACGTGAAACATTTGTTGAAAATTTTATAATAGGGATTTCTTCTATATTTTGAAAATGCAATTATAGGTTTTTATGTGAAAACAAAATTTATATGTTTGGTTTTAATGGAATAGATGTCTCAAGGTCAAAAGGTGCCAAACAAATTGTTTTGTTTTATACACTTTCAGAATTCGGTCTCTATATAAGGAACCGTGTAATGTATGCCCACTTTTATCTTTAGGTAAGGGCAAATCATAAAGGTATAAAATAACTTATGTACAAATACAAAAGGTTTTATGCCCTTTTGAACTTAGCATCAATTATATAATAGAAGTAAGAATAAAAATGACGAATGTTTCACGTGAAACATTTTTATATGATAGGAAACTTCATTTCCTACCGTATGACAAATGACGCTCCGCTGTGGATGCGCACTTCAGCGCTCAGACAATCAGAGATTACTCGGAAAATGGTTGCTGGCGCAACTGCGCTCCGGCGCAAGTGTGCGCCAGGGCACACACTTTTTCAAAAAGAGTTACTACTTTTCTTGTTTTTCTAATATTTGTTTATGGATTATATAGAGAATAAGTGTTATAATCGAAAAGTAAATCTCAAAACATCTGCTGAATCAGAGAAATTTTATGTAAACGCACTTATGAATTGAGAATACAGAAATTTATCAGCAGAAAAGAAAAACGCCTGTCTGACAGGTGAAAGGTACAGAATATGGGAAAAATTATTGCGATTGCGAATCAAAAAGGCGGTGTTGGAAAGACAACCACCGCAATCAATCTGTCTGCCGCACTGGCAGCAAAGCGAAAAAAAGTTCTCGTGATTGATATGGACCCACAGGGAAACACATCCAGTGGATTGGGTGTGAATAAAAATGAATTGGAAAACACGGTATATGAATTGATACTTGGAGAGTGTACAGTTCAGGAATGTCTGATAAAGGATGTAATGAAAAATCTTTCCCTGATTCCTTCCAACGTAAATCTTGCAGCTGCGGAGATTGAACTGATCGATGTGGCAAAAAAAGAATATATTCTGAAGAATGAAATTGATTATGTGAAGGATCAGTATGATTTTATCATCATTGATTGTCCGCCGTCTCTGAGCATGTTGACGATCAATGCCATGACAACAGCAAATTCCGTGCTTGTACCGATTCAATGTGAGTACTATGCGCTGGAAGGATTGAGTCAGCTGATTCATACCGTGAATCTGGTAAAAGAGCGCCTGAATCCGGAGTTGGATATAGAAGGCATTCTTTTCACAATGTACGATGCAAGGACAAATCTTTCCATGCAGGTGGTGGAAAATGTAAAAAATAATCTGTCATTAAATATTTATAATACGGTAATTCCCCGAAATATCCGTCTGGCGGAAGCACCAAGCTATGGACTTCCAATCACTGTATATGATCCCAAATCTGCAGGAGCGGAAAGTTATATGGCGCTGGCTGCAGAAGTTATAAAAAACAAATAAGAGATAGATGCAGGAAAGAAATAAAAAGAAAGGTAATGATTCATGGCGGCACGAGGATTAGGAAAAGGATTGGATACATTAATTCCATCATCCTTAAATGATAGTTTTAAAAAGGACAGCAAAGAAAAAGAAAGCAGTAAAAGCGGGGAAACAACTTTAAAACTTTCCCTGATAGAGCCAAACCGGGAACAGCCACGTAAAAATTTTGATGAGGATTCCTTAATGGAATTAGCGGAATCCATCAAACAGTTTGGTGTTCTGCAGCCCATTGTTGTTCAGGACAGAAAAAATTATTATGAAATTATAGCAGGAGAACGTCGCTGGAGAGCAGCTAAAATTGCAGGTCTGAAAGAGGTTCCTGTTATTATCAAAAATCTTTCGGATCAGGAAATCGTGGAAATCTCTCTGATTGAAAATATTCAAAGAGAAAATTTGAATCCGATCGAAGAAGCGCAGGCTTACAAAAGACTGCTGACAGAGTTTAATCTTAAGCAGGATGAAGTGGCGGAAAGAGTTTCCAAAAGCAGGACAGCGGTAACAAATTCCATGCGCCTTCTGAAATTATCCGATGAAGTACAGCAGATGGTTATCGACGAGATGATTTCTACAGGACATGCCAGAGCTCTTTTGGCTATTGAAAATCCGGAAGAACAGTATACGATTGCTCAGAAAATCTTTGATGAAAAACTGAGCGTAAGAGAAGTAGAAAAGCTTGTAAAAAATTTAAATAAGCCGGAAAAACCTAAGAAAGAAGAAAATCAGTCGCTGAAGGCAATCTACCAGGATATCGAAGAAAAACTAAAGCAGCGTTTTGGTACAAAAGTTTCTATTAACTCCAAAGAAAACGGCGCCGGAAAAGTAGAGATTGAATTTTACAATCATGAAGATCTGGATCGTTTGATGGAACAGTTTTTTAAATAGAAGGAGAAATACTAATGTCAAACCAGAGTCAGCTGATGGAAATGATAGGATTAGGCAATCTGGACTTTGCCTATCTGTTTATTGGAATTGCAGTTTTGTTTCTCATCCTTATTGTATTGATGATTATACAGCTGGTAAAATACAGAAAACTGCGGAAACGTTATGAAAAGTTTATGCAGGGCAAAGAAGCAAAAAGTTTGGAAAGCGACATTTTAAAACTGTTTGAGGAACAAAAACAGATAAAAAAAGATAATGAAAAGAACCGAAAGGATATTAAAGAGTTATTTCGCAATACAAGCTATTGCTATCAGAAGCTTGGTGTTGTAAAATATGATGCATTCAAGGAAATGGGCGGAAAATTAAGTTTTTGCATCGTTATGCTCAATGAAAAAAACGATGGTTTTCTTTTAAACTCTGTACACAGTACGGATGGATGTTATACTTATGTAAAAGAGGTTGTAAAAGGAGAATGCGCCCTGTCTCTTGGAGAAGAAGAAGCGGAAGCTTTAAAACAGGCAGTAGGATTTTAAAAATATAAAATAGAGATGCTTAAGGAGGAACTGACATGATAGATATTAAATTTTTAAGAGAAAACCCGGATGTGGTAAAGGAAAACATCAAAAAGAAATTCCAGGATTCCAAGCTTCCTTTGGTAGATGAAGTTATCAAGCTGGACATGGAAAGCAGAAAAACACAGCAGGAAGCAGATGAACTGCGCGCAAGCAGAAACAAGATTTCCAAAGAAATCGGTGCTTTGATGGCTCAGGGCAAAAAAGAAGAAGCTATGGCTAAAAAGGAAGAAGTAGCTGCAGGTGCAAAACGTCTGGCAGAACTGGAAGAGATGGAAGGAAAGCTTCAGGAACAGATTACAAAAATCATGATGACAATTCCCAACATCATTGATCCTTCTGTACCGATTGGAAAAGATGACAGCGAAAACGTGGAAATTCAGAAGTACGGAGATCCTGTAGTACCGGATTTTGAAATTCCTTATCATACAGAAATCATGGAAAAATTTAACGGTATTGATCTGGATAGCGCAAGAAAAGTGGCCGGAAACGGTTTCTATTATCTGATGGGAGATATCGCAAGACTTCATTCAGCAGTTATTTCCTATGCAAGAGATTTTATGATAAACCGTGGATTTACTTACTGTGTACCGCCTTTTATGATCAGAAGCAACGTGGTAACAGGTGTTATGAGCTTTGCAGAAATGGATGCCATGATGTACAAGATTGAGGGAGAAGATCTTTATCTGATCGGAACTTCCGAGCATTCCATGATCGGTAAATTTATCGACACCATCATTCCGGAAGAAAAACTTCCCTACACACTGACAAGCTATTCCCCTTGCTTCCGTAAGGAAAAAGGAGCACACGGTCTGGAAGAGCGCGGTGTTTATCGTATCCACCAGTTTGAAAAACAGGAAATGATTGTAGTATGTAAACCGGAAGAATCTCCTATGTGGTTTGATAAACTGTGGCAGAACACAGTAGATTTATTCCGTTCTCTGGATATTCCGGTGCGTACACTGGAATGCTGCTCCGGCGATCTTGCAGACCTGAAAGTAAAATCCATCGACGTGGAAGCATGGTCTCCGAGACAGAAAAAATATTTTGAAGTGGGAAGCTGCTCTAACCTGGGAGATGCACAGGCAAGACGTCTGAAAATCCGTGTAAACGGGGAAAAAGGAAAATATTTTGCTCACACCTTAAACAATACAGTAGTAGCTCCGCCTCGTATGCTGATTGCTTTCCTGGAAAACAACCTTCAGGCAGACGGCTCCGTTAGAATTCCGGAAGTTCTGCAGCCGTATATGGGTGGAATGAAAGAAATCCGCTAAAAAGGTTTCAGATAGAACTGCTGCCGAAAAATTGATGTATTACTTTCCGGCAGAATAACAGTCTGAAAAGAACAATAATTTTACGATTCGTTTAAAATACTAAGAGAAAACACTGTCCGATAGGACGGACGGGAGAGAGGTGAAATCTTTGCACAAATATTTAAGAGCCATTGGATTCAGTAAACTTAATACAAGAAAAGAAATTCAGGAGCTGATAAAATCCATCATTATTGAGGCTGGTGAAAGGCAGTTTGCCAGAAAAGACGAAAACAGCGTACTGGTGGAATTTGACAAAGATTTCGCCGATAATCTTGGAATTGCAGTGTGCGGGGAATTTGATGAAAATGATACGTACTATTTCAATTACTATTACCCGTATTTAAGAAGCAGTCACATCAGCTCCGAGGAAGACGTATCTGTGGAGCGTCATGCTGCCTGCGATGCCTATTCAGGTATCTGCGAAGATATGAAGGTTGGCGTTTCTCTTATCTTTTATTTACAGAATATGATCACTTATCTGAAGTACCAGCGCCGGGGAAAAATCCCTGCGCGGGGTACTTCGGTAAGCTTGTCTGCCCTTTCTCTTCAGGGAACTGTCATGATGCCCATCAAAAAGGATGAAATGCAGTTAAAACAGAGCAGAAAAGAATCCCAGACAAGAAGTCAGCTGATCCAGGCGGCGAGAAACGGAGACGAGGATGCCATTGAAAGCCTGACACTTGAGGATATGGATATGTACACCAGCATTTCCAAGAGAATCCGCAAGGATGATGTGTTCACACTGGTAGACACCTATTTTATGCCCTTTGGTTCCGAATCCGATCATTATTCCGTGCTGGGAGAAATTACGGCATGTCGAAAAGTCACAAATAAAGTCACCGGAGAGGAGATTTATTTGATGACAATTGATTGTAATGAGTTGACAATCGACCTGTGTATCAATATAATAGATTTGTTGGGTGAACCCCAGATAGGCCGGCGTTTCAAAGGAAATATCTGGCTTCAGGGGAATATTAATTTCCCGGAATAAAGAAAAGTTTCCTTAGTTAAATGGATATAACAGCCCCCTCCTAAGCGGTAGGTGTTCGTTTACCAAAGCAACGTAAAATCAACAATTTCACAGCTGAATCACTTGCTTATTAGCAGGTTTTTCATATAAGTCCTCGTAGCTCAGTTGGATAGAGCGATCGCCTCCTAAGCGATAGGTCGGACGTTCAAGTCGTCTCGGGGACGTCGGAAAGCATTGAAAACGCTGGATTTTTCAATGCTTTTCTTTTTTTATCTCAAGAGAAAACTCAAAGTCGGAGAACTCGGTTTTTTGAATATTTGTTATCAGCTGTGCTGCTAACAGGGAATCGAACACTAAATTACACTTTAAGAGCTGTTGCTAATAATCTGCTAATAGAAGAATTAGCAGGTTTTAATTGCTAATAGCATTTTGCTTCAGCGCTTTTGTCAGCATAGCAACCAATTCCGGTGATTGTTCCGTAAGTAGGTAATCATCCGTACCTTGACAAAATAAGAAATCCCCCGGCACAACCAGGGGAAGGTCTATCTCTTACTTTTTAAGTTTGCTGTAGCAATCAGTTGGCAGGCTGGTGGACCATGGAAGCAGTTCCAACATAGCTTCCTTTTCCGGGAACGGACCAAGATCTTTCATCTGCTCCATCACATAGGTGAGATAATTGTAGGGCTTCAGCCCGTTCAGCATGGCTGTTTCCGTGATGCTGTATACAGTCGCGCTGGCCTGCGCTCCACGGATGCTCTTTGCGAAAAGCCAGTTCCGTCTCCCTGTCGCAAAGTTTTTCAGTGCACGTTCCGCTGCCAGATTATCGATGCTTAAGTGTCCGTCCTCCAGATATCTCTTCAGATAAACTTCCTGGTTCAGGGTGTACAGGACAGCTTCACCGATCAACGAAGACCGGTCTACGGAATCCTCCAGTGTATGAAGCCACTCAAAGAAAGCCTCTAAAAGCGGTTTCGCCTGCTTTTGACGCTCTTCATACCGTTCTTCCGGTGACTTGTCACGGATCATCTCCTCAATCTTATAGAGCATCCCGATCCGTGCCATTGCCTGATATGCGGTTGTCTCCTTCAGCTGCTCTTTGGTGAAATCCTTTTTCAGGACCGTCAGGGCTTCATCAAATCTGCGCCTCGCATGGGCCATGCATCCCGTTACAGTGATCCTTTCCGGGAGACTGTGGTATGCCTGGTAACCATCGCAGGTGAAATATCCCTCAAACTGATCTCCAAGGAATTCC
>CALWLY010000010.1 GCA_944381635.1 uncultured Lachnospiraceae bacterium
ATCACTCATTTTTGTAAGAGTAATTGCCACTTTTCTTTTCCCGTCTTTCAAAGTGGAAATAAACTTTTCACTTCAGCGTTTTTTAGTTTGTTTATTTGTTGTTCAGAGATTGGTTTTCCGCGGCAAATTGGCGGCTTGTTTTCCCTTTCCTGCCGTAGAAAAAGTGTGCGCTGCAGCGCACACTCGCGCCGAAGCGCGGCTGCGTCAGCAGCCATTTTCCGGTTAATCTCTGATTGCCTGAGCGCTGAGTGCGCATCCACAGCGGAGCGTTTTTTTGTATAGTAGGAAATTTCATTTCCTACTATACAAAAAAAGTGTTCTGAAAGTCGGTCAAAACCTTCTTTCAGAACACTTTTCCATTTACCACTGTTTTTTAGAAACAGGCAATTACATCATACCGCCCATTCCGCCGCCTGCAGGCATAGCAGGTGTTTCTTCTTTAATGTTAGCAACAACGGATTCTGTTGTCAGCAGTGTGCTTGCAACGCTTGTAGCATTCTGCAGTGCACTTCTTGTTACTTTTGCAGGATCCAGGATTCCTGCTGCTACCATATCTACATATTCTTCTTTCAGTGCATCGAAGCCTACGCCCGGTGCAGCTTCTTTTACTTTGTTGATGATAACGCTGCCTTCCAGACCTGCGTTAGCTGCAATGTAGTAAAGAGGAGCTTCCAGTGCTTTCAGGACGATCTTAGCACCAGTCTTTTCATCGCCTTCCAGACCTGCTGCCAAAGCTTCTACATCTTTGCTTGCGTGAATGTATGCAGAACCGCCGCCTGCGATAATGCCTTCTTCCACTGCTGCTCTTGTAGCTGCCAGAGCATCTTCCAGACGCAGTTTAGCTTCTTTCATTTCTGTCTCTGTTGCAGCGCCTACGCGGATAACTGCAACGCCGCCTGCCAGCTTAGCCAGTCTTTCCTGTAATTTTTCTCTATCGAAATCAGATGTTGTCTCTTCGATCTGTTTTTTGATCTGAGCGATTCTTGCCTGGATTGCTTCTTTAGCGCCTTCGCCGTCAACGATAACTGTATTTTCTTTCTGAACTTTTACAGATTTTGCACGGCCCAGCTGATCCAGTGTAGTATCTTTTAATTCCAGACCAAGTTCGGAGCTGATTACCTGACCGCCTGTCAGAATTGCGATATCCTCTAACATTGCTTTTCTTCTGTCGCCATATCCGGGAGCTTTTACAGCTACTACATTGAATGTTCCGCGCAGTTTGTTTACGATCAATGTTGTCAGTGCTTCACCTTCTACATCTTCAGCGATGATTAACAGTTTAGCGCCGGACTGAACGATCTGCTCTAACAGAGGAAGAATTTCCTGAATGTTGGAGATTTTTTTATCTGTGATCAGGATGTAAGGATTGTCGAGAACTGCTTCCATCTTATCCATATCTGTTGCCATGTAAGCGGAGATATAACCTCTGTCGAACTGCATACCTTCTACCAGGTCAAGTTCTGTCAGCATAGTTTTGCTTTCTTCGATTGTGATAACACCGTCGTTGGAAACTTTTTCCATAGCATCTGCTACCAGTTTACCAACTTCTTCATTTCCTGCAGAAATTGCAGCTACTCTTGCGATGTGCTCTTTTCCGTTTACTTTAGAACTCATTTTTGCGATTGCTTCTACTGCGCAGTCTGTTGCTTTCTGCATACCTTTTCTTAAGATGATCGGATTTGCTCCTGCTGCCAGGTTGCTCATTCCTGCGTTGATCATTGCCTGAGCAAGAACAGTTGCTGTTGTAGTACCGTCACCGGCAACATCGTTTGTCTTTGTTGCAACTTCTTTTACAAGCTGAGCGCCCATATTTTCGAATGCATCTGCCAGCTCGATTTCTTTTGCGATGGTAACACCATCATTTGTGATCAGCGGAGCACCGAAAGATTTATCCAGTGCTACGTTTCTTCCTTTAGGTCCTAATGTAACTCTTACTGTATCAGCCAGTTTGTTTACGCCTGCTTCCAAAGCGGCACGTGCTTCTGCACCATATTTTAACTCTTTTGCCATGATAGTTAGCCTCCTGATTTACTGTCAGATCATTTCTGACTTCTATTTTTTATTTTTCTTTTTGAAAATCAATCCTGCGTTTGTGTTTCAGTTTTGAGCTTTTCTTATTCGATCACTGCAAGAATATCGGACTGTCTTACTACAATGTATTCGTCCTCATCCAGTTTTACATCGGTTCCTGCATATTTGGAATAGATAACCTGATCGCCGACTTTCACTTCCATTTTAACTTCCTTGCCGTCAACAACTCCGCCAGGTCCAACTGCAACAACTTCTGCCTGCTGAGGTTTTTCTTTGTTCTGTCCGGGAAGAACAATGCCGGATTTGGTTGTCTCTTCTGCCACCAGCTGTTTCAATACAACTCTGTCACCTAAAGGTACTAATTTCATGATAATGCCTCCTTGTTTTATCAAAACTATCTGTTTATTTTCTCTTTTGTTAGCACTCTTTAATATCGAGTGCTAAACACTATCCATATATTATGTTCTTTCCAAACGATATGCAACCGCATCCTCATAAACCAGAATTGCATTTTCTCTTATTATCTCTTGTTTTCTCTTTTTTTCTTGATTTTTTAAAAATTCCCCCATATTTCTGAATTTAATATTTTTTTTAGATTTTGCTGTTCGGGGACAATCCAGATAGAACTTCCCCTCTGTATACTGCTATCCGTGTGCTGTCTTTCCTCGTCTATATTCATTGACCACAGATGTTCAAAGAAATCTTATCCGCCTTCAGACGAAAGAAAAGCCAGAGTTTTTCTTCCTTACTCTGGCTCTTTCTCATACATTTCGCCCCTGATACTGTATGGTCACAACATGAACGCTTTTGCTTGATTCATCAATTTTAAAAATGGCAATATAATTATCTATGAGCAATTGTCGGTATCCTTTCCCGGCATATCTTCCTTCGGTTCGTTCTTGATGCGACTGAGGGAAAGTTTCTAATTTCTTTAATGCCGCCCAAATTCGATCCGTCTGCCCTTTCGCATTTTCCGGTGATAGCTTTTCCAAAGCAATGTAGGAAAAAATATCCTCAATTTCACGAAATGCCTGTTGATTTAATCTAACTTTATACTTATCCATAGTATTTTCTATTCAATTTCTCAAACGCTTCATCAAGATCAATCGAAGCGCCTCCTTCTTCCATTTCTTTCTCGGATTCATAGATTGCCTGGTCAATCCGGTTGGCTTTTGCAAATTTATCATATAATTCACTGCTCATTACAACTAAATCACTGTATCCATTTTTAGTAATAAAAATCGGTTCCTGTATTTTATGAGCCATATCGGATATCTCGCTTGTATTGCGGAGATCTTTAATTGGCATAATAACCGGCATAATATCAACTCCTTTCTTTAGCAACATAATTATAGCATAATTATGTCAAGAAGTACACTCAATTATTCGCCCAGCTGCCCCTATAACTCATTAATAGTCTCTGTCACGGAAATATTCCGAATTCTTTTAGCCGGAGCATAGACAGCAATAACCGCTGCCAAAAATACAAACAAAAGTATCATTGCCAGAGAGGCAACCGGCACGTTCCACCTTTCATAGGGGAAGTGACTGGTAATAAGGACGTCATACAGCAGTTTATGAAAAGGCAGGCCCACTGCGCAGCCCGCAATACATCCAAAAACAGCATAAGTAAACGCTTCTGCTGCAATCATTTTTGTAACCTGATATTCATCCATTCCCACTGCCCGCATTGCTCCATACTGCTTCATTCTGGAAGATACACTCATGGAAATGCTGTTGATAATGTTCAGCACCGCAACCAAAGTGATAACCGCCAAAAATCCATACACACAGGACACAAATGCTATATAGGTGCCGGTTGTGCGCTGATCCCTCTTATCGCTGAAGATATATTGGCTCCCTGCCAAACTGCGGATTGCCTCGACGTCCTCATCGGATGCATCTGCGGTTGTCTGTATCTGGACCAGTGAATAATCCGTCTCTCCGGTCAGACGGACAAAGGTTTCACTGGAAACAATAAGCGTAATTTTGCCGCCGGTGAGACCATCGGCGCTAAAAGGATTGTATTTTAATAAACCGGCTATTTCAAGTTCTTCGTTTCCCATAAGAATTTTATCCCCGATTTTCCAGGAACTGTCAGGGTCCCACGTTGCCAGCACATAACTACTGTCTCCGTAAACCTTTGACAAATCGCTGCCTCGTTTTAATGTATCATCTTTTTTCAGACAGTCTAAATCAAAATCATCATAAGAAATCAAATCAATCGCAGTAAAAAGCGCAGTCTCACCGCTTAGTTTTGCAGGAATTTCCAAACAGCTGCGGCGGCCGTAGACGCATTTTACTCCCTCCATACCGCTGATTTTCTGAATCAGCTCACGATTTACAGAGTTGGTTCCGTCAGCGCTTGAAACAGTGAGATCAGAGGCGGCGGCAGACTGCGGCATAAGGCATCCTACAAAGTCTATCAAAGCAGAAAAACTTAAAAAAAGAATAATACTCAGGGCAAAAGAGCCTGTCATCAGAAGCAGATTTTTCTTTGCCGAAACAGCGTGATGTATGCCCAGGGCCGTTTCCATTTTGAAAAAGCGCGCATTCACCGGATAAGAAATTGCCGCGACATTTTCCGAATTTCCCGAAACCGCTGTGGCAGGCGGCACCTTTGCTGCCCTTCTGGCCGGAGCCCTTGCCGCAATCAGCACCGCAGCAACTCCCACCGCAATACCGCTGACAATTCCGAGGATGCTGACCCCAAAAAGCGGAATGTGGGAAAATTCCTCACCAACAAGAAAACGCAGTGCAGCGCACAGTCCCCATGTTGTGACAATTCCAAGGGCGAGCCCGATAGGAACCGCAGTTTTACACCAGTTAAGCGCTTCCAGTGTTACAAATCGGATAATCTGCTGTCTGCTCATTCCAATACATCGCATCATTCCGAAAAACCGGATTCTCCAGGCCACGCTGCTGTTGATGCTGCTTGAAATCATCAGCACGCCTGCAATCAATATCAGCAGAAACAATACCCCGGCAATCAGCAAAAGCGACTGCCCCATTTCACTGGAATACAGGTCCTGAAACGACAGACTGCCATGCTTTTCCATAAGTCTTGTCTGCTCCATCCTGGCGCCCATCTCCGCCATACTGAACACAGACGTTACCATAAATACTGCAAAAATAATACACAAAAGCGTCATACGATTCTGACGTTTGTGTACTTTGGCGGAAATCGGGATAAGGCTTAAATAACTTCTCATTCGCGGCACCTCCCGAAATCCGTCAATACACCGTCAGACACCTGCAAAATCCGATCCGCAGTCTGAGCAATACTCCTGCTGTGAGTGATCATCACAATCGTCTGCTCATATTTTCTGGAAGCTTCCTTGAGCAAAGCAATTACCTCGCTTGTATTTTTGGTATCAAGATTGCCTGTCGGTTCGTCGGCAAGAATCAGCGCAGGCCGTGTCATCAAAGCACGCCCGATTGCCACCCGCTGTTGCTGCCCGCCGGACAGCTGGCTGGGCAGGTGACGGCGGCGCTCTTTCAAGTTCAGCACGGCAAGCAGTTCTTCCAGACGCTTTTTGTCCGGCTTTTGATAGTCAAGCAATACCGGAAAAATCATGTTCTGCTCCACAGTCAGCTCCGGAATCAGGTTAAAGCTCTGAAAAATAAAACCGATATTTCTGCGCCGGAAAACAGTCAGACTGCGCTCTTTCATGGCGAAAATATCTTTCCCGTCGATAAACACTTTCCCGGAAGTGGGAATATCCAGTGCACCAATCATATTTAACAGCGTACTTTTTCCGGAACCAGACTCCCCCACAACCGCGACAAACTCGCCCTTGGGAACAGAAAATGTCACATTTTGCAATGCATGCACAGCAGTCTCACCGCTCCCATAAGTTTTGGAAATACTTTTAACTTCTAATAGATCCATTCCGTTTTACCCCTCTTTCTGTCTTGTTATGGAAAGAGTAACACAGCAATCTTACTGTCAGGTGACCTTTATCCTACAATTTTGTAGGAATCAGGAAATTGATGGTAAAGGTTGTGCCTTTTCCCAGTTCACTGTCAACTTCCATCGTCCCGCTGTGAGCTTCCACAATCGCCTTTGCCAGCGGAAGTCCCAATCCCGTTCCCTGCACATCCTGGGAAAACCGGCTGCGGTAAAACCTTTTGAAAATATGAGGCAAATCCTCCGAATGGATGCCGCTTCCGTTATCGCTGACAACAATTTGCACAATCGATGCAAATTTTCGCCATTCAACGCGAATGGTATTTCCTTTCTCGGTATGGTCGAAAGCATTTTTCACCAGATTGGTAATTGCCTCCGTCAGCCAATTCCGGTCGCACAGCAGTGTAACCGTATCGTCGCCGGAAACAATCAGCGCTTTCCCTTCCTGTTTTGCCTGACAGGAAAAATGTTTTTCGATATATTCCATCATTTCGGATAGATTTTCAACCGTCTTGTCGATTGTCATCGTCCCTGCATCCAGCTTCGTGATCTTCAGCAGATTTTGGACAAGCGTTTCAATCCGATCCAGCTCCTGCTCGGAAAGAGCCGTAAACTCCCGGATTGTGGGATCCTCCTCTGCCTCTTCCTGCAAAAGTCCGTTATAGACGTTTAAGGCAGCCAGCGGTGTTTTTAGCTGATGGGAAATGTCCGAAATGGTATCTTTCAGAAATCTTTTGGCATTTCCTTCCTGTTCAGCGTGCGCATTGAGAATGGAAGCAAGCGAATTGATCTCATGGAACAGTCTGTACAAATCGCCCTCCTCATCGCATGCAATCCGTGCATTCCTATCTCCGGAAATATATTCTTCAATCTGTGTTATGGCCTTTTCCAGAGTCCTGGCCTGGTCGCGAAAATACAGATACATGGCTGCAAAAATAAATATTCCCATGCCCGCACAAGACAGCAGTACATACCATGCCGCGTTTTCCAGCCTTAAACCTGCACAGGCAACGGCAATCCATGTAAAAACCACAAGGAATAACAGTACAGAACCAAAAAGATATTTTATTTTCCTGTTTACAAATATTTTCATAGAGCACCTCAATCCATGGTATTCCATTTGTACCCCATACGTCTGACAGTCACGATATTCTGAGGATTGCCCGGGTCATCTTCAATTTTAGTGCGAAGCCTTCGGATATAGACAGTCAGAGTGTTGCTGTCTATGTATTTTTCATCACAATCCCAGAGTTTTCCAAGGATTTGCTCCGGTGACAGAACAACATTCGGATTTTCCATGAACAGACACAGCAGCTTATATTCACCGGCAGTCAAATCGATTCGAGTGCCATTTTTATAGACTTCCCCCTTTAGCAGCTGCACTTTGAGACCGTTAGAATTTAATTCCACATCCGCCTGGCTAAAATTATCGCTTCTTCGAAGAAGCGCATTTACCCTCGATAAAAATACAGCCAGCTTAAATGGTTTCGTGATGTAATCATCGCCGCCTATATCAAGTCCCATAATGATGTCCGTCTCCTCATCCGCCGCCGTCAGAAAGATGATCGGCACTTTAGACGCCCGGCGAATTTTTCTGCATAAATCATAGCCGGAACCGTCAGGAAGCGACACATCCAAAATGACTAAATCATAGTTTCCGTTTGCCCACATTTTCTCAGCTTCGGCGCTTGTCCGGGCAATCGTGATCTCAAATCCCTGCTTCTTGATGGCAAAAGACAAACCGTTGATCAGGCTCCTGTCATCTTCCACAAAGAAAATATGCTTTTTTCTTTTTCCTGTATCTTTCAAAGTCATATCGTCCATACTCTATCCTCTCCGTTTTACCTCATGATACCACGGCGGATTTGTCAGTACAATTGAAACTGCTGCTTTAAAAGAATTTAGCGTCGGTGTGCAGGGACAATACGCCTCAGCCCTGTACACCGACGCTAACCTTGAAATTAAAGACCATACTTCATATATACAAATAGTGTCAATAGTTTTTTGCAAAACTAAAATTTTGCTGCTTGGCAGCCGGTGGTCAACCGGCCGTTTCCATTCTTCTGAAGAAGATTCAACCTATGTATCGCTGCCATAATAACACTCCATTCCAAATCGGCGGCATAAGAAAATTTCTTCTAATAAGCTGACCAAAAACTTTGCATGATTAGGCTGTTTTCCACTTCATCAAATACCTCTTCCGCCTCCGCAGAATTTTTTCTGGACAGGTTGCGAATTAGATCTTTTAACTGCCTTGCTGTCTTTATCATAAGAGTACCTCTAAATATTGCCGTAAAATTCTCTCTACCCGAAACATCCCGGCATAACGCATCAGTGTCCGTAAATTTTTGTCTTTCCGGCGGGCATAGCTTTTTAATGCTCCCTGAAATGTCTGCATCTCGATACTGCTCCGATTACGAATCAGATCACATATAGTCCGTTCCATGTCGTAAACAGGAATCGTATGCCCAAACGGAGTCTGCGCTGTTGACAGTCCCACCTCATGTAATTCTGGTTTTACGGTAAAGACCTGGATTCCTTCCGCTTTCAGCTTCGTCGGGTTATAGCCGTTCTTCAGCGTAACCGCATATTGCATAGGTTCACGATCCGTCAAATCGTGAAAAAACAAAGCAGTTTCATGCGAGAAGACCACTTGTTCAAAACGTAAATGGAGAAGATACGTAGTATCTACCCAGGAATCTTTCGAGAGATAGATTCCATGTGCCACCCGTTCCATGCCCCGTGCTTTCACATAATCATAAAAGATCGGCTTGGAAATACCGGCAGCCACTACCTGGGCAGTCCGCAGCATCCCATCCTGGTCATCCGCCATTTGGTCCAATTTTTCATACAGGCTCATGCACGCACTTTCTTTCACACTAATATTATATATAAAATTAGTTCAAAAGTAAAGTTGCAAAAACTGTTGTATTACCAACGTTGCCGATAATAAATTTTGAAGCAATCTTCTGCGGCAAGTACACAACAAAACCCTGCTTGCTATGAAAGCCAGCTGCAAGCAGGATTTTGTTGTGTTGTACAGTACAATTGAAACCGAAAAGAAAGATGTGTTACAATATTTATGCTGCAGAGAAAATTGACTCATTATATTTTCTATACTATAAAAACCCTTAAGGAGCCAAAACCCTATGCTATGTGAAAACACCCCTACCCTAGAAACCGACCGGCTTATTCTTCGAAAATTTACAGAAGATGATCTGGAAGCTTACTTTTCTATTATGAGTGATGAAAAAGCAAACCGTTTTCTGCCATGGTTTCCTGTAAAAACCATAGAAGAAGCAAAAGAAGATTTGCAGAAAAAATATCTTGATCAATACGAAAAAAAGTCTGCTTATCAGTATGCCATTTGCCTGAAAAAAGACAATATTCCTATCGGCTACTGCGGCTTTAGCGGGCCCGAAAGCTGTGACGTTGGTTATGGACTGAAAACTGAATTCTGGCATAAAGGGATTGTAACCGAAGCTGCGGCAGCGCTGCTGCGCCGAATCCAAAACGCCGGCTATCCTTATGTCACAGCCACGCATGACATTCAAAATCCCCGCAGCGGCAACGTGATGAAAAAACTGGGAATGACATATAAGTACCGCTACGTGGAACAGTGGCAGCCCAAAAACATACCCGTCACCTTCCGGATGTATCAGCTGAATTTTGACGGTAATGATAGTCGTACTTATATGGAATATTGGAACCGGTATGAAAATCATTTTATAGAAGATCTTTAAACAGCAGCATCGGTGTACAGGGAAACAATACGACTCAATCCTGTACACCGACGCTATCCAGACAAAAAGACGATAGGAAGCGAAGTTTCCTATTGGATGAAAAAAAGGGGTACAGAAACCGGAATGTCCTGTTTTCTGTACCCCTTTGGTTTTAAACCCTTTTTCTGTTTTCTTCTCTCTGCCTTTGTTCCTCATTCAGTCTGCATTTTGCTTCTTCCACAGACTCGCCCTCTCTGGTGAGAAACTGATCTATGAAAGTATCCGAGATTTTCGTAAATCCCCGAACCGTACCTTCTTCTATTTTTTTATAACCTGTCGTTACTTTCTCTGCGATTTTTTCGTTTGCTTTTACCAGTTTTGATTTTGCCATGTCTTATTCTCCTTTCCTGTTTTCGCTTGATGATGTAAGAATAAGACACAATTGTTTCCGTTATGTTTACGATTCTTTTATGAATTATAAATTTCGTCCGCGTCCCGGGGCAATTCCCGCACATGCTTCAGATAAGCCATGCAGTTATCTGCCTCTTCTGCGGCAAACGGGTAGGCAAAATTTTCTGCCAGTTCCTCCTCCAGCTTGCGGAACAGTTGGCACATTTTAAAAACTGCTTCCCACAGTTCCTCTTCCCTACAGGAAGAATAGGTGGAAAGATAACTCTCCCACAGTTCCTCCGGCAAGAAACGATACAGATATTTGCCGGACTTTCCGCCGCTTACTTTAAAATCGAAAGCTGCTCCCGCCTTCCATTCCAAAAGCCTTAAAAGCATGGGGCGAATATAAAAATCCAGATTATCCTGCACATAGGAATATTCTCTTCTCCACATGCCCTTAGCCACATTGTCAAGACACCACCAAAACTCATTGCAGGTATCTGCAAATTTCTTTTGAGAGGGCCTGCAAATCCAGAAATCCTCGTCCGAAGCCTCCGGAATCCGGGGCAGAATTCCTTCCTTATCTAGCAAAATTCTGCACAATCTGTCCTGCCTTATAGTTTCCTGCATATATTTCACCGTGCACACATGTAAGTCCAGCCGGTTCCCGTCAGCAAACTGTATCAGCCATCCGTAGCAGTTTTCCACATCGGAAGGAAAATCTCCGGTATCCTCCGGATACTGCATAAAAAGTCTCCTGCCGAATCGGTCTATGTAATTTTTATCCGCCCTGAAAGATGCCGTTTCCTTTACCACATACATAATATCGTAATCCTGAAAGATGTCTTTGGGAACCTGTGGGTTTGTTCTGGAACCGTTCATATAAACTGCCAAAACCCTTTCGTCCTCCTGAGCCGTCTTCAGGATCAGATCCATCATTTCCTGTTCACTGCGCATTTTCATTGAACCTTTCTCAGCGCATAATTCCTTTTACCAGTCGTTCCTGGTAACCGTAAGTATGTTTCATTTCCAGTTTGTTCTGGAACATCTCATATTCCGCATCCGAATAACGCTCTTTAAAGGGCTCTTCCACACTTATGCGGTACACTAAGCCCACGGCAATGGACGGTGCCAGTATGGAATCTTCATAAGTCTGGCATTTTTCCTGAATTCTCTTGCAGAAATCCTCCGCCTCTCCCTCTTCCGGATTGGGGATAATAATTTCAAACACGTCGCCGTCCACACGTCCCAGCACATATCCGTCTTTCGCTTCGCCTCGAATAACGTCCGCAATAATCTTGATCAGACGGTCGCTTTCCTCATCTCCGTAATGATCGTTGGCAAATTTCCAGTCATTAATATTGGCGCAGACAATGGCTGCCGGGGCAACTCCCGCCTCTTCCATCTTTTTAATACGCAGTTCAAAATAGGTTTTGTTTAAATAGCCTGTCAGCGCATCCAGATGTTCGTTGTGATCCAGCTTATACTCGTCGTCATTCATTTTCTGCTTCAATTCATCTGCATAGGTTGCCGTCTCGCGGTACAGATAATGTTTTTCCGCCATATTTGCATAAATGTCTGTCATCTCATCCAAAAGCTGATTCAGCAGTTCTTCCTTCTCTCCTGCCGGTACTTTTGCATAAATGTGGCCGATCGTTCTGTTCTTCACTCTCACCTTACGGCCCGGCTCATTTACCACATCCGGAACAAATCCTTCAAAATCCCCTGCAGCTACCGCAGTTTCTCCGTGGCGTTCTGTCAGCAACAGCTCTACGCCGAGAGCTTCCTGCAGGTGAGTGAAATAGGAACTTACTTTCTCCAGATCGAACAGATTGGCCAGACTGTAGCCTTTGATATTTTCTTTTAAACGTTTATCTAATGAAACTGTCATATTATCTACATCCTTTCATTTTTTCATAATAAAATTAGCCATATTTGACTGTTTTTATTATACATTTAATCCAGGAAGTTGTCTATATATGACAAATAATTCTTTTGCCGTCCGTCTGAAAGCAAACTTATACCTTATAATAGCGTGGTCAGTGCCGCCGCCTCTTTCCATGAACCCGTCATATTTTCCGTCGGCCGCGCCGGATGTGAATTTCTGATTTTTGCCGTATTTTCGCGGTTTTCGGGCTAAATTCCGCTTGCAATTTTCCTTTTTTTCTGTACAATAGTAGTCGTGGCTAAAAGACAAACATCTATGTTTATCAAAAAGAAAAAGGGGCTATTAGAATGATCAGTGCAAATAATGTAACTCTGCGCCTTGGAAAAAAGGCGCTGTTTGAAGATGTAAATATCAAATTTACCGAAGGTAACTGCTATGGTCTTATCGGTGCCAACGGTGCGGGAAAATCTACCTTTTTAAAGATTTTATCCGGTAAACTGGAAACCACAAGCGGAGATGTTTCCATCACTCCCGGTCAGCGTCTTTCCGTTCTGGAACAGGACCACTTCAAGTACGATGAATATCCGGTTATGGACGTGGTTATCATGGGTAACGAACGTCTTTACCAGATTATGAAGGAAAAAGACGCTATCTATGCAAAAGAAGACTTTACCGATGAGGACGGTATCCGTGCCAGCGAACTGGAAGGCGAATTTGCCGAACTGGACGGCTGGGAAGCAGAATCCAACGCTGCACAGCTGTTAAACGGTCTGGGCATCGATACCGATTTACACTACTCTCTGTTAAAAGATTTAAACGGTAACGAAAAAGTGAAGGTTCTTCTTGCGAAGGCATTGTTCGGAAATCCGGATATCCTTCTTTTGGACGAGCCTACCAACCACCTGGATATGGACGCTATCGCGTGGCTGGAAGAATTCCTGATCAACTTTGACAACACCGTTATCGTAGTATCCCACGACCGCTATTTCCTCAACAAAGTCTGCACACACATCGCAGATATTGACTATGGAAAGATTCAGCTGTATGCCGGAAACTATGATTTCTGGTATGAATCCAGCCAGCTGTTGATCAAACAGATGAAGGAAGCCAACCGTAAAAAGGAAGAAAAAATCAAAGAGCTGCAGGAATTTATTTCCCGTTTCTCTGCAAACGCTTCCAAATCCAAACAGGCTACCTCCCGTAAACGTGCTCTTGAAAAAATCGAGCTGGATACGATCAAACCTTCCAGCCGTAAATATCCTTACATTGATTTCCGTCCTGACCGTGAAATCGGAAACGAAGTCCTCACTGTGGAAGGAATCAGCAAGACTATCAACGGAGAAAAAGTTCTGGATAACATTTCCTTTATCGTAGGACACAATGACAAGATTGCCTTTGTAGGCGGCAACGAGCTTGCCAAAACCACTCTTTTCCAGATCCTCATGGGCGAGATGGAACCGGATGAAGGAAGCTACAAATGGGGCGTGACAACTTCCCAGGCTTACTTCCCGAAGGATCACACAAAAGAATTCGACAACGACTACACTATCGTAGACTGGCTTACCGGCTATTCTCCCGTCAAGGACGTTACCTATGTCCGCGGTTTCCTGGGACGTATGCTTTTTGCCGGAGATGACGGTGTGAAAAAAGTAAAAGTTCTTTCCGGTGGTGAAAAAGTGCGCTGCCTGCTTTCAAAAATGATGATTTCCGGAGCAAACTGCCTGATTCTGGATGAGCCTACCAACCATCTGGACATGGAATCTATCACCGCTTTGAACAACGGTCTGATCAAATTCCCGGGAATCGCTCTGTTTGCCTGCCACGATCATCAGTTCGTGCAGACAACCGCAAACCGTATTATGGAAATCCTTCCGGGCGGCACACTGATTGACAAAATCACAACCTACGACGAATATCTGGCAAGCGACGAAATGGCAAGAAAACGTACTGTTTACACTGCTGAAAAAGAAGAAGACGAAAACTAAAAACTTTTGGGGGCTGTTAAAAGTTTCATACAGCCCCTTTTTATTTGATGTTGAATAAAGGATCTATGATTTTATGAAAACTGTTGATTTACATGTACATTCCACCAAGTCAGACGGGAGCCTGACACCCGCCCAGCTGGTAGATCTGGCGCTTTCCAAAGGTCTTTCCGCCTTTGCTCTGACCGACCATGATACTACCGACGGCATCGAGGAAGCCATGGCGGCCGGTGCCGAAAAAGGGATGGAAGTTATCCCCGGCATCGAGCTTTCCACCGAATATCATGGAAAAGATATCCATATCCTTGGCCTTTTTATCGACAAAGAGCAGCCGGAGTTCAAAGCTCATATCCAGGCCTTCGTGGAATCCCGCATTCTTCGAAACCAGAAGATGTGCAGAAATCTTCAGGAAGCCGGCATTGATATTTCTTATGAAAAACTGCTGGAAGCTTTTCCCGGTTCCGTGATTACCAGAGGACATTATTCCCGTTTTCTGCTGGAACACGGTTATGTCAAAAGTATGCCCGAGGCTTTCGACCGCTATCTGGGGGACCACTGCAAATATTTTGTCCCCAGAGAGAAAGTCACCCCCTCCCAGGCTGTTTCCCTGATTCTTGCTGCAAAAGGTCTTCCGATTCTTGCCCACCCCATTCTTTATCACATGGGAAAACAGAGTCTGGATGTTCTGACTGCAACTTTGAAGGAAGCTGGACTTGTGGGAATCGAGGGTATTTATTCCACTTACTCTCCCGCCGATACAAGAGATATCCGAAAACTGGCGGAAAAATACGACCTCTGCATAAGCGGCGGTTCTGATTTCCACGGAAAAAACAAGCCTGGCCTGGAACTTGCCACCGGCTACGGGAAACTGGCTGTTCCCTATGAAATTCTGGAAAATTTAAAACAAAAACGAAACGAACTGTTTGCCTGATTGGTGAACGTTCGCCTGCGGGAATACAGGTTTTGAAAACTACGCTCCCGCAAACGATACAAAGGAGATGTCATGAACAAACATATTTTATTTACCGACCTGGACGGAACTCTTTTACTGTCCGACAGCACTATTTCTCCCTATATGAAAGAGGTGCTGAAAAAAATGACAGCAGCCGGACACAAACTGGTTCTCACCAGCGGCCGTGCTGCCGACAGTATTTTGCAGGTAGCAGAAAGCGCCGGCCTTGTTTATCCCGGCACTTTAATCATCGCAAACAACGGAGCTTTGGTCTATGATTGTGACAAACAGGAACCGATTCTTGAAAAAAGAGTCCCTCTGGACGTCACTGCGGATATTATTGAGATGGCTCACAGCCGCGGCCTTCATATTCAGACCTATACGGAACATGAAATCGTATGCCGGGCGAAAACCCCGGAGCTTGACTACTACCGTGTCCGCATTCCCATGCCTTTTATTGCGACAGACAATATTATGTCCTATATCCAGACGCCTCCCTATAAACTTGTCTGCATCAATCTGGAAGATAAGCAAAAACTTTACGATCTGCAGGCAGAGGTATTGGAAAAACACGGAGACACCGTCTCTGCTATTTTTTCCAATGAATATTATCTGGAATTTTTTGACCACACGGCAGGGAAAGGCAGCGCTGTAGAATTTGTCTGCGATTACTTCAAGGTTCCCCTTCGGGATTCCCTGGCTGCAGGCGATGCGGAAAACGATATTTCCATGCTCACCGCCGCAGGTATCGGCATCGCCATGGAAAATGCCTCACCTTCCGTCAAAGCTGTGGCAGACTACGTCACCCACAACGACAATAATCACGACGGCCTTGCGGAAGCAATCATTAAATTTATACTTTAAAATACAATGTTGCCAGAGTCTGTGAGAGTGCGCAGCAGATCACAATCCGCAGGCATCCTAGTTGGGGCTTTTGCCCCAACATCATAGAATCTTGCAATACAATTTACCGCACAAAAAGTGCTGCAAAATCACAAAAGGATGTTTGCAGCACTTCTTTTTTTCTATACCTTTATGCTTTGTTACGCTTCCACGATCAGATATCTCCCGTCGCCGACATCAAACACTTCGTCAGCTTCCAGAATTTCCTCTTCTCCGGCTCCTTCCAGGTCCACGCCTTCCTCGTCAAAATATTCCAGCACTTCCCTGGCAGAATTCACGACAACCGCCATGCATTCTTCCAGAAAATCTTCCGCTTCGTCCATGTCAGAGACTACTTTCTCCGGAAACAGCTGTCCCTGTTTCTCCAGAAAACATTTTAAAACCGCATCATCATACACTCGCATATTTTTTCCTCCTTTTTATCCAGTTCTTTTATCCCAATTCTTTTGTGAGCACCTTCCATACGCCTTTTCCCCGGTAGCCTTCGCATTCACCGGTTGCCGCGGCTTTCACTTCCGGCACTGCCGTATCCACCGCATAACTTTTCCCTGCGGCCTTCATCATGCCGATGTCGTTGTTGGAATCTCCGAAAGCCATCGTCTCTTCTCTGGAAATTCCGAAAAACTCCTGAAGAAACCGGATGGCTTCTCCTTTATCCACGGATTCATCCATAAAATCCACCCATTCCTCGCCTGCAATACAGGTTTTTACCTTGTTTTCCCAGGCAGGGATAAACTCCGCCTCGCCAAGCTCTCTGATGCTTCCTTTCCGGTAAACGGCCACTTTCAATATGACCTCGTCCTCCTTCAATACATCCTCTACCAGTCGGAATTTGTTTTGATATCCGAATTCCATCATGTGAAGGAAATCTTTGTTTTTGGACTCCAGCAAGGCTCCTTTGGGCGTGGAAACTACCATGTCGCATTCCGGAAATTTTCTTATGTGACGGATGATTTCTTCCGCATAGTCTCTTTTCATCGGCACCAGGCGGATATCCTCTCCCTGATAGTGAATATGCGCTCCATTTTCCGCTATATAGGCAATCTGATCCGCCACATCACGAAAAACATTGCGGATGCTGTAATATTGGCGACCGCTGGCTCCGCAGAAAATCAATCCGCGCGCTGTCAGTTCTTTGATTTTTTCCACCATCTCCGGATACAAATCCGGAGTGGAGTCCTGGATCAGGGTACCGTCAATATCCGTTGCTATCAGTTTTATCATAAATCTTATTCTCCTTTTCGCTGCCTTTAGGGTATCGGTCTGTGAAAGGCGTAAACCTTTGAATTTTCTGTTTACAGGCAGTCCAGAAGCTCTTCCGGTCTGCCCACAAGAACATCTGCCCCATGGGCGAGAAGTTCTTCCTTATCCCTAAATCCCCACAAAACTCCTGCCGTCATTACACCCGCCGCTTTTCCTGTATCCATATCCACACTGCTGTCTCCCACATAGAGCACGTCCTTACCGGAAACAGAAAAAAGTTTTTCCAGGTGATAGATTCCCGCAGGGTCCGGTTTTCTCGGAATTTCTTCCGTCTGCCCCTGCACCGCATCAAAATAATTTTTTCCAAATAAAGTTTCCACTACCATGACGGTATTGGCATGGGGTTTATTGCTTAAAACAGCGATTTTTATTCCCTGTTTTTTTAAGTTTTCCAACAGTTCCGGTATCCCCGGATAGGGTTTTACCTGATACATACAGTCCTCTGCAAAGTTTCTGGTGTAGGTGTGAAACACTTCTTCGTACAGAGAAAGCTCTGCATCTCCTGCTGCCGTCAGGGCTTTTTTAACCAGCACAGAAGCCCCGTTTCCTACAAAGTAGCGGTAGTCGTCTTCCGAAAAACCGGAAATTCCGTACTCTTTCAGAGTTCTGTTCATGCAGTAGGTGATGGAAGTGAGGGTGTTTGCCAAAGTTCCGTCCAGATCAAAAATAGCCAGCTGTTTCATTCAGTTTCCTCTCTCTTCCTCTGCAAGTCCTGTTTTTTTCATTTCCTGATACAGCCTGCACACAGGAAGACCTACCACATTGTTGTAGTCTCCTTCAATTCCCAGAACAAAAGCTGCAAAGGCTCCCTGGATCCCGTAAGCTCCCGCCTTATCCGAGGGCTCTCCTGTCTCTATGTAACGATCTATCTCTTCCTTGCTCATAGATGCCACTTTCACTTTTGTCTCTTCGTAAAAGGTATGGCTTTTCTTTACACCTTCTTCTTCCCACACAAGTGTCACTCCGGTATATACCTGATGGGTATTTCCGGCCAGAGAAGAGAGCATGGCAAAGGCATCCTCTCTGTCGCGGGGTTTTCCCAGTATCTTTCCTTCACAGGCAACCACCGTATCGGAACCAATCACTGCGTTTTCCGCTTTCTCCTGATCGCTTAAGGAAGAAAAAACATTCTCCGCCTTCTGGGCTGAAAGTTCCCTCACCACCAGGGAAGGCGCTGTGCTTGTTATTTTTTCTTCGCAAAGGCTAGGCTTTACCGTAAAATTAAGCCCGATCTGTGTCATAAGCTCTCGCCTTCTGGGAGAAGCGGAGGCAAGTATCAGTTTCTTTTTCTTCATTAGGTCTGTCCTTTCTTTTTGTGTATTTCACACATAGTTTCCGAAAAAACTTACTTCTCGGAGGCAGGTACTTCCGGGATGAACACTCTCTTGTCTTTCGTCTCATCCTTTTTTCTGCCTTCTTTCAATGCTTCCTGACAGAAGGCAAACTGAGAATCAAAAGCCTCTGCCTGGGAAATTTTCTGTTTTTTGTAAGTTCCATCCGGCATAAGCAGATGAGCTTTCTTATTGTCTTCCAGCTGACATTGCAAAATATGCATCAGTTTTTCCTGCAGAGCCGGTTCATAGACCGGGAACAGAATTTCCACACGGCGCTCCAGGTTTCTGGGCATCCAGTCGGCGCTGGCGCAGTAATATTCTCCGTGACCGTTGTTTTCAAAATAGAAAATACGGCTGTGCTCCAGGAAATTTCCGACAATGGAACGCACTCTGATGTTTTCGCTGACGCCGGGAATTCCCACTTTCAGACAGCAGATTCCTCTGACGATCAAATCTATTTTAACTCCCGCCGCGCTGGCTTCGTAAAGTGCTGCAATAATATCTCTGTCGCAGAGAGAATTCATTTTCGCTATGATCCGGGCCGGATTTCCCGCCCTTGCAATCCTTCTCTCTCTGTCGATCAGATACAGAAATCTGTCCTTTAACCACAGAGGCGCCAACGTCAGGGCATTCCAGCTGAGAGGCTCGGAATAACCGGAAAGCATATTGAATACTGCCGTAGCGTCCTCTCCAATCGCCTCGGCACAGGTCATAAGACCGATATCCGTGTAAAGCTTTGCCGTGGCATCGTTATAATTTCCGGTTCCCAGATGCACATAACGGCGGATACCGTCCTCCTCCCTGCGCACAACCAGCGTGATTTTGCTGTGGGTTTTTAAACCAACCAGACCGTAAATTACATGGCAGCCCGCTTTTTCCAGCTTTCTGGCCCACACGATATTGTTTTCCTCATCGAATCGTGCTTTTAATTCCACTAAAACAGTAACCTGTTTGCCGTTCTCTGCCGCCTGAGCCAGCGCTGCAATGATAGGAGAATTTCCGCTGACACGATAAAGAGTTTGCTTGATAGCCAGAACATCTTTATCCCTGGCCGCAGTTCTGATAAAGTCCACCACAGGCTGGAAAGTCTGGTAGGGATGATGCAGTAAAACATCTCCTTTTCTCAGCACATCAAAAACCGACTCTCCTTCCTCAAATTCCGGTACCGGCTGAGGGGTATATTTTTTATATTTAAATTTTTCAAAACCATCCAGGGCGTACATTTTCATAAGGAAAGTCAGATCCAAAGGTCCATCAATCTGGTAAATATCCTCATCTTCCAGCGACAGCTCTTTTCGGATCTTCTTTAACAGCCGTCTGTCCACACCGGCTTCCACTTCCAGACGTATGGCTTCGCCCCAGGTTCTCTTTTTTACCTGTTTTTCTATCTCGATGAGCAAGTCTTCCGCCTCGTCCTCGTCGATAGCCAAATCCGCGTTTCTTGTGATACGGAAAGGATGCGCACAGATAATGTCATAATTCAAAAACAGCTTGCTGATATTTCTCTCGATGATCTCTTCCAGCAAAATGACGCATTTTTCGCCGTTATTTCCTGAAGGGAGCTGGACAATACGCGGTAAAACGCTGGGTACCTGCACGGTAGCAAGGTCAATCTCTTCTTCCTTTTTCTCTCCCTTCTTGCTTACAAGCGCCCCGATATTCAAAGTCTTGTTTCGAATCAGAGGAAACGGTCTGGAAGAATCCACCGCCATGGGAGTCAGCACCGGATATACGTTTTCTTCAAAATAGTCATCCGCAAAAGCGGCCTGCGCCTGTGTGAGATCCTCATGTTTTTCCACCACACAGAAACCATTTTCTCTTAAAAGAGGAAGCAGTTCCCTGGTGTATGTCTCGTACTGCAGCGCCGAAAATTCATGAAGTTTCGTATTTAAAGCTGCCAGCTGCTCCTGCGCCGTCATACCTGCGATATCTCTTTTACTGTACTTTGCGTGAACCATATCTTTCAGGGAAGCGATTCGTACCATAAAAAATTCATCCAGGTTCGACGCCGTGATACTTAAAAACTTCAGTCTTTCAAAAAGAGGAATCTGGGTATCCCTGGCTTCGCTTAAGACACGTCTGTTAAACAACAGCCAGCTCATTTCCCTGTTGGTATAATATTCCGGATTTTGAAAATCATGTTCTGCCATGGTTTACCTCCTAATACACTTTTTTCTGTTTGATTACCGGGCGAATACTGAAAACTTCTTCGAAAAAGTCTGCTTTTGGCTGAAACAAGCCTTTTTCCAGCGTAATATCCGCCGCTGTATTTACCGTCAGAATCAGTTTGTCGTCTTTTATCGTCGTCTGAAAATCCTTGAATTTCTGTTTATGACTTCTGTCCAGGCCATTGGCTACGCGCAGAATGGCAGTCAGTTTGGCGATTGTCAAAAACGCCTTTTCATCCAGAGAACTGTCTTCCCGTCCTCGTTTGTCATATTCAAAAGGCAGGTGATTGTACTTCACCACGTTTGCCACGATTTCTCTCTCTTTGTGGGACAATCCTATGATTTCAGTGGACATAATGATCTCATAGGAACATTCTCCCAGATTTACAAGGCTGATGTACTTACCGCAGTCATGCAAAAGTGCGGCGATCCGCAGCATGAGTCTTTCCCGTTTTCCCATACCGTGGTCTTTTTTCATACTGTCAAAAATAGTCAGGGAAATTTTTTCCAGAGTTTCCCCTCTTCTCTTGCTTCCCATATAGCGCTTGCTGATATTTCTTGCGCAGGCAACAATATCCTGCTCAAAGTCATGGGACATGGTGATCAGCCTGTTTTTCTCCGCATATTCATAGGCAATGCCGTCGCAGAGAGTAACGCCCGGAGCCCAGATGAACTGCGCCCCTACCATCCTGGTCATCAGCTGCAGCAGGGTGGCAGAGATAAAAAGCATAGGCACCACTTCCCTGGAAATATCGAATCTCTTTGCCACTTCCTCATCCGTATGGGCGCGCAGATAATCCACAAACACCCCATAGCTTGCGCTGTCAATATATCCGCGCATCTGTTTTCCGGAAAAACCGGTGAAATTTTTGCGTACCAGGGCAGAGATATAATCATCCACTACAATGATGTTCTCCACATTGCGGTCTTTCAAATAAAGTTTCTTAAACACTGCCAGCTGGGACTGGATCATCTCTTCCAGAAGTAATTCATATTTGCCCGGCTTTGTGTCCAGAGTCAGCAGTCTGTCTCTTAAACGCAGAACACCCAGTTTCATATTCTGGGTTGCCGCCAGTTTGTCTTTGTCAAACAACGAAATCTGAATGCTGCTGCCTCCGATGTCAAGCACCGCGGTTCCCTTTTCAATAATGCTCTGAAAACTCTGTATTTTGGAGGCTATGGACTTATAATCCAGAAATCTTTGTTCGGAATTGCTGAGCACATCCAGAGTGATTCCGGTTTTCTGCCGGATATGATCCAGCACGATCATCGTATTTTTGGTCTCACGGATTGCACTGGTACCGTAGGCTTTGTAGGCGTCTACCCGATACTCTTTCATGATTTCCGTGAATTCTTTCAGCACCCTGCAGATTTCTTCCACCTTGTCATAACTTATTTTTCCTGCCTCATACGTTCCGCTTCCCAAATCCAGCCGGCGGCGTATATGTGTGATCTCCTTCATTCCGTTTTTGGGAGAAAACTCAAAAATTTTCATTGCGGTCTCAAAAGACCCTACGTCCATCGCTGCAAATGTTTTCATATCTCACCTCGTTGTTCTGCCTTTTTTCTCCAGAATAAAGACAGCAAAAATTATTTCCTGATCTTTTTTGCGCCCGGTCTGTCCGGCGCACCGGCAATTCTGTCAATGCTACATTTTTCCAAGCAGATAGTCTATGAACTGCTGGGCAGTTCTGCCGGAAAGCCCGCCGTGGGCAAGCTCCCATTTATTTGCTTCCAGCAAAAGTTCCTCCTCCGGCATGGTAATATGATACCGTTCAGCCAAAACCCGCACAATCTGCTGAAACTCCTTTTTATCCGGCGCACAGAAGAAGATGGTAACTCCGAATCGGGAAACCAGAGACAGTTTTTCCTGCACCGTATCGCTGGCATGAAGGTCGTCTCTTCTCTCTTCCTTGTCGCTGAATTTTTCCCGCACCAGATGTCTGCGGTTGGAGGTTGCATAGATCAGTACATTGTCAGGCTTCTTTTCCAGTCCGCCCTCAATCACTGCTTTCAGATATTTATATTCAATCTCAAACTCTTCAAAGCTTAAGTCATCCATGTAAATGATAAATTTGTAGTTGCGGTTTTTAATCTGGGCAATCACATCGTTTAGATCCTGAAACTGATGTTTGTATATTTCTATAATGCGTAATCCTCTGTCATAGTATTCATTGGCGATTGCTTTGATGCTTGTGGACTTTCCGGTTCCCGCATCGCCGTAAAGCAGGCAGTTGTTGGCTTTTTTCCCTTCCACAAAAGCCCTGGTGTTGTCCGTCAGCTTTTTCTTGGGAATTTCATATCCTACCAGATCCTGCAGACGTACATGGGCGATTTTTAAAATGGGCACAATGTGAACGCCATTTTCATCCCGCTCCACCCGGAAAGCTTTGTGCAGCCCGAATTTTCCCACGCCGTATTCCCGATAAAATTCAGTCAGCGCACTTTTCATATCTTCAGGCGCCGCCGCCTCTGACAGCCTCCTGGCCAGTCCTTCGATTCTCTCGCGGATTCTGGCATTGTATACTTTGCTTTCCTGTTCGCTGCTCACATAGGAAAGGATCAGCTCAAAATCCTCCACGCCCAGCCATTCTGCCATGGACAGCAGGTCGTATTCAAAAAATTCCCGGAAAATTTTGATATCATGAAGCACTGCCCGGTTTATGGTTCCCTCCACAGCTCCTCTGATCTCACAGCTGCGGCTGTAACTGTTTTCATGATTTACTAACAGGTTTGTCAGATAACAGTGCCAGAGATTGCCGCAGAATCCGTGACTGCCTCCGAATTCCAGCAGTCTGTGCATGCACTCGTAGGCCAGCGCCTCCTTGTCTTCCTTATTGTAATACTCGTCTTTGTAGTTTTCCATCAGCCATACCATATCCGACAGCAAGGTTTCTTCTTCGGCTGGTTTGTATACAATCAGCTGTTCTTCTCTCACACCGCATCCCCCTCTAATAATTTCCGATAATTTTCATATTGCGGGCTTCTTCCCTCAGCCCCCGAAGAGCATTTTTTACCCCTTCATCCGCCAGATTTCCCTCAAAATCGATGAAGAAACGATATTCCCAGTTTCTTCCCTCGATAGGACGGCTTTCAATCTTGGTCATATTCAGATGATTGTAAATAAAGTGAGACAGCATGTGGTACAAAGAACCGCTCTCATGAGGCACTTCCAGACAGATGCTCACCTTTTTTGCGTCTTTTCTGAATATTTTCTGATTGGTGACAATGATAAAGCGTGTGGAATTTGCCGCTGTATTATTGACTGGTTTTTCCAGTACGGAAAGCCCGTAAACTTTTCCTGCATATTCGCTGGCAATGGCTGCCTGGGAAAAGTCTTTTTCCTCCGCCACTTTTCTTGCCGCAAAAGCATTGTTCTGCATGCTGATCTGTTTCCAGCTTCCATGGGAAGACAGATAGCGGGAACTTTGCATCAGCGACTGGGGATGGGAGTAGACGGTGCGCACCTGTTCCACGCTTCCTCCCGGAACGCCAAGCAGGCAATGCTCAATCCGGATAATCTGCTCTCCCACAATGTAATTTTCAAATTCCACCAAAAGGTCGTAGATTTCGCTGACGATTCCTGCCGTGGAATTCTCAATGGGAAGAACTGCAAAATCCGCGCTTCCCTCGTCGATAGCGCTCATGGCATCCCGAAAAGTGTCCACATGAGTGCTCTCCACTTCATCCCCGAAAAATTCCTGCATGGCCGCCTGAGAGTAAGCGCCTTCCGCTCCCTGAAAGACCACCCTGGCTTTTTTGGTGTCCAGACTGTCCACGCCGATAAAAGGAAGCCTTCCCGTCTGGCCTTTTTCTGCCAGAAGACGGTACTGCAGCTTGCGGCTCATGGACATGATCTGCTCAAACAGTTCTTTTACCCCGTAGCTGTTAAATTCGTTGTGAGTAAGAGAACTTACCTTCCGCAGTTTTTCTTCCTCTCTTGTCTTGTCAAAGACTTTTTTCCCTGTCTCTATCTTATAAGCTGCCACATCGCTGCAGATTTCCATCCGCTTTTCATACAGCTTTACAATCTGTTCATCAATCTCGTCAATCTGTTCTCTCAGTTTTCCCAAATCCATCTTCTGCACCCTGTCCTTTGCGATCTTTTCGCTTATTTTTCCGGCAAAATACCATGGCTGTCCGTCACCTGCTTTTCAGAGACAAGCGCTGCAAAGCGCCTCACCATTCTTTCCGTTCCGGCTGCCGTCAAAACACCCTGTTTTCCGGCCAGAAGCCTTCCCAGTTCCACTGCCTCCTCCAGACTGTCCGCTGCGGTGACATTTCCGTTCCATTTCTGCAGACGTTCCGCCAGCTTAGTGGAGGACAACATACCTTCTTCCCTCTCTGTCACTGTCAGGATCATATCTGCCATTGCCGCAAGAGTTTCTGTGCTTTTTTGCACATCTTCCCTATCATTCATACTTATTATAAGTATCTTGTGCCTGTTTGTAAAATACAAACCAAGAAATTCCGACAAATTTACGGCTGACTGTCTGTCTTTTACGACTGCGCCCACAAAAAGCCCCGGTTTTCCATATACTGAAAAACTGTAAGGCAGGAACTCTCCCGGCTCCTTTCCGGTCTTTTTATCCGGTACTCTTTCCAGAATCTCCCGAATTTTCTTTTCCTTTCCGCTCACCAGTCCTTTTTCCTGTAAAAGGCGAAATAAAGACAGAGCTGCCATGGCATTTTCCGCCTGAAAATCGCCGTATGCCAGAAGTTCCAGATTCTCATAACCATTCCAGGAAAACCGATGTTTTCCCGCAAAATGTCTTTTTATCTTTCCTTCGCTGACCGCTTTTTTTCTCCATTCTTCCAGCGAAATCTCCAAGAGTTCCCATTCCCGGGGCACAGATTCTATCTTCAAAAAACTGCTCTCCTCCGCGATGACCACCTGGCAGTCTTTATCTGCAAGAATTTTCAGAACTTCTTCCAGATTCTCCATCCATTTTCCGGAAAACAGATTTTCTTTCTCATATCTTTTCAGGAAAGCCTCCGAAAGAGGCTTTCTCTGATATCTGACTTTTTCCTGCTCCTTTTCATACCATGGTGCGCCGATCCATCCGTTTTTCACACCATGTCCGGTGAGCAGCGCACACAACATTGCCGCAGTGCTGCTTTTGCCTGTCCCATCTTTTAACCATACGATCATTTTTTCTTTCATTGCTTTTTCCACTTTCTTTTATGAATAAACGGACAGCTATCCGCAAATACTGTCCTTATTATGAAACGATTATTGAAAAATTTTTTATTGTGCGGCACTTTCGGATGGTGCCTGGAAATTTTATTTACCTCGATAGGCGCTCTGCGCCGAAGAGAAAGCAATCTTCGCGGACAAACCTCCCTGTGGATGTTTCCCATCTATGGCTGCGGCTGCCTGCTCCGCCCTTTCTGGCTGCTTTTTCGCAACCTGCACTGGTTTTTTCGAGGCGTCTTATATATGGGGACTATTTTTCTGGTGGAATACCTGACCGGAAGCTTTCTGAAAAAGAAAAAATGCTGTCCGTGGAACTACGAAAACAGCCGTTGGAATGTAGACAGCGTGATCCGGCTGGATTACGCTCCCTTCTGGTTCCTGACCGGCCTTCTTTTCGAACAGCTGGTAAAAGATAAAGAATCTCGCTGAACGAGATTCTTCGAAACGAGATTCTTTATTTAGCTTAAACCATAAATGTTAACTTTTCCACCACAGCACGGTAAATTTCCTGTAAAAAGTGTGCGCCTTAGCACACACTCGCGCCGAGCGCGATTGCCGTCGGGCAATAGTTACCGCAATCTCTGATTGCCGGTGTGCCAAGTGCGCATCCGCATCAGAAATTTTCCGAAGCAGGCTTTTATATTGCTTCCTTTTTTAAAGCTGCGTTTTCAGCCTGTTCTTTTTCCATTTTCCTTGTGACGAAAATATTGGAAATAAACAGAAAGATTCCCGCCAGACACCAGGCGCTGGCGTTAGCCATACATACCCCTGCAAAGCTTGCAAAATACGCTGCCAATACTGCCACTACGGCGCGGCTGACCAGCTCCACAACGCCTCCCATCATAGGAAGAAATGCAAAACCGTAGCCCTGCATGCTGTTTCGGTAAATAAAAATCATGCCGAGAGGAATAAAGAACAGTCCGCAGATTGTCATATAAATTCTTGCATATTCTAAAACCTGGCTGCTGTCCCCGGTAATAAACAGCGAGATGATAAACGGCAGGGCAGCCTGTACCACAATAAAAATAACGACAGAATAAGCCGCTGACATCCAGAAAGCAATTCTGTTTCCCTTTTTGATGCGGGCCAGATCATTGACGCCCCGGTTCTGGGCACAGTAGGTTGCCATAGTCATTCCCAGCGCGCTGTATGCCTGAGTCACCAGCTGTTCCGCTTTGGAAGCTGCCGTGTAAGCCGCAATATAAGTAGTTCCCAACATATTCAGCGCAACCTGTACCATCATAGTGCCGATTGCCGTGATGGAAAATTGAAGCGCCATGGGAATTCCGATTCCCAGCTGATTTTTTACATATATCTTTTCCAGCTTCAGATGATGAGCTTTCAAATGCAGAAGCGGAACCTTCTTTTTGATATAAAAAAGACACAAAATACCGCTGACGCCCTGGGAAGCCACCGTTGCAATGGCTGCTCCTGCCACGCCCAGAGGAATTACCCGAATCAAAAACAGGTCCAGAACAATATTCAGTCCCGCGGAAAGAATCAGGAAATAGAGAGGAACCTTACTGTTTCCCACCGCTCTTAACACACTGGATACAAGATTGTAAAGAATATTGAAAATCATACCGCCGCAGATGATCATAATGTAGTCTTTCGACATGTCAAAAATATCTGCCGGCGTCTGCATGATGCGCAAAAGCCAATCCATTCCCAGCATACTCACCACAGTCATGATCACAGTAATGATTGCGGAAAGCACCGCTGCATTGCCCACACTTTTTCTGACGCCTTCCTCATCTCCTGCTCCAAAACGCTGGGCTGTGAGAACCGTAAAACCTGTGGAAAGTCCCTGCATAAATCCAAGAATGAGAAACATGATCATGCCGGTGGCTCCCACCGCCGCCAGAGCATCCACACCCACATAACGTCCTACAATAATTGTGTCCACCAGGTTATAAAACTGCTGAAACACATTTCCCAGCAAAATAGGGATCATAAATTTTACGATCAGCCGCCCAGGACTTCCTTTTGTCATATCAAGTTCCATAACGTTTCCTCCGGCCCTGCCGGAACCCCTCCTTTGTCTCATCAAATGTTTTATCAAAATAAAGCTTTCCTAAACCGAGAAACCGGTTTTCCAATAAAACCGGACACAAAAATAGGGCGCACAAACCCAAAAGGGATGTCTGCTGTATCTGTTTTCAAAGCCATATCTATTTCATATACAGTACAACAAACGACTTTTCGGATTTTGCGCCCCTTTGTATCACAGTTTCACACTGCTTTGCCGTATCATAAGTTACTTCTTATTATAAGCTATAAGTCACTTCTTATCACACGTCTGTTACATCCGCTTCTCCATCCGCACCGATGTCCAACATGTTCATGGTGCGCCGTTTCAAGCGTGCTTTTTCAGAGGCTTCCAGAATAAAGTCTTTGATTGCCTTGGCATTTTTAATGTGAGAAATCATAAGAACCGGATCGGTGGTGTCTCCGGTGTGGCATTTCACACTTCCCAGGCCGAAGATCCGTTCTGCAAAGGAATTTTCCAGTTCCACATCCTGAATCTTATACATGTAGCAATCATTTTCCTTACGGTTTAAAAATCCCTGATTTATGGTCACCATATCGTCTTTTATGGTGTAAACCGTAAATGTAAAGGGCAGTCCAAAAAACACCCATCTTTTTCTTTCCCGAAATTCCATTATCATCCCATGCCTTTCCTATGTGCGTCATTACTGTGTCAGTCTCTTTGCATTTTATTGCTTACCTGCATTATAATAGAAAGCGAAATAATTTGCAAAAACTTTTCGACCTTTTTGGGCAAAAGGTTTCTAAAATCCATGTTAAATTTTGTTGAAACACAGGTAATGATGTGATATAATTGACGAAATTAAAGTGCTGCCGTCCTTAGATAGCAGAATGGAGGCTGTCATGACTGTTGAAAAATCAACCTTTTTTTCTATTCGCCGCAGAATATCCTTTTTCTCAAACCAGCGAAAAAGTTTTAACCGGTATTTTCCTTATCACAGTGATAAGAAAAATAATAGGATCGAACTTTTGAAAAAAGGGGAAACTATTGCCTTATTTTTCATCCATCATGCTTTTACTAAATCTGTTGTATTTTTGAAACAGTCTCCTGGGAAATTATTATCTTAACGCCAACAATCAAATCGAAGGGAATTTTCTTATTCTCTTCGATTTTCTTTGGGCAAAATTTCAATGTCCGTCATTTTTATGCGCCAGGAAAGCTTCTTTCCATCGTATAAAAATGACGTTCCGCCAAGGATGCGCACTCACGCGAAAGGTAAAGATTGCCTGACAGCAATCGCGTTCGGCGCGAGTGTGCGCCGAAGCGCACACTTTTTAATTCGAGAAAGGAGCACATTTATGAGACACTTGATGAACCCGCTAGATTTTACGGTGGAGGAACTGGAAGGATTGTTTGATCTGGCCAACGACATCGAAAATCACCCTGAAAAATATGCACATGCCTGCGCAGGCAAAAAACTGGCAACCTGTTTTTACGAGCCAAGCACCAGAACCCGTTTAAGCTTTGAGGCTGCCATGCTGAACCTGGGCGGAAGTGTTCTTGGATTTTCCGACGCCAACTCCTCCTCCGCTTCCAAAGGTGAAAGCGTTGCCGACACCATCCGCGTTGTATCCTGCTATGCCGATATCTGTGCCATGCGCCATCCCAAAGAAGGCGCTCCCATGGTAGCTGCATCCAAATCCCGCATTCCTGTCATCAATGCCGGAGACGGAGGACATCAGCATCCTACACAGACCCTCACGGATCTTCTGACTATCCGTTCTTTAAAACATCGTCTTAACAACCTCACCATCGGCCTTTGCGGCGATTTGAAATTCGGACGTACGGTTCACTCTCTCATCAATGCTCTTTCCCGTTACGAAGGTATCCGTTTTATCTTCATCTCCCCGGATGAACTGCGTATCCCTGATTATGTGACGGAAATGCTTAACGAAAAAGGAATTCCCTACGAAGAAGTTATGAGTCTGGAAGATGTTCTTCCCCGCCTGGATATCCTTTATATGACCCGTGTACAGAAGGAACGTTTTTTCAACGAAGAAGACTACATCCGTCTGAAAGATTTTTATATTCTCGACCGCAAAAAAATGAAACTTGCAAGTCCTGATATGCTCATTCTCCATCCCCTTCCCCGTGTCAATGAAATTTCTGTGGAAGTGGATGATGATCCCCGTGCCGTTTACTTCAAACAGGCACAATACGGCGTCTATGTACGCATGGCACTGATTCTTACCCTGCTGGGAATTCACGTAGACTAAGGAGGTTCCAAAATGTTGAATGTAGGAAAAATTGAAGAGGGATTTGTTCTCGATCATATTCGGGCCGGCATGAGCCTTTCCATTTATCATCATCTGCAGCTGGACAAGCTGGACTGCACCGTAGCCATTATCAAAAATGCGCGCAGCAATAAAATGGGACGCAAGGATATATTAAAAGTAGAATGTGATATCGATAAGCTCGACCTTGACGTTCTGGCCTTTATAGACCATAATATTACTGTAAATGTGATCAAAAACTGCGAAATCGTAGAGAAAAAAGAGCTGGTTCTTCCCAAGGAAGTAAAAAATGTTATCCGCTGCAGGAATCCACGCTGCATCACTTCCATCGAGCAGGGACTTCCTCACATTTTTGTTCTCTCCGATGAAAAAAAGGAAATTTACCGCTGCAAATACTGCGAAGAAAAAGTAGACAGAAAAAAACTGTAATCACTTTCTGAAAGGAGCTCGTGAATGAAAAGTACAGAATCTTCCGAAAACTATCTGGAAGCCATCCTTATGCTGAAAGAAAAAAATGGGCTGGTTCGTTCTATCGACGTCGTCCATCACATGGGATTTTCCAAACCCAGTGTCAGCCATGCCATGGGTCTTCTTCGCCAAAATGGCCTGATCACCATGGATAAAGAAGGCTGGATCGAGCTCACAGAAGACGGTTATGCCATCGCATCCAGCATTTATGAGCGACATCGCCTCATCTCCAGCTGGCTCGTTGCCCTTGGCGTCAGTCCGGAGACAGCTGCCGAAGATGCCTGCCGCATGGAACATGACCTCAGTGATGAAACCTTCCAGAAACTGAAAGAACATATCCAGGGAAAACTGCAAAAATAGCATCCGTGCATCAAGGCATGAAACCTATGCATCTGAATGCCGGCCCTGAGATAAAAAGTGTGCACTGAAGTGCACACTCGCGCCGAGCGCGGTTGCCATCAGGCAACGTACTACTTTTCGCGCGAGTGCGATTTATAATTTCTTATACATCAGGAAAGGAACTTTCCTGATGTATAAGAAAAGCCGATGATCTGTGATTATTCACAAGTTCATCGGCTTTTTGTTTGACGAAAATTTCATTTCCTGTTGTAAAAATGTGATAATGCCTGCTTTAAGCCAGACCGGCACTCTGCTCTTTTCCGGAAAGCATCCGTATGGCAAAGTACCCCAGGAACAACATAAGCAGGCAGACAGGTATCTGCATTCCCTCAGGGATTCCCGGAAATACCTGAGCCATGGAGGCAATCACGAACCCCAGAATAACAAGATAGGACGGCTGAGGATATTTTTCCAGAATCCTGGTGAGCAGTTTGGTAATAAAAAGAATTCCCAAAAGCAGCCCTGCCCCTAACGGCAGAAGAAAGGAAAAAGACAATTCTGTCAAAGCATGCATAAGCTCCTCATAAAGTCCCATCATAAGAAAGAGATAAGAGACGCTGATTCCCGGCAGTACCAGGGCTATTGCCGCCACAAAACCTGCCGGCAGAAGAAAAAGAAAACTTTGGCTCTCCCGGGCGCTCTGCATCTGCGTTCCAGCAAAAACATCGGACTGGAAAATCACAGAAAATAACAGCACCGAGACAACTCCTATCAAAATATATCCCGGTATTTTCCAGGAAAAACTTTTTATCTTTGCCTGTCTGCAGATCAGCGGAACTCCTCCTGCCACAGCTCCTGTAAAAAAATACAGCATAGGCATGGGATAACGTTCTATAAGTCCGGAAAGCGGCTTTGCAAACAGCAGCATCCCGATGCCGCCTCCCAGGCAGAACACAAGCAGAAAGAAAAAATTTTCTTTTTTATTTTGAGAAAAACGGCTCACTGCATCCGTCAGCCGCTTGTATATTCCAAGAATCATTGCCATAGACCCGCCGCTTACCCCGGGGACAAGCATGGTTCCTCCCACAATCATCCCCTTAAATGCCGCTATTGTCCTGTCACGCTTCATGAAAGACCTCCTTTTCCTGCAGGCTTATCTTTCCTGCAGAAATTTAACTGATTATATAAATTGTATGTGTAAACCATAAAATTATACTGCCATCAAGTATTTTTCATCATGATACTTTCCACCACATTCGCTACATGTTCGCAGGCGTCCGCACATTTTTCCAGATAATCGTAAATTTCTCTCCACGCAATGATGTGCAGCGGATCCGTGCTTTGTGTATGCAGTTTTCTCATATTCTCAATATAAAGCTGATCGGCTTCTTCCTCCAGAGAATTAATCTTGATAATAATCTCCTTCAATTTTCCCAAATGGCGGAAATTTCTGAATTCCCGCATAAGCACTCCCATTTCCTGACAGCAGGCATTTACCGTTTCCAGAAGCTTTTCCGCCTCAGGAAGAATGACGGTTACATTATTGATATAAACTCTGATCAGTACATCTTCGATTTTATCCGTAACCTCATCAATATTCTGGCTGAGCATTACGATATCCTCCCGCTCAATAGGAGTGATGAAGGCCTTTGAAACCCTGTCTGTAAGCTGATGTTTCAAATCATCTGCCCTATGTTCAATTTCATGGAGCTGACTGAGTTTTTCATCAATCTCCTCCGGTTTAAAATCAAGCATTACGTTTTTAAGAAGCTCTGCCGCCTGGCATGCTGCCTGCGCACATTCCATAAAATTATCAAAATAAAAGGCATCCTGTTTTTTAGACATTTCTTTCTCTCCTGTGTTGATAAAAACAATTAAAACCTCAAAAGGTGTACAGTTCCTGATAACTGCATGCTGCTCTGCATGAAAGGCCCACGTATCTTTGTCGCCCTAAAACAGAACCATAAACAATTTTGCCATGAAGAAACTGATCAGTCCGCAGCCCGGAAAAGTAAAAATCCAGGTCAGCATCATATCTCTTACCACGCCAAAATTGATGGCAGACAGTCTTTTTACTGCACCTACGCCCATTATGGCGCTTGTCTTCGTATGTGTCGTGGAAACCGGTATTCCGAAAACACTGGAAAGCAGCAGACATCCGGCACCTGCCACATCCGCGGAAAAACCCTGATATCTTTCCAGTTTTACCATATCCATTCCCACAGACTTAATAATTTTCTCTCCGCCTACGCTGGTTCCGGCAGCCATAACCACACTGCATAAAAGCATCAGCCATACAGGTATCTGCATACCTTCCACGCTGCCTCTTCCGCCTGCAAACGCCAGTCCAAGGAAAAGAACGCCGATAAATTTCTGTCCGTCCTGTGCTCCATGCATAAAACTCATGGCTGCAGCACCGACAATCTGCGCTCCTTTGAAAAAACGGTTCATTTTCTGTCTTTCTTTATTCCAGCACAGAAAGGTAACCAGTTTTCCGGTAATCCATCCGCTGAAAAAACCAAGAGCCAGGCTCAATACCAGTCCGTAAAGAACTTTTGCCCACTCCTCAAAGTTGATGCCTCCGATTCCCTGCTGTATAGCGATGGCAGCTCCGGAAAGACCCGCGATCAGACTGTGACTTTCACTTGTGGGAATTCCAAACCAGGAAGCTCCGACGCTATATACTACAATGGAAAGCAACGCCGCGCAGAGAGCAATCAGCGCGTACTGAGTATTGTCTCCGAAATCCACCATATTGCTGATTGTGGAAGCTACGGAACTGTTTATCTGTGTCATGACAAAAACACCCAGAAAATTAAACACCGCACTCATCCAGATTGCTGCACGCACATCCAGACACCTTGTGGTAACACAGGTGGCAATGGCGTTGGGCGCATCCGTCCATCCATTCACAAAAATAACTCCAAGAGTCAGGCAGATTGTAACTGCCAGTACCGGGTTAGAAGCGGCTTCCCTTATAAAAAATGCAAATGAAGTATCCATTTTATGCTATCCTTTTTACTCTATGAAATTTTTCTCCTTTTTCCACCCGCTTTACACAAAATGCGGGCAGCACAAAAACACTAACAGTATACAATACCGGACTGCCGTTTTTTCCCATCTTTTTCTTTCTGGATAAACAATTCGCCAAGATATCTGGCATAATAAAAAAGAAATGCATTCAGATATGCAAAAAAATACCCTTTTTTCCACAAAAAAAGCATCATAAGTATGGATATCAGAAGCGAGGATCCAATATAGGCTTCCATATCCTGAAAACTTTTTTCGGGCATACGCAAAGTAACCTGCCCTCCCGGCAGGTACTCCATGTTGCCTGACAGCTTCTCATCCATGCCAAGAACCTGACTTTCTGCTGTCTCTGACTCATTTTTCTGAGTCTGTACAGTCACAGGGTTTTCTTTTGCAGAAACGATATTCTCCTTTTCCACATACAGGCCGGATAAAAGAAACATGCTCAAAACTACAAGTAAAACAATAGAAACTGTCTTTTTCATTTTCATGTTTTCTTCTCTGCCTCCTGTCTGCGAAATTTATTCTAAAATATCATTTCTGTCATTCCTTTGTCAACCTAATCTTTTCTGCCTTTCTCCTTTCGCTGTTCTTTACGGGCTTCGTTTCCCATCCATATTTCCAGTGTAAAGCTGTTTGGAAATCTTACTTTTTATGATTTTTCACAATAAAATTTTTTCCTCCACTGTGATTTGTTTCAGGAAATTTCGAAGCCCAGTAAAATTTTCTCCTTTGTGTGGCAGCAGGAAATTACCCGGGTACCTTTTGTCAATATAGTCTCACAGCATATTTTCAATGAAAATTCCAAAGCCTCTGGTGGGATCTTTGACCAGCACATGGGTGACTGCGCCTATGATTTTCCCATCCTGTATGACAGGAGAGCCGGACATTCCCTGTACGATACCCCCTGTTTTTTCCATCAGTCTCTCATCGGTAACCTGAATTTCCAGTCCTCTGTTAACATTGTCATGTTCCGGATGGATCGCTGTGATTTCCACATCGTAAAGCTGCGGCTCTTCCTGTTCTCCTATGGAACACAAAATCTGCGCTTTTCCGGTGTGAATATCCTGTTTCAGTCCTATGGGAAGGGCCTGGGCCGATACCGACCGGGCTGCTTCTTCCGACACTGTGCCAAAGATGCCTTCCACCGTATTTTCGTCTATCACGCCTATTTTGTTTTTCATATCATAGTCAATGACGCCGGTAAGTTCTCCCGGCGTGCCGTTCTGCCCTTTTGTTATGGAAACAATTTCCGTTTTATATAGACTTCCGGTTCCCACATCCAAAAGCTCTGAAGTATCCATATCATTGATCCCGTGCCCCAACGCTCCAAAGGAACCGTCGTTTCGCAGATACGTCATAGTTCCCACGCCCTGAGCATTGTCCCTGATCCAGATTCCCAGCTTGTATTCACCGCTCTCATCTGGCTCCGGCTTAACTTTCAGATCGAAGATTTCATCGTTTCTGCGGATTGTCAGAACCATTTCTCTGCCTCCGCTTTCTTCTATCTGTCTGATAAATTCTTTTTTTCCTTCCACCTCTTTCCCATCCACCTTCAAAATATAGTCTCCGGCCTGCAGAAGGTGTTTTACAGGCTGCTTTGTGCTGTGATCTTCCCCTGTAAATTCCCCTGTTGCTATAACAAGGATTCCATCCGTCTTAACATAAATACCGATCGGCCTTCCTACCGGTATCAGCTTTTCGTCTTCAATCACCTCCACGTTAACCGTTTTAAAAGGAATCATTCCAAACAGCTTCAAATCCATCCGGTATGTGGTAAGATTGTCCGAATATAAAGTCAGCGGTTCTGCCAGATTGACGGAAATTTCCCTGTTCTCAGAATATAAATTTTTAATTCCGCCTCCCAGAGCCGGAACGAATTCTTCCTCTTCCTCATACATGGTTCCCGACACCGGAACATGAAAATCCAGTTCTTCCTCCTGTCCGGCGCGTATTTTAATGGAAGCAGGAATTTTTGACCAGATAAAAAAAGACCAGCCGCCCACCATGCCGGTGACTGCCAAAAGAACCAGAGCCTGAATCCAGCGTTTTTTCTTTTTTGTTCTGTCCAAATCTTCACTTCCTCTCCTGTTGAAATAAAAAGTGTGCGTATCCTAAGCGGAATATCTTTTTTTATGCAAGAGCAACTCTTGCATAAAAAAAGAAGACATAGATTCTATGTCTTCTTTAGTATGTGAAAATCTTTCAATTTTACTTTAGTATTGTTTTGTCTTTGCTGCCAAATCTTTCAATTCTTTTGCGTTTGCCAAAACGGCATCTGTGATGGTTTCCGCTCCCAAAAGCCTTGCCAGCTCTTCCAGCACTTCTTTGTCCTTTACCTCGTGGATCCGTGTAATGGTACTGTCCTCCTCGGCGCTTTTTTCAATGACAAAGTGATTGTCCGCCATAGCTGCAATCTGAGGCAGATGTGTAATACAGATGATCTGGTGGTCTTTTCCCAGAAAAGACAGCTTTTCCGAAACCTTCCAGGCCGTTCTTCCGCTGATGCCCGCATCAATTTCGTCAAAAATAAAGACATCCATATCTTCGGAACCTGCCGTCACGGTTTTCAAAGCCAGCATGATTCTGGAAAGCTCTCCGCCGCTGGCCACATTGGCAAGGGGTTTTCTGGGGGAACCGGGATTGGTGGAAATAAAAAATTCCACATCATCCATGCCGTCCGCTCCCATTTCTTTTTCTTTGATGCGAACTTCGAAATCTACATGGAGAAAATTCAAATCTGCCAGCGCTTTTTCCAGCTTTCCGGAAAAAATTACCGCCTGACTTTTGCGGATGGCCGATGCCTGCCTGCATAAATTTTCCAGTTTCTGTTTCTGAGCATCCAGTTCCTGACGCAGTTTTTTCAGATAATCTTCCTGATTTTCCAGGCGCATAAGCTCCTGTTCTCTTTTCTTTGCATAAGCAAGAATTTCTTTTATACTGCTGCCGTATTTATCTTTGAGACGATTGATCTGATTCAGTCTTTCTTCCGTTTCCACGAAAAATTCCTCATCAAACTCCATGTCTTCCCGATAATCAGAGATTCCTCTGTTAAAGTCATTCAAAAGAGCCTCAATGTCCTGCAGCTGTCTGGAAAATTCTTCCAGCGTCTCGTCGTAGGCTGTCACAGACGCCAGCTCCTTTAAGGCCCTTCCTGCCAGCTCTCCTGCCCCGGCTCCGTTTTCATATCCGGTCAATGCATAGACATGTGCCAGACTTTCCGCAATCTTTTTGCCATTTACCATGCGCCGGTAATCCTTTTCCAGCTGCTCATCCTCTCCCGTTTTTAAAGCGGCAGCGGAAATTTCTTCCAATTCAAATCTGGCAAGGGAAAGCTCTCTGTTTCGCGCCTGTCCGTCCAACACATTTTCTTTTAATTCCTGCTGCAATTTCAGATATTTCTGATAGCATTCCCGAATCTGCCGTTTTAAATCAGAAATTTCTTCACCGGAAAATTCATCCAGAATTTCCAGATGTTTCCGCGGTTTTAACAAAATCTGGCTGTCGTGCTGTCCATGAATATCAATCAGCATTCCCGCAAGCTCTCTCACCAGCCTGGTGTTCACATTCTCTCCGTTTACCTTGCAGACACTTCTGCCTGGCATGATCCGCCGCTGTAGGATAATCACTCCGTCTTCCACGGGAATATCAAGAGCCGCAATCTTTTCCAGCACTTCTTTTTTCCCCACCTGGAAAACAAGTTCGATCAGGGCGTACTCCTCTCCTGTGCGGATCATATCCTTGTCTGCCTTTGCGCCAAGCGCCAGATTCACAGAACCTAATATAATGGATTTACCGGCGCCCGTTTCACCCGTAAGGATGTTGAGCCCCGGTCCAAAGAAAACCTCTGTCTCCTGGATCAATGCCAGGTTTTTTACATGTAAACTAACTAACATATCTCTCCTGTTTGTGATTTTCTATTTTAACAGTTCTCTGATTTTCTCCATCAGAATTTTTGTATCGTCCACAGTGCGCACTGCCATCATAATCGTGTCGTCGCCGGCAATGCTGCCTACAATCTCCGAAAATTTCATGTTGTCAAGAGCAGCCGCCACAGCCATAGCCATGCCGGATACTGTTTTTACTACCAGAATGTTCTGGGCCATGTCCATGGACACAAAACCGTCTCTTAACACACGGATATATTTCCCTGACAGGTGACTGTCATCATTTTTCAAAACCACATATTTTTGTCTTCCGTTTCCCGCAGGAACCTTGGACAGATGCAGCTGTCTGATATCTCTGGAAACCGTAGCCTGTGTCACCGCAAATCCGGCTTCCTTCAGCCTTTCTGCCAATTCTTCCTGTGTCTCTATATCAAAGCTATGAATCAGTTCCACGATTTTTTCATGCCTGCTCTGCTTCATCATTTCCTCCGTTCCTGATACTTTATTCACTCATTTTTCGGTGAAGCACATCCAGAAAGCCGGCTTCACTCATTTTTATAATAGAAGTCACTTTTTCACTTTTCTGTATCCGCACACAATCCCCGGGCTTTAAGGGGATACTGCGGCTCCCATCGAAGCTTGCCTCCACCTGGGGAACACTGGCGCCCACTCTCTGCTGTATCATAATTTCCACCATGTCCTCTTCGCTTAAGATAATACTTCTTGTCTGAAGCGTATGAGGACATATGGGCGTCAGCAGCAACAGTCTCGCGCCGGGTTCCACGATAGGCCCTCCGGCAGACATATTATAGCCTGTTGAACCTGTGGGAGTGGACACGATCATACCGTCTGCATGGTACCGTTTCAAAAATCTTCCGTTTACACTGATCTGATAGTCGATCATCTGCAAAGGCCCGCTTCTGCTAATGACAATATCATTCAGGGAATGTCTGTCCTCCAAAACCATTCCCTCTCTTATGATCTGCCCGTGCAGCATCATTCGTTCCTCTATGGAATAATTGCCCGAAATCAGCCTTTCCAGAGCCTCCGGCAGTGCAGATTTTTCCACTTCCGCCAAAAATCCCAGGGTTCCCAGATTCACACCCAGAAGAGGCGTTTTGCTGTCCGCAATGTCTCCCGCCGCCCGAAGCAGCGTCCCGTCACCGCCAAGAACCAGAACCGCATCCGCCTTTTCCGCCGCTTTTTTCAAAAGAATCTGAAATTCCCTGTCTGTTCTGGCATCGGTAAAAACCTGACAGCCAATTCCTCTTCGTTCCAGGAATTGCTGAATATAAGCTGTGGTTTTAAGCTTTTCATCTTTGGGCTGGTTTGTTATCATCACTACCTGTTTCATCCGTCGGTCAATTCCTTTTTTGATTGTCATCCAGTTTCAGGACAGACAATCCCTTATTCTTTATCCAGCGCCCCGTGAGCTTCTGCCACCGTTTTCTCCATAAGCGCCTTCATCTCTTCTTCCATGGGCTGCGATCCCTCCGTCTGGATCTGCTTTAACGCAGCCTCCGCTTCCTGTTCCGTCAGCTCTACCTTCTTCTCACTCTCCAAAGGATTTTTCTGCAGGAAAACCAGATATTCAATATTTCCTTCCGGTCCTTTGATGGGAGAATAGGTAAGACCAAGAATATCAAAACCTACAAGTTTTGCAAAGACAAATACTTTTTCGATAACCTCCAGATGCACTTTCGGCTCTCTGACCACACCTTTTTTCCCAACCTTATCTTTGCCGGCCTCAAACTGAGGCTTGATGAGGCAAACCATCTGTCCATTTTCCTTTAACAGATTTCTTGCCGGTATCAGGATTTTCGTCAGAGAAATAAAAGATACATCCACAGAGGCAAAATCCAGCTGATCCTCAATATCTTCCGGCACCATATAGCGGAAATTTGTTTTTTCCATGCATACGACACGGTCATCATTGCGAAGTTTCCACGCAAGCTGACCATGCCCCACATCCACAGAATATACTTTGACAGCACCGTTTTGAAGCATACAGTCTGTAAAGCCTCCAGTGGATGCCCCGATGTCCATGCAGATCTTTCCTGCAAGGGAAATCGGAAAACATTCCATCGCCTTTTCCAGCTTCAGTCCCCCTCTGCTCACGTATTTCAGTGTGCTTCCCTTTACAGTAATCTCTGCCTTGCTCTCATCAAACATGGCTCCGGCCTTATCTTCTCTCTGTCCCTGTACAAACACATTTCCGGACATGATGATGGCTTTCGCCTTTTCTCTTGACTCTGCCAGTCCCTGCTTTACCAAAAGTACGTCCAAACGTTCCTTCATCCTATCAAATCTGCTCCTTTATCTTTCTGTCATTCCCTTTTTCCACGCGATAATCCGCTCTGCAATGCTTTCCGCGTCCAGACCGATTTTCTTTTTCAGAATATCCACGTTTCCGTGAGCAATAAATTTATCGGGTATGGCAATGGTGAGAACTTCTGTTTTTAAACGTTCCTCATCGATAAATGCCCTCACCTTTTCTCCGAATCCGCCGCTTTCCACATTTTCTTCCATCGTCACAAGGAGGCTGTGATCCTTTGCCAGATTCCGCAGCAGTTCCTCATCCACAGGTTTTACAAAACGGGCATTTACCAGGGTGACTTTCATTCCGGCTTCCTTTAAAATATCCCGTACCTTTTCTCCTGTTTCCACCATGCTTCCCACGGCAAGAAGTGCTGTTTCCTCTTCCCGGTAAATTACTTCGCCTTTTCCGAAAACAATGGGCGCACGGAATTCCTCCAGCCCATCGTACGCCGCTCCTCTCGGATAACGGATTGCCATGGGCCCGTCAAATTTCACGGAAAATTTCAGCATATCGGAAAGCTCCCATTTGTTCTTAGGCGCCATGATATGCATATTGGGGATAGAGGAAAGATAAGACAGGTCAAAAGCTCCCTGATGAGTCTCCCCGTCGCTTCCTACAAGCCCCGCCCGGTCAATGGCAAATACTACCGGAAGATTCTGAATGCACACATCGTGAAGGATCTGGTCGTAGGCTCTCTGTAAAAAGGTGGAATAAATCGCCACAATGGGCTTCATGCCGCCTACTGCCAGTCCGGCCGCAAAGGTTACGGCATGCTCCTCCGCGATTCCCACGTCAAAAAATCGTTCCGGATAAAGGCTGCGGAAACGCTTCAGTCCCGTGCCGTCCGGCATAGCCGCTGTGATTGCCACCACGTCTTTGTTTCTCTGTCCCAGTTTAATCATCACTGTGGAAAAAACATCGGTCCAGTTGGCCTTCGTCTTTTTCTTTTTGGGAACTCCCGTAGCCACATCAAAAGGTTCCGCGCCATGGAATCTGGCAGGATGCTTTTCTGCCGGTCCATAGCCTTTTCCCTTTTTGGTGCTCACATGGATCAGCACTGCGTTTTTGCGGCGCTTCGCCTCTTTGATCACTTTGATCAATCCCTGGATATCATGCCCGTCCACAGGCCCCAGATAGGTGATGCCCATATCTTCAAAAAACATCCCCGGAACCACCAGCTGTTTGAAACTGTTTTTGGCTTTGCGGATACCGGCCACAACCGGATCCCCATATTTGGTTCCGCGCAGAGTGTCATAGATACCGTCCTTAATATCCAGATAAGCGTTGGATGTACGGATATTGTTCAGATATTTGGACATGCCTCCCACATTTTCCGAGATAGACATATCATTGTCGTTTAATATAATGATAAAATTGGTCTCCAGACGCGAAGCATTATTCAGGGCCTCGTACGCCATTCCGCCGGTCAGAGCACCGTCTCCTATGACAGAGACAACCGTGTGGTTCTCTCCTTTGATATCTCTGGCCTTCACCAGTCCAAGTCCTGCGGATATGGATGTGGAGCTGTGCCCGGTCTCAAAAGCGTCACAGTCGCTTTCCCCGCGTTTGGGAAAACCGCTCATTCCTTCAAATTTGCGCAGGTTGTCAAAACCTTCTCTTCGTCCGGTCAACAGTTTATGAGTATAGGACTGATGTCCCACATCCCATATGATCTTATCTTCCGGCAGATTCAAGGCCAGATGCAGCGCCATGGTAAGCTCTACCGTGCCCAGATTGGACCCCAGATGCCCGCCTGTTTCGCTGATTTTTTGTATCAGAAAATCCCTGATTTCCTGTGCCAGCGCAGGATAATCCTTAGGATTTATATTCTTAATGTCATTTACCTGTTTTATTTGTTCCAGAAGCATGTTCTGCCTCCTTTATCTCCTGTCTTTGCAGGTTTTTATCTACTATTGTGTGCCTTATTTTTCTCTCGTAATCAAATCTTCCACCAGTTTTTCCAGGAAAAGATTTCTTTTTCCAAAGCTTCCCAGCTCTTTCATTGCTTCTTCGGAAAGCCGTTTTACTTCTTCTTCGGATTTTTTCAGTCCGTTTAAGGTCACATAGGTAACTTTATGATTTTTCTCATCGCTTCCCACCGGTTTTCCAAGCACCTCCAGGGTGCTTGTCACATCCAGAATGTCATCCTGAATCTGGAAAGCGATTCCGATATTGTAAGCTATTTTTTCTATTTTTGCTGTTTCTTCCGGAGAAGCACCGGCCAGCACTGCGCCGATCATCATGGCATTTTGAATCAGAGCCGCCGTTTTATGCTCGTGGATAAACAAAAGCAAATCCTCCGTCACTTTTTCCGGTGGAAATTCTTCCGCCTCCACATCCGCTGTCTGACCTCCTATCATGCCGTAGACGCCGGCTTTTACAGCCAGAATCCCCATGGCCTTTCCAACCGCCTTCAAAAGAGAGACGTCTTCCTGCACTTCCGGCAGTTCAAACGCCAATGCCGCTGTTTCAAACGCATAATTTAAAAGGGCATCTCCGGCAAGCACTGCCATTCCCTCACCGTAGACAACGTGGGTTGTCTTTCTTCCCCGGCGGTATTCGTCATTGTCCATACAGGGCAGATCGTCGTGTACCAGGGAATAATTGTGAATCATTTCGATAGCAACCATAAACGGTTCCACCACTCTGCCGCTGCCGCCGAACATCTCATAAGTCTCTTTCATCAGAATGGGTCTGAGTCTCTTTCCTCCCGCCAGAACACTGTAGTTCATAGCGCTTAATACCGTTTTCTGATATCCTTTTTCTTCCGGCAGATACTGTTTTAAAGTTTCCTCAGCCTGCTCGGTCTTTGCCTGCAATTCTTCTTTAAAATTCATGAAGTTCGCCCTCCTCATTCAACTGAAGTACCTTCTTTTCCACCTTATCAATGGTATCGTTGCAATATTTCAAAAGCTGCATTCCCCTCTGGTATACCGCGAAAGAATCTTCCAGAGAAATATCTTCCGCCTCCAATGCCTGCGTGATTTCCTCCAGCTGTTCAAACGCTTCCTCCAGGGTCACGCCGCTTTCCATTTTGTCTGTATTCTCATTGATTTCCTTTTTTCCTGCCGGCATAACTCACCTCTGTCTTTCCCCGTCCCTGCTGTCTGCCTCTGCTGTTTTCAGATTTCAGACTTTTTCCGGGACCGTTTCTGAAAATTTCTGTTTTTCTGTCTTTTTCACCTCTGCCAGAATCCTGCCATTTTTTACATGTATGGTAAGCAGACTTCCCGGCTTTACTTTATCCACATCCGTCACTGTCTTTCCCTTTTCGTCTGCCACATGGGAAAAGCCCTGATTCAGCTTGTCAAGAGGCGAAAGACCTTTCATTTTTTCGGTATAAAGAGAAAGAAGATGCCGGCAGCTTACCGTCTTTTTCTCCATGGCAGCCTGCAAAAGCTCCTCCTGCCTGAGAAGTCTCGTTCTTTTTTCCCGTATCTGATTCATGGGACTTAAATACTGGAGTGTTTTGGCACAGTGAAGCGTATGCTGCCGGTACCTGTCCAGTTTTCCCATAAAGCTCCGTTTCAGTCCTGCCTTTGCTCCCTCTAAAGCAGCTTCCAGCTGTCTTACGTCATACACAGCCAGTTCTGCCGCTGCTGACGGGGTAGGCGCCCGAAGATCTGCCACATAATCGGCGATAGTTGTGTCTGTCTCGTGGCCCACTGCTGAAATAATGGGAATCTGACAGTCAAAAATAGCCTGTGCCACCGCTTCCTCATTAAAAGCCCACAAGTCTTCGATAGAACCGCCTCCGCGTCCCACAATCATAGTGTCCACACCCAGACGCTCCAGCGCATGGATGCCGTTTACAATGCTTTCTGCCGCCTGGTCGCCCTGTACAATGGCAGGATAAAGAATGATCTGCACATAGGGATTTCTCCTGGAGGCGATATTTATGATATCTCTCACCGCTGCCCCGGTAGGCGCTGTGACAACGCCCAGCGTCCGAATAAACCTGGGAATGGGCTGCTTGTATTCCTGAGCAAACATACCTCTTTCTTCAAGCTCCCGCTTCAGCTGTTCAAAGCGCTCGTATAAATATCCCGCACCGTCCAGTATGATTTCCTTTGCGTACAGCTGGTATCTGCCGTCTCTTTCATAGACATCCACCGTTCCGGCCGCCACAACCTGCTGCCCATCCTGCATTCTGAATTTCAGCCCGCTCCTGTTTCCTGCAAACATCACACAGGCTATGGCTCCCTTAGCATCCTTCAGCGTAAAATAAATATGGCCGGATGTGTGGTATTTGCAGTTGCTGACCTCTCCTTTTACAAGGATAGACTGCAGCATAAAATCCTGCGTGAACATGTTTTTAATATAGGAATTTACCTGCGCTACTGTGTATACGTTTTTCATCTGCTTCTCCACATATCCGGTCCAAGTATACAGTGTGCTCTAAAGCGCACACTGTTTTATTTATTACCTTAATTATCTGCGAATTTGGCCAGGACGCCGTTTACGAAACCTGCCGAACCGTCCTGTCCGTATGTTTTGGCCAGTTCCACTGCCTCGTTGATAGCCACTCCTGTAGGAACGGTATCGTCATAGCGAATCTCATACACTGCCAGACGTATGATGGCAAGATCCACCTTGCCCATACGGCCGGTGGTCCATCCTTTTGCCCTTTCATTGATTTCTTCATCAATTTCCGTCAGATGTTCCATAATCTTATAAAACTTCTCGTGGATATAGGCAATATCCTTATCCTCTGTCACGTTTTCGTCGTCACAAAGAAACATCTCGCACTGTTCGTCAATTTCTTCTTTTCCATTAAATTCCACACGGAACAGTAATTTAAAAATTTGTTCTCTCAGTTCTCTTCTGCTCATTCTATATGAACTATCCTTTCCCAAACTCGCATCCTTTTCACATATCTTCGGCGGGCCCTGAAGTCATTTTTTCACGCAAGCGCAAAACACATGTCCCGGGACCTTCGCATCATTACATTCCATGACAAAGAGTGTGCCTCACAAATGACAAGCCTTTCTCTTCCCCTGCGGTCAGAATACAGCTGCGTCATTTTTGGAACACACTCCTTGGCCAGACCTTTATTTGCCCGGATTCATATTCACACTTGCAATACGGATATTGACATCCGTAACTGTAAGCCCTGTCATGTTCTCGATGGCATTTTTTACCTTTTCCTGTACTTTCTGACAGGTTGCGGGGATATTGTAGCCATACTCCATGGTCAGTGTAAGATCCGTTCTTACGTTGGAGCCGATCACATCCACCTTTACACCTTTGGTCAGGCTTTTCACGCCTACCTTGCTCATAAGCTCATTGGTGATGTTTCCCGCCATGGCAGATACGCCTTCTACTTCTGTAGCTGCCAAAGATGCAATCATAGCTACCACCTCGTCCGCAATCTGTACGGAACCAACACCATCGTCTCCCTGCAATACATAAGTATTTTTATTTGTATCTTTCTCCATAAGGGTGCCTCCTTTATCTCTATCTTATAAATTATACCAAAACCGCCAGGTTTTGCCTAGTGCTTTTTTATCCCGAAAGCCATACACAGCACTATCATTCCCCGGAATTTAGCCAAAAGCCAAGCGTTCTGTTCTCCGGCGCCTCTGTGTAAGCCACATTGCCGCTTCCTGCCGGAAGATAACGGAAAATATTCTGCTTATCTATCAGATATTCCTTCAGCTGACTGTAAACCTGATCGCTTTCACACCGGAACGTGATCGTCTTTTCTCCCTGACTGACAGCTTCCTGAAACAAAGGTGTAAGACGCAGGGAAAAATCCGCCGCATCCTCCTTTGTCAGATACAGTCCTTCCCGCACATAATAATTGTCTCTGGTGTCTGTACATGCCGGAAGGGAAAATGTCGAATCCGCCTGGTGGGTTTTCTCCAGTTCCTGTGTGGTAACGCAAAAATAGTCATAGTTTACCGGCCACTGTCTTTCTGTGTCTGTGATACTCTTCTCTTCAAACCGATAAGACACATCTCCCCAGGTAGGGTCCACATGGTACCAGCTGCCGTTTACCTGCGCACAAAGCCAGGCGTGACGTCCGCTGTTTACACTGCCCGATACAAGCACTGCCGGTATGCCTTTTTTCTGCAGAAGATACTGAAGCATCTTGGCATACCCCTGACATACCGATCTTCCATAATCCGCCACAGAGCACAGGTTCTGATTTTCCGCAGCGCTCTCGTCGTACTCGGTATTCTCAATCAGATAATCATACAAATATTTCAGCGTGACATAATCGTCTTCCGCCCCCTGTGAGGGCATTCCTGCAAAAGCTCTGTCCGTATAGGCGTCTATGCTTTCCTTTTCCTGCAAAACTTTCTGTTCGTCCATAGTATAGGAAGGGGAAAAAGTGATTTCTTTCACTTCTCCGTTTAACGTACGAACCGTATCCCGGTATCCATTCACATAAAAAATTTCCGGATGGTCTGCCAGCAGGCACATGAAAATTCTCTCCAGAGGCTCTTCTCTGTCTGCAGACAGTGTCACCTCATTGGAAAAAGACAGGATGGCGTCATACATTTCCTGATAGATTTTCTGTTCTTCTTCCGTTAAAGTATAAAAAGCCCAGGAAGACTGAGGAAGGATTTCGCCTGCTGTTTTTTCTGAAAAATCTCCGGGCTTAGTACTTAGCTCCCCGGTCTCCGGCTCTGTTTCCGTGAAAGATTGGTTCTGTCCGGCAGTCTCCTGCGTATCCTTTGTCTTTGAAATTGTATTTTGTGAAACTGTATTTTCCGAAACTACATTTTCCGAAATTTTTTTTCCCGGGTCTGTATTTTCCTGCCCGCTGTTTTCCTGTATGGGAACCGCAGACTCTGCGCTGCCGCTTTCCTCCACGCTTTCCCCGTATGGCTCTTTGGCAAAACGGGAGAAGAGCCTGTCTTCTCCCCATATAATTCCCGCCGCCGCTACCAGACACAGGCAAAGCAGGCATACAACAGGAAGCACCTTTTTTCTTTTCATTTAACCACGTCCAAATTCTGTCAATACCAGGCCTTTGTTTCTGTCCAGAGTCATGCCGATACTCCAGGAATTGATAAAGAGCAGCAGCGGATTTCCTTTCATATCTTTTACTTTCTTCATATCGGAAGTTCCGCTGAGTTTCGCAAGATCGATCTCGTCTTTGTTTTCAATCCAGCGAATATGCTCATACGGAAGGGGTTCCAGTCTGATTTCCACATTGTACTCGTTTTCCAGACGGTATTTGAGCACGTCAAACTGCAGCACACCTACAACACCTACGATAATTTCTTCCATACCTGTGTTGAATTCCTGGAAAATCTGGATGGCGCCTTCCTGTGCGATCTGGGTGATACCCTTGACAAACTGCTTTCTCTTCATGGTATCCATCTGACGCACTCTGGCAAAATGTTCCGGTGCAAAGGTAGGGATCCCTTCATAGGCAAACTGTTCCTTAGGCATACAAATCGTATCCCCGATGGAAAAGATTCCCGGATCAAATACGCCGATAATATCTCCTGCGTACGCTTCATCCAGAATCTTTCTGTCACTGGCCATGATCTGCTGGGGCTGAGAAAGGCGCATCACCTTTTTCCCCTGTACGTGTTTTACTTCCATGCTGGCTTCAAATTTTCCGGAACAGATACGCATAAACGCAATACGGTCTCTGTGAGCTTTGTTCATATTGGCCTGAATTTTAAATACAAAGGCGGAAAAGTCATGTTCCAGCGGGTCAATAAGACCTACATCCGCTTTTCTGGGAAGGGGTGTTGTGGTCATCTGCAGAAAGTGCTGCAAAAAGATTTCCACACCAAAGTTTGTGAGCGCGGAGCCAAAGAATACCGGAGTCAGATTTCCCTTTCTTACTTCCTCCAGATCAAACTCTGCACTTGCGCCGTCCAGCAGTTCGATTTCATCAAACAGCTTGTCCTTTAACTCTTCTCCGATAAAATCTTTCAGAGTGTCTTCTTCCTCCAGAGAAATTTCTGTAGACGCTCCTTCTTTGGTACCTTTTTCCGTATCGGAATAGGTGATCACCTTTTTCTTCTCTCTGTCATAGACGCCTTTAAAGCTCTTTCCCGAACCAATCGGCCAGTTTACCGGACAGGTGGCAATTCCCAGCTCCTTCTCGATTTCATCCAGAAGATCAAAGGTATCGTTGGCGTCTCTGTCCATCTTGTTGATGAAAGTAAAAATCGGAATCTTTCTCATGACGCAGACCTTGAACAATTTTCTTGTCTGCGCCTCCACACCTTTTGACGCATCGATGACCATGACCGCGGAATCCGCCGCCATAAGCGTACGGTACGTATCCTCGGAGAAGTCCTGATGTCCTGGTGTATCCAGAATATTTATGCAGTATCCGTCGTATTCAAACTGTAACACAGAGGAGGTTACGGAAATACCTCTCTCCTTTTCAATTTCCATCCAGTCAGAAACCGCATGTCTGGCAGTAGCCTTTCCCTTTACGGATCCTGCCAGATTGATGGCTCCTCCGTATAACAGGAATTTTTCTGTCAGTGTTGTCTTTCCGGCATCCGGATGAGAAATAATCGCAAAGGTTCTTCTTCTCTTAATCTCTTCTGCTATGCTGCTCAAAATTCATTTCCTCCAAATCATGTCTGAATCTTTTATCCATTTCCTGCCGTTTTCCCTTTCCGGAAAACAGCGCCTTTGTTATTCTGTCCTGAAAATCAGTTTCTGTCAATGGATTTCTAATGAAAAGCTGATTTTCCTTAAAACCACCGGTGGATATGCACGGATTTACAGAGAAAAATGCCGCTGTGCGGCGTAAATCCGGCACACAAACGCTTCCAGCAGCGTTTGTCTAAGATTCCAGCATAGATTTTCCGTTAAATTCCGGTTTTAATCCGAAATAGTCCAGCACAGTAGCGCCGATGTCTGAGAAAGTATCTCTTGTTCCCAGGTTTGCTGGTGTCATTTTGGAACCGTACATGACAAAAGGTGTGTATTCTCTGGAATGATCTGTGGAGGCGGTATAACCCGGGTCACAGCCGTGATCTGCGGTGATCATGAGGATATCGTCCTCTTTCATGGCTTTTAAAAGTTCCGGAAGCTTCTCATCAAAATAGGTGAGGGCTTTCGCATAGCCGTCAATGTCATTTCTGTGTCCGTAAAGCATATCGTAATCCACCAGATTTACAAAACACAAACCTTCAAAATCTTTGTCCATATAGGCAAGTGTTTTTTCTATGCCGTCCGCATTTCCCTGTGTGTAGACATATTCCGTAATTCCTTTTCCCGCAAAGATATCTCTGATCTTTCCCACACCGATCACTGCTTTTCCGGCATCTTTTAACTGATCCAGCATAGTAGTGGAAGGCGGAAGAAGGGAATAATCATGTCTTCTGGATGTTCTTGTATAGTTTCCGTCTTTTCCCACAAAGGGGCGGGCGATCACTCTGCCTACTCCGTGTTTTCCCTGAAGCATTTCTCTTGCAATTTCACAATAGCGATAAAGTTCTTCCACCGGCACAATGTCCTCATGAGCAGCAATCTGGAACACACTGTCCGCCGAAGTGTATACAATCAGCTTTCCGGTTTTTACGTGTTCATCCCCGTAATCTTTTATCACTTCTGTTCCGGAATAAGGCTTATTGCACAGCACGCCCCGCCCTGTTTTTTCGGAAAATTCTTTCAGCACTTCCTCGGGGAAGCCGTTGGGATAGGTAGGAAGGGGATTGGGAGAGTACACACCGGCAATCTCCCAATGCCCGATGGTGGTATCCTTTCCGCGGGATGCTTCCTTCATCCTTGCAATCACCGCTTCCGGTTTATCCACGCCTTCGTGCCATTCCATGCCGTCGATATTGAAAAATCCCAGCTTCTGCATATTCGGCATATGAAAATACGGACTGGAAGCTGCAGATTTGACGGTATTGGTTCCTGCATCTGCATAATCTGCGGCATCAGGCATTGCTCCGATTCCCACACTGTCCAACACAATTAAAAAGATTCTTTTCATCTGTAAATCCCTCTTTTCTGTTTTCTATTGTTCCTCTTTCTCTTGCATTCTATCACAACTTTTCCATTCTGACATCAATTTTCCTGTTTTGCCCGACCGATCACTGCTTTATCCGCACTGACATCAATTTTCCTGTTTTGCCTGGCTGATCACCACTTTATCCGCGCTGACACCGGTTTTTCTTGTGACGATATCTTCAATCTGTGCACACTGAGCGTCCGTCAGAGCATCTGTGGTCACCACCACATCGGCGCTGTCACCGTTGATCGTTACCACCACATCCTGAAATCCTTTGGCTTCCAGCAAAATCTCCGCAGCCGTTTCCTTCTCTGCCAGTTCCGTAAGCTCGATCATGCCGTTGACTGCTTCCTGCTTCTGCTCCTCACTGATGTTGGCGTTGTTGATAATCTCCAGAAAGGTTTCCTTGCTCTTTGCCCTTGTCTGCTCCTTCAGCAGCTTGGCACCGGAAAGAGACGCCACGTTGGAAGAACTTGTAAAAACGGCCTCGCCGGGAACTTCTCCCTCTCCCACTTCGGCTTCTGCGCTCTGTGCCCCGGAGGCATCCGCTTCCTCAGCTGCCGCTTCATCGGTATTTTCCGACAAGATGGAAACTTCCGCATTGTCTGTCACTTCCATATCTGCATCCAGATAGTTTCCGGTAACTTCCGCCTCCGAGTCCAGACTTTCAATATCCGACACAATATCTTCCTCAGACAGGTCCAAAAGTGCCGTAGTATCTTCCCCGTCCGCAGTCTGATTCACTACCTCTTCCTCCTCGATTTTGGTTCCTGCAAAATTCAGGTAACCGGCTACAGCTATCATGATGGCTAAAGCTGTAATCATAATCTGGTTGCGTTTTAACACGTTTTTCACTCCTGATCCCTCTGCTTTCTTTATTTCATCTTAGCTACTTTAATCTTATGTGCTTCCAGACCGAATAATGCCTCAATCGCCTCCGTAATATTTTTTGCCACGGTCGGACTTCCCCCTCCCTGCGCCAACACAAAAACACCTTCCGCCTTGGGATTTACCGTCTTTTTGATGCTGGGACTTTTTCTCCCGTCCGCATCTGTGATATACACCGTTTCCTCTCCTTTTTCCGTTTGTTCGGAAATTCTGCTTCCCCCTGCGCTGTCGTTTTCTGAAACGCTGTCCGTTCTTTCCGTCACATCTTTTTCCACAACCTGTTCCTCGGACTCCTTCCAGGTAATCATCACCTGTACCTTCCCCACCCCTTCCATTCCGGCTAAAATTTCCTCCAGCCTCTCCTCCTCTCTGCTTCTTGCACCGCTTCCCGAAAGCTGTCTTTCTCCGGAATCATCCCCCGCAGTTTCTTCTCCATATAAAGCTGTCTGCTGTTTCTGATCCCCCTCTGCTTCTTCCTTACCGCTTTTTCCTGTGGGTATGGCTATCACAAGACAGAGTACTCCAAGAAGCGCCAGAACAAGCATGTTTTCTTTTGTCAGTTTCTTTTTGAGAAATTCTTTTCCTCTCACCGTCCGGTTCATGATTCAAAGGTCACCTCCACTGCTGACGGATCCAACGAAAGTTTTTCGGCCAGAAGCTTTGTCAAATCCTCTTTTCTCTTCTCCATGCCTTCCGCGTCTTCCTGCCCTTCTTGCGTCTGTCCCCCATCTTCTTTTTCTATCTGGATGGTATCCACGGAATCAATGCGGATGGCCGCATTTTTTTCCTTCAAAACCAAAGTCAGTTTTCCCTCATGCGCACTCACGCTCACCAAAGACAGGTTTTCACTTTCCAGCGTATCTCCCAGTTTCTTTTCGGTCTCCAGCAAAAGCGCCTGGCTGTCAATCTCTCCTTCCTGCCAGGCAAGTTCACCCATCTGTCTGGAAAGGCTTTCCAGTTCCTGTTCATAAACCGCCACCTGCTGCTGAAACCAGGCAATTTTATCTTCCTTTCCAAAGGAAAGGATCGGTACGGCAATCTGAGAAAGGACCATAAGTCCCAACATCAGTTTCACGTATTTTTCGTACTGGCTTGCGGGGACAAAATGAAGGATCATCTGTCCTGCCAGCATAAAAATACAGGTCTGCTTCAGCAGATTCAGAAAATCTCCCGCCATCCTTTCCTCCTTCCCTTGTCAGACTTTTCTCTCCGCTTTTCCCTTTCCCGACATTAAAAATACTGCCCCGCCGTCCAGGTCACGATTGCGATCATAATCAGAAAGCAGGCGGCTGCCGTCCAGGCTGTCTGCAGCAGAAGAAAAATACCGTCCCCTGTTTTGTCCGTGCAGGCTGTCATTCTGTTATCCGCTACGATTCCCATCAAAGCCGCCCCGGCTTTCAGCAGGATTCCATACAGAAACATTTTCAGAAACGGAACTGCGCACAGTAAAATAAGCAAAAGGAAAGCCAAAAGTCCGATGCTGTTTTTTATCAGCACTGCCGAGCCTAAAAGGATCTCCGCCGTTCCCTCCGCCAGATTTCCGATTCCCGGAATAGCTGAAACTGCCTTTTTTGCAGTGCCTCTTTTCAGCTGATCGAGCACAGGAGATACCATGGACTGTAAAAGTCCCAGTCCGGTAAGAGCTGTGAGCATCCAGCGAAGCCCTGTCTTTAAGGCCTTTTTTAAAAGTTCTATCATAGTCTGAAGCTTTTCTTCTTCCCAAATGCCGTTCACAATCACAAGAAGCATATAGGCGTTTACCAGCGGCAGACAAAACGTCAGCATCACACTTTCCACAAGGCAGATGGCAAGCAGCACCAGCTGATAATACCCCAGCGCAGATATGCTTCCCCCGGCAGTGCCCACCGCCAGAAAATAGACCGGCATCATAATCTTTGCAAACACCACGATATTCTCTATAATCTGACCGGCGATTTCCATACACTCCGAAAAGGTCCGGATCAATAGAACCAAAAGGAGCAGATAAGAAAAATAATGGGCGATGTCCGCAATCTGATGCTGTTCAAAATTCTGCATAAAAAGGCGGAAAAGTACGGAAAGTATTCCTAAAAGAAGAATGGTCACCAGAATCTGTCGGTAACTTCCGATTTCCCCTGCTGCCATGTCCAGAATCGATGAACCCAGCTGCTTTATAGCCTCCCCAGGATTTCCCGAAACAATATCGGAAAACCACTGGCCGAAATCCGGCGTATTTCCGGAAAACAATCCCTCCAGTTTTTGTAAAACTTCCTCCATTCCCAGTCCATCTGTCAAAAAATCTTCCATTTTACACTCCAAAACCCGCTATGATTTCCACCAGTGCCAAAAGCACCGGAAGTCCTGCAAACAGAATCGCTATTTTCCCGAAAAGTTCAATCTGCGCTGCCACAGACTGGTACCCCGCATCTCTGCAGATTCCTGCGCAAAATTCGCACAGATAAGTGATTCCCACCACCTTGAACAAAATGCCGAAATACTGGCTTCCCGAAGAGAAGTAAACCTCCAGCCCTTTCAGCCGATCCTTTACCTGAATCAGGTATCTGGCAGCATAGGCAAAAATCAGAAGGGATGTGCAGATTCCTATGTAGAGACTGTATTCCTGTCTGCCGGATCTAAATTGAAGTCCAAACAATACGCCTGCCAACGCCAACAGGCCGATTTTCACAATATCCATCCATACCTCCCATCTGCCCTGCAGGCAAAATCGCGACATTTTGCAAAAGCTCAGTCTGATGTCCGGTCTGCAATTCTTTTTCTTTTCTACAGCTGAAACAGATTCTGAATTGTGACAAACAGGTCGTAAATATACGGGATCATCCAGCTAAGAACCAGAATCAATGCCGCAAGAGAAAGCAGAAAAGCGTGTTCTTCCCTTCCGCTGTGTTTGAGCACCTGACTGAGTATCGTCACCAGTATTCCCACCGCCGCTATTTTAAAAATCAGACTGACTTCCATTTGCTTCCTCCATTCCGCCTTTCAGACTCACCTGCCGCTGTATTTCATAAACTGCCGTGTTTTTCCCTTGTCACAAAAGTAAAATAGCAGCCATAAGACCTCCGGATACGCAAAGACTCATGATCAGCTTCTTTTTCTCCGAAAGCTCTCTTTCCTGCTGCGCCGCTGCCCCCCTAAACCAGTCAGAGAATTCTTTCATGGCGTGTATCTGTGCCTCTCTGTCCAGAAATCCCATCCACGCAGAAAAACTGACCGCCTTTTTTCTTTCCTCATCCGAGAGAGAAGAATTTTCCACATATTCTCCCATTTGTCTTGCCCAGATTTCTTCCGTACTCTGTTCTCTCAAAAGGGCTTCTTCTCCTATGCTCTCCCACACTTCTCCCAGTCTTCCCCCAAGCCTGTTTCCGCAGATGCAAAGCGCTTCTGAAATTCTCTCACCGCTGTAAGAAATCTCCCTGGAAAGAAGGCCGAAGGCTGCTGCCAATTGTGCCAGCTCTTCCCGTCTTCCCTCCAGCTCCCTGCAGATACAAAATCCCATTCCTGCGCTCCCCAGCACACTGGCTGTCACACCTGCCAATTTCAACAGCATCCTCCTGCACCTTCTTTCCTTTTTCATCGTAGATATTCTGTATATAAAAACAGCCATCCCGGCGGGATAAAAACACCAGCCGCCGAAACAGTTTTTCTTCCCAGATTTCCTTTAAAAAAGGCTTGTTCCTTATTTCTTCCAGGTTTTCGCCATGGATAGATGCAAGCGCCACACAGCCGGACCTGGCAGCGTTTAAAAACGCCCTGGCTTCCCTCTGGCTTCCGAGTTCATCCACTGCAATGACAGAAGGTGACATGGAGCGCAAAAGCATCATCATGCCTTCCTCCTTGGGACAGCCATCCAATATATCGGTGCGAATTCCCACATCATTCTGTGCGATTCCCCGAAAGCATCCCGCCAGCTCGGAACGTTCATCCACAAGTCCTACATTCATGCCCTCTCCGTAAGGATTCCCATCGGAAATCTGCCTTACCAGATCCCGTAAAAGGGTTGTCTTCCCGCATCCCGGAGGCGCCGCAATCAATGTATGCAAAAACTTTCCATCCTCATACAGCTTTGGAAGAAGTCTGTCTGCGCAGCCTTTTTTTTCATGAGAAATGCGGATGTTCATGGAGGTCACTGCCTTCAGATTTTTAATGCCCGCCCCCTGTCTGATCACTTCTCCCGCCACCCCTATGCGATGCCCACCCTCCACACTCAGATATCCTCTCTGCAGTTCTTCCTCATAGGCATAAGGGGAATCCTGGCATATGTGACGGAATATGGCAGAAAATTCTCTCTCATCCGGTTTCCACGAAAGAGAAAGCTCTCTGGTCACCTCTCCGTTTTTTTTCAGTCCGTATTCTTTTCCTCTGAAAAGCAAAAGAACCGGCTTGCCGATCCGCATTCTGATTTCCTGAAGATTTTCCTCATCTTCGGCACAGATTCGAAACGTCTCCTGAAATCTGGCCGGAAACAGTTTCAGAATTTCCTCTGCTTTGTTTTTTCCCTCTTTTTTCTGCTCTTCCCTGCTGTTTCCTCCATTCTCTATTTCCATTCTGTCCCCAAGCCCCCTGTCCCATTTTGTGCTTATCTCAATATATGTTGTCCATCCCGGCTTATTCCTCCAAATTCAAATATTTGTTTTACGACGCAGTACTATTTTTTGTTCCGCAGAATATCGAGTTTTCTGCCATAGAATCTTGCCCTGCAAGATTCTTCGCCTGCGGCGGGTCGCTCTGCGACATATTTCCTTTCCGACGCAGTGCGATTTTTCTTTTTTATTGGGCAGAAAATTTGATTTTCTGCCCAATAAAAAATGCCAGAGCCAAAAGATCGTATAATATCTTTTGGCTCTGGCATCATTATAGAATTTCTATACAGAAATTTTTAAACCTGAGCTACATCTTTCATGGAGAAGCTGATTCTTCCCATTTTGTCTTTTCCAAGGCAAACTACAGTAACCTTGTCTCCCAGTGTGAGAACATCTTCTACACGGTTGATTCTTTCTTTTGCAATTTTGGAAATGTGAACCATTCCTTCTTTTCCGGGTGCAAACTCAATGAAAGCACCAAATTCTTTAATGCTTACAACGGTTCCCTTGAAAATCTGGCCTTCTTCAAAGTCTGTGGTGATGATCTTAACCATTTCCACTGCTTTTTCCATCATTTCCTTATCGGTTCCGCAGATAGATACATTTCCGTCATCGGAAATATCAATCTTAACACCTGTGCGGGCAATGATCTCGTTGATTGTTTTTCCTCTCTGTCCAACAACATCTCCGATTCTTTCCGGATCGATCTGAACAGAAATGATCTTCGGTGCATAAGGTCCCACTTCCGGTCTCGGCTGCGCGATGCAGGGTGTCATAACTTCATTTAAGATATATTCTCTTGCTTCCTTGGTTCTGGCAATTGCTTCCTCAACGATAGGTCTTGTCAGTCCGTGAATCTTGATATCCATCTGGATTGCTGTGATACCGTCATGAGTACCTGCAACTTTAAAGTCCATATCTCCAAAGAAGTCTTCCAGACCCTGAATATCTGTCAGAACAATATAATCATCATCTGTATCGCCTGTCACCAGACCACAGGAAATACCTGCAACCTGTTTTTTGATCGGTACACCTGCTGCCATCAGAGACATTGTAGATGCGCAGACAGATGCCTGAGATGTGGAGCCGTTGGATTCAAAAGTTTCGGATACTGTACGGATTGCATAGGGGAATTCTTCCTCGCTGGGCAGTACCGGCACCAGGGCTTTCTCAGCAAGAGCGCCATGTCCGATTTCACGGCGTCCCGGTCCTCTGGAGGGTTTTGTCTCTCCTACAGAGTAAGAAGGGAAGTTATAGTGGTGCATATAACGCTTAGCCACTTCATTTTCATCCAGTCCGTCAATTTTCTGCATTTCAGAAAGAGGAGCCAGTGTAGTAACGGTGCAGATCTGTGTCTGTCCGCGTGTAAACATAGCAGAGCCGTGAACTCTCGGAATAATATCCACTTCAGCTGCCAGAGGACGGATCTGTGTGATAGCACGGCCATCGGGACGTTTGTGATCTTTTAAGATCATCTTACGCACTGTCTTTTTCTGATACTGATAAACAGCCTCTCCCAAAACAGCCAGCCACTCTTCGTTATCTGCAAAAGCTTCTTCCAGTCTTGCTGTAATATTTCTGATATTTTCTTCGCGAACCTGTTTTACATCTGTGAAAACTGCTTCCTCCATCTCCTCCGGAGTAACAATCTTCTTCATAGCTTCAAACAGTTCTTCCGGAACTGCGCAGCTTGTATATTCGTGTTTTTTCTTGCCGCATTCTGCAACCATCTGATTGATAAATGCGATCACTGTCTGGTTGATGTCGTGAGCCAGATAAATTGCTTCCAGCATTTTGTCTTCCGGAACTTCGTTGGCTCCCGCTTCGATCATGATTACTTTTTCAGATGTGGAAGCAACTGTCAGGTTTAAGTCACCGTTTTTCCACTGTTCCTGAGAAGGATTGATCACAAACTCTCCATCCACAAGACCAACCTGAGTCATAGCGCAGGGGCCGTCGAAAGGAATATCGGAAATGCATGCCGCAATGGCAGAGCCGAGCATAGCTACCAGCTCCGGACGGCAGGCAGGATCTACGGACATTACCAGGTTGTTCAAAGTAACGTCGTTGCGGTAATCCTTCGGGAACAGAGGACGCATAGGACGGTCGATAACACGGCTTGTCAGCACTGCATTTTCGCTCGCTTTTCCCTCTCTCTTGTTGAATCCTCCAGGAATTTTTCCTACCGCATACAGTTTCTCTTCATATTCTACAGAAAGCGGGAAAAAGTCGATTCCCTCTCTGGGTTTTTCACTTGCTGTCGCTGTAGACAATACTGTTGTATCGCCATACTGAATAAATGCAGCTCCGTTTGCCTGTGCTGCTACCCTGCCGATATCTACTCTTAAAGTACGTCCGGCAAGTTCCATCGTAAATGTCTTGTACATGTCATCTCTCCTTCTTTTCTTCAGCCTGTCGGCTTTTTTGTTTATCAGGCAGAAGATGCCGAAACTACTGACAAATCCACTTGTCTAACGCCAAATGAACTTGTCAGTGGTCTCGGTTGCATTCCTCTGCCCCGGGCTTTCTCTCTTGGCAAAAAGCCCTCCTCCATTAGCCTTATTCCGCAAAAATAAGGCGGATGCCAGCCGCAGCCGGCATATTCCGCCTTACCAGAGTCATTATTTTCTGATTCCCAGTTTTTCAATTAAAGTACGGTATCTCTCGATATCTTTTTCCTTCAGATATGCAAGAAGACCACGTCTCTGACCTACCATCTGCAGAAGACCTCTTCTGGAGTGATGGTCTTTCGGGTTAGCTTTCAGATGCTCTGTCAGCTCCTGAATTCTTGCTGTCAGAACTGCTACCTGCACTTCCGGTGAACCTGTGTCACCTTCTGTTCTTGCGTACTCTTTGATGATCGCTGTTTTCTTTTCTTTAGAAATCATTTGTTTTTCCTCCTTATTTTTAACCGCCTGACACTAAGATGCGGGTCGGAGTCTCCCGTCTCTGAGCATCGGCTGAACTCATACTGTGACAGTATATCATACGGAAAGTTTTCTGTAAATATTTTTCTCCTATTTTTGTGAAGGAATTTCATCCCTCATGTGAAACTTTCCTTTTTACGTAAGCTTTTTGTGAGCGCCGAAATAATTTTTACGGAAGTACCCGGCGCACAGAATGAGGTGTACGGTAAGTAGCATTGGAAATACGGATACCTGTTCTGGGGTTACTTGCATGGATAACCTGTCCGTTTCCGATGTAGATTGCCACGTGGTTGACCGTACCGCCCTTATCATAAAAGATCAAGTCGCCCGGTTTTGCCTCTGAAAGTGAAATTTTGGTTCCCGACTGGCTCTGTGATACCGATGTTCTGGGAAGTGATACGCCGTACTGTTTAAAGATACTCTGTACAAATCCTGAACAGTCTGCACCGTTTGTAAGGCTTGTTCCGCCCCAAACGTAAGGATTTCCAAGGAACTGTTTTGCATAGTTTACAAGGTCAACCCGAACATCCGTAATGCCTTCTCCATATTCGATTTCCGTCATGGTAACGGCTTTTTCCAGATTTTTGGAGATGGTGACATATTCTGCCGAAACATAAGCTTCTTCATCATCCAGCATGATCTTTACCCAGCCGTCCAGCACTTCCACAACTTCCAGTTCTTCGCCTTCCGCTACCGTTGTGATGACCGGACAGTCTGTGTTGGGCTCTTCCCTTACACGGAGACCTCCCGAAGTTGCCACCGCCATATCAGCCGCGATCTCCTGAGCACGGTATCTGGCCTCGTCTCCTGTAATCAGATAGTCCGCACGAACGTATCCGCTTACTTTTCCGGATTTTATCTGATACCATCCGTTTTCTTCTTTTATTACCTCACAGCCGCCGTTTTTGGGAAGCTTTCCCACCAGTTCGCCGTCCTCTGAGGGATTTTCCCGTATATTCAAATAATCATTTACTTTAGCTACGCCAAGATTTTCGTAGCCGTACATCGCTTTTCTCTCTGCCTTTACCTCTTCTGCCACCTGCAGATACTCTTCTTTTTCCACGTTGTCTTCCAGAATGGTTGCCACACCTGCCGAAGGCAGAATGGCACGTATGGTGGAAGCCGCCTGTGCATCCATGGAATTTGCTCCTGCGAAAAATAATCCCGCAGCCATTGCCAGTATCAGCGCATTTGTTTTTTTCATTCAAAATCTCCTGTTCTGTTTCTGTCCTTCCTTTGAAATGAAATGTTACAAAATTATTACACTTTATTACACGTTGTTAATTATAGTAAAAACCGCCTGATCTGTCAACCGGATAGCTTCCGGCTTTTTTTACCATTCGCAGCCTTTTGCTCACACCATTTGGAAAACTGCACCGACATGCTTACTGCTTATTGTCATCTTCGCGACACGGTTCCGGTTCCCGGATCCGTCTGACAATCAGCATGGCTGTCACAAATAAAAGCAGCATAAACACAAAAGGCAAGCGGCGGTCAATGCTTGACAGCCATCCTGCAAAATAGCCAAATGGAGAGGAAAAGGCAATCGTAGAAGCCATGATCAAAGCGTTGATCCTTGCTCTTTCCTGCGGATCGATATTTAACTGGATCAGTGCATCCTTGCGGGGAGTGACCAGCGCGCTTGCCACAGCAGTCACAAACACATAAATCACAATCCATACAAGATTATTCACCGGAGCAAGCAGCAAAAACAATATGCCCAGCGCATAAAGTGCCAGTCCGGTCTGCATGGGAGCTCTGAATTTTGAACTGCTGTCCCGATGCTGCACGATTACCATAAAAAACAGCATGACCGCCGCATTTAAAATAGGAAACAGCGCCAGATACTGATTGGGAAGTTCAAGACGCTGGGTTGCATACAGACTGAAAAAATTCACACTGACCAGATTTGTAATATAAAGTATAACGGATACAGCCACCGCTTTCATAATCCTTCTGTCCCTGAGCACTCTGGGAATAAGATGCCTGTATTCCCCCAGCATCCGGGATATCGGAACCTTTTCCGTCTCCGCAATGCGAACCTTTCCCTGTCTGGTTTCTTTGCAGTATTTCCAGGTGATCAACGTCTTCATGAGCATGGTTGCCGCAAAGATCAGATATAAAATTCTGAGAACCGGTACAACGGAATAGGAATTGATAAACAGACCGGAAAGAGGCGCAAAAAATATTGCCACCAGCCCGCCGATATTTACCCAGGTATAAATCCCTACCAGATCCTTCGGCTCTGCATCTTCGATCAGAAGGCAGAACCACGCCGTCTGGTTGACCTGTTCAAAACAGTTTAGCAAGGCAGCCGCAAGAAAAAGCCAGATATTATCCGAAACAGCCCAAACCACGCAAGCTAGTCCCCACCCGAAAAAATCTCCCAGCATAGTAGTACGTTTCCGCCCCAGTTTGTCTGTCAGGATACCGCCGAAAAAAGAAAAAAACACCTGAACGAACATCGTAATGGACAAGATAGTACCGATCTGTACATCCGTAATTCCCTGGGTATACATATATAATGTGGCAAAAGGGGCGATAAGATTATAAGGTATTCCCCAAAGGGGCTCAATGAGCACTAAAGTTCGTGGATTCCCCTTGTTTCGCGCTAAAGTTTTTACAAGAGGATGATTTCTTATTTTTTTTGCTTTTACTAAAAGATTCATTGATCTTCTCTCCTGTAGACATTTCTCACACAATAGGAGGAGTGAATTTTGCTATCGTGTGAAAAAAAGTTTTCCATCCTGTATATTCTGCTCCATGGCTGCCTTAAGCTCTTCCACCGAGGAAAATTTTCTCTCCGGCCGTACAAAATGCAACAGCTTTACCGTGATAAAAGTATCGTAAATTACTTCTGCAAAATCATAGATATAGGTTTCCACAGTAACCTGCCCGCTTCCGTCCACCGTAGGCTTGCAGCCTACATTTGTGACCCCGCAGTATTTTCCGCCATGAAATTCCACCTCAGAATAGTACACCCCGTTAGGAGGAAGCAGCTTGTCCGGCGGCGGCGTCAGATTCACGGTAGGCATTCCGATTTTTCTTCCAAGCTGCCGTCCGTGGATTACCGTGCCCATAACCGAAAAAGGCTCTCCCAAAAGCGCTGCCGCCCGCTCCATCTTTCCTTTTTCCACCATGCTGCGCACGTAAGTGGAACTTACTTCCACTCCGTCTTTTTCCACTTTGTCAATGATCCTGACCTGGTAACCGTAGCGTTCTGAAAGGTTCCGCAAAAGAACACTATCCCCTTTTCCCTTATCACCAAAGGAAAGATCTGTGCCTGCAGCCACCATAGCCGCCTGAAGCTTTTCATGAAGGATTTCCTGCACAAACCTTTCCGGCGACATGGACGCTGTCTGTGTGTTTAACGGAAATTCCACCAGAATATCAATGCCAAGCTGCCTGAAAAGACGTCTTTTTTCCTCCTTTGTCGTCAGCTCTTTTCCGGCATGTCCCGAAAAAAACGCTGTGGGAGAAGGATCGAAAGTAAATACCGCCGAAAGCAGTCCTTCCTTTTTGGCATTTAAAATTTCCCCAAGCAGCTTTTGATGCCCAATATGAACACCGTCGAATTTCCCGATAGCCACTGCAGTAGGTTTTTCTGTATGAAACTCCGTTGTTCCTGAGATTATCTGCATCTTTCCCGTTTTCCTTCCTGTTTTTTCAGAGGAACATTTTCTCCGGTTTCCACCTTTTGTTTTGTTCGTCAAAAAGATAAATGCCATAGAAGCGTCCGCTCTCATCGTAAAGGCGGGCTTCTTCTCTTTTCTCTGTTTCCCCTGTTGTCTGTCTTATCTTCCCATTGTCATCCCGGCGAATCTGATTGGGATAAAAAGAATTTCCGTTCTGAGCCATCACTTCAAATCCGGGTTTTACCGTGATCACCGGCAAGTCGGAAAATACGCTCTCCACACTGACAAGCATTTCCTCAAGAGTTCCTTCTTTCATCCGTCTCTCCGCCTCTGACAGCGTAATCGCATCTTCTATGGAAAACTGTCCGGAGCGGGTTCTCTTTAAAGAAGCCATGCATGCTCCGCAGCCCAATTTCTGTCCGATATCGTGACACAGCGTTCTGATATAAGTTCCCTTGGAACAGCTTACCCGCATCGTGACAAAGGGAAGCTGCATATCCAGAATTTCCAGCTCCAGAATTTCCACCGGGCGGCTTTTTCTCTCGATTTCCTTCCCTGCTCTGGCCAGCTCGTACAGTCTTTTCCCGTTTACCTTTACCGCCGAGTACATAGGCGGTATCTGCTCATAGTGTCCGATAAAAGAGAAAATCGCTTCCCTTGCCTGTTCTTCAGTTACATTTACAGGCTTTTCCTCAAGAACCGTGCCGGAAGTGTCCTGGGTATCGGTCACCTTGCCAAGAAGCATCACTGCTTCATATTCTTTTGTCTTATCGGTAAGCATGTCGCAAAGTCGGGTGGCATTTCCGAGACATACCGGAAGAACCCCCACCGCATCCGGGTCCAGAGTTCCCGTATGTCCGATTTTTCTCTGTCCGCAGATGCCTCTCAGCTTTGCCACCACATCATGAGAGGTAAATCCCTTTTCCTTATAAATGTTTAAAATTCCATTCATTCCGGCTTTTCCTCTTTCAGCTGTTTTTCGATATGCAAAGAAAGGTTGTTGATAACGTCATGGAACGTTCCCTTCATGGTACATCCTGCCGCTCTCACATGTCCCCCGCCTCCGAAATAAGAGGCAATGGAGGCTACGTCCACTCCGCCGCAGGAGCGCATGCTCACCTTGTATTCCTGAAGCCCTGTCTCATACATGAAAACAGCGCATTCCACGCCTTTGGTGCTGCGCAGCTGACTGACAATTCCGTCCAGATCCGACGGACGGGCCCCGTAAAAGTCCATGGTCTTTCTGTCGACAACACTGACAATACATTTTCCATCCAGAAACAGAATACTCTCCAACAGCGCTCTTCCCAAAATCTGATTTTGGATATAGGTTTTTTCATAAAAAGTCGTATCGATCAGTCTGGAAAAATCAAAGTCGTATTCGATCAGCTTTGCCGCAGTTTTAAGGGTTTTGGGCTTTGTATTGGAATACTGAAACACACCGGTATCGTGAACGATTCCCATATAAAGCGCCTGCGCGATATCTGCATCCAGCATTTCCTCGTCTATAACGTCAAAGACAAGTTCACTTGTGGAAGAAGCGTCGGGTACAATATAGTTGATATCACCGGTTCCCTTATTGCTGATATGATGGTCTATATTTATCGTCTTTTTAGCCGCGTCAAAATATTTTTCCGCCTCTCCCAGGCGCTCTTTCCCGGCGTCCAGCGCAATGAATACATCCAGAATTTCCGGCTCACTGCCGGCTTCGGCTATATGCTCAACACCTTTGATACAGTCATAAATATCTGCAGGTCTTTCCAGATAGACCTTGACTTCCGCTTCCGGAAGGGCCTTTTTCAAAAACAGATACAGGCCCATGCAGGAACCCACACAGTCTCCGTCCGGGCGAATGTGTCCGCTGATTCCGATGGTTTTTGCTCCTTTTAATTCCTCTAAAATTTTATTCATTCTCTTCTTCTTTCTCTTCCTTCTGCTCCTGTTTTGACATTACCTCGTCAATTTTATGCGACATGTTTACACCGTATGCGATAGACTGATCCAGAACAAAGGTAATTTCCGGAGTATTTCTTAAGTTAACGGTTTTTGCCAGTCGATTTTTAATGTAGCCTGTGGCACTTTTTAAACCTGCCAGTGTCTCTTTCTGGGCCTCTTCGTTTCCCAGCACACTGATCCAGGCCTTGCATGTTTTTAAATCCGGGGAAACTTCCACGGACACTACAGAAGTCAACGGACTGATTCTCGGATCCTTGATCTCCCCGCGGATCGTTTCTGCCAGCACTTTCTGTACTTCGCCGTTAATACGGATATTTTTTACACTGTTTTTTCTCATGATACATCCTCCATTTCAGAGTACCTGCCTTACACTGCACGGGAACTGCTGTCGGAACAGAGGCCACAGTCAAAGTTCCTGTTCCGCTTTTCCCGGTATGAAACAGCAGAAAGCGCACACTGAGGGAACCGGAATTTCCGGCTGCCCACAGCTGCGCTTCCCATCCCGGTCCAAAGACCTAGCGCGGTACTTCTACCATAATATACGCCTCTACGATATCCAGTTCCTGCATCTGATCAAATCCTTCAAACACAAGACCACATTCGTATCCGGCTTTTACCTCTTTTACATCATCTTTAAATCTCTTCAGGGAAGCCAACGCACCTTCGTAAATCTGTTCTCCTTCTCTTGTGATGCGTACTTTGCATCCTCTCTGGAATACACCGTCCAGAACATAGGAACCAGCGATATTTCCCACCGCAGACGCTCTGAAGATCTGACGCACCTCTGCATGGCCAATTACTTTTTCCTCAAATACAGGATCCAGCATACCCTTCATAGCTGCTTCGATATCCTCGATCGCCTGGTAAATAACTTTGTACAGACGAACATCTACGCCTTCGCGTTCTGCTGTTGCTTTTGCAGTCGCATCCGGACGTACATTGAAGCCGATAATGATTGCATTGGAAGCGCTTGCCAGCATAACGTCAGATTCATTGATAGCGCCAACACCGCCGTGAATGCATTTTACCACAACTTCTTCGTTGGAAAGCTTCATCAGACTCTGTTTTACAGCTTCCACACTTCCCTGTACGTCAGCTTTGACGATCAGGTTCAGTTCTTTCAGGTTGCCTTCCTTAATCTGGCTGAACAGATCATCCAGAGACATCTTGCCTTTTGTCTCTTCCAGTTTTTTCTCCTTATTCTGTGCAATGAAAGCTTCTGCATAGGATTTTGCAGTTTTATCGTTTTCATGTGCGATCAGAACTTCTCCGGCATTGGGAACATCGGAAAGGCCCAGAATCTCTACCGGTGTGGAAGGACCAGCCTCTTTCACTCTTCTTCCCTTATCGTCAATCATAGCACGGACTTTACCGTGGCTTGCGCCTGCAGATACAAAGTCACCCACATGCAGAGTACCTTTCTGTACCAGAACCGTTGCCACAGGACCACGTCCTTTATCCAGCTCTGCTTCGATTACAAGCCCCCTTGCACGGCGATTCGGATTTGCTTTCAGTTCCATAACTTCCGCAGTCAGAAGGATCATCTCCAGCAGCTGCTGGATACCGTCGCCGTTCTTTGCAGATACCGGTACAAACACGGTGCTTCCGCCCCAATCTTCTGCGATCAGTTCGTATTCTGTCAGTTCCTGTTTCACGCGTTCCATATTGGCATTGGGTTTATCCATTTTATTTACTGCCACGATAATTTCAATGCCTGCTGCCTTGGCATGGTTGATTGCTTCCACAGTCTGAGGCATAACACCGTCATCGGCTGCAACTACCAGGACTGCAATATCTGTAGAATTTGCCCCGCGCATACGCATAGCGGTGAAAGCTTCGTGTCCGGGTGTATCCAGGAATGTAATCTTCTGTCCGTTGATGGAAACTGTATAAGCACCGATATGCTGTGTGATTCCTCCTGCCTCGCGGTCTGTCACATTTGTCTTACGGATTGCATCCAGCAGAGAGGTTTTTCCATGGTCAACGTGACCCATAACACAGATAACCGGCGGTCTGGGCACCATATCCTCTTCGTTTTCCTCATCCTCTTTCAGAAGTTCTTCAATCACATCTACTTTAACTTCTTTTTCGCAGATAATGTCAAACTCGATGGCAATGTTTTCCGCATCTTCGTAGGAAATTTCCTGATTCAGCGTCACGATCTTGCCTTCCATAAAGAGTTTTTTGATAATCGCAGCCGGCTGCATTTTCATTTTTTCAGCCAGTTCCTTGATGGTAATGGTTTCCGGAAGGACGATTACCTTAATCTGCTCCTCCTGCTTCTCCACAGGCTTGGGTTCCGGTTTGATAAATCTTCCGGCTTTATTTTTGCCTTTCAGTTTATCGGAGTTATCCTCTTCGTAGATCAGATCTTTTTTGGAACGTTTATCCCTTTCCTGATTCTGGCGGCGTTTTTCGTCGTCACGATGCTTTTCAGGCTCCTGAATCGGAGTTTCCGGCATAAACGCCTTGCCCGGAGCTGCTTTTCTGAATTTATTGTCCGGCCTTGCATCGCCTCTCTGAGGGCGCTCATTATTACCGCCAGGTCTGCCGCTATTTGCATTGCGGTTAGAATTCTGGTTATTTCTCTGGCCGTTTCCATAAGCCGTACGACCCTGGTTTTCTCCTCTTCCTTCATTTCTACCCGTCCTTTCCTGATTCTGACGGTTCTGTCCGTTAAAAGGACGGTCTGTTCTTGCAGGACGATCTCCTCTCTCCGGACGATTTGCTCTGTCGTTGGTCCGTTCTGTGTTTCTTTCCATCCTGTTCTGATTGTCACGGTTTTGTCCGTCACGGTTCTGATTTAATGCCTCTTTGTTCGGGCGTTCTTCTTTTAACGGTTTGTTTCTGTTTAAAAGCTTTTCATCCGGCATCTGAGGCTGTGAGGGCTTTGTCAGGGGACGGATCAGCGGACGATTTTCCACTTTCTCCTGACGGTTCTGACCCGGGCGGCTCTGTCCGGGACGTCCCTGGCTGTTCGTCTGGTAACCTGCGCGGTTTCCATTATTTCCGCCCTGACGGCGGTCATTGCTGTTTGCACCCTGACGGTTGTTTCCCCCTGATGCACGGCTGTTGTGGGGATTGCTCACCACAATAATTTTTTTCTTCTTTTCTTTATTTGCATTGTTTTCTGCAGTTGCTTTTACTGCCTCATTCTTAACTTCCTGTTCTTCCTTCACTTGTGGTTCCTTTCTCTGTTCGCTTTCTTTTATTGCTTCTGCTTCTTTCTCTTTTGCTTCTTTTGCTGCTTCCGCTTTTTTCTCCTGCAAAGCTTCTGCTGCCAAAACCGCCATATTCCCTCCGGATACGGCAAATTTTTTTCTTACGATCTCCACCGCTTTCTCATCAAGAGAAGACTGTGCAGCTTTGACTTCTATCCCTGTATCATGTAAATATGAAATGATATCTTTACTTTTGATATCCAGCTCTTTCGCAAGTTCATATACTTTCATTTTTGTCATGCTGTTACCTCCGTTTATTTGTTAGTTTCAGCATCCAAATGGTTCATGATATTTCTGGCGAATCCGCTTTCAATTACTGCCAGAGATGCCCGCATCTCCTTTCCTATCGCATGCCCCAGTTCTTCCTTTGTTCCATAAAAGAAAACAGGGACGTGATAGTATTCACACATATTGCGGAAATTTTTCTTAGTATTGTCGGAAGCATCTTCTCCGACAATGACCATATATGCAGAGCCGTCCTTGACACTTCTCTCTGTCATAAACTCTCCGCTGACTACTTTTCCCGCTTTTGTGGCAAGACCAAGCAGGGAAAATACTTTATTCGGCTTCAATTTCCTCAAACTCCTTTTCCAGACTGTCATACACATCATTCGGAATACTCATTTTGAAGGAGCGCTCCAGCCCTTTATTTTTTCTTGCCTGCTGAAGGCAGGAAAGTTGCTTGCAAAGGTAAGCGCCTCTTCCGTTCTTTCTGCCTGTCACGTCCAGTACGATCGGCCCTTCTGTGGTTTTCAAAACACGCATCAGTTCTCTTTTGGCCTTCATCTGGCCGCATCCTACGCACTGTCTCATGGGAATCTTTTTATTCATACTGCTCACCATCAGTTTTCTGCGCCGTCTGTGTGAATATCCGCAAATAATTCACCCAGCACCTTCGCTACTTCCTCATCGTTTACTTCCACGTCTTCGTTGTCTTCTGCGGCAGCCTCTTCCTGTACTTCTTCCGCTTCCACAGCTTCCATTTCTTCCTGTTCTGCCACTTCGATATCATCCTCAGCGTCAACCGCAGTCTTCTCTGTCATCTCCATGGACTCTTCCTGGAAGTCATCTTCCTCGATATACTCATCATCCAGATAATCTTCGTAGCGGAAACCAGGTGCATCTTTAGCCTGTGTTTCACTCTTGATATCGATCTTGTATCCGGTCAGTCTTGCTGCCAGTCTCGCATTCTGGCCTTCTTTACCGATTGCCAGGGACAGCTGATAATCCGGAACGACAACCTTGGCTGTCTTTTCATCGGGATCGGCAAATACCGCAACGATTTTAGCGGGAGACAACGCATTCTGAATCAGATTTCCAGGATTTTCATCCCAGTTTACAATATCAATCTTCTCTCCGCGCAGCTCTTCCACAATCGCATTAACTCTGGCACCGTTTAAACCTACACATGCTCCCACAGCGTCTACGTTGGGATTGTTAGACCAGACAGCAATCTTGGTACGGCTTCCGGCCTCTCTGGCAATGCTTTTGATCTCTACCGTTCCGTCTTTGATTTCAGTTACTTCTGATTCAAACAGACGTTTTACCAGCTCCGGGTGAGTACGGCTTACAAGAATACGCGGTCCCTTGGGTGTATTTTTCACTTCCAGAATGTACACTTTGATACGTTCTGTCGGTTTGAATACCTCGCCTTTTACCTGCTCGCTCTCATTTAAAAGAGCGTCAGCCTTTCCTAAGTTAATGCTTACGTTTCTTCCCACATAGCGCTGAACTACGCCGGTTACCACGTCTTTTTCCTTTTCAAAATACTGATTGTAAATAACGCTTCTTTCTTCTTCACGTATTTTCTGCAGAATTACGTTTTTCGCGTTCTGTGTGGCAATACGTCCGAATTCCTTGGATTTGATTTCCACATGGATGATTGCTCCCACTTCCGCACGTTTGGAGATTTCCTTGGCATCCTCCAGAGAAATCTGCAGGCAGTCGTCTTCCACATCCTCCTGGGTAGGAACGATTTCCTTTTCCGCATATACCTTGAAATCACAGGTCTGGCGATCGATTTCCACGCGGACATTGTCTGCTTTGCCGAAATGGTTCTTGCAGGCTGTCAGCAGAGAATTTTCGATGGCCTCAAACAATGTTTCCTTGCTGATTTCCTTCTCTTTCTCCAGTATATCCAATGCTTCCATTAATTCTTTGTTCATTTTTCCATTTAACCTCCAATGTTAAAAATCCAATGCCAGTCTGATCAGTGCGATATCAGCCCTTGCAAATGTCATTTCCTTTTCCTCTGTTTCTATTGTAATGCTTTCCGCATCAAATGCTTTCAATGTTCCTTCAAATTCTTTGCATTTATCCTGTGCTTTGTACAGCCGTATTTCCACATCCTGACCAAGACTTTTCTGCAGATGTTTGTCTTTCTTTAAAGGACGGCCAAGCCCGGGACTGCTCACTTCAAGAATATAGGAATCCCGGATAAAATCATCCGCATCCAGTTTGTCGGAGAGTGCCCTGCTCACATTTTCGCAGTCCTGAATGTTCACGCCGCCTTCTTTGTCAATGTAGGCCCGCAGATACCATTCACTGCCTTCCTTCACATATTCCACATCATAAATTTCTACACCGTTTGCCTCGGCAATAGGGGCAAGCAGTTCTTCCGTCCGGCTTTCGTATGTCTCTTTTTTTGACATCGTCTCCTCCATTCTAATCACTCAAAACTTCTGCCATCCGGCAGCTTCTTCCTCTCGCGCAAAATGCACATCTTACACGAAGCATTTTTCTTATACGCTATACGCCAACATAATAAGTGTACGCCCTGGCGTACACTCGCGCCGAGCGCGGCTGCCACCCGGCCGCTTCTTCCTTTCGCGCGAGTGCGCATCTTATTCACTTTTCTTATACAGCAGGAAACAAAGTTTCCTGCTGTATAAGAAAAGTGGACTCGTTAAAGTCCACTCCCAATTCCAGTAATTCTATAAAAGCACTTTTACTATACCACTTTCTGCCGGATAGCACAAGTATTTTGGAAAAAATCTCAGAGCGCGATTGCCATCAGGCAATGTGTGCCGGGCAATTTCTGATTGTCTGCGCGCCTGCGCATCCACAGCGGAGTGCCTTTTTGTGCGACAGGAAAAAACTTTCCCGTTACACAAGAAAAACACCACCTCCGGATGTTATCCGAACGTGGTTCTTCTGGGTTGGGCTGTTCATTTTTAAAAAATAAACGAGCAGCTCGTAGGGGAATCGAACCCCTGATTCCGCCGTGAGAGGGCGGCGTCTTAACCTCTTGACCAACGAGCCTCACTTGGCTGCCTCAACAGCACTCGTTTAATATACACTATGTTTTCAAAAAATGCAAGCGTTTTTTTGAATTTTTTTCAAAAAATTTTTTCGCTCTTTTCTCAGTCTCCTGATTCCCTATTCCGGTATTTCCTCGCTGTACTGCACTTCCTTTCCTGCCCCCGCCGTGCTGCTTATGTATTCTTCCTCTGCCACCGGCTTCCATGCCTTTCCGAATTTGATATCCTTAAACAAGGCACTCAATCCGGTAATCTGCTTCAGCCGCAGTATTTCATCCCTGTCCATACCCAGATGTTTGGAAATCCATGCGTCGGAACGTCCCAGCTCATGAAGCTCCTTTACAATATTGCTCATCAGATCCACATCGTGGGTACCTCTGGCACGATTGTGACGGATCGTGCTCGCCATCCTCTGGTCCAAAGGTTTATCAATGACAGATACCGGGAGCATTCCTTTTTCTCTTTCGTATATATCCTGATGCTCTAAAATGACACGATAGCGATGAAAGCCGTCCACGATGATGTAAGTATCTCTTTCTTTTACATAATAGCAGACGATCGGCATCGTGTAGCCGTCCGCCTTGATACTGTCATAGAGCAGCTTCATTTCCGGAGGCGCCACAGCATTGGGATTATAGGTATTGGGTTCTATCTTCTCCACCGGTACGGCAATCACATTATATACTGGACTTTTAAACTCCATATTCCATGTCCTCCACACTTTTGTATTTCTTTTTTATCGCATCGATACGCCTCTGCTGTTCCCGGCTCATGCCAAACCCCATGAAACGGCACGTATGGTCATTTTTCAGAATACAGTAGCACATTCTTTTCCAGCTGGGAATATCCTTTGTGCTCTTAATATCATCCGTGTCATCCGGTATTTTATCCAAAAAGACAACTCTTGATTTCTTGTTCAGGGTGTAATTGGAAACGCCGTTTTTTTTAATACGATACCCGTGCTCTTCCAGTTCACGGATCGTCTCCTCGTCCAGACCGCCTCCCGTTTCATGCCAGAATTTGATGGATGTGTTAAACTTTTTGGCATAATTGTTCCGAAGCCTTACCGGAAGCGTATCCAGCAAAAACATAGTGTAAGACTTCCAGGTATGCCCTTCCGGCAAGGTAATGTTACGGTATCCCATAGCTTTCGTTTTGCCGTAAATGCAGGCAAAATTAGCTCCGTTCACTCTGCCTACAAGTTTCACCCATATTTCCGGATCGATCACCCGGTACATGTTCAGAGAATCCTTGGAATAATCGTTAAAGGGAGATGCCACTCTCATCTGTGACACCTTAAGTCCCGCTTTATAATAAAGATCATAGAGGCCATTATAGTCATAATCAAACAGATAATTGGCGTGCCACACGTCGTTCAGCGTCCAGTCATAAAGAGGCGAAGCGCACCAGACATCCTTAAACTGCCTGCTGATCCAGCATTCCCCTTTGTATCCATACTTTTTATTTAAAAATCCACTGTAACGCTGCAAAGACTCATCTGCCCTCATCCCCAGAAGACATACCGTTCTTTTCTCCCCGTGCTCCAGACGATACCATCTGCCAAACTGTTTTGCCAGATCTTCCTGGTGCATTTTGTAGCGATATGTAGTTATGGGATTGTTCTCCAGATTGATCACATAATCCTTTTGGGGCATTTTCCTGACCCAGCTGTCCTTTTTCTTATCGTCCCACGGATACCAGTACATCTGATAACTGCTCAGCGCTGTCCTTGTAGCCATGGGAAGACATACCCAGTAAGGCTCCACTTCATCTTTGATTCGCTCAAAAGTTCGTTCAATATATTGCGTAGTCAACGTATACTGTGCCTCAAAATCCTGATGAAAAACCCCGATTGTTTTTTTCGGATAATATTTCTTTCTGAAATCCAAAACCAGATTGAGCAAAAGACCGCTGTCCTTTCCTCCGGAAAAGGACACGTAAATATTGTCAAATTCTTCAAAAATCAACCGCAGTCTTTTCTGAAGAGCTTCGTATACATTCTCTTCCTGATACTCCCGAATCATAAAATCCCTTCTCTTAAAACAGATTTCCATATTTTCCCATTTTGGGATAATTTACCACATTTAAAGAGCAAATTCAACACGCCGCCTGATGATTTGGTCTGAAAAACAAAAAACCATGCAGTCCGGAAGTTGTTTCACAGACCGCATGGTTTTCCTTATTTTTTAAATGATCAAAACATTTTTTACCCATTTCCGTCAGAATCCAAAATCGAACAGACTGATCTGATTGGATTCCGGAAGGTTTCCCAGCAAATGCAGAGAATCCATCATATCGATTACCGTCTTGGAAACCTTGGTTCTTTCTCTGAAATCGTCCTTGGAAAGGAACGGGCCGTCTTTTGCCGCCTCCATAACCGCATCCGCAGCCTTTTCCCCCAAACCGTCAATGCTGTTTAAGGACGGCATGATTTTCCCGTCGATGATCTGAAAATTGCGGGAATGAGCCCTGAAAATATCGATGGGCATAAATTCAAAACCTCTGGCATACATTTCCTGCACAATTTTCATATCTTTATAGGAATCCTGCTCCTTTTTGGAAAGAGTATCGCTTCTGCGCTTGTAATCCTCCATGATCCTCTCCAAATGTTCCTGTCCCTGGCACATCAGTTCGTAGGAAAAAGCGGAGGCACGAATGCTGAAATAAGCCGTGTAATAAGCCAGCGGATAATTTACCTTGCAGTAGGCAATTCTCCAGGCCATCATAACGTAGGCTGCCGCATGAGCTTTGGGAAACATGTACTTGATCTTCTTACAGGACCAGATGTACCAGTCCGGCACCCCTACCTTTCTCATAGCTTCTTCCATCTCCGGTTTCAGCCCTTTTCCCTTACGCACACTTTCCATCGTATTAAAGGAAAGACTGCTGTCCATTCCTTTGTGGATCAGATAAATCATAATATCATCTCGACAGCAGATGGCCGTGGAAATCGTGGCTTTTCCTTCCAGAATCAAAGTCTGAGCATTGCCCAGCCATACGTCCGTACCATGACCCAGCCCGGAAATACGAATCAGATCCGAAAAGCACTGAGGCTTTGTATCCAAGAGCATCTGAATGACAAATTCCGTACCAAACTCCGGAATTCCCAGAGAGCCCACCGGACAGCCTCCGATCTGCTCGGGAGTAATTCCAAGAGCCGACGTATTCTGGAATAAAGACATAACCTGCGGGTCATCAAGCGGTATGGTGGTAGGGTCCACCCCAGTCAAATCCTGAAGCATACGGATCATGGTAGGATCATCGTGTCCCAGAATGTCCAGCTTCAGCAGGTTGTGATCGATGGAATGATAGTCAAAATGCGTGGTGACAATGTCCGTCGTCATATCGTTGGCAGGATGCTGTACCGGTGTAAAGGAATTGATATCCTCTCCCACCGGAAGTACTACGATACCGCCGGGATGCTGCCCGGTACTCCTTCGTATTCCGGTACATCCCTGTACAATACGGTTGATTTCACAGGTCCGTTTTTTTACTCCACGCTCCTCATAGTAGTTTTTCACATATCCGAAAGCCGTCTTGTCCGCCAGCGTACCTATCGTACCCGCACGATAAGTCTGTCCGGCGCCGAAAATAACCTCCGTATACTTATGAGCCTTACTCTGGTATTCACCGGAAAAATTCAGGTCGATATCCGGTTCTTTATCTCCCTTAAACCCAAGGAATGTCTCAAAGGGAATATCAAAGCCGTCTTTGATCAGCGGTTCCCCGCAGACCGGACAGTTCTTATCCGGCATGTCACAACCTGCAAACCCGGAGTATGAGCGCACCTCCTCAGAGTCAAAGTCATAATAATGACATTTGGGACAGCGATAATGAGCGCTCAAGGAATTTACCTCTGTAATACCGGACATGAACGCCACCAGAGAAGAACCTACGGAACCTCTGGAACCTACCAGATAGCCGTCCTCCACGGATTTCCATACCAGCTTCTGGGCGATGATATACATAACCGCAAATCCGTTGCTGATAATGGAATTCAGCTCTTTTTCCAGCCTGTCCTTTACAATCTGCGGAAGCTCGTCCCCATAAAGTTCATGAGCCTTTCGATAACAAATATCCGTAAGCGTCTTGTCGCTGTCCGGAATCACCGGCGGACATTTATCCGGCCGCACCGGCGACATGGTTTCTATCATATCCGCAATCAGATTGGTATTGGTAATGACAACCTCTTCTGCCTTCTCGCTTCCCAGATACTGAAACTCCTCCAGCATTTCCTCGGTGGTCCTGAAAAACAGAGGAGCCTGATCGTCCGAATCTTTAAATCCCTTCCCCGCCATAATGATCCTGCGGTATACTTCGTCTTCCGGATCCAGAAAATGAACGTCACAGGTTGCCACTACCGGCTTCTGAAACTGCTCTCCAAGATGTACTATTTTTTTATTGATGTTCTGAATATCCTCGATGGAATTGACATTTTCCACCCTGTCTGAAGAAATCATGAACGCATTGTTGCCGTTTGGCTGTATTTCCAGATAATCGTAAAAATTCACAATTCGGGCAATCTCCGCGTCGCTTTTTCCGTCAAGCAGCGCCCGGTACAGTTCACCCGCCTCGCAGGCGCTTCCCAGAATCAATCCTTCTCTGTGCTTTAAAAGAAGACTTTTCGGCACACGCGGTCTCTTGGCATAATAGGTCAGATGAGATTCCGATACAAGAGTATACAGGTTTACACGTCCAATATCATTCTTCGCCAGAATAATGGCATGATAGGTGGGAAGCCTCTTGATAATGTCAGGGCTGGCCTCCCCCAAAGCGTTCACCTTAGTCAGCGTGTCCGCTCCCCGCTCTTTTAACATAGGAAGGAACTTAACAAAAATTTCCGCAGTGGCCTCCGCATCATCTACCGCCCGATGGTGATTTTCCAGCGACACTCCCATCGTTTTTGCCACCGCATCCAGGGTATGTTTTGCCTGGTGAGGCAGCAGGACACGGGCAATTCCCACCGTATCCACATAGGTAGGATCAAAAGGCAGATTCAGTCTCGCCGCGTTTTCAATCATAAAGCTCATATCGAAACTGGCATTATGAGCAACGAGAACACAGCCTTCTGCAAATCTTAGAAATTCCGGCATAACGGCATCGATAAACGGTGCATCCATAACCATACTGTCATTGATACCGGTAAGCTGTTCAATGCGAAAAGGAATCGGCACATCCGGATTGACAAAAGTGGAGAATCTATCTACAATTTTTCCTTCCTTCACCTTCACCGCTCCGATTTCAATGATCCGGTTGTTGATAGGAGAAAAACCCGTAGTCTCTATATCAAACACCACATAATCCGCCTGAAGATCCTGCCCTTTATCACCTGTGACAATTTCCTTAAGATCATCGACCAGATAAGCCTCCATGCCGTAAATAACCTTAAAAAAGTCGTTGGGATCGGGATTTTCTTCCCCGGCTTCCTTGCGCTTTGCCTTCTCTGCCTTCCACAGATCTTCCCATACGTGGTTGGCATCCGGGAAGGACTGCACTACGCCGTGATCGGTAATGGCAATGGCGGGATGTCCCCACTGAAAAGCTCTCTTTACAATGTCTTTCGCCTCGGAAACACCGTCCATATCACTCATCTTGGTATGGCAGTGAAGCTCCACCCTCTTTCTGGCGCTGTGATCGCTTCTGGAGCTTGTGAAATCCTGAATTTTCTTGATTCCGACAATAGAGCCGATAGTAAGTTCACTGTCAAACTTATCTACCATGGTCATGCCTTTTACCTTCACAAAGATTCCGGGCTTCAACGTATCCTTGATTTCATCCATCTGCTCATTTTTCACAAAGATTTTCAAGGTCATGGTATCTGTAAAATCCGTCACATCAAAAATGAGAATCGTTCTCTCATTTTTGATTTCTCTCTTATCCATGGTAAGAATCTTTCCGCGAATGACGACCTCACCGATTTCCCCTATTATTTCCTCAATCGGTATGGAATCTTCCTCAAAATCCCTTCCATAAATAACGTCCGGATTATCAGAGCGCCGGATAGAACGTCCAAAATCTCTTCTGGAACCGCCGGAAGTATTTTTTTCGCCCCTGCCGAATCGCTTGTTTCCCCTCTCCGGCGCAGGTCTTACGCTGCCGCCTTCAAAGGGCACTTCTCCTGTGTTCTTTCCTTCTCCGGTCATGCCGCGCTCTTTTTCCGTCCCGGTTCCGCCGCTTTGGCCTCCCGATTTTGCGAACTCCGCCTGTGCTTTGCCAGCCCCGAATGCTTCCATCCGTTCAGCTTCCGCCTGTTTTGCGGCATCCTGCTCTCCTATGGATGCAAGGTAAGCCTCATAAGCGGTATCCGCGCCTGCCATAGCTGCTGCCATGGGATCTTCTCCATACCCGGACTCCTGAGACATACCGGAACCATATCCGCCTGCCGCCCTGGCAGAAATTTCAGCCACTTTTCTGGCAATAACAAGATCCTCTTCTTCCCGCTTCTTCTTTTCTTTCGGTTTTACAAACTCCACCTCTACGGCCGTTCCCAGATTGCAGCGCTCGTTCAGCACCTTTTCCAAAACACGGATCAGCTCCGGCGTTTTGGCCCTGGCGATCACCGAGTCTTCCACATCCAGATGCATCTTTCTTTCTTCGGGATAAGAAATTTCGGCATTTTTAAAAAGATTATGCTGCACATGACTGTATTCCTGCAGCTCTAACAGAATACTCTCTCTGTATACCTGCATGAATTTCTCCGGATTGTACTGGGCGGAGAGATGAAATTTTTCGTATATTTTTATCGTGACCGGACAGTTATGAAAAAGCTGCCTTCTGATTTCCTGCTCGATATAAAAGATTGACTCTTTATGGATCAGTCTGTCACAGCGAATATAAACGCGGATAAAATCCTTCTGTTTCGTTGCTGTGACTTTTTCCACCTCCACTTTTTCAAACAGCCCATTCAAAGGCTCTTCCAACTTCAATGTGGGAAAAACATCAAAAAACGGTTTTGCCATTGACACACTCCTATTCCTTCCAGTGCAGGAGCTCCTGACGAAGTGTTTCCAACAGTTCGCTTTCCGGTACCTTCCGGATGATTTCTCCTTTTTTGATCAGAAGCCCTTCTCCGATGCCTCCTGCGATTCCGATGTCCGCCTCTTTTGCCTCACCGGGACCATTTACCACGCAGCCCATCACTGCCACCTTAATATCCAGATCAAAATCTGCTGCCATTTTTTCCACCTGTGATGCAAGGGAAATCAGATCAATCTTGGTTCTTCCGCAGGTAGGACAGCTTACCACTTCAATTCCGCCTTTTCTAAGTCCCAAAGTCCGCAGTATGATTTTTGCGGAATGAATCTCTTCCACAGGGTCTCCTGTAAGAGATACCCGGATTGTGTCTCCTATACCCTGGCTTAAAATCAGCCCCAATCCGATACCGGATTTAATGTTTCCGCTGGTCACCGTTCCGGATTCCGTAATCCCCACATGCAAAGGATACGGGGTCTTTCCTGCCAGAAGTTCATGCGCTTTTACACACATCATTACATCGGAAGATTTAATGCTGATAACCAGATTGTCATAATCCAGATTTTCAATCATTCGTACTTTATCAAGAGCGCTCTCCACGATTCCTTCCGCAGTGACTCCTCCATATTTTTCCACAAGATTTTTTTCAAGAGAACCACTGTTTACACCTACGCGGATCGGAATATTTCTCTCTCTGGCAGCTTTCACCACAGCCTCTACTTTATCTGCGCCGCCAATGTTTCCGGGATTGATACGGATTTTATCCGCCCCGTTTTCTATGGCTGCAATCGCCATGCGATAATCAAAGTGGATGTCTGCAACAAGCGGAATATGAATCTGCTTTTTAATCTCTCTGACAGCTTCAGCCGCCTCCATGGTAGGAACGGTGCAGCGGATGATTTCGCAGCCGGCTTCCTCCAATCTTAAAATCTGCTCAACCGTAGACTTAACATCTTCTGTTCTTGTGTTTGTCATAGACTGAATCAGAATGGGATTCCCCCCGCCGATCACACGGTTTCCGATATGAATGACTTTTGTATGATCTCTGTACATAATTGCCTCCTTTGACGCCTTCCTGTCGCCTGATTATCGCAAAACTACGTCCTTTTGACCCTGTTTATGCGGAACTTATTTTTTCCAAATACTGCTTTTCAGTATAACACATTCCCTATAAATAGAAAAGAGTCCGTCTCCGGACTCCTTTTCTGATACGCTGCAGTACTCTCAAAAACTTTTATTTTTTCATCTGTCTGCTTTTTAATGGGAATCAATTGCTCTCTATCTTTTTTACAGAATTTCGGAACACCATATTTCCTTTTACCATTTTCACAACTGCGCCCTCTTTTTTTCCGTCAGGGCGGCAAATATTGTCCATGATACTTTCCGCCGCTTTTTCCCCCATATCGTTGATATCCACGGCCACTGTTGTCAGCGGCGGCTGACATAATTCTGCAAAGACATCATCATCAAAGCTTACAATCGAAACATCTTCCGGCACCCGTATATTTTCTTTGGCAAGCTGACTTACCAGACGGTATGCTGTTTCATCACAGTTGCATACGAAGGCCTGGGGCATTTCTTCTGGAAGGACCAAATCTATTTTTTCATTATCCATCGTTCGATCCTTTATGATCCAGTCTTCACGCACAGAAATTTTCCATTCCCAAAGCGCTCTCGAATACCCTAAGAATCTGTCGGTGATACTCTGTGTTGCCATAATAGATCCCACAAATCCAATTTCTCTGTGTCCGCATTCCAGCAAATACCGGGTAGCTTCATACATAGTATAGAAGTTTTCCATCATCACGCAGTCAATTTCTTTTTTCTCATCGTAACTGTCTACAAAAATGACAGGTATACTGCTCTCTCTGACCATGCGGACAAAAGCAGGATCCAGATTGCCGAGAAGAATCACGCCATCAAAAGTAGCTCCATCCAAAAGCGCCTTCTGTGCATCATAGCTTTTTTGACGTTCCAATGTGAGCAGGGTACCGATCCCCCCTCTTTTCAGCAGCTCATCCGCAATTTTACGATAGATTTTTACATAGAAGTAACTTCTTTCCGTTTCATCAAAGAATTTGCTGTCACAGAAAACCGCAACCTTTTTTACTCCCTGCTTTCCAGCTATACTTTTTTTGCTCTCCGCAGGAAGTCTGTAACCGGACTCCCGGGCAATCTGCTGAATTTTCTCTTTCAGTTCTGCACCCACGCCATCTTTATTGTTCAGCGCTTTTGAGACAGTCACCTTGCTGACACCTAATCTGTCCGCAATTTCCTGCATCGTTACTTTTTTTCTCTTCATTCTCTTTTATACCTTCCATCCCCAAAATTCAGGTATTTTTCCCCACTCATTTTACTATAGCACGCAAGACAGTCTGTATACAAGAGAAAGAACATATTTCTTTCTCTTGTATAGACTTTATTTCATCTTACTTTCTCAGGAATCACAAACACTTCAAGATCATATCTGCAATTCCCACCTGGTAACCTGCCCAGGCATGACACCCTCTTCCCTCTTTTGTCACAATTACAAGCGGGAATCTTACATCCGCGATGGCAAAATCTGCAAATTCTTTTTCCACAGGAAAATCCTGATCCGCACGAAGAACCTGAATCCTGTCTCCTGCTGCCTGCAGCGCTTTTTGCAGTGTTCCATCTTTCCGCTCTTTTTCTTCTCTTATGACAAGGACAACTTTTTTCCCTGCTTTCCTGAAATAATCTCCTCTCTGAGCTATTTCATTCAACAAATGTTCTGTAGGTTCCTCACTGGTATGAATATAACACAGTACTCCGGAAGATTCCCCGAACAGTTCCTCACCGAGTTTCGTCTTTCTGCCGTCCTCTAAATACAGTGTTCTGTCGGTCAGTTTCACCGCTTTCTCCTGTCTGTCTGCTTCCAGCTTTTCTATAGTAAGCTTTACATTTTCTCCTTCTTCTACTTTGACAAAATCCACATGAACCAGATTGCTTTCATCCGGCTGACGGTTGGTCACGATAATCCGATAATTTCCAGGTCCCACCGGACAAATCAGGCTGTCATCCTTCCAGGCAATATCGCCAAACCAAAGTGTTTTGTACTCGCCGTTAACCAGTTTGCCTACGGTGACATTGCTTGCATATTCCAACATACTTCCAGGCTGGCGGCACAAAATCAGCTGGGATTCTCCCCTGGTTTCTTTTTCTGAAATTCTCCGATATTTTCCATTCTGATAATAAGAAACCTCATTGTCACTGGTCTCAATTCTTGCTGGTATTCCAACACTTCTGCAGATTGCCACAAAGAGTACTTTTAAGGAAAGGCTGTTTCCTGCTTTTTCCATGAAAACTCCGCAGGGCGTCTGACGCAGCTGTTCATTTTCAGGCTCTTTGCAGCAGAAAATATGTCCTTTGATCCAGCTCCACAGCATTTCAGGATTACCGCGGAATATATCCTTTTTCTCTTGGCTAAAGGCCGATGACAAAAAACTTTTATAGCAGGTAAGAACTTCCAGATAAATACGGGGATTTAATAAATCCTTTACAAAAACCTCTTCCGGATAATCTTTTGCGTAAGGCATGGACTGTTCCAAATGTTCTTTCAAAACTTCTTTTTCTACATCGGAAATGTCCTTTCCTTCCAGAGCAAAAAGAAGCTTCTCAGCCATACCGCGCAGCTGCTCCGGCGTTTCCAGAAGAAAGTCACGGATTTCACCTGCATTTGCACGGGATTTTTCCAGAATTTCCGCCAGTTTTTCATTTCCGAGGCAGACAGCTTCTTTTCTGGCTCTTTCACCCTTATAAAAACTGTCTTCCTGCATTTTGCGCATTCTTACGGCTTCCTCATATTTTTCTTTCTCCAAAGCCTTTTCTTCCTCTGTGAGTGTATCGTTAGAAGTGTTTCTTCCTTTCGGAGGCAGGAAAGTGAATTCATAACTTTCCGTTTCTTCTTTCCTTCCGTCCAGTATCAGTTCCACTTCTCCTGTGTTTTCCTCTCTTCCATGGAAATATCCTCTTACATAAGAGCCGTTTTTAGAAGCGTGAAGCAACATATCCCCCCATCCGGTTTCTGCTGCTGCCTCTCCCTTCTCATCTGTAAAACAGGTCATAATAGGATAAAATTCTGAGAAGTTCACTACCTCCATGCGAACCTTCGCTCCCTGAACCGGTCTTTTCTTCTCATCTACAACCCTGACCTTCAGCTGCCTTGTGGCTGCATAGTGGTCCAGAACATTTATTTCCTTTTTCCCTGCCGCATCTTTTGTTACTTTATCTGCTTCCAGCGTAAGTCTGTCGGTGTATACTTTTGTGTGTACAAGCATAGCTTTGGAAGCCGGAACACAGAACCATCCCCGATCCAGTTTCCATTCAGGCTCACAGGCCCCCAGAAAATGCCATCCGTCTTCTGTATAAACCTCCACCCACGCATGATTGTCATCACAGTGACTCCATCGAGGCGCATAACACTGCCTTGCGGGAATTCCCACACTGCGAAGTGCCGCTACTGCCAGCGTAGATTCCTCTCCGCATCTTCCAAACGCATTATTCACAACTGTAAGCGGGGATCCGGTTCTTTCGTTTGTGGACTGATACGTAGCTTTTTTTAAGCACCAGTAGTTTACTTCCACAGCCGCACGGTACAGCGTAAGATTTTCCTTATCCTTTCCCTCAAACAGTTCTTTTTGAAGCTCATCCCAGAAAATCTTCTGGTAAAAGACAATGTGCTCGTTGTTGATTCGATAGGGAAGCACATAGTTCAAAAAAATCTCTTCCGGCAAATTCCTGCCCCACGGCGTATGTTCTCTGACGTAAAGTGCCTGTCTTACCACACGAAGAAAATAATCCTCTTCACAATCCTTTAAGTCTGTGATCGGCATATTTTTATATAAAAATTCCAGATAAGGAAGTTCTTTTTCTGATGCTTCCTTTCTCACCGTAAAAGGAATGTGACGAAGCCTTTTTTCCACGTCCTGTCTGTCAAGCACCTCTACTTTTCCATCATCATAGAGCAGAACTTTCTTTTCTTCCTGCTCACAGACACAGCTTAATACAAAGCCTTCTGAAGTCACTTCAATCTGCGGCCACACCTGAGGATTCCGATCCATCTGCAGCTGAGAAATATTTTCTGTAAAACAGCCGTAATCGTCAAAATACTTATGTTCATAATAGTAAATTCTTCGCAATTCCCATTTCACATATTCCACTGCCGGAATCGGGTATTCCTCGCCATTTTCCGTAAAAAAGAGAAATCCCCAAAGTTCCGGATAGTGGATATTGATAAGACCTGTAGGAGCCCATACCCAATTATCCTCCGGAAAAGGTCTGCCGGTAGAAGGATCTGTTTTCTTGGAATATCCTCCGTTTTCTTTTTCCACCTGCCACTGCACTCTGGAAAAATTCACACGGTAATAATCTCCCACCCGAGGTGCCGAACATCCCTGCGCCATCTCCTTAAGAGAAGCAAAAGGCATTACTACTTCCACCATCCAGTACTTATTGTCTGCATCGGAATCATTCAGCGTCCCATTAATATGCACTGCTGTCTGAAGACCTTTGATGTCCCAACCGTTTAAAGGTCTTCCGCCTCTGTCACGATAAGGCTTTGTCAAAAACAAATCCCATACCGTATTAAGCGCATTCATTTCGAATTCATAGTACTGGTGGGTATCGGAATCCGGATCTATGAAAATTTCAAAATCGTTATCGTAAAAAATGACGCAGTCACGTTCTGTCAGAGTCGCCCATATCTCATCCCCGTAAAGCACAGCGCCAAAGTAAAGATTTTCCTCATCCCACAACATCTTAACCTTTGTTTCAAACCTGGGCTTAGGTCTTTTATCTCCTTCAATGTCCACAAACAGATCCGTAAAAGGAGCATCTTCCCAAAATTCCTTTTCAATATTTCCATCCAGCTGAAACGGCTTGGTAGCTCTCTTGCAATAATATACCGGCGGGCAAAATCCGCTGTCCGGAATTGCTATTCTATATCCACTCATCGTTTTACTCCTTTTAATTATGTGTAACTACTGCTCCGCTGCCGCCATACATTTCCACTTCACCCTCAAGTTCCAGCTTCAAAACCGTTACATTTTCATGGCAGTCCTCAGGCTTTAAAGAAATCCAGGTCGTGCCCGGAATCTGAAACCACGGCACGCCACCGTGAATTTCCCAAGTCAGCTCTTTTTGACTGTGCAGAACTGTAATTTTCTTTATTTTGTTGCACAGTCCTTTTAAACATACACATTCTCTCGGCTGATCGTAGACAAACAAATATAAGGTTTTTCTGTCTTTGGATATCGTACTTCCTCCCAGCCAGTAGCGGTTCATGATGCCTTCTTCCGTTCCAAAAACGGCTTCCTCATGTGTCTTCACCCATTTTCCAAGTCCTAAAAGAATTTCTTCCTGCCTTTCATCTACCGTTCCATCCTCTTTAGGCCCGATATCAAGAAGCATATTTCCACCCATGCTGATACAATCACAAAACATGCGGATAATCTGATTTAATGACTTATAATGGTTGTCACCAGGCTGATATCCCCACGAAGAATTGATGGTGGTGCAAAATTCCCACATGCCTTCGGGTCTTGTAATCGGAATCCCCTGTTCGGGTGTTTTATAATCGCCGTATCCCTGAAGCCTGGAGTTAATAATCAGTTCCGGATTAAAAGATTTTAAATATTCCTTAAATTCAGGCAGTCCCCACTGCTTTGCACTTCTTTCCCAGTCTCCATCAAACCAGAGCAGATCTACTTTGCCATAGTTTCCTAAAACTTCGGACAGCTGATGATTGTTGAATTCCAGAAAACGTTCCCATTTTTCAGGATGTTCCACCCCATCAACCGGCGAAGAGAAGGGATTGACCGCAGACAAATCTTCCGGGATTTCCCCGTTTTGATAAACGCTGGCATAGTCCGGATGGGACCAGTCTATGAGAGAAAAATACATTCCCACACGAATTCCCCTTTTTCTCACTGCATCCGCATATTCTTTTACAATATCCCTTTTAGCCGGCGTTTTCTTTACCACACTCAAATCGCTGTATTTTGTATCAAACAAAGCCACCCCGTCGTGATGTTTTGTGGTTAGGACTGCATAACGAGCGCCTGATTTTTCTATCAGATCTGCCCATTTTTCCGCATCGAATGCCGATGCTGTAAATCCGTTTAACTGTTTCATGTAGTCTTCATAAGAAATCTGTTTGTTATAAAAAGACCAGGATTCTGCAATTCCTTTTACCGCATAAATTCCGTAGTGTATAAAAATTCCAAGCTTGGCATCTTCAAACCAGTGACTCATGTTATTCCTCCATATTTTTAAGCATCTGATAAACTGTTCGTATTCCCACACCAGAAGGCATGTTTTCTGCATAAGGGTATACCGGTGGATATTGGATCGCCGTCGCTGCAATATCCAGATGCATCCAGGGTTTCCCTTCTGTAAACTGCTGCAGGAAAACAGCTGCCGTTATAGTTCCTGCTCCCGCCATGTTCTTAAGATCTGCAATATCCCCTCTGATATAACTTTCATATCTTTTATCCAATGGCATTCGCCAAAAATCCTCACCTGCTTCAGCGGCTGCTTCCATAAATTTCTCATAAATTACGTCATCGCTGGCAAAGACCGGTGTATAAAGACTGCCAAACATAGAGCCTGCCAATCCGGTCAATGTGGCCATATCCAGAAGGAAATCTGCTTTTTCTTCCCGCGCCATATAAGTGAGTGCATCTGCCAGAATCATTCTTCCCTCACAGTCCGTGTTTAAGATTTCCACCGTCTTTCCTGACATGGTAACGACCACATCTCCCGGCTTATAGCTGTCTCCGTCAATCACATTCTCCGCTGTGGGAACAACCGCGGTCAAATTGATTTTCAATCCTGCTTTTGCCGCTGCAGAAAGAATCCCCATGACCCCAGCTGCCCCAGCCATATCCCCCTTTATGTAAGGCAGAGAGTCTTTTCCTTTCAGACAGTAGCCTCCTGTATCACAGGTGATTCCTTTTCCTACAAGGCCAAACAGTTTTCCGCCCGGATTTCCATGATAGCGCATAATCACAAAGCGAGGGGAGTGAGCAGTCCCTCTTCCTACGCTTAACAGACCGTTCATACCTGCTTCTTCCAGTTCTTTTTCTTTCAGAACTGTCACTTCGAATCCGTACTGTTTTCCCATTTGAACCGCAAAATCAGCCAGAGTCTCCGGATACAGATCATTAGGTGCCCTTTCAATCAGCGGACGGATCTGATTGATAGATTCCGCCAGACTTATCGCCTCCTGCACGTTTCTTTCAATCTTATCTTTTTCCGCTCTCCAGGTCTCTTCATTCTTTTCTGTCCACAGCCAGATTTTTTTTTCAGTTAGTTTTGCCTCGTCGGCCGTATCCTGGTGCTTATAACCTTTAAATCGATACCCGGCCAACAGCATTCCTTCTGTCGCTGCAGCTGCAGCCTGACCTGCATCCATTTCTCCGATATCCGGCAGGAAAACCTGTATGTCTTTTTCCCCACATTCCTCTGCTTTTTTCAAAGCTGCAGCAAACACAACTCTCAGCCTGTTTAAATCTACACTTTTCTTTTCTCCGCATCCCACATAAATCCGATGGGGCTTTCCTGCTTCTTCGGATACCAGAAAAAGAAGTTCTTTCTCTTTTCCGGAGAATAACCTGCTTTCTGTCACGTCCTCTGAATATCTCCCCCAAATTTCAACCCCAGTGCCTTCTGTCCTTCCAATTTTTATCTGCATGGTTACCTCCTGATTTAGCGAAGCCTGGCACAGCTTCTGTTTGTCTTCATCTTCCTGCCTTTATTATTTCGAAAATCAATCCGTTTTTCAAGCTTTATTCGCCGTCACACTGATACTTTCAAAAAAGCTCTGCTTCCTACTCCTGCAAAGCCTCATCCAGACAGCTTGTCAATGTGTAGCTGCTGTCAAGACAATACTCCCAATACATAATTCCAAGCAGCCCCTGATCTTTTACATACTCTGCTTTTGCTTTTAAAGATTCTTCATCTTCGTAACTGATAAAAGTTTTTCCGTCAAACAGCCAGGGTGCCTTGGCTGCATCATCCCAGTAACGTACGAAGCCATTTTTTTCGATATAATTTTCTTTCAAATCTCCATAACTGGGACCATATCCGCCTGTTGTTCCTGCCATCTGCATATAACCATGATCCACATCCGGAACCTCTTTCCACATTCTGGAATAAAAAGCAGCGCCGATGACCAATTTTTCTCTGGGAACGCCTGCCTCAACAAAACAATTCACCGCAAAATCAGCACTGACAGGTGAAAGGTCTGCCGGATTCGTATATAAGTTCGTATGGTGTCCCGTATGAACTACAAACCCTCCTCTTAAGTCATAACTCATAATCTGAACATAATCCAGATATTTCTGTGCTTCCGCCATATTTGTACAGCGTGTATAGTAACTGTCTCCGCCTGCAGCAATAGTGAGCAGAAGTTTTCTCTCTGTAAAAGTATCCAAAGTCTCTCTCAGCTGCTTTAAAAATAAAGTAAAGTTTTCCTTATCTGCCGGACTTGCCTTGATTCCTGCAATGCCGATGCAGGGATATTCCCAGTCGATATCAATACCGTCCAGATCATATTTTTTTATAAGCTCCAGAGATGTTGCTGCCACTTTTTTTCTGCCCTCTTCTGTCGCAGCTGCTTCTGAAAATCCTCCTGCACTCCATCCGCCTACGGAAAGTACAATGGCACAATCCGGATTGATTTCTTTCACTCTTTTCAGATATTTGGCATTTTCACCGGGATCATAAACAACCGCATCGTCCTCAATATGTCCAAATGCCAGATTGATCACATTCAGTATACGAATATCTTTCTCCTGAAGTAATCCCAGATCCTTGGTTCCCACATAGCCAATTATTTTCTTATCTCTCATTTATAAATCCTCACTTTTCGCATATTTACCGTTCTTTTAAACAGAAAAACCGCATGACCGGGTATTGCATCTTAACTGTTTCTTTGCAACTTTCCGGCCATGCGGCCTTTATTTTTTATCCACTTTCACGGCCTATGTCTTCCTTGACATGATATATCGTCTCATCAAAGTCATAGTTCCGGAATTGATTCACGGTCAGGCAGCCGAATTAGCTTGCGTTAAATCTGTCGTATGCTGCATTCTGGATTTCCATATATTTTTCCAGACCTACTTTATTGAGGCTTTCTACATAACTATCCCACTCTGCATCGATGTCGCCCTGACCTGTACACCATTTTGCTTTCTGTTCTCCAGCAATTTTCTTAATATCTGCGCTCAGGCTGGAAAGTTCATCAGCTTCTTCAGGTGTGTAGTTCATTAACGGCAGGGGCTCCATCAGATAAGGCGCATATAATGCCTTTCTCTCATCTGCTGCAATCTGTTCTTCTGTCTTAACTAAATAGGTGTCTACTACATCTTTGGAAAGGTTTTTGCCTACATAAGCTTCCGGTGCATTGGATTTTTCTCCACTTTGTGCAGTGCGAACCTGGTATTTTCCATCTCCTGCCTCTTCTAAGAAATCACCATAGCTCAGTTTCATAGATGTAAGGGGCTCATAGAAAGAGTCAATGAATCTCATAGTAGCTTCCGGATAAGGGTTAGCTGTTGTGATAAGACCTCTTCCTTTATCGATGGAGAAGTCCTGAGATCCCCACTGTGCGCCTGCCGGTCCTTCTAACGGAGCAATCGTAACGTATTCTACCTGTGCAGAAGTTACAGGACCATTTGTCAGGTAAGCGCCAACGTTTCCGGAGTCAATCTTTGCCATGTACATATTGTGGTCATGAGTGAACACTTCTTTGTCAATACGTCCGGATGTGTACATATCACGGAACCATGTAAGATATTCTTTGTATTCCGGCTGTACAATGGAGCATATAATCTCACCATCTTTTACCATGATCGGATCCCAGTCAGTGAAAACTCCCCACATAGCGCTGAAATCAGCGTCACCGTTCCATACATGATAAGGATCTACAGGCTCAAAAGTGAATCCGATTTCGTCTGCCTCACCGTTTCCGTTAGGATCTTCGGTAACGAAACGTTCCAGCAGATTTTCAAAATCTTCCAAAGTTTTAATAGAATTTACATCCACACCAAGTGTATCACACCATTCCTTGTTGATGTTTAAAGTAGTTGTCATTACAGGCTCTTCATCAGAGTTGATGGAAGGAACTGCATAAATATGTCCGTCAGGCATTGTGATAGCTTTGCGGATATCCGGTCTTTCATCCAGAATTTTTTTCAGATTAGGAGCGTATCCTCCATCAATCAAGTCTTCAATCGGACGAATCAGACCTTTTTCTGCATAGGTAACAATCTGTGTTGTACTAAGACCTGAAAAAACTGCATGGGGAAGTTCTTTGGATGAAGCCAGCATCAGGTTCAGTTTCTCATCTGCACCATCACCGCTGATGGTTGTCCACTGTACATCCAGGTTACATTTCTCTTCCAGTTCTTTGAATACTTCGTAGTCTTCCCATTCGCCGCATCCAGGCGCTCCATAGCCCAGCGCTTTAATCGTTACGGTCTCTTCCACTACCGGATAACCGTCTTTGGATACTTCAACTGCTGCAGCTTCCTCTTTTGCTGCACCGCCGCTTCCGCCGCATCCTGTCACTGCTCCTGCTGCCATAATAGCTGCCAACACAAGAGCTACACTTTTCTTTTTCATTTTTCTTCCTCCTATTTTAGAAAAAATATTGCTTTTCAGTCCGAAGACTGTAAACTTTCTCTGCTTTCCTGATGATTCTTTTACAAAGCACCGGATGTCATCCCTTAACAGCGCCGATCATCATACCTTTTACGAAATGTTTCTGTACAAACGGATACATAACCAGTACAGGCAGTGAAGATACAATAATGACACCGTACTTGATCATCTCAGACAGCTGGCGCTGCGCTTCCAGCGTATCCATACTTGTACTTGTCATATTAGTAACGTTCTGTGACTGAATCAGAACTTCTCTCAAAATTACCTGCAGCGGCTGTTTTGCACTGTCAATGATATAAATCAATGCGTTGAAGTAGGAATTCCAGTGTCCTACTGCATAAATCAGCAGCATAACTGCAATAATCGGTTTGGAAATCGGAATGACAATACGGAAAAAGTATTTCGCATAGTCACATCCATCTACCGTAGCTGCTTCCCAGAGTTCGTAAGGGATACTCTGATCAAAGAAGGTTCTTGCAACAATCAGGTTGTAAACGCTTACCGCACCAGGAAGTACCAGCGCCCACATAGTGTCATAAAGTCCCAGATTCTGAATCAATAAGTAGGTAGGAACCAAACCACCGCCGAAAAACATGGTAATGGTGAACAAAAGCATCAGAAATTTTGAACCTACCAGATCTTTCTTTCTTGAAAAGGCAAATGCTGCCGGTATCGTGGCGATCAGATTGATCGCTGTTCCCACAAAAGTATAAATAATACTGTTTTTGTAACCAATCCAAATCTTCTCATATTTAAAAATCTCAGCGTACCCTTTCACGTTAAAGCCTTTCGGCCAGAATAAAACATTGCCTGCTGCCACTTCATTGGGTGAACTGAAAGAAGCGATTACAATAAACCAAAGCGGATACAGCACCACAATCAGGATCAGGATCAGGAAAATATGGTTGATGATATCGAAAGCTTTATCCGACTTGCTCTGTTTTTTAAATTCCTTGCTGACTAATCTCACACTCATCTTTTCTCCTCCTACCAGATGGAACTCTGTCCCATTTTCTTCGCTACTTGATTAACTGTAAGAAGCAGGATACAGTTGACTACAGAGTTAAACAGACCAACCGCTGTAGAATAACCGTATTCACTGGAAATCAGACCGACCTTATAAATGTAGGTGGAAATAATTTCGGATACTCCTGTGTTCAGCGGATTCTGCATCAGGAATGCCTTTTCAAATCCGACACTCATGATAGCACCACTGTTCAAAATCAGGGTAATAACAATTGTCGGCATGATTGCCGGAAGATCAATATAGCGGATTCTCTGCAGTTTGCTTGCTCCATCAATAATTGCCGCTTCGTGAAGTTCCGGGCTTACACCGGCAAGAGCTGCTATGTAAATGATGGCGCTCCATCCCATGCTCTGCCATACTCCTGACCAAACATAAATGTGTCTCCAATACTTTTCAATTCCCATGAACAAAATGGATTCATGTCCTGTCATTGTAATAAACTGATTGATAAATCCTTTGTCTGAAAATACAATATTGAGAATACCAACCAATACTACTGTTGAAATAAAGTACGGAGCATAGGTAACCGTCTGTACTGTCTTTTTGAATTTCAGATTTCTTACATAGTTCAGTCCCAGTGCCAGAAGAATCGGAATAGGAAAGCCTACGATCAATCCATAAATACTGATAATCAATGTGTTCTTTAAGAGCTGTACAAAATACGGAGAATTAAAAAATCGAATGAAGTGCTCCAGTCCTACCCATTCGCTTCCCCAAATGCCGTCCAACGGGTTATAGTCTTTGAAAGCCAGTATAATACCATACATTGGTGCATAAGAAAAAATAATCAGACTCAGCAATGCCGGTATCAAAAACACATACAGCTGCCAACACTTTTTCATTCTTTCCCATACGCTTTTCTGTCGTATAGCCGTGTTCGTTTGTACTGCCGCTGCAGCAACTCCCCCGTCTCTACCCTTTCTCATAAATGTTACCTCCTGTTTTAGCTTATGTTAGCTAACTTTTTTGTTCGTAAACCTATATTAACTTCCTTTTGCATGTTTGTCAATCAAATTATTAACAAATTATAAATTCATCATTATTTTTGTGTAACTTTACAGATTTTACCTTTTATTTTTTATACAATATGCTGTTTTATTTTTTTCTAATTAAAATTCAATTTTTATATTTATCTCACTTTTGCTTATAGCCCTGTTTCCGCTCTTTCCTTTATGATAATACGTTTTTCCTGAATTTTTTTATCTGATTTGCTTCCCGTTGTATTCATTCAGCTTTTCTGTTACCTAACAAAATAACTTGTTATATTTCTCTAAAATTACATGATTTGTTGGTGTGGAAAACTTATTCTCTTTTTCCGTAACCTTACAGAAACCTCCTCCTGTTTTCCGTACACAAAATACTTTTTTCCTGCTGATAAAAAACTCTTTTTCTTCCTTTTCGGTATCGTCCCAGCCTCTGCCATAAAACTGCCGTCAAAAAGAGCACCATGCATAACATATATTTCTGCACGTTATCTCCGCCGCTCCCACTTGCCGGATAAACCTCAGAACACTGCCATGCCGTCAGGAAACACAGTACAAATTCTATGATTATCCATAGTGTTTCTGCACTGTACTTCTTTTTCTTCCTTGTCTCAAATTTCTCCAGAGCAATCAACAGTTCCTCAAGAGTTGCATACCTTTCCTTTCTTTCCTTTTTCAGACATTTCTCTGTGATATACTGCAGTCCATAGGGAATCACCGACTCTTTTTCCCACTGTATTCGTCTCTGCTCTTCTGTTCCAGGCTCTGCTCCGGTCAACATTCTATAAAGCACCATGCCGATCCCGTAAATATCGCTTCTCTTATCAACACACCTTTTTGCCGGATCCATCTCCACCTGTTCGGGAGGTGCATAAAGAAGGCTTCCTGCATGGGGAGCTTTTACTTCCTCATATCCTGCTACCACGCTTCCAAAGTCGACCAGCCTTACCTCTTCCCCATCAAGAATGATATTGGAAGGCTTTAAATCCAAATACAGCATAGGAGGATTAGCGTGATGCAGACACATAAGTGCACGAATGATCTCCTTCGTATATCCTATAGCCTCCTGCACTTGAATTTTCCCTTCTTTCAATCGCTCTTCCAATGTAATTCCTTCGATACAATCCATAATGAGATAGATCTTCTCTCCCTCACTGAAAAAATCCACAATTCTTGGAAACCAGATATGTTTCGCTGTTTTTAAAAATTCAAGCTCAGCCAGGAGGCTTTTCGTCTGGTTCACTATATTTCCATTCTCTCCTCTGATCTTTCCCATGGAAATTTCTTTGCATGCCCAGTATTTTTCCAGCCTTATATCCCATACCTTATATACTTTTCCCATCCCGCCGTTTCCAAGAGACTCTATAACTGCATATTTATCCTGAAGCAATTTTTCTCCTTCTTTGTCTGTTTTCAAGTTTTCCTCCTCTCTTTTGTTTTACTCATCTGATTTCTTTCTATAATTTCGCTGGTCTGCACATTTCATCTCTTCCCCTTTATTTGCTCTTTCTGCACCTTTTTTCTGCCAAAGCTACCAAAACTTCTGCCTTGTCTTCATTTTTCTTTGTTCCCGATGCCTTGCTTAAAAAATCATAATTTCCAATGCGGAGAGCCGGATATTTTCTTGTCAATTTACCTTTGAGTATAATAGGGCTTACCAAAGGAAAACTCCCTATGCTCCGTTTTAAATAAGCGGCTTTTCTGTGTTCTCCTTTTACAAGCGCTTTTGCTCTATTTTTACCCAAACAGCAGCACTGTCCGTATCCCCATTGAAGAAAAAGATAATCTCTGTTTTTAACAAGAAGGACCAAAGCTGATGTTCCCATCCTCTGCCCCTTTCTTTTTCCCAATAAGCATATTTCATCTCTCAGCAAATATATTTGCCGGCGCACACTTCTTTCATATCTTTTCTTCCACCTTCTTCCTGAAATGACTCGAATTCCTTCTCTGTAAAACCAATCCGTCATCTTTGTGACTATCATCCCACTCACTGTTTCACCTTCCGACAATCCATAAACTCCCTCACAAATGACAGCAAAAACCACCTCCCCATCTTTGATCTTAATTTGCTGCAGTGAAAGCGATGTTTCATTTTTTTCTTTTAAACTGCCTTTTTCCCATAAATAATCTGTTTTTAAATGCATGTCCCTCTTCTTTCCGAAATCATTAGCTATTGATCTTTGCAATCGTGAATACCTCTTTGAAAAATGCTAATATCATACGTTATTTAACGATGATGCCAGATACCATACATAAAATAAAAGAATGGAATATAAAAAGAATTAAAAAGCAAAAAGCAGCGTCAGTGTACAGAACTGAGGCGTATTGTCCCCTATACACCGATGCTAAATGTTAGAAATGAAAATAGAAAATTATAAATGAAAGATAGGTACAAATTGAGTCTAGGATGAAATGTGAAACCAGAAAAGAACTTTATATTTTCTATGATGCAAAAAAAGCCTCTATCCTGCGATAAAGACTTTTGAACTCTTCTTTATACCTTCAAAACCGAACACTGAAATCCTACGACTCTCTTCCGACTTCCGTCTCTTCCCTTCCGCAACTCTTCTCCTGGATAAGCCCTCGACCGATTAGTACTGG
>CALWLY010000011.1 GCA_944381635.1 uncultured Lachnospiraceae bacterium
TCTGATCGATCTTAAGGGAACTGGATTAAGGTTTTGTAGCGTTGAGTACTTTTATATACTCATGAATAATTCGGGCTTAATATTGTATTTTTTGAAGAAAAACCGTCAGATGGTCATGAATATATTCAAATAGCTGGCAGAATGAACAATTCTCGCATATATCTTTGGATTAGAAAAAATTACATTGCACATCACGATAATTTGTATGCATATAAGGTTCTTTTTCCAAAAGCGAGTGGAAGCGGCAAATTCGGTGAAATTTTAAGCGATGCAATCGTTGCTGCTCCTGCTGTTGGTCATACACAAACTTTTATCAGTATTGGTGCTTTTAAAACTAAAGAAGAAGCTGAATGCGCGGATAAGTATTTGAAAAGTAAATTTGCAAGGGCTTTATTGGGTGTGTTGAAAGTGACACAAGATAATAAAAAATCAGTTTGGAAATATGTTCCCCTTCAGGACTTCACATCATCTTCTGATATTGACTGGTCGCAGTCCATTGCCATTATCGACCAGCAGCTTTATAAGAAATACAATCTTTCCGATGACGAAATTAACTTCATCGAGACCAATGTAAAGGAGATGGAATAAATGCAGAAACCGAATATTAACACAGCGAAAAGTGTTACGCCGATGATTTATGCTTATACCACTCCTGAAATTGCACGTCATGACGGTTGGACAAAGATTGGTTATACAGAACAGGATGTGGAGACACGGATTAAGCAGCAGACGCATACTGCGGATGTGCGCTGGAATCTGGAATGGAAGGGTAACGCCTTGTTTGATGATGGTTCCGGAGAACGCTTTACAGATAAGGAATTTCATGCTTATCTCCGAAAATCCGGAATTGAGCAGGAAGCTGGAAAGAATAATGAATGGTTTCATATCACAGGTCAGGAATCCAGATTAAAGTTTTATGATTTCCGGGCGAATCATGGGATTTTACAGCAGTTGTCTTCGGTTGTTCCATATCAGCTTCGTAAGGAGCAGAAAGAGGCTGTGGAACAGACGCTTGCATATAGAAATGACCATCCGGGCGGTGAGTTCCTTTGGAACGCAAAGCCACGGTTTGGAAAAACCTTATCCGTATATGATTTCTGTAAGAAATCCGGAGCAAATACGGTTCTGATTGTGACGAACAGACCGGCGATTGCAAATAGCTGGTATTCTGATTACATGAAGTTCTTAGGTGCGGAATCAGGATATGTATTTGTCAGTGAAGTGGATGCTCTGAAAGGCAAACCTGGTGTACTGACCAGAGAAGAATATACAAAGTCACTGCTCTTACATGCGGATGATGAAAGTTATGGGAATTGTATTGAGTTCGTCAGTCTTCAGGACATGAAAGGCTCTAAATATTTCAGTACACGGGGCTATGATAAGCTGCGTGAGGTGGCTGAAATGGAGTGGGATGTACTGGTGATTGATGAAGCCCACGAGGGTATTGATACATATAAGACGGATGTGGCGTTTGACCGTATCCATCGGAAATTTACTCTGCATTTGTCTGGAACGCCGTTTAAGGCGCTGGCAAATAATAAGTTTCCGGATAATGCAATTTTCAACTGGACGTATGCGGATGAGCAGAAAGCAAAGCGGGATTGGGATGTTTCTTCGGAAGAAGAAAATCCGTATGAATCCCTTCCAAAGCTGAATCTGTTTACCTATCAAATGTCGGAAATTGTGAAAGATGAATTGCAGCAGGGCGTGGAAATCAACGGGGAAACAGAGGAATACGCTTTTGACCTGAACGAATTTTTCAGTACAACAAATGGGAAATTCAAATACGATGCTTCCGTGGATAGATTCCTGGATGCGTTGACATTACAGGAGAAATTCCCGTTTTCTACTCCGGAATTACGGGCAGAGTTGAAGCATACGTTCTGGTTCTTGGACAGGGTGGACAGTGCAAAAGCACTGGCAGCGAAGCTGAAAAATCATCCGGTATTCAAGGATTACGAAGTGGTTTTGGCAGCCGGTGACGGGAAGCTGGATGAGGACGAAGAGACGAAAAAGTCTTATGATAAGGTTGTGGAAGCAATCCAGAACTACGAGAAAACCATTACGTTATCCGTGGGTCAGCTGACCACCGGAATTACTATTCCGGAATGGACAGCGGTGCTTATGTTGAGCAACGTAAAGAGTCCTGCTCTGTACATGCAGGCAGCATTCCGGGCGCAGAATCCGTGTATGTTCAAGAACGGTTCCAGTTATGCCAGAAAAGAAAATGCGTATGTATTTGATTTTGACCCGGCGAGAACACTGACCATCTTTGAAGAGTTTGCAAATGACCTGTCAGCGGATACGTCTGCGGGACGTGGGGATTTGGAAACACGAAAAGAACATATCCGGGAACTGTTGAATTTCTTCCCTGTTATCGGTGAAGATGAAAATGGTGAGCTGATTGAACTGGATGCGGAGAAGGTTCTGACCATTCCGAGAAAGATTCGTTCTGTGGAAGTGGTACGGAGAGGATTCATGAGCAACTTCCTGTTCCAGAACATTTCGCAGGTGTTCGGTGCACCGCAGGCGGTCATGAACATTATTAATAACTTTGAAGCTGTGAAGGAACAGAAGAAGGTTGAGTTCTCAGATGAGACGAAAGAGAGTCTGCACCTGAATGATGAAGGCGAAGTGGACGTGCCGGATGATATTATCATTGGTGTAACAAACGATGTGTTTGGTGATAAGATTTTTGCTCCGACAGATGACGTGATTACGACCGTTTCCGATATTGCGGATACACCGGATAAGGCGGCTTCCGCTCTGGAAAAGTTGAAGAAAAGTACGCATGATAATATGACTGCGAATATCATGCGGGAAGCGAAAGATTCCTATGGTTCCGAGATGAAAGCTGCGGACAAACGGAAGCTGGAATCGAAAATCAATGGCGCTGCGGATAAGCTGATTGATACATCGTACACAAATTATACGATTGAGAAGAATGTCATTGAGCAGGATAGGCAGGATGCGTTACAGTCCCGGCATGAGACGGGACGTTCTACAGCAGAAATCAATCAGGAATTTGATGAAAAGATTGAGAAAGCAACGGAACAATTCCAGGAAACATTGTCATCCGGATTTAAAGAATTGGTAGAAGAATCGAAGAAAGATGTTGTGAAAACGGTGGAGACAAACAAGCTGGAGCGTGAGAAATCCACGATTGAAGAAGGTATCCGTGACCACTTGAGAGGGTTCTCACGAACCATTCCATCTTTCCTGATGGCGTATGGTGATGATACCGTAACGCTGGCAACGTTTGATACGATTATTCCGGATAATGTGTTCAAAGAAGTGACAAGCATTACGCTTGACCAGTTCCGGTTCCTGCGTGATGGCGGTCCGTATACGGATGAAGAAACAGGAGAAGAAAAAGAGTTTGCCGGACAGTTGTTTGACCCAGTGGTATTCGATGATTCTGTGAAAGAATTTCTGGCATTGAAGAAGAAACTTGCGGATTATTTTGATGAAAAGAGCGTGGAAGATATTTTTGATTACATCCCACCGCAAAAGACAAATCAGATTTTCACACCGAAGGTTATGGTGAAGAAAATGGTGGATATGTTGGAGAAAGAGAATCCGGGATGTTTTGATTTGCCAGATAAGACATTCATTGATTTGTATATGAAATCCGGTTTGTACATTGCGGAAATTGTGAAGCGATTGTATCAGAGCGAAGAGATGAAACGGTTGTATCCGGATAAGGATGAAAGGCTGAAACACATCTTTGAAAAACAAGTTTACGGCTTGGCTCCGACAGAGATTATCTACAAGATTGCGACAAGCTATATCCTTGGCTTTGATGAAGATGTGAAGATTACAAAGCACAATTTCAGACAGGTAGATGCGCTTCCTTATGCGAAAGAAGGAACATTGAAACAGAAACTGGATGAAATTTATGGAGACTGATACAGTGTACATGTAAAGAAAAATCTGGTATAGTAAAGATGTGAAAAACAAAATAAAGTTGTTCATGTGGAAAACTCAAAGGAACGGTGCCTTGTAGGTATGCTGGCGTAAGACGTCCGGGAGTGTTGCAGGGGTGACGAACTGCAAGACGAGAGTACAGCTTGTCAACATAGAAATAAAAGCGGTGAACAGATGACGGAGATGTGAAGTCTCCTGATTCTGTTTGCCGCTTTTTCTTTTGCAGAAATCAGAATAGAAAAGTGGAGGTAATAAGAATGAGCAAATTAAGAAGTGTAAGAACAGAAATTGCAAAAATGAAAAAGGAGCTGGAAGCAAAAGAAGCGGCATACAGAAAGGAAGCGTTAGCACCTTCTATGGATGTTCTGGCAAAAACTTTGCTGGATGATGAAGAATTTTGTGAGGTACTGGAACAGTACAGTAAGGATGAAGTGAGAGTGATTGCGAAGCATATCGCCGGGAACATGAGCCGGATTATCCGGGAATCCGATGCGGATATTGGTGCACTCCGGGAGAAGAAAAAAGAGAGAGCCGCTAAGAGAAAAGCGGCGAAAGAATCTGCGGAAGTGACAGAGCCTGTGATGGAAGAACAGGTGGACACGGGAGCAGAAACAGCTGGAACAGATGGATGGAGTCCGACAGGATGGACACCGGCAGGTGAACGGAATCCGTTTGGACAGAATTAGTGTTCCGGATGGACGGGGGTCAAGGGGGCAGCGCCCCTTTGTCAGGGTCAAGGGGCTGAAAGCCCATTGCAAGTAAGTAATGCGTAAGCATTACGGTGGGGTTCCAGAGGGGCGAAGCACCGGCGGTACCCCATACTTGCATTTTGAAAATAGACCCATTCGATAGGCGGAACGACAGAGAAAACGATGGGACGAAAGGAGCGAAATGGAGATGGGAAGAGTCAGAGACGAGACACAGCGGAATGAAGCGGAGAAACTTGTGCGGACTGAGGTACGGTTTACGGCTGAAGCAAATGAAGCACTGGATGAAATTGCGAAAGAAAACGGAATCAGTAAAGCACAGTTGATTCGTTACATCGTGGATAATCGCATGGTCGATTATCTTGGGTCTATTAAATTTATTGACCCGGAACAGGGTGAGGAAATACAGCAGGAAATCATGAGTGTAATGAATGAACTGTCTGCTGTGAAAACAGAGTTACACCGCATTGGCGTGAACTACAATCAGGAGATTAAAAATCAGAATCAGATGCTGAAAAGCGGTGTTACCATGGCTGCGGCTGGCGGATACTTAGATAAACAGGCGATTGATAAGCTGATTGAAAAGCTGGATGCTTCGATGGAGAAAGCGGGTGGTGCGTTGTGGCGTATTCTCGGATAACAGGTACAAGAAATGGTGCAGGAGCGATTGACTATGCCCGTGGTAAAGGAAAAGGTCATAACAATAAAAAAGTGCGGAACATGGTTATCGGAGAAGTGAATTTGTTGCCGAAATCCGTGGCACCATACGAAGAACAGATGCAGCGTTATTGGAACAAAGCATCTGTAAAAAATAAAAATCAGGTGCGCCGAATTGTGCAGTCGTTTTCAAGAAGAGAATTGAATCCGGATGACCCGGATGATATTCAGAAAGCGAATGAGATTGGAATTGAGTTTTCACAGCGGGCGTACCCAGGACATCAGGCAATCGTGTTTACACAGATTGACGGAGAATCCGGATTGATACATAATCATGTGATTGTAAACAACGTGAACATGGAAACGAATTACGGATGCAGTGATGAACAGACAAAATTCCAGTACGTGAAATGGTGGACAAATAAAGTTGCCGGACAGTATTTTGAACTGGACAAAGGACAGCACACGCATGACAAAGTGACGCAGAACGAAAGACGGAAACGGCAGGAAAACGAAAAGATTCGTGAAGAGAATAAGAGTCTGCCGCCAGAGAAACAGAAGAAGTTAAAATACATCTGGAAAGATGATTTGAAAGAGAGAATCAGCAGGGCTGCGGATGTGGCATACAGCAGGGAATATTTTTTGATATTGCTGGAACAGATGGATGTATCTGCGGAAATCCGTCAGCGGAAAGATGGTACAGAATACATTGTGTATACGCTGAACGATGAGGAAAAACGTCAGCAGGAAAATGCGGTGAAGGAATGGAAAGCGAAAGGTCATAAGCTGGGTGCTGATTATGATTTGGAATCATTGGATAAACGGTTCAGTAAAGCAATGGATAAAATGGGTGAACTTTTTCATTCTACAGATGAGGAAGGGAGAAATCAACTTCGCAGTGCATATGACGTAGAGCTTCCCGGCATGTTAGCAGATACAGATAAATCTGAGTTTGGGTACATTGTGCCGAAGGAACATGTGAAACAGACTGTTGATGTGAAAGTGAAGAAAAAGCAGGTGAAACGGAAAGTTGAGAGAACAGAATCGCCGGGAACAGAGAAATCTTCTGTGAAACAGGAAGAGAAAAAGCCGCTTTTGTGGAAGGATTATCTTGCGATGCAGCAAGAGCAGGAAAGAAAAAGGGAACATGAAAAAGTTCCGGAAAAGACAGAAGTTGTAAAGTGTCCTGTTGAAACAACAGATGAAGCAGCAAGGCGCAGAAAGATGGCTGTGATGCAGGCACAAAAGAGTAATAAGGCGAGAAAAAAAGCAGAAGAAGAGAAAGTGCGGACGCACAGGTCAACATTTCAGAATGACAAACGTCCGCTGCCGGATTTGTCAAATATTAAGTGGAACGAAGACAAAGGTAATGATGGATTAGGATTTTAAGGAAAGTATATGCGAGCTTCTGAGATTGCGTATTTGCGTCTCAGGGGCTTTTCTTTGCATTTAGATGATAGATTTACCATAAAGACGATAAAACGGCTTAAGACGCAAATTAGAGCGTCTGAGGGCTGTGTGACAGTATTTGCGAAAAATAAACGTCTCTAAAAACTTGATTAAAGTTGAGCATTAGCGTATAATTGTCTTACGTATTCATCGCCAACTGCGAAAGGATGAATCGAACATGGCAAAAGTAAGAAAGGACGCTAATGGCAGAGTTCTCCATGCTGGAGAATACCAGAGAAAGACAGGAACCTACGAGTACAAGTACAGAGACGCTAATACTGGCGAGACAACGAGCATTTCTGCTTCTACACTGGAAGAACTACGGGAGAAGGAGAAAGAGACGCTGCGGGGTATCTACAGCGGCGTGAAGGTCGGAGCCACCGGCAGCATGACGGTCAATCACGTTTTCGATAAGTGGTACGCTGTTAAGAGAGGTATCAAGCAGACCACAAAAGGTAATTACAAGTATATGTATGATACCTTTGTCCGGAAGGACTTAGGCATGCGGAAGCTGAAAAGCGTGAAAAAATCGGATGTAAAGGCTTTTTACAATCGCCTATACGATGCCGGGATGCAGTCGAATACGCTGGATGTGATACAGAACGTTCTACATCAGGTTTTCGATTTCGCTATTGATGACGGGCATATTCTTCTGAATCCTACGGATAAGGCGTTGCGTGACCTAAAGACGGAAGACCGGAATAAGCGGCTGGCAGACCCGGAACATCTGGATGAGGTGTTGAATTTAGAGCAGCAGGCGAAATTTAAGGAATTTATGGAGAATCATCCAACTTTCTATCATTGGTATCCAATTTTCGTGACGATGATGGAAACCGGCATGAGGGTAGCAGAGATTACCGGTCTGACGTGGGATGATGTGGATTTGGATGAAATGGTTATTCATGTACGGAAAAACCATACCTACAATCCAGACCCGGAGACCCGGAAGTGTGTCCATCATATCAGTACCACGAAGACAGTCAATGCGTTCCGTGATATTCCCATGCGACATGATGTAGTGGTGTCGATGGATAAGCAGCGGGCATTGTGCAGACCGTGTAAAGACGTGATAGACGGAGTATCCGGCTTTGTCTTTGCGAACCGGGAAGGGCATGTGTACCATCAACAGCCCTTGAATCTGGCACTGAAACGGCTGTCCAGAGAGTATAATGAGATTGCGGTTCAAAAGAACTGGATATTGTTGCCTGCACACCTGCACTGTCATATGCTACGGAAGACGTTCTGTACGAACCTTGCGAGGGCTGGCGTAGACCTACGGTCAGCAATGGAACTCATGGGACACGGAGACGTAGAAACCACCTTGCAGATATATACGAAGGTGACGAAGGATATGATGACAAAGGCGGTTGTCTCTGTAGATGAGTACATGCGAAGCTGATTTTTCGCAAAGGAATGGTTTTTCGCAAATTTGCGAAAATTTAAAACCAGAACAGGCTTGGGTTTAATGACGGTGAAAGCAGAACGCCTTAGAATACAAGCCTGTAGCGGCTTTTATCCGTGATAATAATATCCCCACGATGAAGTCGTTGGACAAGTAAAAATCAGCATTTATGCGCGTTTGAGAGCACTTGGGACATAAAAAATTGCCCCATTTTGCCCTAAAATACAGCGAATTTTATGCCTATAATACCTGATAATACGGAGTTTGAAAAAACAAAGTATTATGAGGTATATAAGAGAATATAAATAATGCACTTACCATGAGCCACTTTTCTAAGTAAAGAACTTAGGAGAGTGGCTCTTTTTGAAGGAACGATAATTAACTTGCACTTGACCTGTGATTATGGGTCAAGTACAGGTCAATACTTAATCCGCTTGCATTTATGAAACCAGAAGATATAATGAGAACAGAAATAGAGTAAAGAGAAGGCATTTCAATAAAAGGGAGGTCGGAATATGTTTCGATGGATTCTTATCAGAAAGATAAAAAAATATCTGCAAAGCCAGTATGTGGAGATTCCTTCGATTCCTTGCCGGTGTCAGGAAGAAGCATTTTCTATAGAGAATGTGAGGGAAAACCAGCTGCCGGTTCCGGATTTCCTGAAAATAAAGGACGATGTGGAAAAGTACATAGATAAGTCTCTGGAAAACGCAGCATTTGCCGAAAGGCTGAATCAATATATGTGTGAAAAAAACCTCACGACAGCGGTTATTTACCGGCGATGTCTTGTGGATCGAAAACTGATTTCAAAGATTACCACGCAGGAGAACTATCACCCATCTAAAAGTACAGTCTTTGCTTTATGCATTGGTTTACAGCTGAATCTGCAGCAGGGAGAGGATTTCCTCTCCCTGGCGGGTTATAGTTTTGACAGAAGCAGCAAACGTGATTTGATTGTTAAGTTTATGTTGGAAAATCAAATCTATGACTTGGATGAGATCAATGAAATGCTGCTTTATTTTGGGCAGCAGTGCTTTGAGTAATCAATCAATTTCAGATAAAATGCTTTTACAAGTACTTTCGTAGTCTTCACTGGAAGAGTCGTTTATCTTCATATAATCCAGGAGTTTTTCCATCACCATATAGGTGGAACGGCATCCTTCAGGGGAAGCAGTGTATGTTTTGGACATGTGTCTGGAAATTCCCAATGTATCGGCGGTTTCCAAGGCGTCGATGTTGGCGCCCAAAAAGATGAATTCCCATTTATAGACATTGCGTTGATGGGTAATCATTTCTTTGATTCGGGAAAGAGTATATTCGCTGCTTGAGTTTTCGCAGCCGTCCGTGGTGATAGCAAAAATAACTTTTCCCGGACGATTTTCTTCGGGTGTATCGGAAAGTCTTCTGCCTACAGAATCTATGGTCCTGCCTATGGCGTCGAACAATGCAGTGCTGCCGCGGGTAAAATATTCTCTGTTTGTAAGAGGGCTGACCTGATGAATGTCCATGTGATCGTGCAGCAATTCATAGGCATTGTCGAACAAAACGGTGGTCAGAAATGCATTGCCGTCATGTTTTTGTTTCTCAATAAGAGAGTTGAAACCTCCTATGGTTTCTTGTGTCAAGTTTATCATAGATCCGCTGCGGTCCAGAATGAAAACAAGTTCCGTTAAGTTTGTGTTCATGGTATCATCTCCTTTGCTTTGATGAGAATACAATACCAGAAAAATCGAAAAAATAGGTCGCGAATAAAGCGACAGATTGATGGAAACAGCCCCTTTTGTTTGCTATCTGCTTTTCTCGCATTTTCCGCAGTCTGAACAGCCGTTGCAGGTCATCCGGCTTCCGCATTCCCGACAGGTAATGGGATGATAGTGAGGCACATACAGCTTTTCTTTTGGAATAGCATAACCCCACTCATCCACTAAGTGAAATTCCATGGGTTTTCCCTGGTAACTGAGACCGGAGCGGTAGGCTTGCTGCGCCTGAACCTGTTTGTTGGAGATGCGATATTTTTTTCCATTCTTTACAAAGCAGGTACCTGTCTCAATGAAATTGAAGGTCACATCGTGTTCTCTGCACTGATTGCTCAACTGTTTCACCCATTCGTAATGACAGGGGCGGGAACCGTCATAATTTTCCCCGCCGCAGAGAACCTGCTCAATCTGCCCCTTGGGAAGATAGCGATTAAGGTCGATGAGACCGATAAGCGGAGCAGTCATGATTCCCTTGTGTTTGAAGGGAAGTTCAAAAAGTATGGGGATTCGCTCGTCAGCACGCTGTTGGTTTTCGCAGGTTACATTAAAAAAAATATGATCCCACCCGTCTCCCCAGTTGTCGGGAAGGCAGGAAGCTACTCTTTGCGGACGCTTTGTCAGAAGAAAAAACTTTACATCCCGTCTTTGGCGCATGATTTCCCAGGCCTCCGGCCTCCAGGCATCGGCTTCTTCCAGAAAGAAATCAGAGGTCATACAGACACGGATCATTTCTCCGCTCTGAATTTTATATTGTCCCTGACGGTTTTTCTGAAGGGGATAACGGAATCCGTTTTTGGTGCGGTAGATCCTGCTTCCATCCTGATCCCGCATGCGGTCGAGAAAATACATATAGCAGTTCTCACAGCCTTCGGAACATTTTTTACAGCCGTGCCAGGGGTTCCAGATATCATGCATGCCTTTTCTCCTTTCGTGAAGTGATCGATACTTTTCCTGAGCATCAGTATAAGATAGTTTAAAAAGAATTGCACCATAAAATTTTAGATTGCCGGAAAGAAAAAAGAGTCCTGAAGATTAAAAGAATTGCGCGAAAGCCGGCAGGAGAGTATAGTAGAAGCAACAGATTTCTTTGGAAGGCTGTCTACGTATTAAGCAGATGGTTTTCCTGAAATTTCAAGGAAAGTTTGTGTGGTAAAAAGGAGCATAGGGAGGGGAAAAGATGGAAGAATTTTTGTTGATATTCATGGCAGTTCTGCTTCTTGGATGGGTGGTGTTTTGCGGGGTACTTTTTATAAAGAAATCCCAGGCTGCTTTTGTTATGAAGGGAACAAACGCTTATGTGAAATGCGAAAAATGCGGCGCGGAATATCAGGTCGGCGCCCGTGAGTTTGCCAGCTCTCATTTCGCAAAATATATTTCTGTGACAAAGACAAGACGGAAAGGAATTGCGCTGGCCGATGAACCGAAAATTAAGTACTATGCGAAAAAATTTCACTGTCCTGCCTGCGGTGAAAAATGTTATGCACGGGTGCTTAACACCCAGGATCTGGTTGGAGCGGGAAGAGAAGCCGGAATAAAAGCAGGAGTAAAGTGGCTTTTGCTCATGGTAATAGGCGGAGGACTTATCGGAAGCGTTATGCAGATTCCAATCAGTGTGGTAAGACAGGCGAATGTTCGGAAAGTGAATGAGATGAAAGAACAAAGATACCAGGAACTAAAAGAAAAGTATGATCTTAATCTTGACTGAAAGGATGTAAACAGGCAGTCAAACGTGAGAGAGAAAATACGTCTTTCGCAGATACGTTTCTTTCTGCATACGAATGCTAAAGCAATATGAAAACAATAAAAGTAGTAGCCGCTATTATAAAAAATGGAAACAAAATATTTGCGACCCAGAGAGGATATGGAGAGTTTAAAGACGGATGGGAATTTCCGGGCGGCAAGATAGAGGAAAATGAAACACCGGAACAGGCACTGGTAAGAGAAATTAAAGAAGAGCTTGATGCAGATATAAAAGTGGGAGAGCTGATTGATTGGGTAGAGTATGACTATCCGAATTTTCATCTTTCCATGGGATGTTTTTGGGCTGAGATAATTTCGGGAAATCTGGTGCTAAAAGAGCACGAGGCTGCCAGATGGCTGACAAGGGAACAATTAGATGATGTGGATTGGCTTCCTGCTGATCTGGCGCTGATAGAGAAAATAAAAGAATCGATGCAGTGAGGAAAATAATGCAGTTACCATATTCTGAACAACTGGATATCGGGAATTTTTCCAGATTATTTGATAATAAAAGTGAATGCTATAAACTGTTTTGGTTTCAGGCAATGGTCGCAAAAATTATACAGGGTAAATCGATAATTACATATGACGAACTGATTGATGAGATGATTGCAGATGCATGGTATATGGTGTCGGAATATCATTTGAATCTGGGGCCTCGTGATAACTTGGAACTGGCAGTGCATCGATTATCGGAAATTAGCGGATTGAAATCCAATGAAAAGAAAGATGTAATTTTAGCCTATATTTCTGGATGTGAAGATAAAACAGTTCTCTCTTTAAAACGAGTTTTAGCTCAAAATGTGCCGTATCGTTTACAGGCCCCTTTCATGGATACAATGAAAGGGAAGGAATGGAATCTTTCTGGGAAACGACTCGCAGATAGAATTAACCAGGAAAAAAGATTAATGTATTATTTTCTTGCTTATGAGGGACTACAGACCAAGATAGAAGTTCAGCCGGATTGGGCTGTTTACATAAAGCAAAATCAGGAGATAATTCGAGGGTGGATAGAATTGAACATGATCACTTATTTGCAGAGACGCAATCCAAGTGTCCCCGGCATAGTAGATAAACTTTATCCCCCAAGAGAACGGAAGCTGGAAAAAGTGAAAAAATATTGGAGGAAGATTATAGAAATACATCCGATTCAGGAGATTTATGCCGGTATTTTGTTGGATGGAAAAGATGTTTCCATGGATCATTTTGTTCCGTGGTCCTATGTGGCACATGATGAATTATGGAATTTAGTTCCCACAACGAAAAGCATAAACAGCAGCAAAGGCAATCATCTGCCGGACTGGGAACGCTATTTCCCGCTTCTTTGCAAAACAGAGTATGCCTCTTATGAAATGGTGTGGAAATATTCGAAGATTCATGAAGAATTTGATAAATGTGCCAGAGAGCATCTTAATAATTTAGAAATAAGAGGATGGCTTTATACAAGAGGATTAAATGAGCGAGAGTTCTCTAAACGATTGGCGGATGTGCTCTTTCCTGTTTATCAGTCTGCAAAAAATGCAGGATTTTCAAGTTGGACGCTAAGGTGATTGGCATGTGTGATTATTATAGTCGACACGCTCAAATTTATTATGAGCAAACAAAAAGTACAGATATGAGTTCTTTGTATGAGCATTTTATTTCCCGGATAAAACTCGGAAGCAGAATTTTGGATTTGGGTGCGGGCAGTGGACGTGATGCGTTATGGTTCTGGCAACATGGATATGATGCAGAGGCTCTGGAACCGTCGATACCTTTGTGCAATCTTTGGAAATCAAGATTTGGGGGACGCATTATAAATCAGAAAATTGAGAACTTTCAACCTACGCAGCCATATGATGCCATTTGGGCCTGTGCCTCCCTGCTGCATCTGACACAATCAGAGCTGATGGAATTCGTACATCGTCTTCCGGCTTTTCTGAAACCAGGTGGAATCTTATATGCTTCCGGAAAGAATCAGATTGAAACCGGATATCAGGCAGATGGAAGATATTTTTTGGAGTTTACAGAAGAGTTAGTAAAAGAGATTGTTGTGGCAGTTCCGGGAATTGAATTGTTGGAACTATGGTACACGTCGGATGCAAGAGGAAGAAGAGAAACCAGATGGCTAAATTTCATCCTACGTTATGCTGGACCGAATGAATTCAGCAGGTGAACTATATTGTTAGAATTTTCTGACAATTAAAATAAAATATAAAAAATAACAGAAAATATCTTTACAAAACTAATATTGTATGATATTATTAAACCATCAAAAGAGAGAACGGAGTACAACATCTTTTCCAAAAAGGAAAAGAAAAAGTAACCAAAGTTTTTTCTTTAGAATATGGAGGATGGTCCAATGGGAGATTATATCTAATTTCATTTTTTTAATTCCTGAAAAGGATTCAAAATAAATCTGAAGGGGATGGGAAAAGGAAAAGGTAGAGATCCATAAAGGACGTACAAAATCCAGGAAAGGGCGAGGTGTATATAGTGAAGCTTTTGGAATTTCATTTATAAGGCTGTTCGATTTGTAAAGAAAGATCGAATAGCCTTATTTTTTTGCTTCCTAATATATGTTATAGTGTATATGTGCCATGAGAGGGAGGTATTTTCGACCTATGATACCATGGAGCCTTTCGCATTCGGTACATTTTATATTATTGCCATAAATAAAAATCCGCATCTGCGGCAGAATGAGAGGAAAAAATGAAAAGCATACTGATAAAAGATACCACAAAAGAAGAGCGTATTGCATTGATCAAATCCTGGGTTCCGGAAGACGAGAGCATGGAAGACTGTGAGATTGATTTATGGGAAATGTACGATGATTATATCCGGGGAAAAAGAGAGATCGCAGAGATTAATGCGGCGTTTCAGACGGATTATTATACAGAATAATTTTACTATACAGAATGATTGGAGAAATTGCAGGTATGAGCAGTCGGGAAGAAAAGTGGGATAGAATGCTTGGCATCAAAACTTCAGGAAGAGACGATACCGGTTCTGACCAGTTCCGCTATCCTTATGAGCCCACGCCCTACTGCGTGTTGGAGCGTCTGGCTTTTTCCGGTTTGATAGGGAAAAAGAACGTATTGATTGACTACGGATGTGGAAAAGGAAGAGTCGGATTTTTTCTGTCGTATCAGACGAGATGCCGGACGGTGGGTGTGGAATACAATGAAAGGATATTAGGTGCGGCTTTCAGAAACAAAGAAGCGGCCGTCAGAGCGCACCTGACAGATTTCGTTTTGCAAAGCGCAGAAAGTTATCAGGTGCCTTCCGAGGCGGACCGCTTTTATTTTTTTAACCCATTTTCCCTGGAAATTTTGCAAAGCGTTCTGGAGCGGATCAAAGAATCCTGGTATCAGGCGCCCCGGGAAATGCTTTTGTTTTTCTATTATCCTTCCGATGAATATGTTGTCTGGCTGATGACCGTGCGGGAGCTGTCCTTTGCCGATGAGATTGACTGTGAAGATCTGTTTGATGGAGAAAACAGCAGGGAACGGATCCTAGTATTCTCGCTGGGATAAACTCTCAAGTTTTTCGCATACTCTTTCGGCCACAAACTCTGAAAACGGAACCATATCAAAAACCGAGCGGGAGGAAGCCAGGGCTTTATGGTATTCTTCTTTTGCCTCATCAGGGACAGTGATTTCAGGATAACCGGCCCGAAGCAGGAGATAATTTAGAATAAGAAGAGAGAGCTCCTGATTTTTTCCCGGGAAAGGCGAAATATCCAGGAAGCGCTTGCAGGCCATAGCGGCCAGTTCAATCGGGTGCAGGGTATGCCTGGAAAAATAAATCTGAGAGGAAAAATGTTCCATCAGATGAGGAAGGTCTTCGGGATCCGGGCAGGAATACCCTTCCGGAGAACAAAAGCGGCATGTCCGGTAAAAAGATTCCGGAAGCAAATCCTCCCGGGCAGCAGGTGCATCATCCGCCAGCGACAGATACAGTTTCAGAATATCTCCGGCCGAGAGAATGTGCGCATCTTCCTTCCCGGGTGAAGCCAAAAGGCACGAAAAAGAATCCGTCTGGGCCTGGAAGGATGCTTCATTTGCGGGAAGTTTCTTTTTTAAATAATCGGCATGAGTTAAAAGTTTTTCCAGATGACTCATGACAGTCTCCTTTCCTTGCAGCAAAACAATTTTCAAATCTGTAAAACTGTTACCACTATAGCTGATTTTATACACAATAGCAACCGGTGCAAATACAAAATTCACCATAGACAGACAATATGTTGTTTTCTATATCGGTAACAGGATAACATAATTTTCCATATTTATTAAAACATACAAAAATTCTCTGTTTTTTCAAAAGATATATTGAAACTATAGACAAATATGGTGTAAAATAAAAGCGGATTTATTGAAAGAAAAGCCAAAATCATTCATGTATGGAGGGAAAATTAATGACGAAGGCACAGATTTTGAAAAAAGAAATTTTGAGCCAGTACAGAAGTGTAAGACAGTTTGCACTTGAGATGCAGATTCCTTACAGTACACTGGTAACAGCTTTGGAACGTGGCATTGATGGAATGGCTTACGGCACTGTGATTAAAATGTGCAGCAAGCTGAATCTGAATCCTGTGGACTTCAGCTCCCTGGAAAGAGATACGACTATCAGTGAACAGCTTTTGGAAAACCGCGTGATGCAGTATTATGTAAAACTCAACCAGGAGGGCAGAGATAAGGTTCTTGGCCTCATGGAAGATTTTGTGCAGATTAAAAAGTACAAAGCAAAATAAGAGTTGGAGGAATTATTTGATGCACTATGATTATGTGATTGCAGGAACCGGCCTGTTTGGCGCAGTTTTTGCCCATGAAATGAAAAAGGCAGGGAAAAAGGTACTGCTTCTGGAAAAGAAAGATCATATTGCGGGGAATATTTATACAGAAGAAGTTATGGGCATCAACGTTCATCGTTATGGTGCCCATATTTTTCATACTTCCGACAGGGAAGTATGGGAGTATGTAAACCGTTTTGCCGCATTTAACAATTTTGTGAATTCGCCGGTGGCAGTGTATAAGGACGAACTTTATAACCTGCCTTTTAATATGAATACATTCAGTAAAATGTGGGGGATTCGTACACCCGGAGAAGCGAAAAAGATCATTGAGGAACAGATTGCAGGACTTTCTATCGGCGAGCCTCAGAATCTGGAAGAGCAGGCATTGTCCCTGGTGGGAAAAGATGTCTATGAGAAACTGGTGAAGGGATATACGGAGAAGCAGTGGGGAAGAGACTGCAGAGAACTTCCGGCTTTTATCATAAAACGTCTGCCTCTGCGTTTTACCTACGACAACAACTATTTTAACGATCGCTATCAGGGAATTCCGGAGGGCGGCTATACGGCCATCGTGGAAAAAATGCTGGAAGGATGTGAAGTTCGTCTGGGAGTTTCCTTCCAGGAATACCGGAAAGCCAATGGGGCAAAAGCAGAGACAGAAAGAGATACCTGGGATAAAGTACTCTATACGGGTATGATCGATGAGTATTTTGATTATTGCCTGGGAGCGCTGGAGTATCGCTCGCTGCGGTTTGAGACGGAAATTCTGGAAGGAGTGGACAATTACCAGGGAAATGCGGTAGTCAACTATACCGAAAGAGAAGTTCCGTATACAAGAGTCATTGAGCACAAGCATTTTGAATTCGGAACCCAGCCGGACACTGTTATTACAAGAGAATACCCGGCAGCATGGGAAAAAGGAGAAGAACCCTATTACCCGGTTAACGATGAAAAGAACGGCGCTCTTTATGAAAAATATTGTGAACTGGCTGCAAAAGAAAAAAATATTTTGTTCGGCGGAAGGCTGGGACAGTACAAATATTATGATATGGATAAAGTAATCCGCGCAGCCCTGACTATGGTAAGGGAAGAACTGGGCGGAGAAAACGCATAAGATATTCGTCACATCTTCTGGCAGTAAGGCCACAAAGGAGCGGAGCAGCATAGTTTAGGGTCCGGTTTTCCTATGGAGGGCCTGTTTCCTTTTCTTCAAAATATCTTGCGGAAATCTTAAGAAGTTTTCGAAAAAGGTTATAGTTTCTTCACATGGAATCCTTATTTTTCCAATATACTCTTCTTATACACAAGATAGAGTCTCACAGAGAGATTCTTCCAGTGCGATGAGAAAAAATGTTCCTATCGTACAAGGGAACTGCATATAACAAATAGGAGAGTCTTGGAAAGGAGGATGCAGAATGACAGGTATTTTGATGTACAGCAAAGAGGATCACTGCTATGCAATCACAGACAGGAAAGGAAGGCTGCAGAAACTCATCCGGGCCGGGCAGCAACTGTATGTTTACTTATGTGAGGTGTGGGTGCCGGTAATTCTTCAGTATTCAGCGAATCTGGGGAACTGGTATTTTAAATATCTGCCCGGTATAGAGGTGGCAGGCTGCAAAGCTATGATCAAGGAATCCTGACAGAAGAGGCAGCAGAGCTGAAATTATCAAAAAAGAAATGATCGGGATGCCGGGTGTATCTGTTCTGTTTTTGCGGCAAAACATTCCCAGAGAGTGTTTCGGCCGCAAAAACCGCCGATTTTTAAGAAAAGGTAGTTGACGGATACGCCCGGCTTATGTTATAGTAAGCAGGCTAGATGGAAATTAGGTCTTTTTTTTATGCCTTGATTTAGGTTCCTCACCGTTTTCTGCGGGATGGTTCCCAGGCATGGGATGAAGAAAAAGATCAGAAGAAAATTAGAATTAAGCACAGAAAACAAGCGCGGAGGTGGAAAAAAGATGCGTACAAGAATTACATTAGCATGCACAGAATGCAAGCAGCGTAATTATAACACAACAAAGGATAAGAAAGCTCATCCGGACAGAATGGAAACTAAGAAATACTGCAGATTCTGCAGAACTCACACGTTACACAAAGAAACCAAATAATTGTCTCAGGTTTGAAAGGGGTTTATTATGGCAGATACCTCAACGAATCAGAAAACTTCAAAGGTAGGTCCTGTTAAAAAAATCAAGGACTTTTTCTCGGGAGTGAAAGCTGAATTTAAAAAAATAATTTGGCCGGACAAAGAACTAGTGCTGAAACAGTCAGTGGCAGTTGTAGGGATTTCAGTTGTGCTGGGAGTTATCATTGCGATTCTGGATTTTATTCTTCAGAACGGTGTGAATCTTCTCAGTCTGTAACAGTGAGGGTGATTGAATGGCAGAATCAAACTGGTATGTGGCTCATACCTATTCAGGTTATGAGAACAAAGTAAAAGCCAATATTGAAAAAACCATCGAGAACAGGCATCTGGAAGATGAAATCTTGGAAGTGCGCGTTCCCATGCAGGACGTTGTCGAGGTAAAGAACGGCGCCAAAAAGACTGTTCAGAAGAAGATGTTCCCTGGATACGTGTTAATCAATATGGTGATGAACGATGACACCTGGTATGTGGTAAGAAACACAAGAGGTGTTACCGGATTCGTAGGGCCGGGAAGCAAACCCGTACCGCTGACCGAGGCAGAGATGAGATCTCTCGGAATTCAGGAAGAAAATATTAATATTGACTTTGCAGAGGGCGATATGATTGTCGTCATTGCAGGAGCATGGAAGGATACGCTGGCTGCTGTTCAGAAGATTGATTACAGCAAACAGACCGTAACCATCAACGTAGAACTGTTCGGCAGGGAGACACCTGTTGAAATCAGTTTCACAGATATCAGAAAGTCACAGTAGTCATACGGTTACCGTATGAACAGGCGAAACCGATGTTCATTGGAGCAATCCGTTGAGCTGTGGAAGCAATGTCCCGGACAGGAGAGTTCGGGTCGGAGGAAAACAACTGTATTTGCCGGCAATGCCGGATGCAGCGAATATTCCGCGGAAAGATACATTGCGCCAGACCACAATATATTTAGGAGGTGCCTAAAATGGCAAAGAAAGTTACTGGATACATTAAGTTACAGATTCCGGCTGGTAAAGCAACACCAGCACCCCCGGTTGGTCCTGCACTTGGACAGCACGGTGTAAATATCGTTGAATTCACAAAGCAGTTCAACGCAAGAACAGCAGATAAAGGCGATGTTATCATCCCTGTTGTTATTACAGTTTATGCAGACAGAAGTTTCAGCTTTGTTACAAAGACTCCGCCTGCTGCAGTATTACTGAAGAAGGCTTGCAATCTTAAATCTGGTTCTGCAGTACCGAACAAAACAAAAGTTGCTACTATTTCCAAAGCAAAAGTTCAGGAAATTGCTGAGATGAAAATGCCTGACCTGAACGCAGCCAGCCTGGAAGCAGCTATGAGCATGATCGCTGGTACAGCAAGAAGCATGGGTATTGTAGTAGAAGACTAATTAATCAGAGAGAATCTGGGAGCAGCGCCTGATTTTTTCGTTACGGTCATACCGGGGATGCTGGGAAGCATCTGAAACAGACGGAAAAAGCCGGCAGGGTAAGCCGGAAAAAGAGGCTGCGTTATCAACCAATGGAGGAAATAAAGATGAAACATGGAAAGAAATATAGCGAAGCTGCTAAATTAGTAGATCGCACAGTTCAGTACGAACCCGCTGAAGCAATCGCTCTGGCAAAAAAGACAGCTACAGCAAAATTTGATGAGACAGTAGAAGTTCATATCAGAACAGGATGTGACGGACGTCACGCTGAGCAGCAGATCCGTGGTGCAGTTGTACTGCCTAACGGAACAGGTAAAACTGTTAAAGTTTTAGTATTCGCAAAAGGCACAAAATTAGATGAAGCTACAGCAGCTGGCGCTGATTTTGTAGGCGGCGAAGAACTGATTCCGAAGATCCAGAACGAAGGATGGCTGGATTTCGACGTAGTTGTTGCAACACCTGATATGATGGGCGTTGTAGGACGTTTAGGTAAAGTTCTGGGACCGAAAGGCTTAATGCCTAACCCGAAAGCAGGAACTGTTACTATGGACGTAACAAAAGCTGTTAACGATATCAAAGCTGGTAAGATCGAATACAGACTGGATAAATCCAACATTGTACACGTACCGATCGGAAAAGCTTCTTTCACAGAAGAGCAGTTACAGGAAAACTTCAATGCACTGATGGATGCTATCGTAAAAGCAAAACCCAGCGCACTGAAAGGACAGTATTTAAGAAGCATTACACTGGCTACCACAATGGGACCTGGCGTAAAAGTTTCTGTTGCAAAATTCTAATTTTCATAGAGAGCAGTAAACGGAGTTTCTTTGCGGAGAAACTCCGTTTTTTATGCCTGGAAACTTCATTTACAGTGCAAAAAAGCTACTCCGCTTTGGATGCGCACTTTTTATGTGACAAAAAAGTTTCTTTCTAATCGTAAAAAAGATATTTTGCTGTGGATTTACATATTTTTTATTCGTTTGACAAACACTTAATCAATGATATAATGATATTGATTATGGCTTGCAAAATTGGTCGGGTGGTGTACATAAGGGAGGAAAATCATGGAATCATATCGTTATTTGCTGGATATAGCATTGATATTGCTTTCCACTAAATTTTTGGGGATGCTCACACGCAAAATTGAGATGCCCCAGGTGGTAGGAGCTCTGCTCGCCGGAATTATTTTGGGACCGGCCTGCCTTGGATGGGTTAACGAATCGGAGCTGCTTTCCAGTATTGCGGAAATCGGCGTTATCGTTCTTATGTTTTCGGCAGGACTTGAAACAGACATTCAGGAGCTGAAGCGTTCAGGAGGCAAAAGCTTTGTGATTGCCCTGATTGGTGTAATCGTGCCGCTTCTTATGGGATTTGGACTTGCCTCCATTTATAATCCGGGCGGACATCAGCAGTTTTTGGAAAACATGTTTGTGGGAGTTATTTTAACAGCTACGTCAGTGAGTATCTCGGTGGAAACACTCAAAGAGATCGGCAAACTCTCCACGCCCAGCGGAAATGCCATTCTGGGGGCGGCAATTATTGATGACGTGCTGGGAATCATTGCATTGACAATTATTTCCGGTATGGCTGACACGTCGGTAAATCTGGCGGTTGTTATGATAAAAATAGTTGCCTTTTTTGTATTTGCCATAGTTGTGGCATTGGTGATTCATCCGCTGTATGTGAAATGGTTTTCCAGAGGAGACAGAGTTCTTCGTCGTTATTCCATCGTTTCCTTTTCGTTTGCGCTTCTGATGGCGTATGCGGCGGAACAGTTTTTCGGAGTGGCGGATATCACGGGAGCTTTCGTGGCCGGTCTGATTATCTCCGGCACTGCCAAGTCTGCTTATGTGGCCAAGAGAATTGATACCTTGTCCTATCTGCTGATTGCACCGGTATTTTTTGCAAGTATCGGACTGAAGGTAGAGAGACCGGATTTTAATATGACCCTTGTTGTGCTGACGCTGCTTCTTCTGCTTGTGGCTGTTTTTTCCAAAATCATCGGATGTGGATTGGGCGCAAAGATATGCGGATACACGGGGATACAGTCTATCCGTATCGGAAGCGGCATGGTAAGCCGTGGTGAAGTTGCCCTGATTATTTCCAGCAAAGGTGTAGCGCTTGGATTGATGAATTCCATGTTTTTAACGCCGGTTCTGCTGGTAGTTGTGGTTACAACAATCGTGACTCCGATTCTTCTGAAATTTGCTTTTGCAGACAGAAAGAATGATCCGGATGTTGCTGTGAAGTCCAATCTGGTGCAGGGATATGAACAGCGTAAGAAGATAGAGGTAGAACAACATAGGGTAATTGAGGAAAATATCAGGGAGTCCTGATAAGCGAGACGGAAATTTGAAAAGATAAGACTTCAAAATAGAAATTGCAGACAAAATTTGTTCCTAAAGAGAAAGCGGGGATGCCGAAAATAAACTTTTGGTATCCCTGTTTTTTACTTTTATCCCCATTTGTTTGGTCATCATTTGAAATGGGTCAGAGTAAGTAGTCTTTCGCGGTCTGAACTGCTTGACGCAGTGAACAAATTCACTGATAATGGAAATAAGAAAGGAAGGTCTTATGGCGGAAAAGAGAAAAAACAGACGAAAGAGAAGAAAGAAAAATACGAGAATCTTTTTTGGGACCATGTTTCTGACAGTTGCTGCAGGGAGTGTGCTTTTGCTGGCGGGATGGGCCGTTTTTGTGCTTGGCGCACAGGAGCTGGCGCCCGTTGTAGTGCAGGCCGAAGTGCTTCATCCCGATACGGCGGAAGGGCCGGAACAAGAAGAGACCGAAAGTGCGGGAAAATACGATGAGATACTGGCAGATCCTGAGAGAATGGCGGCGGAGAATATCTATACCAAACAGGCGGCAAGCAGTGAAGAAGTGACATTGGCCTTTGCCGGCGATATCCTTTTTGACGACCACTACGCGATCATGGCTAAAATGCAGCAGAGAGGCGGAAAGATTGAAGATGGAATTTCAGAGGAACTGCTGGCAGAAATGAGAGCCGCGGATATTTTTATGGTTAACAATGAGTTTCCCTACACGGACCGGGGAACGCCTACACCTGGAAAAACTTTCACTTTTCGTGCAAAGACAAAATATGCCCCGCTGCTTCACGATATGGGAGCGGATGTGGTGGCTCTGGCCAACAATCACGCCTATGATTACGGAGAAGTGTCGCTGACGGATACTGTGGATACCCTCAAAAGTATAGGAATGCCTTATGCGGGAGCGGGGTATAATCTGGAAGAAGCCATGCGGCCGGTCTACTTTATCATAAATGATATGAAGATAGGTATTATTTCCGCTACTCAGATTGAGAGGCTGGATAATCCCGATACAAAAGGGGCCACAGAAAATTCACCGGGGGTATTCCGGTGCTGGAATCCGGACAAACTTTTACAGTGGATTCCCGAAGTGAAAAAGAACTGTGATTTTCTGATTGTGTACATGCACTGGGGAACGGAAAGTGTGGCGGAGATTGACTGGGCACAGAAGGAACAGGCGCCGTTGATTGCAGAGGCAGGGGCGGATTTGATCATCGGGGATCACCCTCATTGCCTGCAGAAAATAGAATACATCGGCGATGTGCCGGTGGTTTACAGCCTTGGAAATTTTCTGTTCAACTCCAAAACGCAGGATACGTGCCTTGTGAAAGCCACGATCAACGAAAACGGAATCCAAAGACTGCAGTTCGTGCCGGCTCTGCAGAAAGACTGCACGGTAAGCATGCTTCAGGGAAGCGAGAAGGAGCGAGTCCTGGAATATATGAGAAATCTGTCACCGGGTATCAACATTGACAGCGAAGGATATATAACGCCGGCTGTTTCCTGACAGAAAAAATGAGAAATCGGTGAAAAAAATGATTGCATAAAAGCAGAATTTGATATATCATAATCCTAGATAAAGCAAGCGATATATATCAAACAAAGAGAAATAATATATCAAACTTGGCGAAAAAGGTAACTTGCCCTCAAGGGTAAACATAAGAGGCTGAAAATCAGCAGAACGGAGGAAAACATGAGCAAAAAAGTAGTACATGTCATCGCACATTCTCACTGGGACAGAGAATGGTACATGGGACTGGAAAAGCATCGTATGAAGCTGATCAACCTGATTCAGGACAACATGGAGCTTTTCGAAAAAGGGGACGGATTTAAAAGTTTCCATCTGGATGGACAGACCATCGTTTTGGACGATTATCTGGAAGTATGTCCTCAGGATCGTGAAAAAGTAAAAAAATATGTAAAAGAAGGACGATTTTTTGTTGGCCCCTGGTATGTGCTTCAGGACGAATTTCTGACAAGTTCAGAATCCAATGTCCGCAATATGCTGGTTGGAAATATGTCTGCAAAAGAATACGGCGGACTTTGCAAAGTGGGATATTTCCCGGATTCTTTCGGAAACGCAGGACAGATGCCTCAGTTGTTAAAGCAGGCAGGCATGGAAGCGGTAGCTTTCGGCCGCGGAGTAAAACCGGTTGGATTTAACAACGAAGTTCTGGCAGACGGTACTTATGAATCTCAGTATTCCGAGATTATGTGGGAAGCTCCGGACGGAAGCGTTCTGCCTGGTATCCTGTTTGCTAACTGGTATAACAACGGTTTTGAAATTCCGGTAGAAGAAGAAGCTGCTAAAGCATATTGGGATAAGAAACTGGCAGATGCAGAGAAATATGCATCCACAAGACACCTGCTTATGATGAACGGCTGTGATCATCAGCCGGTACAGAAGGATCTGGAAGCAGCACTGGAAACAGCGCGCCGTCTGTATCCGGATTATGAATTTATACATTCTGACTTCCCGCATTATGTGGAATGTATCAGAGAAGAGCTGAAAGACGACGTGGCTCATATCCGCGGCGAGCTGATCAGTCAGGAAACGGACGGATGGTATACTCTGGTAAATACCTGTTCCTCCCGTGTTTATCTGAAAGTGATGAACAAACAGAATGAGATCATGTTGGAAAAAGGTGCAGAACCGTTAGCTGCTATGGCGGAACTGTGCGGCAAAAAATATCCTCATGATAAAATGCGTTTTGGCTGGAAACTGCTTATGCAGAACCATCCTCACGACAGCATTTGCGGATGCAGCGTAGACGAAGTTCATGACGAGATGGAAACTCGTAACCATAAGAGCATGGATGTAGCTGAAACACTGATCGATGAAAGCAAACAGTGGCTGGGCGATCAGATCGACTGCTCCAAACTTGGAAAGAAAGAAGACGGAAGACATCCTTTCGCAGTGTTTAACACCACAGGCTGGGAGAGAAAGGCTGCCGTAAGCGTCAGAATTGATGTGAGAAAAGACCGTCAGCCGTTCGTATTCTACGGCTATGATGAAATGGAGAAGGTAGTTCTTCCGGAATTCCACTTAGAAGATTCCGAAGGAAATGTAATTCCGGCTACTGTTGTAGATAAAGGAATTCGTTTTGACTATGACCTTCCCGATGATCGTTTCCGCCAGCCTTATATGGCAAGAATGGTGGAAGTTACTTTTGAGGCTGATATGCCGGCAGAAGGCTTCAGCTCCTATGTACTGGTGGAAGAGAAGGCAGATGTAAAGAAAACTTCTCTGGTATGCGGTGAAAACTGCATGGAAAATGAATACCTGAAAGTGTGCATCAACGAAGATGGTACTTTAAACGTTACTGACAAAGAAAATAACCGTACATTCGAAAATCTGTGCTACTTTGAAGATCAGCAGGATATCGGAAACGAGTACATTTTCTTTGCAAGAGAGGGAATCGAACCGATCGTGACAAAGGGAAGCAAAGCTGTCGTAACTTTAAAAGAAGACGAGCCTTTCCGTGCGGTGTATGAAGTGCGCAACGTGATGGATATCCCGGTTTCCGCAGAAGATACTTTACTGAAAGAGCAGCAGCGCTGTACAGAATTTAAGTTCCGTAAATCCGGACGCAGCCAGGAAACAGTAAAGATGGAACTGGTGACAACGGTTACTTTGGAAAAGAGCTCCCGTATGATCCAGATGAAAACTGTGATTGACAACAAGGCGAAAGATCACCGTATCCGTGTTATGATGCCTACTTTCATGAACACAGACGTTCACCAGGCAGACTCTATTTTCGAGGTTGTACAGCGCCCGAACCGTCACAGCAAATCATGGGAAAATCCCAGCGGCTGCGAACATCAGCAGGCTTTTGTAAGCATTCATGATGAGAAGAGCGGACTTACCGTGGCAAACATCGGTCTGTACGAATATGAGATTCTTCCGGATCAGAACAATACGGTTGCTGTAACACTGCTGCGCGCAGTAGGCGAGATGGGTGACTGGGGATATTTCCCTACACCGAAGGCTCAGATTCAGCGTGAATGTGAACTGTCCTATGCCCTGATCTTCCATAAGGGAGATGTTGTGGAAAGCGAAGCTTTCGTTGACGCATACCAGTTCCAGGTTCCTGTTCAGAGCGTAGAACTTTCCGGAAAAGGAAGCAGCCTGTCTGCAGAGCACAGCTTTGTGGCATGGGAAGGCCATGGCATCCAGCTGAGTGCTATGAAAAAGGCAGAAGACGGTGACGATCTGATTTTAAGATTCGTAAATCAGGGAAATAAAGAAGCAGAACTGAAAATTCGCCGCAAAGTTGGATGGAATCAGATTTTCCGTAGCAACATTGTAGAAGGAAAAGAAGAAGAACTGCACTTTGATGAAAACGGAGAAGTAAAGGTTGCTTTAAGAGGAGCCGAAATCTTTACAGTTCGTATCTCTCTGATTCGCTAAGAAAATTTGGCAGAAAATAGAAACTTTATGAACCAGTAAAAAAACCACAGAAGGACGAGAAAAAACGTCTTTCTGTGGTTTTTCTTTTTATACGATAAGAAACTTCATTTCTTATCGTATAAAAAGAAACGCTCCGCTGTGGATGCGCACTCAGCACACAGGCAATCAGAGATTGCCGGTAATTATTGTCTGACGGCATTGCGTTCGGCGCGAGTGTGTGCCAAGGCACACACTTTTAAAATTTTGGATAAATGCAAAGCTGAAGCAAGATAAATTTTTAGATGATCAAGTCATACCTCTTTTTTCGGAGAAGCTGTGGATTCCCGAATTTCAAGATGGATGGGAACAACGATTTTCTGGCAGGGAAGAGAAGGGTTTTCCTCCAGTTTTTCAAGGAGTGACGAAACCTGGCTGCCGATAGCCGCAAAGTCCTGGGAAATCGTAGTGATACCGGAATCCGGCTGGCGGGACCAGCTGTTATTGTCAAATCCGCACAGACTGATATCTTCCGGTACGCGGATCTGGAGAGTCCGGCAGGCTTTCCAGACTGCATAAGCTACAATATCGTTTTCGGCTATAATAGCCGTAGTTCCCTGCTCAACAAGTTTCTTTACGGCATCGGTGAGAAAGCTTTCCGTGTCCGTATCACTTCCGGAATGCGCCGGAGTGGTGAAAAGACAGTTGGACGAGGGGGAGATGCCGGCTTTTTTGATTTCTTCCAGAAATCCTGCAAACCGGTCACGCACAGAGGAAGTATTTTCAATAGGCGCCATGGTGAGAAAAGAAATTTTTTTATGTCCCAGCGAAAGAAGATGCCTTGTCAACAGCCTTCCACCCTCCAGGTTATCGGAGGTAATATTGTGAAGGTAAGGACAATCGGTAGTCTTGTCCAGAATAATGACCGGTTTTCCGGAAAGAATGTAGGAATTCAGGTTGTCCAGGTAAATCTGATTGCTCACTGGATAATAGATCAGACCGGTAAGGGGATGCAGAGACAGCTGTTTTAACATCTGCTTTTCGCGGGAACTGTTCTGGTTGGTGATATAGATTCCCAGAGAGCCGCCGCGGCTTCCCAGGGAGTCGCTGATGACTTCCACGGTATCGATAATGCCTCCTCTGGTAACGTCAAAGGGTAAAAGCAACGCATAGGAAGAAGGAAGCGAAGAGGCCTGGGAGCTGTTTTTATTTCCGGAAAACAAAGGGGATGAGGACGCAACAAAACTTCCGGCACCCCGCCGCCGGTATAAAATTCCCTGGCTTTCCAGTTCCGTGATTGCACGTTTTGCGGTAATACGGCTCACCTGATAGGTCTGGGAGAGCTGCTTTTCTGTACAGAACGGTTCCTCGTAGGAGAAATCTCCTGAGCGGATACGATTCTGCAAATCCTCGATAATCAGCTCATAAAGGCTTTTTCCGCTGGACGCTGCCCTTTCTTTTAGGGAAGCGGGTTCGAAAGAATTCATGGTTACCTCTCAATCCGCCATGCCGGCAGGCCGCTGCCGGCAGGCACTTTATTTTATGGCGTCTGTTTTTCAATCCTATTGGTATTTGATTTTTTGCTCCTGGTATCATGTTAATTTACGGAAAAGAAAATGTCAAACAAATAGCGGATAGAAAATGCAGACATGAGTAAGTAGCCATTTTTCACAGAAAAATGTGCGAATTGCGAATGTTTTGGTCGATTTTGGGAGTGCAAATCACGAAAAAATCGATGTCAGGCTCATTTGTCGGGCAAATTATAATATAAAATAATATAAATAGGAAGAAAAGAGAAATTGCCATGGAAATCACGAAAAGATTGAAAAAAGAGGTTGACATTGTGTTTTGAATATGATATGTTGACTAAGGTCATAATGACCATGCCGAAGACAGCAGGTATCGGAAGAACCGGTGTAAGAAAAAGCGCCTGCCGAGGAGAAAAGAGTTAATGCGAATGACTTTTACCTCTCTGTCTTCAGAGAGGTTTTTTATATCGTTTACTTCTTTTATTCGGCAAAGAATCTATAAGGAGGTAAGAAAATGGCAAAAGTTGAACTGAAACAGCCTATTGTAGCTGAAATTGCTGAAGCAATCAAAGATGCTCAGTCCGTTGTTCTTGTTGACTATCGTGGATTAACTGTAGAACAGGACACTGCTCTTCGTAAACAGCTTCGTGAAGCAGGCGTCAACTACAAGGTTTACAAAAACACCATGATGAATTTTGCGTTCAAGGGAACACAGTTTGAGGCACTGGCTCCTTACCTTGAAGGACCGAGCGCTATCGCTATTTCCAATGCAGATGCAACAGCTCCTGCAAGAGAACTGGCAAAATTCGCTAAAACAGCACCGAAGCTGGAGATCAAAGGCGGTGTTGTGGAAGGAAACGCTTACGATGCAGCTGGCATTGCTCAGATTGCAAGCATTCCGTCCAGAGAAGAGCTTATTTCCAAATTACTGGGAAGCTTACAGTCTCCTATCACAAACTTTGCTCGCGTCATGAACCAGTTGGCAGAAAAAGGCGGCGCATCTGCATGCGAAGCTCCTGCAGCTGAGGAAGCACCTGCTGAAGAAACAGCAGCTGAGTAAACTTCTGAAATACGAAGCATTTTAAAATGAAATTAAAAACAAAATGTATACAATTTAATGGAGGTAAATTATAATGGCAAAATTAACAGCTCAGGAATTAATTGAAGCTATCAAAGAGATGACAGTTTTAGAATTAAATGATTTAGTAAAAGCTTGCGAAGAAGAATTCGGTGTATCCGCAGCAGCAGGCGTTGTAGTTGCAGCAGCAGGTGCTGGCGCAGCAGCAGAAGCTGAAGAAAAAACAGAGTTCGACGTAGAATTAACAGAAGTTGGACCGAACAAAGTTAAAGTTATCAAAGTTGTTCGTGAAGCTACTGGCTTAGGTCTGAAAGAAGCAAAAGACCTGGTTGACAACGCTCCGAAGGTAATGAAAGAAGCTGCTTCCAAAGAAGAAGCTGAAGACATCAAAAAGAAACTGGAAGCTGAAGGCGCTAAAGTTACTCTTAAATAATTTTAGAGACAGTTTAGAGGGAATCATGCAAATGATTCCCTTTTTTTTATAGGATAGGAAAGTTTCTTTCCTATCCTAAAAAAAAGAATCCAGAATAGCTTTTCCCTGTTCGAAGGTATAGCGCTTTTGTACAGTGCCTGTAGGAAGCGGATTGCTGCGAAGGTTTGGCTTTTCTTTCATGTTTCTGTATTCCAGTGCGCTGCATCCGAAATTTTTGACAAACATCTGATTCAGATATTTACTGTTGGAGAAACCACATTCCATACAGATGTCCAGAATGTTCAGCTCAGACGTTTTCATTAATTGCAGGGCATGCTCAAACCGGATCTGGTTCAGGTATTGTTGAAAAGAAATCCCCAGGTACTGCTTGATGAAATGTGAGGCATGACAGGGAGTGATGTTTTCCAGTTCTGCAATATCCTTTAAAGAAACCGGTTCTGTAAAATGTTCTCCGATGTAATGGATGATTCTGGAAAGGCGCAGAGAATTGTTTTTGGCGGCTGCGGATTCCCGTTCCGTTGTAATGGTGTAATCGGAAGAAGAAAGTATTTTGTACAGCGCGTCAAAAAGCAGGCTTGCGCATTTCAATTCAATGTGAGGCTTTCCGGAAAAGTAAAGTGCAGCACAGGAGAGCAGCAGGTCGTAAACAGATTGGTGGCAGGGTTCTTGTGCGGATATAGTATTGTTGAACCGGAAAAAACTGAGTTCATAATAAATTCTGTTATGGAATGTGGAAGGAATTTGAAAAACAAGGATTTTATTTTTCCCATCAGCACTGGAAAAAGAGTGAAGCTGGTACCGGTTTATGATATAGATGTCTCTGGGAAAGAGAGTAAGAGGATGCTGTTCGAGGAATAGCTCCACGGTTCCTTCCAGAACCACTCCGATTTCCAGGTCGTCGTGGTAATGGGAGCTGCGCATGGTCGTTTCTGTAAGAAAAATTTCGATAAAGTTCATGGTGGTGTGTTGGATGACTTCAAATTCTTTCTGGCAGACCACAGGTTTCCCTCCTTAACATTCTGCTTTCAGTTTAGCATATTTTTCGCAATAATAGAAAGAGAAAATCGCAAGATTGTCATTTCTTGCAGGAAAACACTGTAGTATAAATAAACGTGTGAAGCTGTTTTTGCGTCTTCACATACCAACAGAATTTGACATGTATTTTTCGATTGTATTGGGAGGAAAACGAATGGAAAAATTGAAACTCTATGTGATTTCCCACACGCATTGGGACAGGGAATGGTATCAGACTTTTCAGCATTATCGCTATCGTCTGGTAAGAGTTATGGACAATCTGATTGAGGGATTGGAAAAAGATGAGGATTATAAAGTTTTTCATCTGGACGGACAGACCATTGTGCTGGAAGATTATCTGGAAATACGCCCGGAAAATAAAGAACGCCTGACGAAACTGATACAGGACGGGCGCATTGTTATCGGACCCTGGTTTGTTATGCCGGATGAATTTCTGATAAGCGGGGAGTCTTTGGTAAAAAATCTTAAGATGGGACATGCGATCTGTGAGGATTATGGCGCAAAACCCATGAAAAACGGATATGTTACCGATATTTTTGGACATAACAGTCAGTTCCCGCAGATTTTAAACGGCTTCGATATACACGCAGCTACGCTGTACCGCGGAATCGGCAACTATCAAAAGGATGCATTCCGCTGGAAATCTCCGGATGGAAGCGAGGTTATTGCGGCAAAACTGGAGCAGGATCGCTGTTATTCCAATTTTTATTTTGCAGTTCGCTGGCCCTATGAAGAAAGCGGATTTGATCCGGAAGATGCCGTGAAGCGGATGAGAATGCTGGCGGACAGGGCGAGAGGATTTGCCGCAACAGACCGGGTTATTATGATGGATGGGGTAGACCACTGCGGCATGGAGCCCATGCTGCCGGAAATGCTTCGCCTGTTTGAAAAAGAGCTGCCGGATGTGGAATTTATTCACGTAAATCTGGAAGAGTATTTTAAAGGTCTGGAGACCGATGGTCTGGATGTGATCGAAGGTTCCCTGTACCATACCGGAAAACGGGGATTGAACAATTCGGTCTTGAAAAATGTTTTATCTTCCATGGTTCATGTGAAACAGGCCAATGACCGCTGTGAGACACAGCTGACCAACATTTCGGAGCCGTTGAACGCGTTCTGCGAAATGAACCGGGGAATCCTCAAATCCTACAAACGTGACGACTATTCCCTTGCACCCCGCCGTACCTACCTGGACAGAGCATGGAAATATCTGATTACCAATCATCCCCATGATTCCATCTGCGGCTGTTCCCTTTCCGATGTACATCGGGATAATATCTACCGGTATCGTCAGGCTCAGCAGATGGCAGAAGTATCGGAACAGGACTGCATGGAAGTGATCACTCGCAATATCGGATGCACAGGAGACCATCAGGAAGCGATTTTACTTTACAATCCTACCCAGCAGGCGGTAAAAGGTGTCAGAGTATTCAAACTGCAGGTAAAACAGTATGGAGAAGTGAACCGGCGCTTCTATGACAGCCAGAACAGAGAAATGACGGTGCAGGTGCTGGAGGAGAAAGAGCAGACTGTGGTAAAGGAAAGACTGCTGCAGCTGGTTCATTTTGAACCTTACACAGACCTGACGGTTGCGGCATATGTGGAAATTCCGGCATTTGGCTATACTGTGATTTACTGCGATAACTACCAGAACGTGTTCGGGGAAAATAAACCATATACATGGGAAGCTTTTTATCCGCCCTGCCGTCTGACGGGAAGCCAGATGCGTGCCCATAACCGTATAGACAACGGCGTTATGACAGTAGAACTGAATCCGGCGGGACTTTTGGATGTGACGCTGCATTCCAATGGCCGCTGCTTTAAAAATCTGCATTTGCTGGAAAACCGTTCCGATGGGGGAGAAGGATGGAACTGGCGTCCGGTTCCCTATGACAGCACTGTTTGGGGAAATAACACTTTAGAGCAGTTTGAAGTTGTGGCGGACGGACCGCTCTGCACAGTATGGAAGCTGATTTACAAACTCAGACTCCCTGAGGGACTTGGAGCGAATGCAAAAGAACGCAGCAAGAGAGAGCACGATCAGTATGTGACAACGGTGCTGACTGTGGTGAAGGACAGTGAAATCCTGTATTTTAAGACAAAGATTAAAAATGAGACGGAAAACAATCGTATGAGAGTTTTATTCCCTACAAATTCCGATGCGGACTGTTTCTACACAAAAACACCGTTTGATTTTGTAAAATGGCCGGTAAAGGCAGAAGATACCCACGATTATAATGAACCGGATACTCTGGTTCATCCGGCTCAGGGAATTACTGCTGTTTACGATGAAAAGGGCGCAGCGGCGCTGTACACCAAAGGACTTTACGAAGTGGAAGTTACCGACAACGAGGAAAAAGCTCTGGCAGTCACCTTGTTCCGTGCGGCCGGCATAGAAACCGGCACCTTGTATCCGGAAGATATACAGATGCAGAGGGAGATGGAATTTGAATATGCTCTTTCCTTTGCTTCCAATGGAAAAACAGAAACTATGCTGGAAGGGGAAGCGTACCGCAGCGGAATCCACAGTTATGCCTTTGAGCAAAACAGCAGTGCGGATGTGCTGGATGGTCAGATGTCTTTCCTTGAGATAGAAGCAAAAGAAAAAATCGTTTCCGCTGTCTATGAAAAGGATGGAAAGTTTTTTGTTCGTCTCTATGATGTCAGTGGAAATGGAGAAAAAGTGTCCCTCCGCTTCCCGGGAAAAGTTTCCGGTGCTGCGTATGTGAACCTGAACGATGAGATTTTAAATTCGGCAGTTTATGAGGGCAATACTGTCACGGCAGACTGCCCGCCTCACAAAATCGTAACTGTCTGCGTGGAATTGAACTAATATTTTTTCTTCTCACCAAAAAAGTAAAAAGAAAGACCGTTCTGTACGGAACTCAAAAAGGGCTCCGGGCAGAACGGTTTTTTATGCGGCGGGAAATTTCATTTCCCATCGCATAAAAATGATAAATCGCACTGCGGCGGAGAGGAAATAAAGCGCTGCGCGACCCGCCGCAGGCGGAGAATCTCATATTAAGAGATTCTTTTCTGCCAAGATGGAAAAAAATAACAGAGATGGGTAAATAAAAGTAGTAATAATCACGAAAATAAGATTGTATACAATAATACAGACGTGAAATTCATCACTATGCACCTTTTCGCCTCTACCATATTTCCTTAAATTTGTCAATAATTTTATTGACTCAAATTGAAATTTATAGTATTATGGATAATGCACTATTGTGGTATGGTATGCTTTTTTGACACTCACGGTATACGCAAGCGCAGCGTGAAGGCCCGTAAAATCAAGGTTTTCGGGGTTGTGCTTGCGTATATCGTGAGGTATCCTTCCGGAGAGTATAAAGTAGTATCTGTGCCCGCCGGGAGTCGGTTCCTGGGATGATAGGCAAACAAATCATAAGAACGGGGTGAAAGGTCAATGGAAAAAAACAGAATACGTCCTATTGCCGCAGGCAAGAACATACGTATGAGTTATTCAAGACGGAAAGAAGTTCTGGAGATGCCGAACCTGATAGAGGTTCAGAAGAACTCCTATAAGTGGTTCCTGGAAGAAGGCTTAAAAGAAGTTTTCGATGATATTTCTCCGATTGCGGATTACAGCGGTCATCTGAGCCTGGAATTCGTGGACTTTGAACTGTGTGAGGACGAAGTAAAATACTCTATTGAAAAATGTAAGGAAAGGGATGCTACTTATGCAGCACCCTTAAAAGTAAGAGTACGTCTTTACAATAAGGAAAAAGAAGAAATCAGCGAACACGAAATCTTCATGGGCGATCTGCCGTTAATGACAGAGACAGGTACTTTCGTAATCAACGGTGCGGAGCGTGTTATTGTCAGCCAGCTGGTTCGTTCTCCTGGCATTTATTACAGCATCGGACACGATAAGATCGGTAAGAGACTCTATTCTGCTACCGTAATTCCCAATCGTGGTGCATGGCTGGAATACGAAACGGATTCCAATGACGTATTCTATGTTCGTGTGGACCGTACAAGAAAAGTACCGATCACAGTGCTGATCCGTGCGCTGGGCGTTGGTACCAACGACGAGATCCGCGAATTGTTTGGCGATGAACCCAAGATTGAAGCCAGCTTTGCGAAAGATACTTCCGAAAACTATCAGGAAGGTCTTCTGGAATTATACAAAAAAATCCGTCCCGGTGAACCTTTGAGCGTGGAAAGTGCGGAAAGCCTGATCACAGCCATGTTCTTTGATCCCAGACGTTATGACCTGGCGAAGGTGGGACGTTATAAATTTAATAAGAAGTTAAGACTTAAAAACCGTATTCGTGGCCAGGTGCTGGCAGACGATGTGGTGGATGTAAACACAGGAGAAATCCTGGCAGAGGCAGGAACGAAAGTGACTGCTGAACTGGCAGATACGATTCAGAATGCAGCGGTACCGTTCGTATTCATCCAGACTGAAGAACGCAGAGTGAAAGTTCTCTCCAACATGATGGTAGACCTTACAAGCTATGTGGACTGCAATCCGGAAGAACTGGGAATTACAGAACTGGTATATTATCCCGTGCTTGCACAGATCCTGGAAGAGTATGCGCAGGATCCGGAAGCCCTGGCTGATGCCATCCGCAAAAATGCACACGAACTGGTTCCCAAGCATATCACAAAAGAAGATATTCTGGCTTCCATCAACTACAATATGCATCTGGAATACGGAATCGGAACCGATGATGATATCGACCACCTTGGAAACCGTCGTATCCGTGCGGTAGGCGAGCTGCTGCAGAACCAGTACCGCATCGGTCTTTCCAGACTGGAAAGAGTTGTCCGCGAAAGAATGACAACCCATGATGCAGAAGAGATTTCTCCTCAGGTGCTGATCAATATCAAACCGGTACAGGCGGCAGTGAAAGAATTCTTCGGTTCTTCCCAGCTGTCTCAGTTCATGGATCAGAATAACCCTCTGGGCGAACTGACACACAAGAGACGTCTTTCCGCTTTGGGACCTGGCGGTCTGTCCAGAGACCGTGCCGGATTCGAGGTACGTGACGTTCACTATTCTCACTACGGAAGAATGTGTCCGATTGAGACGCCGGAAGGTCCGAACATCGGTCTGATTAACTCTCTGGCAAGCTATGCGAGAATCAACGAGTACGGCTTTATCGAAGCTCCGTACCGTAAAATAGATAAAACAGATCCGCAGAATCCTCGTGTCACCAACGAAGTTGTATACATGACTGCGGACGAAGAAGACAATTACCATGTGGCTCAGGCTAACGAGGCACTGGATGAGAACGGATACTTTATCAGAAACAGCGTATCCGGACGTTACCGCGAAGAAACATCCGAGTATCCGAAGGCTGTCTTCGATTATATGGACGTTTCTCCTCAGATGGTATTCTCTGTGGCTACAGCGCTGATTCCTTTCCTTCAGAACGACGATGCTAACCGTGCGCTGATGGGATCCAACATGCAGCGTCAGGCAGTACCGCTTCTGATCACAGAGGCTCCTGTAGTAGGAACCGGTATGGAACCGAAAGCAGCGGTAGACTCCGGTGTTTGTGTTGTGGCTAAGAAACCGGGTACCATTGATTATGTATCTTCCAAACTGATCAAGATGACCTGCGATGACGGCGAGAAGATGGAATTCCATCTGACAAAATTCGCTCGAAGCAACCAGTCCAACTGCTACAACCAGAAACCTATCGTATTTAAAGGAAATCATGTGGAAGCAGGACAGGTAATCGCAGACGGTCCTTCTACAGCTCAGGGCGAGCTGGCTCTCGGAAAGAACCCGCTGATCGGCTTTATGACCTGGGAAGGCTACAACTACGAAGATGCTGTACTTTTAAGTGAAAGACTGGTTATGGATGACGTTTATACATCCGTACACATTGAAGAATATGAGGCAGAAGCCCGCGATACCAAATTAGGACCGGAAGAAATCACAAGAGATGTGCCGGGCGTGGGCGATGACGCATTAAAAGATCTGGATGAGCGCGGTATTATCCGTATCGGTGCAGAGGTACGCGCCGGAGACATCCTTGTTGGTAAGGTAACTCCCAAGGGAGAAACGGAGCTGACAGCAGAAGAGAGACTGCTTCGCGCGATCTTCGGTGAGAAGGCAAGAGAAGTAAGAGATACCTCTCTGAAAGTACCTCACGGTGAATACGGTATCGTTGTGGATGCCAAAGTATTTACAAGAGAAAACGGTGATGAGCTTGCACCGGGTGTAAGCCACGCAGTACGTATTTATATCGCACAGAAGAGAAAGATTTCCGTAGGTGATAAGATGGCTGGTCGTCACGGTAACAAGGGTGTTGTTTCCCGCGTGCTTCCGGTAGAAGATATGCCTTACCTGCCTAACGGACGTCCTCTGGATATCGTGCTGAATCCTCTGGGTGTGCCTTCCCGTATGAATATCGGACAGGTACTTGAAATTCACCTTTCCCTGGCTGCCAAGGCACTCGGCTTTAACGTTGCAACACCAATTTTCGACGGTGCAAACGAAAATGACATTATGGATACGCTGGATCTGGCAAATGATTATGTCAACCTGGAATGGGATGAATTCAAGGAGAAGCACGGAGAAGAGCTGCTTCCGGAAGTGCTGGATTATCTGTACGAGAACAGAGATCACAGAAAACTGTGGAAGGGAGTTCCGATTTCCAGAGATGGTAAGGTAAGACTTCGTGACGGACGTACCGGTGAATATTTTGACAGCCCGGTTACAATCGGACACATGCATTACCTGAAGCTGCATCACCTGGTAGACGATAAGATCCACGCACGTTCCACAGGTCCTTACTCCCTGGTAACACAGCAGCCTCTGGGCGGTAAAGCGCAGTTCGGCGGTCAGCGTTTCGGTGAAATGGAAGTTTGGGCGCTGGAAGCATACGGTGCATCCTATACACTGCAGGAGATCCTGACTGTGAAATCCGACGACGTGGTAGGACGTGTCAAGACATACGAGGCAATCATTAAGGGAGACAACATTCCGGAACCCGGAATTCCGGAATCCTTCAAGGTATTGCTCAAAGAATTACAGTCCCTTGGTCTGGATGTCAAGGTGCTGCGTGATGACAATACAGAAGTGGAAATCATGGAAACTGTCGATTACGGTGACAGTGATTACCGTTATGAGATGGAAGGTGATTCCAAAGGCAATTATCAGAAAGAAGAGGAATCTTTTGCCGCACACGGTTATCAGAAACAGGAATTTGACGCAGAAAGCGAAGAGCTGATTGCTGTGGAAGAAGAACTGGAAGAGGACCTGGTAGACGATTTTGGCGGTGATTATGAAGAATCTTTTGATGAATAAGAAGCCGAAAAAACAATTTGGAAGGAGTGCCATAAATGTCAGAAACAAAAAATGAAGTTTATCAGCCGATGACATTTGATGCCATCAAAATTGGATTAGCATCACCGGAAAAAATCCGTGAGTGGTCCAGAGGCGAAGTGTTAAAGCCGGAAACGATTAACTATAGAACACTCAAACCAGAGAGAGACGGACTTTTCTGCGAGCGCATTTTCGGACCCAGCAAGGACTGGGAATGCCACTGCGGAAAATACAAAAAAATCAGATATAAAGGCGTTGTCTGCGACAGGTGCGGCGTTGAAGTAACCAAAGCCAGTGTCCGCAGAGAGCGTATGGGACACATTGAACTGGCAGCTCCTGTTTCTCACATCTGGTATTTTAAGGGAATTCCGAGCAGGATGGGTCTGATTTTGGATCTGTCCCCTCGTGTTCTTGAAAAAGTACTGTATTTTGCATCTTATATTGTACTTGATCCCGGAGAAACCGACCTGGAATACAAACAGGTTCTCTCTGAGAAAGAATATCAGGATGCCAGAGAGACATGGGGCAACCGTTTCCGTGTAGGCATGGGTGCAGAGTCCATTAAGGAACTGCTTCAGGCTATCGATCTGGAAGCGGAAGCTGCAGAACTGAAAGAAGGCCTGGTAGATGCCAGCGGCCAGAAACGTGCCAGAATCATCAAACGTCTGGAAGTAGTGGAAGCTTTCCGCGAGTCCGGAAACAAGCCGGAATGGATGATCATGGATGCTATCCCTGTTATTCCTCCGGATCTGCGTCCTATGGTACAGCTTGACGGCGGACGTTTCGCAACCTCCGATTTGAACGATCTGTACCGCAGAATCATCAACCGCAACAACCGTCTGAAGAGACTGCTTGAGTTAGGCGCGCCGGATATCATTGTGCGCAACGAAAAGAGAATGCTTCAGGAAGCGGTTGACGCTCTTATTGACAATGGAAGAAGAGGACGTCCGGTAACAGGACCCGGTAACCGTGCGTTAAAATCTCTTTCTGATATGCTGAAAGGTAAATCCGGACGTTTCCGTCAGAACCTGTTAGGTAAACGTGTTGACTATTCCGGACGTTCCGTTATCGTAGTAGGACCGGAACTGAAAATTTATCAGTGCGGTCTCCCTAAGGAAATGGCTATTGAGCTTTTCAAACCTTTTGTTATGAAAGAGCTGGTAAGCCGCGGCATTTCCCAGAATATCAAAAACGCAAAGAAACTGGTTGAGAGACTGGATACTCAGGTTTGGGACGTTCTGGAAGAAGTGATCAAAGAGCATCCGGTTATGTTAAACCGTGCCCCTACACTGCACAGACTTGGTATTCAGGCGTTCGAACCTATTCTGGTGGAAGGTAAAGCAATCAAGCTGCATCCTCTTGTATGTACCGCGTTCAATGCGGACTTCGACGGCGACCAGATGGCGGTTCATCTTCCGCTTTCCGTGGAAGCGCAGGCAGAGTGCCGTTTCCTGCTTCTTTCTCCGAACAACCTGCTGAAACCTTCTGACGGCGGCCCTGTAGCGGTGCCTTCTCAGGATATGGTTCTTGGTATTTACTACCTGACACAGGAAAGACCGGGAGCAGTGGGAGAAGGAAAAATCTTCAAAAATGTAAACGAAGCAATTCTTGCTTATGAAAATAAAGTAATCACACTGCACTCCAGAATTAAAGTAAGGATGACCAAAGTGAATGCGGACGGAGAAGAAATCTCCGGTGTTGTAGAATCTACAATGGGACGTTTCCTTTTCAATGAAATCCTTCCTCAGGATCTGGGCTTTGTGGACAGAAGCATTCCGGAAAATGCTCTGAAACTGGAAGTGGATTTCCACGTAGGAAAGAAACAGTTAAAACAGATTCTGGAAAAAGTTATCAATACACACGGCGCATCCAAGACTGCAGAAGTTCTGGACGATGTAAAGGCGATCGGTTATAAATATTCCACAAGAGCTGCCATGACAGTATCTATCTCTGACATGACAGTGCCGGAACAGAAACATCAGATGCTGGAAGAAGCACAGGCAACCGTAGACAAGATTTCCAAAAACTTCAGACGTGGTCTTATCACAGAAGAAGAACGTTACCGTGCGGTAGTGGAAACCTGGCAGGAAACAGATAAAGAACTGACAGACGTGCTGCTTTCCGGACTGGATAAATACAACAACATCTTCATGATGGCTGACTCCGGTGCCCGTGGTTCCAATCAGCAGATCAAACAGCTGGCAGGTATGCGTGGTCTGATGGCGGATACAACCGGTAAGACAATCGAACTTCCTATTAAATCAAACTTCCGTGAAGGTCTGGACGTTCTGGAATACTTCATGTCCGCTCACGGAGCGAGAAAAGGTATGTCCGATACAGCTCTTCGTACTGCCGACTCCGGTTACCTGACACGTCGAATGGTTGACGTATCTCAGGATCTGATCATTCGCGAAATCGATTGCTGCGAAGGCAGAGATTTCATTCCGGGCATGAAAGTAAAAGCGTTCATGGACGGAAAAGAAACCATTGAAGGACTCAAAGACCGTATCACAGGAAGATTTTCCTGTGAGGACATCAAAGATAAAGACGGAAATATCATTGTAAAGAGAAATCATATGATTACTCCCAGCCGTGCAGCCAAGATCATGAGCGTAGGCGTGGATGAAAAGGGAAATCCGATCGAGGAAGTAAAGATCCGTACCATCCTTACATGCCGTTCTCATATCGGTATCTGTGCAAAATGTTATGGTGCAAACATGGCTACCGGTGAAGCAGTGCAGGTAGGTGAAGCAGTAGGTATCATCGCTGCTCAGTCTATCGGTGAACCCGGTACACAGCTGACCATGCGTACTTTCCACAGCGGCGGTGTTGCCGGTGATGACATCACACAGGGTCTTCCCCGTGTCGAGGAGCTTTTCGAGGCAAGAAAGCCGAAAGGACTTGCAATTATTGCAGAGTTCGGCGGAACTGCCGTAATCAAAGATACAAAGAAAAAACGTGAGATTATTATCACAAACCACGAAACAGGAGAATCCAAGGCTTATCTGATTCCCTACGGTTCCCGCATCAAGATTGTGGACGGAGCAGAACTGGAGGCCGGCGATGAACTGACAGAAGGTAGTGTTAACCCTCACGACCTGCTCAAGATTAAGGGAATCCGTGCGGTTCAGGACTACATGCTCCGTGAAGTACAGCGTGTATACCGTCTGCAGGGTGTAGATATCAGCGATAAGCACATCGAAGTTATCGTACGCCAGATGCTGAAAAAAGTCCGCATCGAAGAAAACGGTGATACGGAATTCCTTCCGGGCACACTGGTTGATGTTCTGGATTATGAAGACATGAACGAAAAACTGATCAAAGAAGGAAAACGCCCCGCTGACGGAAAACAGGTTATGCTTGGTATTACAAAAGCGGCTCTGGCAACCAATTCCTTCCTGTCAGCAGCTTCTTTCCAGGAAACAACAAAAGTACTGACAGAAGCAGCCATCAAAGGTAAAGTGGATCCGCTGATCGGTCTGAAAGAAAACGTTATTATCGGTAAGCTTATTCCGGCAGGAACCGGTATGAAGAGATACCGCAACGTAAAACTGGATACCGATGAACTGATCGAGAGACAGAAAGCGGAGGCGGAAGCTGCCGCAGCTTTGGCAGAGCAGGAAGCTCTTCTGGAAGAGGAGAAGGCTGCCAGAGAAAAACAGGCAGAAGAAGATGCAGAGGAAAGCGTTCTTATGCCTGAAATGGAAGAAACAGTATCTGAAGAAGCAGAGTTTGAGGAAAACGATGCAGAAGCAGAGGAAGAATAAAACTTGGGAAAAGGCCGAAGAGTCCGGCAGGCAAAAGCCGAACTTACGGACTTCCAAAACAGGTCGTCAAGGCACGGAAAGTGCCTGAAAACTTGGGAATTCCGACAGTTTTTTTGAGAAAATGTATTGACAACGTATCCGGAAGCACGTATACTTATTCTGCGTGCATCCGGGTACGTTTTTTGTTCGGCAGGGAAAATTTTCCTGCCGTTAATAAAGAGGGTACAGTTGCCGGAACACAGCAAATGTATAAAACCGGTAAAACCGGTAAAAATCAGTAACAATCAGTTTAAAACCGCAGGAGGTGAAACAGAATGCCAACATTTAACCAGTTAGTAAGAAAAGGACGTCAGACATCTGTTTATAAGTCTACAGCACCGGCTTTGCAGAAAGGATACAACTCCCTTCACAAAAAAGCTACAGATGCATCTGCACCGCAGAAGAGAGGTGTCTGCACAGCTGTTAAAACAGCTACTCCTAAAAAACCTAACTCAGCTCTTAGAAAGATCGCCAGAGTTCGTCTTTCCAACGGAATCGAAGTAACAAGCTACATCCCGGGCGAAGGACACAATCTGCAGGAACACTCCGTTGTTCTGATCAGAGGTGGTCGTGTTAAGGACTTACCTGGTACCAGATACCACATCATCAGAGGTACACTGGATACAGCAGGCGTTGCTAACAGACGTCAGGCTCGTTCTAAATACGGCGCTAAGAGACCGAAAGATAAAAAATAATTTTGTCCGGTTTTGATGGAAGCTAAGCAGTGCTGCTTCGGCAGCAGTACCACAAACAGAACTAATTAGTGTTGGGATTCTGATGCATGGATGCATCTGTGCATTTCACGCATGCAGCGTACAGATATACCGCACGAACACATTTATCGATGTTAAATTAGCAGACACATGTGAGTACCTGTGAATTAATTGAATCACACCGCTGTCTGTACAGACAGCCGGGAGACATTAATAATTAAGGAGGGAAGAACCGTGCCACGTAAAGGACATATTCAGAAAAGAGATGTATTGGCAGATCCTTTATACAATAACAAAGTGGTAACCAAACTTATCAATAACATCATGTTAGACGGTAAGAAAGGTGTTGCTCAGAAAATTGTATACGGAGCATTTGCCAGAGTAGAAGAAAAAGCTGGAAAACCGGCTTTAGATGTATTCGAAGAAGCAATGAACAATATCATGCCTGTTCTGGAAGTTAAGGCAAGACGTATCGGTGGTGCAACATACCAGGTGCCGATCGAAGTAAGAGCAGAAAGACGTCAGGCCTTAGGTCTTCGCTGGTTAACAACCTTTGCTCGTAAGAGAGGCGAAAAGACCATGGAAGAAAGACTGGCTAATGAAATTCTTGACGCATCCAACAACACAGGAGCAGCTGTTAAGAGAAAAGAAGACGTACACAAAATGGCAGAAGCAAACAAAGCCTTTTCTCACTACAGATTCTAATCGAACTGCTGAGAAAGAAATATACGCGCCGGCTCATATTTTCGGATGGAGGCGGTGCGTGGCTTAGCCACGGTTACTAATATAAGGAGGAACAACCCTTGGCTGGAAGAGAATATCCATTAGAGAGAACCAGAAACATTGGTATTATGGCTCATATCGATGCTGGTAAAACTACCACTACAGAGCGTATTCTTTACTATACCGGTGTTAACTATAAGATTGGTGATACTCATGAGGGAACAGCAACCATGGACTGGATGGAGCAGGAACAGGAAAGAGGTATTACAATTACTTCTGCTGCTACAACCTGCCACTGGACTCATGAAGAGTTCGCCAAAAAAGTTCCGGCTAATCCGGAATATCGTATCAATATCATTGATACACCTGGCCACGTTGACTTTACTGTAGAAGTAGAGCGTTCTCTGCGTGTACTGGATGGCGCTATCGGCGTTTTCTGTGCTAAAGGCGGTGTAGAACCTCAGTCTGAAAATGTATGGCGTCAGGCTGATACTTATAACGTACCTCGTATGGCATTCATCAACAAGATGGATATTATGGGTGCGAACTTCTACGGTGCAGTAGAGCAGATCAGAACAAGACTTGGCAAAAATGCTATCATGGTTGAAATTCCGATCGGTAAGGAAGATGACTTCAAGGGAATCATCGACCTGTTCGAGATGAAAGCATATATTTATAACGATGACAAAGGTGATGACATCTCCGTAGTCGACATCCCGGATGATATGAAAGACGACGCAGAACTCTACCGCGGCGAACTCGTGGAAAAAGTATGCGAGCTGGATGACGACCTGATGATGATGTACCTGGAAGGTGAAGAACCTACTGTAGAGGAAATGAAAAAAGTACTGAGAAAAGCAACATGCGAATGTTCTGCTGTTCCGGTATTCTGCGGTTCCGCTTACAGAAACAAAGGTGTTCAGAAACTTCTGGACGGCGTTATCGACTACATGCCGGCTCCTACAGATATCCCTGCTATCAAAGGTGTGGATATGGATGGAAACGAAGTGGAAAGACATTCTTCTGACGAAGAACCTTTCTCCGCTCTGGCATTCAAAATCATGGCTGACCCGTTCGTTGGTAAGCTTGCATTCTTCAGAGTTTATTCCGGTACTATGAACGCAGGTTCTTATGTACTGAATACAACAAAGAACAAAAAAGAACGTGTTGGACGTATCCTTCAGATGCATGCTAACAAGAGACAGGAACTTGACAAAGTTTACTCTGGTGATATCGCAGCAGCTGTTGGTTTCAAAGTAACAACAACAGGTGATACAATCTGTGATGAACAGCATCCGGTTATTCTGGAATCCATGGAATTCCCTGAACCGGTTATCGAGCTGGCTATCGAGCCTAAGACCAAAGCTGGTCAGGGCAAGATGGGTGAAGCTTTAGCAAAACTGGCTGAAGAAGATCCTACTTTCCGTGCTCATACAGATCAGGAAACAGGACAGACCATCATCGCAGGTATGGGTGAGCTGCATCTGGAAATCATCGTTGACCGTCTGCTTCGTGAATTCAAAGTAGAAGCTAACGTTGGTGCTCCTCAGGTTGCTTACAAAGAAACTTTCACAAAAGAAGTGGAAGTGGACAGCAAATATGCAAAACAGTCTGGTGGACGTGGACAGTACGGTCACTGTAAAGTTCGCTTCACACCTATGGATCCTAACGGCGAAGAAACCTTCAAATTCGAATCTTCCGTTGTGGGTGGTGCTATTCCGAAAGAATACATCCCGGCAGTTGGAGAAGGTATCGAAGAAGCAGCTCAGGCTGGTATCTTAGGTGGATTCCCGGTACTGGGTGTTCATGCAAACGTATACGATGGTTCTTACCATGAAGTCGACTCTTCTGAAATGGCATTCCACATCGCTGGTTCCATGGCATTCAAAGATGCTATGGCAAAAGGCGGAGCAGTTCTGCTTGAGCCTATCATGAAAGTGGAAGTTACTATGCCGGAAGAATACATGGGTGATGTTATCGGTGATATTAACTCCCGTCGTGGACGTATCGAAGGTATGGACGACCTGGGCGGCGGAAAGATCGTAAGAGCATTTGTTCCGCTGGCAGAAATGTTCGGATACTCTACAGACCTTCGTTCCAAGACTCAGGGACGTGGTAACTACTCCATGTTCTTCGAGAAATATGAACAGGTTCCGAAGAGTGTTCAGGAGAAAGTTCTGGCTGCAAAAGCAAAATAATAGCGTATCTGCAGTAAAATCAGAACAAATATTCAGATAGTTTTTACTGTTTTTGACACAAAAATAGTCTGAATAAAACAAATTATAAAAATTAGCAAAAAGAGGCGTAAAAACTTGAGTTTTACAGCCTCTGGATGCTAAATAATACTTGAAAATATGGCTATTATCGAATATAATCATAAATAGCCGATTTTATATTAAATAATTTCTAGGAATCGCTTTAAGGAGGATTACAAAAATGGCTAAAGCTAAATTCGAAAGAAGCAAACCCCATTGTAACATTGGTACCATCGGCCACGTTGACCATGGTAAAACAACTTTAACAGCTGCTATCACAAAAACTCTTCATGAGAGATTAGGTACTGGTGAAGCAGTAGCATTTGAAAACATCGACAAAGCTCCGGAAGAAAGAGAACGTGGTATCACAATTTCTACAGCTCACGTAGAATACGAAACAGAAAAGAGACACTACGCTCACGTTGACTGCCCTGGCCATGCTGACTACGTTAAAAACATGATCACAGGTGCTGCTCAGATGGACGGCGCTATCCTGGTAGTTGCTGCTACAGACGGTGTTATGGCTCAGACAAAAGAGCACATCCTTCTGTCCCGTCAGGTAGGTGTTCCTTACATCGTAGTATTCATGAACAAATGTGATATGGTAGACGATGAAGAGCTGTTAGAGCTGGTTGAAATGGAAATCACAGAACAGCTTGAAGAATATGATTTCAAAGATTGCCCGATCATCAGAGGTTCAGCTCTGAAAGCTCTGGAAGATCCCAACAGCGAATGGGGCGACAAGATTCTGGAACTGATGCACACAGTTGATGAGTATGTTCCGGATCCGCAGCGTGATACAGATAAACCGTTCCTGATGCCTGTAGAAGACGTATTCACAATCACAGGACGTGGTACAGTTGCTACTGGTAGAGTAGAAAGAGGTACTCTGCACCTGAACGAAGAAGTTGAAATCCTTGGTATCAAAGAAGAAGTTAAGAAAACTGTTGTTACAGGTATCGAAATGTTCCGTAAGATGCTGGATGAAGCTCAGGCTGGTGATAACATCGGTGCTCTGCTTCGTGGTGTTCAGAGAACTGAAATCGAAAGAGGACAGGTTCTGGCTAAACCCGGTTCTGTAACTTGCCACAGCAAATTTACAGCTCAGGTTTACGTTCTGACAAAAGATGAAGGTGGACGTCATACTCCTTTCTTCAACAACTACAGACCTCAGTTCTACTTCAGAACAACAGACGTAACAGGTGTTTGCCGTCTGCCTGAAGGTACAGAAATGTGCATGCCTGGTGACAACGTAGAAATGACAATCGAACTGATCCATCCCGTAGCTATGGAACAGGGTCTTACATTCGCTATCCGCGAAGGTGGACGTACTGTAGGATCAGGCCGTGTTGCTACAGTTATCGAATAATTTCTAACGAAATTTTCGACATATTTTACCAAAGATAAAGAAACCGCAGTTTCCTGAGTAATCAGGAACTGCGGTTTTTGACGTTCAGAGTATTTCTTATACGCGAACTATCTTTTAGGGCAGTGATAAAAGACATACGAACCTGATACTTCAAGAGTAGCAGGAAAGCAGTTGTCTGTGCTATAATAAGAAAAAATCTGAGACAAAAAGGAGGATATTTCACCAATGACAACCTTTCGTTTTGGTATTATGGGAGCGGGAAACATTGCCAATCGGTTCTGCGAGGCTGTGAAACAGATAGAGGGCTGCGAAGTGGCTGCAGTATCCAGCAAAAGCAAAGAAAGAGCAGAAAGCTTTGCCAGGAAGTATGGGATTGAAAAAGCTTACGACAGCTATGAGGAAATGCTGAAAGATGTAGGACTGGATGCTGTTTACATAGCGGCTACCAGCAACGCTCACTATTCTTTAACCATGCTCTGCCTGGATTATAAAACGCCGGTGCTCTGTGAGAAGGCCATGTTTTTAAATTCCCGGGAAGCAGAGACGGCACTTCAGCGTTCGGAAAAGGAGAACGTCTTTGTGATGGAAGCAATGTGGAGCCGCTTTCTTCCGGCGGTAAGAAAAGCCCGGGAATGGATGAGAGAGAAAAAAATTGGAGAATTGGCCTATGCGGATGCAGCCATTGGATTTTTGGCGCCCAGGGATTTTTCCAACCGTTACTATAACCCGCAGCTGGGAGGCGGCGCAGCCTTTGACCTGACTGTGTATACTTATGAACTTCTCACGTTTCTGATCGAGCAGGAAAGGAAAGATATGCAGATCCAAGCTGTCTTCAGTGAAAGTGGTGTAGATGTAAGCGAACATATTCAGATTCAGTATGAGACTGCTCTGGCTTCTATGAAAACAACGTTCCTTGCCAATTTGCAGCAAGAGCTTGTATTGTATGGAGATAAGGGAAAAATCGTTCTTCCCCGCCCACATTTTGCTTCGGAGGCCTTTCTCTATGATGAGAAGGGAAACGTAAAGGAGCATTTTGTGGATGAAAGTGGGCGGGATGGCTTCACCTATGAAATAGAAGAGGTTATCCGTTGCGTGCGCCAGGGAAAAATCGAGAGCGACACTGTGCCTCATAGCCTGACACTGGAATGTGCCGGAGTGTTTGATGAAATTTATAAAAAGAAGCCGTGATGAAGATGGTAAACAGAGAAAAAACAAAGAAAAACGGAGAAAGCAAAAGAGGAAATCCGAGGTGCCGGGAAACTATGGGAACGAGGAAGTGGGATGTCTGAACAGGTCATGAAAAAAAGAAGTGCATATTGGAGAGATGTGCGGGAACGTATAAAAGAGGATATTTTGGAGTACCGATGGCTTGCTTTGGCAATAGCCGCCTATTATCTGATCACGAAAATGATGTTTCACGCTTTCTGCCCTATGGTGATCATCACCGGGTTGCCCTGCCCGGGGTGCGGAATGACCAGAGCTGCGCTCTTTTTCTTAACAGGGCAGTTCGAAAGAAGTCTGTCGCTGACCCCTTTTATTCTGGCGTGGGCAGTTATTGGGGTATATGCAGCCATTATGCGTTATCTGGCAGGAAAAAAGTCAAAGATTCTAATGCCACTTATTTATCTTACCATCATTGGGATGTTCCTGTTTTACATCTATCGCATGGCGACACAGTTTCCCGGAGATCCGCCGATCAGTTACACGGGAAATAATTTCCTGGAAAGATTGATTCCGGGGTACCGAAGTTTTGTATTGGGACTGTTTGAGTGAAAGAAGCCCGATCAGGCGAAGATAACAAAGGAAAAGGCTATGGATTTCGTATTGGCAAAAATACGCATTCCATAGCCTTTTTCAAAAAAATTTAATTGCGGCTCCATCGTCCGGAAGCTCCGCAGGGGAGTACCAGACCGCTTTCTGTGACAGGAAGACCGATTTCTTCCGCCTCCACTTTTCCGCCGAAACGGGAAACGATAGAAGTATTTATCATATAACTAAGCACCGCCGGCTGCAGTCCGGTGGTATAGGAATTTACCAGGAAAAATTCAGCATTTTCGGAAAGGATTTGAGAAGTAAGTTCAATAAAGGGGAAAATGCTTTCCTCGATTTTCCAGATTTCACCTTTGGGACCTCTTCCGTAGGAGGGAGGATCCATGATGATGCCGTCGTATTTGTTTCCACGGCGTATCTCACGCTCTACAAATTTCACACAGTCGTCCACCAGCCAGCGGATGGGAGCATCTGAAAGACCGGAAGCGGCGGCGTTTTCCTTGGCCCAGGTTACCATTCCCTTGGAGGCGTCAACATGGGTGACGCTTGCGCCTGCTTTGGCAGCGGCCAGTGTGGCCCCGCCGGTATAGGCAAAAAGATTCAATACTTTTAAGGGGCGTTCGGCGTTTTTTATGATTTCGGAAAACCAGTCCCAGTTTACGGCCTGCTCGGGGAAAAGGCCGGTATGTTTAAAGGAAAAGGGTTTGAGTCGGAAGGTAAGCTCCCTGTAATGGATACTCCATTCTTCCGGGAGATTGAAAAACTCCCATTCTCCGCCGCCGCGGCTGCTGCGGTGGTAATGACCGTTCTTTTTTTTCCAGCCCGGATGCTTTTTGGGGGTATTCCAAATTACCTGCGGGTCCGGACGGACAAGAAGATAATCTCCCCAGCGCTCCAGTTTTTCTCCGGACGAAGTGTCAATTACCTCATAATCGTTCCAATTGTTTGCAATCCACATAAATCCTCCATTCTGCCGTAAGAAAACGGCAAGATCTCTGCGCGGAAAAGAAAGTTTCAGATTTTTCCGCACTGTGTTTCTTCCTATTATATATAGTGTGTACAATACCAGGCTCCCAAAGATATCCGTGTCTCAAAATATGTAACTGGATAATTTCTGATTCCGGCTGTCATTGCTGCCTGAGGCTGATTCTTTTTCTACTATACAATAAGGAAAATTCTTTGGCAAGCATAAGCCGCAGACAGGTACGTGTTTAAGAAAAGAAAAGGCTGGAAAAACTGAAAAAAGTTCAGAAAAATAAAAATCGTGATAGTGCTGAAAATAGAGAAAAATTTTTGTAAAAAAATTCAAAAAAACTATTGCATTTTCTTTTTTCATCCTTTATAATACGAATTGCTGTGACATGATAGCTATGAAGCGTGAGGTTGCTGCCCCAGTGGCAGGTTTTCCGTGGAGCGAATGTCAAGTTAGGAAACTGACGACAAGTCACTGTACAGTAACTGAAGTCTGCCGGATGGCAGGAACGTGTGTTGGAATAGGAAGAGCGTGAGTTCTTCCGGAAATAATAATAGGACACACACGGGAGAGTGTACAGTCACCGCTTGTCGCACTTAGAATTAGAAGCGCGAAAAGGAGGCGACTTTTTTTATGGCAAATCAGGTAATGAGAATTACATTGAAAGCTTATGATCATCAGTTAGTAGATGCATCTGCCAAAAAAATCATTGAAACAGTTAAGAAAAATGGAGCAAAGGTGAGCGGACCGGTACCGCTTCCGACAAAGAAGGAAGTTGTTACTATCCTGAGAGCTGTTCACAAATACAAAGACTCCAGAGAGCAGTTCGAACAGAGAACTCACAAGAGACTGATCGATATCATGACACCTACAGCAAAAACAGTAGATGCTCTGCAGAGACTGGAAATGCCCGCTGGTGTTTACATTGATATCAAAATGAAAAACAAATAAGTAAAAACAAAGAAACCTCTACAAAGACGTATGAATAGTCCAACAGCTTTAAACATCTCCGCATGCGGGGAGACAAAAGCCGCGAATATTCCGCTATGTAGAAAAAACAGGAGGTAAAGTAAAATGAAAAAAGCGATTTTAGCTACTAAAGTCGGCATGACACAGATCTTCAATGAAGATGGCGTACTGGTTCCTGTAACCGTACTGCAGGCTGGACCTTGTGTAGTAACACAGGTAAAGACAGTTGAAAATGATGGATATGAAGCAGTTCAGGTTGGCTTCGTAGACAAGAAAGAAAGAATCGTTAACAAAGATAAAGCTGGTAAGAAAGAAGTTATCCACAGACACGGTGTTCCGAAAGCTCTGAAGGGACACTTCGAAAAAGCTGGTGTTTCCTGCAAGAGATACGTAAGAGAGTTCAAATTTGAAAACTCTTCCGAATACGCTCCTGCACAGGAAATCAAAGCTGACATCTTCACAGCTGGAGATAAAGTAGATGCAACTGCAATCTCTAAAGGTAAGGGATTCCAGGGCGCAATCAAGAGACACGGACAGCACAGAGGACCTATGGCTCACGGTTCCAAATTCCATCGTCATCAGGGTTCCAACGGTGCATGTTCTTCTCCGAGCCGCGTGTTCAAAGGAAAAGGAATGCCTGGACATATGGGATGCGTTAAAGTAACTGTTCAGAATCTGGAAGTTGTAAGAGTTGACGCAGACAAGAACCTGCTTTTAGTGAAAGGTGCAGTACCGGGACCTAAGAAAGCATTGGTAACAATCAAAGAAACCACAAGAATGGATGCTTAATTTAGGAAAGGAGGAACATTCAGATGGCAAACGTATCTGTTTATAATATGGAAGGCAAGGAAGTTGGAACAATCGAATTAAACGATGCGGTATTCGGTGTTGAAGTAAACGAACACCTGGTACACATGGCAGTTGTTCAGCAGCTTGCAAACAATCGTCAGGGAACACAGAAAGCAAAAACTCGTTCTGAAGTTTCCGGCGGCGGAAGAAAACCTTGGAGACAGAAAGGAACCGGTCATGCCAGACAGGGTTCAACAAGATCTCCTCAGTGGACAGGAGGCGGCGTTGTATTCGCTCCCGTACCGAGAGATTATTCTTTCAAATTAAACAAGAAAGAAAAAAGAGCTGCTCTGAAGTCTGCACTGACAAGCAGAGTACAGGCTAACAAACTGATCGTTGTTGATGAACTGAAATTCGACAGCATCAAGACAAAGAACTTCAAACAGGTTATGGATAACCTGAAAGTGGAAAAAGGCCTGGTAGTTCTGGCTGAAAACGATACAAACGTTGTAATGAGCGCTAAAAATATGGCTGACATCCATACAACACTGACAAATCAGCTCAATGTATACGATGTGATGAAAGCTAACACAGTAGTTCTGACAAAAGACGCTGTTAAGACTATCGAGGAGGTGTACGCATAATGGCAGATATTAAATACTATGACGTAATCCTCAAACCGGTTATCACAGAGAAAAGTATGGCTGGAATGGGAGAAAAGAAATATACTTTCTTAGTTCATCCTGAAGCAACAAAAATTCAGATCAAAGAAGCTGTTGAAAAAATGTTCGAAGGAACAAAGGTTGCAAAGGTTAACACCATGAACCTGGACGGCAAAAAGAAAAGACGCGGTATGGTTGTTGGCAAAACAGCTAAAACCAAAAAAGCAATTGTTCAGCTGACAGAAGAAAGCAAAGATATCGAAATTTTTGCTGGTCTGTAATCATTCAAGGCAAGCGATGAACATGTTTAAGCTGAACGTTTTATAATCCGCTGCCTTATGGTTCATCGCGAATATGTGCAACAAAAGCACGACAATAAATATCAGAAAAGGAGAAAAAATCATGGGAATTAAAACCTATAATCCCTATACACCTTCCAGAAGAAATATGACTGGTTCTGATTTCGCTGAAATCACAAAGACAACTCCTGAGAAGAGCCTTTGTGTTTCTCTGAACAAAAAAGCTGGTCGTAACAATCAGGGTAAAATCACTGTAAGACACCGCGGAGGCGGAGCAAGAAGAAAATACAGAATCATCGATTTCAAGAGAAATAAAGATGGTATTCCGGCAACTGTAATCGGTATCGAATACGATCCGAACAGAACAGCTAACATCGCACTGATCTGCTACGCAGACGGCGAGAAAGCTTACATCCTTGCACCGGAAGGATTAAAAGACGGCATGAAGGTCATGAACGGACCGGAAGCTGAAGTAAGAGTAGGCAACTGCTTACCTTTATCTGAAATCCCTGTTGGTACTCAGGTACACAACATTGAATTATATCCTGGCAAAGGCGGACAGATGGTTCGTTCTGCAGGAAACAGCGCACAGTTAATGGCTAAAGAAGGAAAGTATGCAACACTGAGACTTCCCTCCGGAGAAATGAGAATGGTTCCGATCGTATGCCGCGCAACAATCGGTGTAGTTGGAAACAGTGAGCATAACCTTATCAATATCGGTAAAGCAGGACGTAAGCGTCACATGGGCATCCGCCCGACAGTACGCGGTTCTGTTATGAACCCGAATGACCATCCGCACGGTGGTGGTGAAGGAAAGACAGGCATCGGCCGCCCGGGTCCGTGTACTCCTTGGGGCAAACCTGCACTTGGCTTGAAGACACGTAAAAAGAAAAAAGCGTCCAACAAGCTGATTGTAAGAAGAAGAGACGGCAGAGCTATTAAATAGTTGATAAGGAGGAAAGAATCATGGCAAGATCACTGAAAAAAGGACCGTTCGCAGATGCAAGCTTACTGAAAAAAGTAGATGCTCTCAACGCTTCCGGACAGAAGCAGGTAATCAAAACCTGGTCCCGTCGTTCCACAATTTTCCCGTCCTTCGTTGGACACACAATTGCGGTTCATGACGGAAGAAAACATGTGCCGGTATATGTAACAGAAGATATGGTAGGCCATAAACTTGGTGAGTTCGTTGCAACAAGAACTTACAGAGGACATGGAAAAGACGAAAAGAAATCCAAAGTTAGATAATTGAAAGGAGGGTTTTATCCATGGCTAGAGGACATAGATCCCAGATTAAAAGAGAGAGAAATGCGAATAAAGATACAAGACCTTCTGCAAAATTATCTTACGCAAGAGTGTCTGTAACAAAAGCATGTTTCGTATTAGATGCAATCAGAGGCAAAGATGTAAATACAGCGCTGGCTATTCTGGAATACAACCCCAGATATGCTTCCAGCCTGATCAAAAAATTATTAGAATCTGCAATCGCAAACGCTGAAAACAATAACGGTATGAACAGAGACAACCTTTACGTTGCTGAGTGCTTTGCGAACAAAGGACCCACAATGAAGAGAGTAAAACCGAGAGCACAGGGTAGAGCTTACAGAATCGAAAAGAGAATGAGCCACATTACAGTTGTGCTTGATGAGAGATAGGAGGAAAAGTAATGGGACAGAAAGTTAATCCTCATGGCTTGAGAGTCGGCGTTATCAAAGATTGGGATTCCAAATGGTATGCAGACGCTGAATTTTCAGATTTCTTAGTAGAAGATTACAACATCAGAAAATTCTTAAAAAATAAATTATACAGCGCAGGTGTTTCCAAGATTGAAATCGAAAGAGCATCCGACAGAGTAAAGATTATCCTTTACACTGCAAAACCGGGTGTTGTTATCGGTAAAGGCGGCGCTGAAATCGAAGCAACCAAAAAAGAACTTTCCAAAATCACAGACAAAAAAGTTCTGGTTGATATCAAAGAAATCAAAAGACCTGACAGAGACGCTCAGCTGGTAGCTGAAAACATTGCTCAGCAGTTAGAGAACCGTGTTTCTTTCCGTAGAGCAATGAAATCCTGCATGAGCAGAACAATGAAAGCAGGCGCACTGGGAATCAAAACAAGCGTATCCGGACGTCTCGGCGGTGCAGATATGGCTCGTACAGAGTTCTACAGTGAAGGCACTATCCCGCTTCAGACCTTAAGAGCTGACATCGATTATGGATTTGCTGAAGCAGATACAACTTATGGTAAAATTGGTGTTAAAGTGTGGATTTACAAGGGCGAAGTACTTCCCGCTAAAGGAAACAAGGAAGGGAGCGATAAATAATGTTAATGCCTAAGAGAGTAAAACGTCGTAAACAGTTCCGCGGTTCTATGAAGGGTAAAGCTCTGCGCGGCAATACGATTACTTACGGTGAATATGGTCTCGTAGCAACCGAACCCTGCTGGATCAAATCCAATCAGATCGAAGCAGCCCGTATCGCGTTGACACGTTATACAAAACGTACAGGTAAAGTTTGGATCAAAATTTTCCCTGACAAACCAGTAACAGCAAAACCAGCAGAAACACGTATGGGTTCCGGTAAAGGTACTCTTGAATACTGGGTAGCAGTTGTTAAGCCAGGACGTGTAATGTTCGAAATTGCAGGCGTTTCCGAAGAAGCTGCAAAAGAAGCATTACGTCTTGCAATGCATAAGCTTCCTTGCAAATGTAAAATTGTTTCTAAAGCAGACTTGGAAGGCGGTGTATCAAATGAAAACTAATAAGTATGTAGAAGATTTACAGACAAAATCAGCTGCAGAATTAGCACAGGAATTAGTAGCTGCTAAAAAAGAACTTTTCAATTTGAGATTCCAGAATGCAACAAACCAGCTTGATAATACTGCAAGAATCAAAGAAGTCAGAAAAAACATTGCCAGAATTCAGACAGTAATGAATCAGAAAGCTAAAGTTGCTGAATAATGATTTCTCGTGATTATCCCAGAAAGGAGAAAACAAACGTGGAAAGAAATTTAAGAAAAACACGTACTGGTAAAGTCGTAAGCAATAAAATGGACAAAACAATTGTTGTTGCAATTGAAAATCACGTTAAGCATCCTCTTTACAAAAAAATCGTAAAAGAGACTTATAAACTGAAAGCACATGATGAGAACAACGAATGCAATATCGGTGACACTGTCAAAGTTATGGAAACAAGACCTCTGTCCAAAGATAAAAGATGGAGACTCGTTGAAATCGTTGAAAAAGTAAAATAATTTAACGGTAATACGTTGGAAGGAGAATTAGCATGGTTCAACAGGAAACTAGATTGAAGGTTGCTGATAATACCGGTGCAAAAGAACTGCTGTGCATCCGTGTTATGGGTGGATCTACAAGAAGATATGCGAATATCGGTGATGTAATCGTTGCCAGCGTTAAAGATGCAACACCAGGCGGCGTTGTAAAGAAAGGTGACGTTGTTAAGGCTGTTGTAGTTCGTACTGTAAAAGGCGCTCGTCGTAAAGACGGTTCTTATATCAAATTTGATGAAAATGCTGCTGTTATCATTAAAGATGACAAGACTCCGAAAGGAACTCGTATCTTTGGACCGGTAGCACGTGAGCTTCGTGAGAAACAGTTTATGAAGATTGTTTCCCTGGCTCCCGAAGTATTATAGGAGGTGTCTTTATGTCTACAATGAAAATTAAAAAAGGCGATACTGTAAAAGTTATCACCGGAAAAGATAAAGACAAAGAAGGAAAAGTTCTTTCTGTTGATAAGAAAAACGGTAAAGTGATCGTGGAAGGTGCCAACATGGTCACCAAACACACAAAACCTTCAGTAGCAAACCAGAACGGCGGCATCATCCAGAAGGAAGCTCCTATTGATGCTTCAAACGTAATGTATGTTCACAAAGGAAAAGCTACAAGAGTCGGCTTCAAATTTGAGAATGGCAAAAAAGTACGTTTCGCTAAATCTACTGGCGAAGTTATTGATTAATTCTAAGGAAGGAGGCCGAAATAGTGAGCAGACTGAAAGAAATGTATAACAATGAGATCGTAGAAGCTATGATCAAAAAGTTTGGATATAAAAATGTTATGGAAGTTCCGAAACTGGACAAAATCGTTATCAACATGGGCGTAGGCGAAGCAAAAGATAACGCAAAAGTTCTGGAATCCGCAGTGAAAGATCTGGAAATTATCGCTGGTCAGAAAGCTGTTCTGACAAGAGCGAAAAATTCAGTTGCTAACTTCAAAATTAGAGAAGGTATGGCAATCGGATGTAAGACAACTCTTCGTGGTGAAAAAATGTATGACTTCCTGGATCGTCTGATCAACCTGGCACTGCCTCGTGTACGTGACTTCAGAGGTGTAAGTGCAGATTCTTTCGACGGAAGAGGCAACTATGCACTGGGCATCAAAGAGCAGCTTATTTTCCCTGAAATCGAATACGATAAAGTGGATAAAGTAAGAGGTATGGATGTTATCGTTGTTACTACTGCAAAAACAGACGAAGAGGCACGCGAATTACTGAGATTGTACGGCATGCCTTTCGCTAAATAGAAGGAGGTAAATTCATGGCTAAGACAGCAATGAAGATTAAACAGCAGCGTACACCTAAGTTCTCTACAAGAGAATATACACGTTGTAAAATCTGTGGTCGTCCACATGCTTATTTAAGAAAATACGGAATCTGCAGAATTTGCTTCCGTGAACTGGCATATAAAGGACAGATCCCTGGCGTTAAAAAAGCTAGCTGGTAAGTTGAAGAAGGAGGTAAATCACAATGACAATGAGCGATCCGATTGCAGATATGCTTACAAGAATCCGTAATGCAAACACTGCAAAACATGACACAGTAGATGTACCTGCATCCAAAATGAAACTGGCTATCGCACAGATTCTGCTGGAAGAAGGTTATATTAAAAAATACGATATCCTGGATGAAGGTTCTTTCAAAACAATCCATATCACATTAAAATATGGCGAAGACAAGAACCACAAGATCATCTCCGGTATCAAGAGAATTTCCAAACCTGGTCTGCGTGTTTACGCAGGTAAAGAAGAACTGCCCAGAGTACTTGGCGGACTTGGTATTGCTATCATCTCCACAAACCAGGGCGTTATCACAGACAAGAAAGCAAGAGAGCTGCAGGTTGGCGGCGAAGTTTTAGCTTTCGTTTGGTAAGAATGCGACACAGAATCTGCTTGCAGAGTTCAGGACAGCGCATGCTGGCCTGACAACTGCCTGGCAGGTCTTTGTATGCAGATAGATATTCAGTAGCAATTTGACTCAAACAATCAAATTACAGGAGGTACGGGCATGTCACGTATAGGAAGAATGCCAATCGCGATTCCTGCAGGCGTAACTGTAGAAATTGCAGAAAATAATAAAGTGACTGTAAAAGGTCCTAAAGGAACACTGGAAAGAGTGCTTCCCGCAGAAATGGAAATCAAAATGGAAGACGGTCATGTTGTTGTAACAAGACCTAACGACTTAAAGAAAATGAAATCCCTGCATGGTCTGACAAGAACACTGATCAACAACATGGTTGTTGGTGTTACATCCGGATATGAAAAGAAACTGGAAGTAAACGGTGTAGGTTACAGAGCAGCAAAAGCAGGCAAGAAACTGACATTATCCTTAGGTTACTCTCATCCGGTAGAGATGGAAGATCCTGAAGGTATCGAAACAGTACTGGAAGGAACTAACGTCATTATCGTAAAAGGTATCGATAAAGAAAAAGTTGGCCAATTCGCAGCTGAAATCAGAGATAAGAGAAGACCGGAACCTTACAAGGGCAAAGGTATCAAATATGCTGATGAAGTTATCAGACGTAAAGTTGGTAAGACTGGTAAGAAATAAGAGATAAGGAGAGTGTAAAAATGGTTAGTAAGAAATCAAGACAAGAAATTCGTGCAAAAAAGCACAGAAGAATGCGTAACCGTTTTAGCGGCACAACTGAGAGACCGCGTCTGGCCGTATTCAGAAGCAATAATCATATGTATGCTCAAATTATTGACGACACAGTTGGAAATACTTTAGTGGCAGCTTCTACTTTAGAGAAAGAAGTAAAAGCTGAGCTGGAAAAAACCAATAACGTTGATGCAGCAGCATATTTGGGAACTGTTATCGCTAAGAGAGCTCTGGAAAAAGGAATCACAGAAGTCGTTTTCGACAGAGGCGGTTTCATTTATCAGGGTAAAGTAGCAGCTTTAGCTGAGGCAGCAAGAGAAGCTGGCCTGACATTCTAGGAAGGGAGAACACATCAGATGAGACATACAATCATTGATACAACGAATCTGGAATTAACAGAAAAAGTAGTTTCTATCAAACGTGTTACCAAGGTTGTAAAAGGTGGTCGTAACTTCCGCTTCACAGCTTTAGTAGTAGTTGGCGACGGTAACGGACACGTAGGTGCAGGTTTAGGAAAAGCTACAGAAATTCCGGACGCAATCCGCAAAGGAAAAGAAGATGCTACCAAGAATCTGGTAACAGTTGCTCTGGATGAGAACAACTCCATTACTCACGACTTCCTTGGTAAATTCGGTTCTGCAACCGTTCTGTTAAAGAGAGCTCCGGAAGGTACCGGTGTTATCGCTGGCGGTCCGGCTCGTAGCGTGTGCGAACTTGCAGGTATCAAAAATATTCGTACAAAAGCTCTTGGTTCTACAAATAAACAGAACGTGGTTCTGGCAACAATCCAGGGCTTAAGCCAGTTAAAGACTCCTGAAGAAGTAGCAGCTAACCGTGGCAAATCTGTAGATGAGATCATGGCTTAAGGAGGTAAAACAAGATGGCAGAAAAATCATTAAAAATTACTTTAGTTAAATCCCCGATCGGTGCTGTTCCCAAACACAGAGCTACTGTGGAAGCTATGGGACTTACAAAACTGCACAAAACAGTTATCATGCCTGACAATGCTTCTACAAGAGGTATGATTCAGCACGTTGGATATATGCTTAAAGTAGAAGAAGCTTAATAGAGGAGGTGTCAGGAATGGAATTATCTAATTTACAGCCTGCTGCAGGCTCCAAGCACAGTGACAGTTTTAGAAGAGGCCGTGGACACGGTTCAGGAAATGGCAAGACAGCTGGTAAAGGACACAAAGGTCAGAAAGCTCGTTCCGGAGCTCCCAGACCGGGCTTTGAAGGTGGTCAGATGCCGTTATACAGACGTCTTCCTAAGAGAGGTTTCAAAAACAGAAACTCTAAGGAAATCGTTGGAATTAATTTAAGTGCACTGGAAGCATTTGAAAATGGCCAGACCGTTACCGTTGAGACTTTGATCGAAGCAGGTATCGTTAAAAACCCGAGAGATGGTGTAAAGATTCTTGGAAATGGAGAATTAACCAAAAAACTCGACGTAAAGGCTAATGCATTTAGTGCATCTGCAAAAGAAAAAATCGAGGCACTTGGTGGAACAGCTGAGGTGATGTAAATGCTTACTACCCTTAAGAACGCTTTTAAAATTAAGGATATCCGAAAAAAGCTTCTGTTCACATTTGCAATGTTAGTTGTGATCCGTTTAGGATCACAGCTGCCAGTGCCTGGTGTTGACAGAAACTATTTTGCTAATTGGTTCGCAGCGCAGACAGGGGATGCTTTTAACTTTTTTGATGCATTTACGGGAGGTTCCTTTCTGAACATGTCATTGTTCGCTCTGAACATTACCCCGTACATTACTTCTTCCATTATTATGCAGCTTTTGACCATCGCGATTCCGAAACTGGAAGAGATGCAGAAAGACGGCGAAGATGGAAGAAAGAAAATCACCGCGATTACGAGATATGTGACAGTTGCTCTGGCACTTGTGGAATCCACAGCCATGGCAGTTGGTTTCGGAAGAAGCGGACTTTTGCAGGAATTCAATGCACTTAACGTAATTACCGTAATTGTTGCATTGACTGCAGGAAGTGCATTCCTGATGTGGATTGGCGAGAGAATTACAGAGCATGGTGTTGGAAATGGTATTTCTATCGTACTTACTTTGAATATCCTTTCCAGAGTGCCGCATGATCTGACAACACTTTATGAGCAGTTTATAAAGGGGAAAGCGATTGCGGTAGGAGCACTTGCAGCAGTAATTATTATAGCTATTATTGTAGGTATGACGGTTCTGGTAATCATTTTAAATGATGCTACCCGCAAAATACCGGTACAGTACGCGAAGAAAGTTCAGGGACGCAAGATGGTAGGCGGACAGACTTCCAGCATTCCGCTGAAAGTAAACACCGCAGGCGTAATCCCGGTTATCTTCGCTTCTTCTATTATGCAGTTTCCGGTAGTTATCTGTGCCCTGATCGGATACGAGGGAACAGGTATATGGGCTCATATTTTAAGAGGTCTCAATTCCTCATACTGGTGCAGACCCAGTGAGCCGATTTATTCGATTGGATTGGTTGTATATATTTTACTGGTAGTATTCTTTGCATACTTCTATACATCCATTACTTTCAATCCGCTGGAAGTTGCCAACAATATGAAGAAACAGGGCGGTTTCATCCCGGGTATCAGACCTGGAAAACCGACCAGCGATTATCTGACAAAAATTCTGAATTACATTATCTTTATCGGTGCAGTTGGCCTGACAATTGTCTGTGTAATTCCATTCTTCTTCAATGGAGTTTTCAATGCCAGCGTTTCCTTCGGAGGAACAAGCCTGATCATTATCGTCAGCGTTACACTTGAGACAATCAAACAGATTGAATCACAGATGCTGGTGCGTAATTACAAAGGATTTTTGAACGACTAAGTTTATAGATAACAATAGAAGTTAACTCAGGGAGGGACAGGACGGAGACGTGCTGTCCCATTCTGGGTTTACAGGATAAAAGTCACAGATAAAAAGGAGCTTGTACAATGAAAATTATTATGTTAGGCGCACCTGGCGCGGGAAAAGGTACACAGGCAAAAATGATCGCGGACAAATATCAGGTTCCGCATGTTTCCACCGGTGATATTTTCAGAGCAAACATTAAAAACGGCACAGAACTGGGAATGGAAGCAAAGAAATACATGGACCAGGGACTTCTCGTTCCGGATGAACTGACCGTAAAGATTCTTCTGGACAGAGTAGCACAGGATGACTGCAAAAACGGATATGTGCTGGATGGTTTCCCGAGAACAATTCCCCAGGCAGAAGTTCTGGATAAGGCTCTCACAGAGCTGGGAGATAAAATTGATTATGCGATCAATGTGGACGTTCCGGATGAAAATATCATCAAGAGAATGTCAGGAAGACGCGCTTGCCTGTCCTGTGGAGCTACCTACCATATTGAACATATCCCTCCGAAAAAAGAAGGCATCTGTGACAGATGCGGCAGCGAGCTGGTTTTAAGAGATGACGATAAGGAAGAAACCGTAAAGAATCGTCTGGATGTTTACCACAAACAGACTCAGCCGCTGATTGATTTCTACACAGAAAAAGGAGTACTTAAGGAAGTGGACGGAACACGTTCCATGGAAGAAGTGTTCCAGGCAATCACAGAAATTCTCGGTTAAGGATCAGTGAAAACAGCGCCGCTTGTTGCGGCAGATGGGAGGAAAAATGGCTGTAACGATTAAATCTGCCAGAGAGATTGAACTGATGCGTGAGGCGGGAAGAATCCTTGCGAAAGTACATGAGGAGCTTGGCGCGGCAATTCGGCCGGGAATGTCCACTCTTGAGATTGATGAACTTGGAGAAAAACTGATCAGAGGATACGGCTGTGTACCGAATTTCCTTCACTATAACGGATATCCGGCGTCGATTTGTGTCTCGGTCAATGAGGAAGTAGTTCACGGTATTCCCAGAAAGCATCATATATTAAAAGAAGGCGACATTGTCAGTCTGGATGCGGGACTTATTTACAAGGGGTACCATTCTGATGCTGCGAGAACCCATGCGGTAGGGCAGATTAGTGCGGAAGCAGCAAAACTCATCGAAGTAACGAGACAGAGCTTCTTTGAAGGAATAAAAATGGCAAAAAGCGGAAATCATCTCTATGATATTTCGGCAGCCATAGATGCATATGTCAGCCAGTTCGGTTATGGAATCGTAAGAGACCTGGTCGGACACGGCATTGGCACACAGCTGCATGAGGATCCACAGATTCCGAACTTTGCACAGAAAAGAAAAGGCGTAAGACTTCAGGCAGGCATGACACTGGCGATTGAACCGATGATAAATGCGGGCACTTACGAAGTTGACTGGCTGGACGACGGCTGGACTGTTGTTTCCAGGGACCGCTCCCTTTCGGCGCACTACGAAAATACCGTTCTGATTACGGACGGAGAACCCGAGATTCTGACTTTGTTATAAGGAAAGGAAAAAGAATTTATGACGGGAAAACTGGTACGCTCCAAAGCAGGACACGACAAAGGAATGCTCTATATTGTCGTCCGGGAAGAAGAACACTGCGTCTATGTGGCGGATGGTGTTCTGAAAACCTACGGGAATCCAAAAAGAAAGAACAGAAAACATCTTCAGCTTATAAACAGCGGATTTTCCGCAGAAGAGATAAATAAGCTGGCAGAGAATCCGGCGAATGCGGATACGGAAATTAAATACAAAATAAAACAGTGTGCGAATTGTTAACAGAATCAAGAGCCGCCGGGGTGCGGCAGAAAAGAGGTAAAAATGTCTAAAGCGGATGTAATTGAAATTGAAGGAACTGTAGTGGAGAAGCTGCCTAACACCATGTTCCAGGTAGAGCTGGAAAACGGACATAGAGTTTTGGCACATATCAGCGGAAAATTAAGACAGAACTTTATCCGTATTCTTCCTGGAGATAAAGTGACTCTGGAGCTTTCTCCTTATGACCTTACCAAAGGACGTATTATCTGGAGAGATAAATAAGAAGACTTGCAGGGATGTCTGATCAGAGCAGATGGCAGACATCCCTTTTTATACGATAGGAAACATGATTTCCTATCGTATAAAAAAGACGCTCCGCTGTGGATGCTCACTTTACGCTCAAGGAAGATGGTTGCTGACGCAGCCGCGCTCCGGCGCGAGTGTGCGCTGGAGCGCACACTTTTCCATGAATGTGAAAATTTTGGAAAATGATATTTTGATACAGGAAAAACAATATTTCACATAAGGATAAAGAAACAAAAAAACGGCGGAAAATCAAGGAATTTCGGCAAAATTTACAAGGAAAAGACCTTGCAATCGGGGAAGTCCCATGCTATAATATAAAACGGTCTTTTTGAGAATGTGAAACTGCGCCTTTTTCAAGAAAGCAGTTTCGTGTGATTCAAGTTGCCACAAGTGCAGCGGAAGGAGGGTCAAGATGAAAGTCAGATCATCAGTAAAACCGATTTGCGAAAAATGCAAAATCATTAAAAGAAAGGGCAGCATCAGAGTAATCTGCGAAAACCCGAAACACAAACAGAGACAGGGCTAATTCCACTGTCGCACTAATTGAGGCGGCTGCAGCGGAACTTAAGGTAGTTTCGCTGATGAAGATAATTGAACGTAGAGAGCCTACGGGAGATTACTTTTTGATACCGAAAATAAGATACTTTTTAAGGTATCTGGAAGCGAACAGACTTCCGCACTGTGGAAACAGTGCCAGAGTATCGGAAAGATCGGATCATGTCCGGTTGGGTAGGAATACCCCAGTCAATTAGTAACTAATTTAGGAGAGCACAGGCAGTAAGCCGTGCGGATTGTATGTCGGAAAGCCAAGAGGCATACAAAGAAATGGAGGAAACGTAAATGGCTCGTATTGCAGGTATCGACTTACCAAGAGAGAAACGTGTTGAAATCGGCTTAACTTACATCTACGGAATCGGCAGAGTAAGCGCTAACAAAATTTTAGCACAGGCAAATGTTAATCCCGACACTCGCGTGAGAGAATTAACAGATGATGAAGTAAAAAGAATCAGTGCTGTAATCGATGAAACCATGACAGTGGAAGGTGATTTAAGAAGAGAAATCGCCCTGAACATCAAGAGATTACAGGAAATCGGATGCTACAGAGGGATCCGTCATCGTAAAGGACTTCCGGTTCGCGGACAGAAAACAAAAACAAACGCAAGAACAAGAAAAGGTCCTAAGAGAACAGTTGCAAACAAGAAGAAATAATGATTTTATCAAGAGGAAAGTAGGTTAGTTTAAATGGCTAAGAAAGTTGCGAAAAAAGTAACAAAAAAACGTGTCAAGAAAAACGTTGAACGCGGACAGGCACATATTCAGTCTTCTTTTAATAACACAATCGTGACATTAACAGATTCTGAAGGTAATGCTTTAAGCTGGGCTTCTGCCGGCGGTCTGGGATTTAAAGGTTCAAGGAAATCTACTCCATATGCAGCACAGATGGCTGCAGAAACAGCTACTAAAGCTGCTCTTATTCACGGCTTAAAGACAGTAGACGTTTTTGTAAAAGGTCCTGGATCAGGACGTGAAGCTGCAATCCGTGCCCTTCAGGCATGCGGTCTGGATGTAGTAAGCATCAAAGATGTTACTCCGGTACCTCACAACGGATGCCGCCCGCCTAAACGTCGTCGTGTCTAATGAATAACAATGTTCTATCCTGAAGGGAATTCCCTTCAGAAAAAGTGAATGGGGAGATGTTTCGGCATTTTCCCTTTCGCTGCGTTTGCAATTTGTGAACTGAACGGACTTTTATCACATAGATTGGATGACATATTTCCGGTAAAGATTTGCGTATATGCAAGCAAGACGTTGGAAGAAGACATTAGTAATTAATGCTGTAAACAATATTATTTTGGAGGAAAATTAAAATGGCAGTAAACAGAGTTCCTGTATTAAAAAGATGTAGAGCACTCGGATTAGAGCCGAGCTACTTAGGTTATGACAAAAAGTCTAACAGAACATCAGCAAGAGCTGGTAAAAAAATGAGCGAATATGGCCTTCAGTTAAGAGAAAAACAGAAAGCTAAATTCATCTACGGCGTTCTGGAAAAACCTTTCCGTAACTACTACGAAAAAGCTGACAGAATGAAAGGTATGACAGGTGAAAACCTGATGATCATGCTGGAAAGAAGACTGGACAGCGTAGTATTCAGAATGGGATTCGCAAGAACAAGAAGAGAAGCTAGACAGATCGTTGGACACAAACACGTTCTGGTTAACGGAAAATGCATCAACATTCCTTCCTATTTGATCAAAGCTGGTGACGTTATCGAAATCAGAGAAAAATCTAAGAGCTTACAGAGATACAAAGACATCCTTGAAGTAACAGCAGGACGTCTTGTACCTGAATGGATGGATGTAGATATCGAAGCATTCAAAGGCACAGTAAAAGAGCTTCCTACAAGAGAAATGATCGACGTGCCGGTTGATGAAATGCTTATCGTCGAATTATATTCCAAATAATTCAAATAACAATTCATCTAAAAATGTTCGTAAAGGAGGGTATTTGCAGTGTTTGATTTTGAAAGACCCAATATTGAGGTTGCTGAAATCTCCGAAGACAAGAAGTACGGCAAATTCGTCGTGGAACCCCTGGAAAGAGGTTACGGAATTACACTTGGTAACTCCCTGAGAAGAATTATGCTGTCTTCCTTACCGGGTGCTGCAGTCAGCCAGGTGAAAATCGATGGTGTTTTACACGAGTTCAGCTCCATCCCCGGCGTAAAAGAGGATGTGACTGAAATCATCATGAACATCAAGAGTCTGGCTATCAAAAACAACAGCGAAACAAATGAGCCGAAAACAGCATATATTGAGTTTGAAGGCGAAGGCGTTGTAAGAGCTTCCGATATTCAGGTTGACCAGGATATTGAGATTTTAAATCCCGACCTTGTTATCGCAACATTAAGCGGCGGCAAGGAAAGCAAATTGTACATGGAGCTGACCATTACAAAGGGCAGAGGCTATGTAAGTGCCGACAAGAATAAGAGCGAAGACCTGCCGATCGGCGTTCTCGCAATCGATTCTATTTACACTCCTGTAGAAAGAGTTAATATGACAGTACAGAATACCCGTGTTGGTCAGGTAACTGACTATGATAAACTGACACTGGATGTCTACACAAACGGAACCCTGGCTCCGGATGAAGCTGTCAGCTTAGCTGCAAAAGTACTCAGCGAACACTTAAGTCTTTTCATTGATTTATCCGAAAATGCCAAAACTGCAGAAGTTATGGTAGAGAAGGAAGACGATGAAAAAGAAAAGGTATTGGAAATGAGTATCGATGAGCTTGAATTATCGGTTCGTTCCTATAACTGCTTAAAGCGTGCTGGTATTAATACAGTAGAAGAATTAACAAACAAGACTCCCGAAGACATGATGAAAGTTCGTAACCTCGGACGTAAATCATTAGAGGAAGTTCTTGCAAAATTAAAAGAACTGGGCTTACAGTTAAACCCTAGCGAAGAATAAAATTCTTCGCCAGGGTGCTGGCATGACCATTTTTAAATGAATGACGCTGAATGAATTTACCAGTCTGCAAGGCGGTGGAAGGAGGCGTAGCGGTGGCTACGCTGACTGACAACAACGTAGCAGATGGAAATTCAGACAAGTCATTCGTTGAATTATGGTCGTGACAGTGCCCAAGGTGCTACTTCACAAAAAGCGAAGCGTTTGTGAAGGAATTTGAAAATGGCTTGCCCGGTAAGTCCACAGGCGCGGACAGGTTTTAACATGATTGGCGTTAACCACACATTTGGCGGATAAGTCCAAAGGGCGCTGCCGGATGTACCAAGAATGAGAAAGGGCCTCTTTGAAGGCAAGGGAAAAGAAAAATGGCAAAATATAGAAAATTAGGAAGAACATCTGACCAGAGAAAAGCTTTAATCAGAAGCCAGGTAACATCTTTATTATACCATGGAAAAATTGTTACAACGGAAGCAAAAGCAAAAGAAATCCGTAAAATCGCAGAAGGCATCATCGCTTTAGGCGTAAAAGAAAAAGACAATTTTGAAACTGTAAAAGTTACAGCTAAAGTAGCTCGTAAAGATAAAGATGGCAAGAGAGTAAAAGAAGTTGTAGATGGTAAAAAAGTTACTGTTTACGATGAAGTAGAAAAAGAAATCAAAAAAGATCTGCCTTCCAGACTGCATGCAAGAAGACAGATGCTGAAAGTTTTCTACGATGTAACTGAAGTTCCTGCTGGAAACGCTGGAAAGAAAAAAGGAACAAAGAAAGTTGATATGCCTGCAAAGGTATTTGATGAAATCGCTCCTAAATATGCAGACCGCAAAGGTGGTTACACAAGAATCATCAAAATCGGTCAGCGTAAAGGCGATGGCGCTATGGAAGTTGTACTTGAGTTAGTATAATTTTATAGAGTGAACCAGACCTAAGTAAGGTGCTGTGAGACTTATCCGAATTGCTTCACTCCCAGGTTGTTTGAGACCTGTGGACTGCAAAAGCTGAGGATTTGTTTCACAGCATTTTTTTTCATGCGATAAGAAGCTTTATTTCTTATCGCATGAAAATAAATGCTCCGCTGTGGATGCGTACACTTTTAGAATACAATCCCCGTTGAAGCTCAGATGAGATTGTGCTATAGTGAAAATGCAGGTGAAAAGCTTAATGAGGCATTCTATTTCATCTCCGGATTCTATTTACACAAATGCCTCAAAGTGGAGGGAAACATGAAAAAGAAGAACATTATCTTTATTTGCACCGACCAGCACAGAACTGATTCTCTTTCTGTTTACAAAAACGACACGATATGTAAGACACCGGTGCTGGATGAGCTGGCGAAAGAAAGTATTGTATTTGATAATGCGTACACTTCCTGTCCGGTATGTACGCCGGCAAGAGGTTCCATGAAGACGGGACTTTATCCGTCCAAGACAGGAATGGAGACAAACTCTTTTCAGCCGGGATGCCGGACACATGAAATTTCGGACATGCCGTATCTTTTAAATCGCCGTCTGGAAAGTATGGGATATCGCTGCGGCTATACCGGGAAATGGCATCTGGGAACCGGAGCAGATAAGTCTGCCAGTGAAGAAGGAAGAGGAATGCTGGAGGCGCTGGATAAGGGCTTTATGGATGTGGCGCCTTACAGAGGACATGCAAGCCTTCCCACAGAAATTGGGTATGTGGGCGATGATTTTCCGGGACACGGCGGCGGAGGCTGGTGTTTTCCGCAGTTTAAGGAATATCTGAAAGAAAATGGACTGGAAGTTTCCATTATCAATCAGACCACAGGAAAACTGCCTGGAGATCACTCTACAGTAGGCGAGGTAGTTTCTCCCATTGAATCCACAATAGAATATTACCTGGTGGAAAGAGCAAAGAGCATTGTAGAAAAACTGGCAGAGGAAGAGGAGCCGTTTTACTTCCAGCTTAACTTCTGGGGACCGCATGAACCCTTCTTTGCTCCCACAAAATATCTGGATATGTACCGTAACGTGACAATTCCCCAGAATCCTACGTTCACGGAAAGCCCGGAGTCCTCTCCCCGCATTTACAACCTGATTCGAAGACCGGAAGTTTCCTGGGATTTCTTTCAGGATACTCTGCGCCACTATTACGCATGTATCAGCCATATAGATGCGCAGATCGGGCGTTTTCTTTCCTGGCTGAAAGAAAAAGGGCTGTATGAGGATACGATGATCATTTTTGGAGCAGATCATGGGGATAACTAGGGATGTCACGGCGGACTGGAAAATAAATCTTACAGTATGTACGACGACACCACAAAGATTCCGTTGTTCATCAAGCCGGCAATAAAAGGATATGAGGGTTACCATCAGAAATCTTTTGTGGGAACCTGCGATATCTATGCCACCATTTTGCGGGAGGCAGGTTACATACCGTCGGATGCTTACGGTTATGGTGACGGTCGTCCTTTGAATGGTTTTGTGACGGATAAAGAGCAGCCGTGGAGCGACGAGATTATGACGGAAGGCATGGGTGCCTTTTCTGTCATCGTGACCCAGCGAATGTTCCGCAAAGGAAAATACAAATATATTTTCAACGGGGCGGATAAAGATCAGTTCTTTGATATGGAAGCGGATCCCTATGAGCAGAACAACCTGATCGATAACCCCGACTATGCGGACGATCTTTATACGGTGAAAAACTGCTGTGCAGATTGGATGAAAGAGCATGGGGATATTATCCGGGATGCTTTCTGCAAGCTGAATCATTTAAAGGAATGGGAAGTTCTCTATAAAGATATCGATGCTAAAAGAAAATAAAAAATAAGAGAAAAAAGAGGATGCGGTAAATCTGAGGGAAAATAGTTGTCATGGCATATTTTGCGGAAAATGGTTTTGAAACCAGGATGAGAAACAAAATACGCCATGACAGTACGGACTCTGATTTATGGCATCCTTATTTTTACGAATTTTTATGACATCTTACTGTGCAGAGGTTTCTTTGTGATGGCTTATTTTCCATGTCCTGAGCAAAGCAAAATATTGGAAAACATGGAAAATCTCCGTCTTGTGTTTATACATTGATCTGTGACAGCCGTCCCTCTCCGCGCAGATACTTTTTATAGATGCAAAAGAAAACAATGCTTGTGAGCACGGCAGCCATTCCATCCGCCACCGGTTCTGCGTAGAAAGCCATTTTTGCAGTGAGAAAAAGCGGAAACAGGCAGGTAGCCGCAAAATAGGAGACTTTTCGAAAGAGTGACAGAAACAGTGAAATTTTTGTCATACTCAGTGCTGTCAAAGCATCCACAAATACATACTGGAAGCTGAGCGGAATGATCATCAGTGTAAAGACCTGAATTCCCCAAATAGAAAGCTCCATGTATTCAGGGTTGTCAGTGAATATGCGCACGAAGTACTGAGGCAGTATTCTGGAAACCAGGAACATGATGGTGGTAAAAGCCAGACAAAGCATCAGCACACAGAATATAATTTTGCGGATACGATCCGGTTTTCCGGCTCCGTAATTAAAACTGATTAGAGGCTGTGAACCGCTGGTAATTCCAAGCATGGGGGAGGTGATCAGAAGCATGTAGCTTTGCACGATGGTAGCGGAAGTGATCAGAGTATCCCCGTAGCCTGGACCGCCGAAATATTGGAGCACCGCATTGAGTACAATAATAATAATGCTGTCGGTTGCCAGGATCAGAAAAGGAGAAAAGCCAAGTTTTATAATACGTTTTCCCATTTTAAAATCCGGTTTTACAAGCTGCATACGGATCGGCATTTTTTTGCTCTTGAGAGTGAAAAGCACGAACAGACAGGAAGCAAACTGCGCAATGACTGTGGCGACAGCAGCTCCGGCGATATCCATGTGAAAAACAAAGATGAATACCGGGTCCAGGACAATATTGACAATGGCGCCGATCAAAGTAGTGGCCATGCCCAGCAGGGGAAATCCCTGAGCCGTAATAAAGTAGTTCATTCCCATGGACAACAGTGCGAAAAAGGTGCCAAGGGTGTAAATAGTCAGGTAAGAATTGGCATAGGGATAAGTCACTTCGCTGGCTCCGAACCAGTTTAGCATGTATCCTTTTGTCAATAAAAAGACGAAAGTAAGGACTGCCGAGAAAAGAAGCAGCAAAGAAAAACTGTTGGAAAGAATCCGGGAAGCTCCCTCCTTGTCATCAGCGCCGAGACGGATGGAAAAAAGGACGGAACCGCCGACGCCAATCAGCGTTGCAAAGGAAGATAACAGTGTAATAATAGGGGCGCAGACTCCTGCTCCGGCAAGAGAAACGGCTCCTATTTCGGGAATGTTTCCAATATAAATGCGGTCTACAATGCTGTACATTACGTTTACAAACTGTGCAAACATAAAAGGAATGGAAACTTTGAGCACAAGAAGAGGAATGGAATCTTTTCCAAAATCATTGGTCTTTTTCATGAGGAAAACTCCTTTTTATCAGATTATCCGGATAAAAACAGGTGGTATATGAAAAGAGCTGTTTTATTCCAAGGACGATTATACTGTCATGAGAGAAAATCTGCAACCGGATTTTTCCTTGTATTTCAGGGGATTCTTTAGTACAATAAAAAGCGTGACAAAAGCCGACACGAACAGTAGGAAAACAGTCTTTGTTCTTGCTGCGTTTTCGGTCGGAGCAGCTTTGCGGTGTCTGATACCGATACCGGCAGAGAAAAGCCAACAGCGGAGAATGAAAACATGAATATAATTGAAGCAAAAAAACTGGTTTATGAATATATACGACGTGACGAAGAAGGAAACATAGAAGGTGTGAGCCGGGCCGTGGACGGCGTGGATCTTTCTGTAAACCAAGGAGAATTCATTGCAATTCTGGGGCACAACGGATCCGGTAAATCCACACTGGCCAAACACATCAATGCGCTTTTGACTCCTACAGAGGGAACGATTTTTGTGGACGGCAAGGACACCAGCGATGAGGCAAATATCTGGGATGTGCGTCAGAGCGCAGGAATGGTTTTCCAGAATCCGGACAATCAGATCATCGGGCAGGTTGTGGAAGAGGATGTAGGATTCGGACCGGAAAACATGGGTGTTCCCACAAAGGAAATCTGGGAGAGAGTGGAAGAAAGTCTGAAAGCTGTGGGTATGTATGCCTACCGCAAACATTCTCCCAATAAACTTTCCGGAGGACAAAAGCAGAGAGTCTCCATCGCAGGGGTACTGGCCATGCACCCGAAATGCATCATTTTGGATGAGCCCACAGCCATGCTGGATCCCAATGGACGAAAGGAAGTAATCCGTGCCGCCAGAGCATTAAATCAGGTGGAGGGCGTGACGGTGATCCTGATCACCCATTATATGGAAGAAGTCATCTATGCGGACAGGGTTTTCGTGATGGACGAGGGAAAAGTGGTACTCCAGGGAACACCCAGGGAAGTTTTTTCCAGGGTGGAAAAGCTCAAAGGCTTAAGACTCGACGTGCCGCAGGTAACTTTGCTGGCCTACGAGCTGCAGAAAGCGGGTGTAAACCTTCCGGATGGCATTCTGACACCGGAAGAACTGGCAGAAGAACTCAAAAAAGTGCGTCAGAGTGAGGACGGCAGACAATAAGGAAGAAAGGATAATATCCATGGCAATCAAATTGGAACATATAAGTTATGTCTATGAAGCGGATACGGAACTGTCTGTGAAGGCGTTGGATGATGTGAGTCTGGAAATTCCCGACGGCCAGTTTATCGGCCTCATTGGGCATACCGGCTCCGGAAAATCCACGCTGGTTCAGCATCTGAACGGACTTCTGAAAGCTACGGACGGAAAGCTCTATTATAATGGAGAGAATATTTACGATAAAGACTTTGATATGAAAAAACTGCGAAGCCAGGTGGGGCTGGTATTCCAGTATCCGGAACATCAGCTTTTTGAGATCGATGTTTTTTCTGACGTCTGCTTTGGGCCCAAAAATCTGGGACTTCCCAAAGAAGAGGTGGAGGCCAGAGCGAAAAAGGCGCTTCGCCAGGCAGGAATCGAAGAAAAATATGAAAAACAGTCGCCTTTTGAACTTTCCGGAGGACAGAAGCGAAGAGTAGCTATAGCGGGAGTTCTTGCTATGCAGCCCAAAGTGTTGATTCTGGATGAGCCCACAGCGGGGCTGGATCCCAAAGGCAGGGATGAAATTCTGGGACAGATATCCCAGCTTCGAAAAGAAACGGGAATGACCATCATTCTTGTTTCCCACAGTATGGAAGATGTGGCGGAATATGTGGACCGCATCATTGTTATGAACAAGGGAAAAGTAAAATTTGACGATGTGCCCAAAAAGGTCTTTTCCCATGTAAATGAGCTGGAGGAGATTGGACTGGCTGCTCCCCAGATGACCTACCTGATGCATTACCTGAAAAAGGAAGGTTTTGATGTGGACGAGGAGGCAGGCACGGTGGAAGAAGCCAAAGTCAGCATTCTTAAAGCGCTTGGAAAAGACAGAGAGGCACAGAAAGGTCAGGGAGGAAGGGCATGCTAAGAGATATTACACTGGGACAATATTATCAGACAGATTCTGTGATTCATCGGCTGGACCCGAGAGTAAAGCTTGTTGCTACGCTGGCCTATATTATTTCTCTTTTTGTGGCAGGAAATGTGCCGGGTTATATTCTTGCCGGACTGTTTCTGGCATGGGTGATCCATATGTCAAAGGTGCCCTTCCGCTTTATGGTAAAAGGAATGAAAGCGATCGTCTTTCTGCTCTGCCTTACGGTAGTGTTTAACCTTTTTCTTACTCCAGGAACGCCGGTAGTGAGTATCTGGAAAATTTCCATAACAGAAGAAGGAATCGCCATTGCCGTGATGATGGCGGTGCGCCTGTGCTTTCTGATTATCGGGGCGTCCATTATGACACTGACAACAACCCCCAACAACCTGACAGACGGACTGGAAAAACTTTTGAATCCCTTAAAAAAAGTGAGAGTGCCTGTACATGAAGTTTCCATGATGATGTCCATCGCTCTTCGTTTTATTCCGATTCTTATGGAAGAAACTGACAAAATTATGAAAGCTCAGATTGCCAGAGGTGCTGATTTTGAGAGCGGCAATCTGATCCAGAGGGCGAAAAACATGGTACCTCTTCTTGTTCCGCTTTTTATCGCCGCTTTCCGAAGAGCCAACGACCTGGCCATGGCAATGGAAGCCAGATGCTACCGGGGAGGAGACGGCAGAACCAAAATGAAACCTCTGATCTACAAAAAGAGAGACCGGATTGCCTACCTGGTCCTGATCGTATATATGATTCTGATGATCGTAGTGGGAAGGATACTGATGGTATGAAAAGAATTCGCATGACAGTAGCTTACGACGGAACCAACTATAATGGATGGCAGATACAGCCAAACGGCGTAACTATCGAGGGCGTTCTCAACCAGCATCTGTCTCAGCTTTTGAAAGAAGAGATTCAGGTGATTGGAGCCAGCAGAACCGATTCTGGTGTACATGCTCTCTGTAACATTGCGGTGTTTGACACAAATGCCAGAATGCCCGGAGAAAAAATCTCCTACGCTTTGAATCAGAGACTTCCGGAGGATATCCGGATACGAAAATCCGAGGAAGTAAAGCCGGACTGGCATCCGAGAAAAACAGAAAGTATCAAAACTTATGAATACCGTATCTGGAATGAAGAATTTCCCAATCCCATAAAACGCCTTTATACCCATTTTACCTATCTTTCCATGGATCTGGAAAAAATGAGAAAGGCGGCAGAGTTTTTGGAAGGAGAACATGATTTTAAGAGCTTCTGCAGTGTGAACTCCCAGGCCGAGACCACGGTGAGAACGATTCATCGTATTGAGGTGGAAAAAGAAGGACAGGAAATAGTCATCCGTGTTTCCGGCAACGGCTTCCTTTATAATATGGTAAGAATTCTTGCAGGAACGCTGATGGAAGTAGGATGCGGAAGAAGAACTCCGGAGTCCATGACAGAAATCCTGGAGGCAAAAGACAGAAGCGCGGCGGGACCGACAGCTCCGGCAAAAGGGCTGACTCTTGTTTCTTATCAGTTCTTTTAATGCCGCAGCCCCCTCTTTTTTAGCGAAAAATCACAGCGTTTGGCGGAGGATGTGGATAAGGAAACGCAAATTTGCCGAAACTGTGGAAAACCCCTGAAAACCCTCAAAAAATCTGAGAAAAACAGTTGACACGCGCGGAGGCGTATAATATAATGGTTCAGTGTGAAAACGGTCAAAAATGTCTTACCAATGCCCCGGAAAGACGTTTTGAATAGATAACAGGCAGCATGCCCGAGCATATGCTCTTCCCTGGGTGAACTGCGAAAAGTCAAAGACCTATTAAATAATATGGAGGTACACTATGAAAACATTTATGGCTAACCCGGCTAAAGTTGATAGAAAATGGTACGTTGTAGATGCTGAAGGACAGACACTTGGACGTCTGGCATCTGAAGTTGCCAAAGTTTTAAGAGGAAAGAACAAAGCAGAGTTCACACCTCATGTAGACACAGGTGATTATGTAATCGTAATCAACGCTGAAAAAATCAAAGTAACTGGTAAGAAAATGGATCAGAAGATCTACTACCATCACTCTGACTATGTAGGCGGAATGAAAGAGACTACATTAAAAGAGAAATTAAACAAAAAGCCGGAACAGGTTATCGAGTTAGCAGTAAAAGGTATGCTTCCGAAAGGACCTTTAGGAAGACAGATGTATACAAAACTTCACGTATACGCAGGACCGGAGCACAAACACGAAGCTCAGAAACCTGAAGTACTGACATTTTAACTAAAGGTAGAAGGAGGAAATAAAAATGGCTAACGCAGCAAGATATTACGGAACAGGAAGAAGAAAAAGTTCTGTTGCAAGAGTATATTTAGTACCGGGAAATGGTAAGATTACAATCAATAAAAGAGACATCGACGACTATTTCGGACTGGAAACACTGAAAGTTATCGTTCGTCAGCCTCTGGCAGCTACAGAAACTGTTGACAAATTCGACGTTTTAGTAAACGTAAAAGGCGGCGGATACACAGGCCAGGCTGGTGCTGTAAGACACGGTATCGCAAGAGCTCTGCTGGAAGCAGACGCTGATTTCAGACCGGTTCTGAAAAAAGCAGGCTTCTTAACACGTGACCCTCGTATGAAAGAAAGAAAGAAATACGGTCTCAAAGCTGCTCGTCGCGCACCTCAGTTCTCCAAGAGATAATCAAAAGAGAATATCGAAATGTTTACAAACCCTGGAAACTCCTTATGTTTCCGGGGTTTTTCACTTCTCCGGAAACATTGTGGAATGTCGTGAAACGGGGTGAAATTTGCTCCGTTTGTAACGCATTTGCAACACGTTTGCAACAAAGTTATTCCTCTAATGTTTTGTTTATGGCATCAACAAGTATCTGTACATCCAGATGCGTATAAACCTTTTCAGTCAGGGTCATAGCTCCGGAGTGACCTACAATTTTTTTGATAGTAGTGTCCTGAACTCCTGCCTCCGATAGCATGGATATGCATGTATGTCTGGTACAGTGAGGAGTCCGGTTAATTCCGATCTGCTCTGTAAGTGGAGTCCAGTAGCTGTCATAATAATTGCGGTACTTAAAAGGCTTACCATCCTCTGTATGCAGAAGATATTCACAGTCCGGACAGGATTCATACCAGCCTTTATAGAACGGAAGAAGTTTGTCCGCAATCGGAACCTTTCTGATGCCATTCTCTGTTTTACTTTCAATCACATCAAAGTATTGCTTATCCAGATGCACGTTTTCCTTTTTTAAGGAAAGAAATTCGGAAATACGTGTACCGTTGTAGAGAAGCATAAGGATGATCTGATAATATTTATCATCTTTCATCGTCCAGATTTTGGCGATTTCATCTTTTGTAAATTTATTCCTGCTGTGCTTATTCGGATTTCTGTCCTTGTACTGAACGATATCAACGAAAGAAGAATAATCTTTGTTGCAGATGTCATTTTTTAAAGCAAAATCATATAACTGATTAAACAGTATCTTTATTTTCTTCAGTGTCGGATAATTTTTCCCGCAGGTGTCGATGACCTGTTGAAGGTCTGCCAGTTTCAGGTCTTTAAAGACTCTGGAATAAAGAATGGTGCAGGCTTTGTATGATGCTGAATACCCTTTTACGTTGCTTTCTGATACAGTCGGATATTTCTTTTTAGACCATTCTTCATACACTTCCGAAAAAGTCATTTTTGCGGCTCTGGTATCATATGGATTATGATTGTAATCTGCCAGCATCTGCAGACCTTCTGCTTTGGTTGCGGTATATCCGATAATAATATAGTCGGCGACTTTCTTTTCCTTTACAGGATCAATATGATATCCGGTAGTCTTTCGAACCATATATGGTTTTCTTCTTTTTCCGGATAATTTTACTACGCTGCCATAGCCATTTGGTAATTTCATAAAGTTAAGTCTCCTTTCTTTCGGCGAGACTTATTCTCCAAACTGTTTGTTTAAAATAGCATTTCTTCGTTTTATACGTTCCTCCTCTGAAAGTTCTTCCTGCTCTTTTTCTGATAATGGGATAGTGGAATAGTAGGCTAATGTCTTATCTTTCCAGTCCTGATAGGATTTTGCAGTGTGCTGGTAAGAGGCATATTCTTCTCTGTTTTCGTTAAATTCCTCTAAAAACAGGCACATATCTGCGTTTTCTGATGCTGACATGTCTTTACCATTAAATGTAATAGAACACTCCCAGTTATTGTGCTCAGGCGGGCGTTTTACATCTATACGAAAGCCCAGCTCCTGAATTTGATCTAGCTCAAAGAAAAACTTCATAACATCTGACATATATGTCAGTGGTCTGCTATCGGTTTCGTATCCGATCAGATAGGTAGAAGTAGTATCGAGCAATCCGGCAAGTTCATTGATCATGGCAATAGATACTTCTATTTCACCACTTTCGTATTTCTGGATCGTGCGAAGTGATTTGCCAAGTGCATTTGCCAGCTGCGTCTGATTCATGCCTTTTTGTTTCCTGGCAGTTCGGATTCTAAGTCCAATCTGTTTTGTGTCATATTTCATGATTGATTTCACCTCTCTTTCATCCATATTAACACACAGAAATACGAATTGCAAGTGCGTATTTATAAAAATATATCTTGACATATGTATTTCTAATGCATATAATGAAATACGAACTAATAATTCATATTTTTGAAAAATGGAGGTGATAGTATGAGGGTTAATGCATTAAAAATGCAGATTTTAATGGGAAAGAAAAACCTGACCATTAAAGAACTTGCGTATAAAAGCGCTGTGTCAAGACAGACCATATCCTGCATCAAAGCAGGAAAAAGCTGTTCTCCACAGGTGGCGTATAAGCTGTCACAGGCGCTTGATATCGATATGCAGGAATTATTGGAGTAGGAAACTATGAGGAATATAGCCAAGAGAAGGAGGTGATGTGAATGGAAAACAAATTGTATGTTGAACTCCCTCCCTTTACGGGAAGAAATGTTCCGATTAAGGAAATTGCACAGGCAATCGGCAAGGATCCGCATTATATCCGGCTCGGGATCCGTCAGGGAATTTTTAAATTTGGCGTTGCAATGAAGATGGAAAACTCAAATGAGTTCAGCTATTACTGCCCGGATCGGAAAGTCTGGGAAGAAACAGGGTATTTCCGTGATGTAAGAAAAGAAAAAGCCCTTGCATAGTTTGGCAAGGACTAAATTCCGCAGAGTCAATGATATGCTCTGTCTCGCAAATAAAGTATAGCAAAGACTTCTGCGGAATACAATCGAAAATTTCAAAGAAGGAGGCTATACGTGAACATATTTCAGGAAATTAAGACATTTGTTTCGGCTGGTAAAGCGGCAGAACAGTATGGAATCAAGATTAACAGGAACAAAATGGCATGTTGTCCGTTTCATGATGATCGGCATCCAAGTATGAAGATCAATCAGAACTATTTCTGTTTTGCCTGTGGAGCCAAAGGAGATGTGATAGATTTTACTGCCAGACTCTTTGGAATCTCTCAGTTTGATGCAGCCAGAAAACTGATTGAAGACTTCGGACTTCCAATTAAATTGGAAAAGCACAAGAGCACTCAAAAGAAGTTCGGAAACAGGAAGCCTTCAATGGTACAAAGTCGGTATCATTTTTCGGTAAAAAGCAAGGTTACAACCTGGAAAAATCATGCCGTAAAGGTTTTGACTGACTATCTGTCATGGATCCGGTTCTGGAAACAGTTTTACGGGTCTGAGCCAGATCCTTTTGAGCAGGAACGCTTTCGGGAAGCACTGGATAATGAGAGGAAGATCAATGATTATCTGGATATTCTTTTGACTGGCGATGGAGAGGAACTGGCAGAATTTTTCATTTACAAACGGAAGGAGGTGGAGAAGATTGAGCAGCGAATGGAAGAATATCAGCGAGGAGTCGTTGAAGAAATTAGAGCATATTGTAGAGCGGGAAATGCTGACGCCGGAAGAGATCCGGGACAATCTGGAAGTGACGGAGAAAGGCAGGATTCGCCAGTCTATCCAGAACTGCAAGTACGTTCTGGAACATGATCCCTGCCTGAGGGGAGCTATATGCAGGAATGAGATGACCTGCCAGATCGACATTAAGAAAAAGGTGCCATGGAAGCGAAGGGGTGTCCAGATGACGGATACGGATATGAACAACCTGTCCTTGTATCTGGAAAAGAATTACGGGCTGACAAGCGATCGGGTGATCGTTAAGGCGATAGATATTGTAGCGAACGATAACAGTTTCCATCCGATCATTGACCTGCTGGAAAGCCTGAAGTGGGACGGCAGGCCGAGGATTGCCGGGATGCTGACACATTTCTTCGGGGCGGAAGATCCGGAATATTCCGGGGAGGTTATGAAGATGCATATGCTGGCGGCCATTAGCCGCCTGTATGAACCCGGGAAGAAATACGATATCATGCTCTGCCTTGTAGGAGGTCAGGGAACCGGGAAATCGACTTTCTTCAAATATCTGGCAATAAAAGATGAATGGTTCACTGATGATGTGAAGCGGCTGGATGATAAGAAAGTTTATGAATATCTTCAGGGGCACTGGATCGTGGAAATGTCGGAAATGAATGCGGTGGCGAATGCCAAAAGCATTGAGGAGACCAAATCTTTCCTGAGCAGACAGAAGGACACTTACCGGATCCCCTATGAAAGAAGGGCGGAAGACCGTTACCGCCAGTGTGTGTTCTGCGGAACCTCCAATGACCTTGCCTTCCTGCCCTTCGACCGGACGGGAAACCGGCGGTTCGGGCCGGTAAAGGTCTGTCCGGAGAAAGCGGAGACTGCCATATACCGGGATGAAAAAGAATCCAGAGAATATATCATTCAGGCGTGGGCGGAGGCCATGGAGATCTACCGCAGCGGCGGATTCCTCCTGACATTTTCTCCGGATATGGAAGAATATGTGAAATCTCTGCAGAAGGACTTCATGCCGGAGGACACCCAGACCGGGATGATCCAGGCATTTCTGGATCGTTACGAAGAAGATTATGTATGTTCAACCATCATTTATCAGGAAGTTTTTCATCAGGAGGGAATGGTACCAAAATGGCAGTCAAAGGAGATCGGGAATCTGATGGACAATGAGATCTCTGGCTGGGAGAAACACGGAACTCACCGGTTCCCCGGTGGGCTGGGAATTCAGCGCTCATGGAAACGGATCCATCCGAAAAAAGACAGGGACGGTTTTGTAAAAGTAGATAAAGATGCAAAGCTGCCCTTTGAATAAAAGATAACTTTTCAAATGTTTTGCGCCTTGTTTACAAAGGTTCGTTTACAGAAGCAAGAGGAATTTGTAAACAGGAAGGCGTAAACAGGAGAGAAAAAACTTTGAAAGTTAAAAATATTCAGAAGAAGAAAAAGCCCGGATACGGGCACAAAATATCAGGCGGATACGCCGGAAACTCAGCCCTCGGCGACTGAGAGCGAAATACACCCATCGCACAAACCTGAAGGTCTATGCTCTGTGTATTTCGCGACTGCATCGAGCTCCTTCTCTTATGAAACTGCTCCTGGCAGTTTCATAAGAGATCCTTCGGAAGGCCCTGCGGGGCTGATCAGCGCTGCAACCAGCGGGCTGATCTGACGTACTACCGCCGGAAAGGAGATCTATGGCAAATGGAAAGAATTGTTTTATCCAGACGGTCAAATTGCCACACGTCAGGGGCAGGGTACGTTATATCTCGGATCCGAAGAGACAGGAAAACCTATATGCCACCTACAGCAATATGGATCCGAAGTTCTGGCGATACCTGTCGAAAGAAAATCAGGCAGACTTTATCAGGAGCGGGACAAAAGGAAAATGTATTGAAGCCAGAGAGCTGATCATCATGCTGCCGCCCAGCCTGATCGGATATGATCATGATATATTGCTGAAATATTTCACGGCGAAATTTGTGGAAAAATATGATGTGGCAGTGGCAAGTGCTCTTCATCACAATAAGAGGAAAACGAACCTCCATATCCATCTGATCTTTTCGGAAAGGCAGGCATTCGAAATTCCGGAAGAGAAGATTGCTTCGAGAAATATGTTTTACGATGAAAACGGGAAACATGTCCGGACGAAGAAAGAAATCTTGGATGAGAGTGGAGAACTCCGCCCCGGATGTAAGATCATCAGAAAAGGGGAAGTCTATGAAAAACATTATTTCAAGCCGAAAAATCCAGAATTCAAGTCGAAGAAATTCACAGAGGATATGAAATATTTTTATACGGAGATCATCAATGATCTGGTAAAGGATCCGGCAGAAAAACTGAAAGTATTTGATAAGAACAGCCCGTATCTTCCGACCAGAAAGATCGGGAAGAATAATCCGAAAGAAAAGGAAATCCGGATCGACAATTATCTCCGGCAGGAATGGAACAATATGGTGGACAGAGCTGTGGTAGAAGGCGTTACGGAAGAAGAACTTTGTATCACGAAGAAAACAGATATAGCCGAGCCTGTTGCCGAATCTATCCGCAGCGAGGGCTGGAAACCGGATCTGTTCAGGAAGATCCTGCAGAAGGCGATCGGGAAGCTGAGAGGTTTTATCCAGTATATCAAAGAAACCAGAAATGCGGAATTTGACGAAAATGGGAATCCGCTGCTCAGTCATGATCTGAGGATTGATGTGACGCCGGAACCTCTTCCGCCTATAGCCAGAGGCGAAAGACCAGGTTCAGAAATACAGGAAGCAGAGGTCATGAAGCTTGATAATATCCTGCATAAGATGAAAAAAACGGAGCAGAGGATCTATGCTATTGAACAGGCAAAGATCAAACTGGAGAAGGAACTGAAGGAAGTGCAGAAGAAGTGGTTTCATGGAAAGGAAAAGAAGAAGTTGGAACAGAAAATTGCCGGGAAGCAGCGAGAGCTGAGTAAGTCAAAGGATACCTTAAGTCAGATACCACGGATGAATGGATATGAAAATGCACTGGAAGTGAAGAAAGCTTACAAGTCTGCAAAAAGAGAACTGGACAAGGTACGGAAACAGCAGAATGCATGGGATCAGGCAATGAAGCCGTCGGAGAAAATGTATCTGGTAATCCGGGCAAACAGACCGGAGCAGACAAAATCGAGAAGTGTTCATGAGCGCTTAGAAGAAAAGAAACGAGAAGCAGCACAACAACAGAGGGAAGAGCGAAAACGAAGTTATAATAGAGATTGCCTTTAAAAAAACAGCCGGAACAGTCAATGATCAGAAGCTTGAAAAGGACATTGGCGGTTCCGGCTGTAATTGCGTGATCTGGCGTAAATAATTTAAAGCAATCCGGAAAAGAATTCAGCGATATCAGCATCAAAGATCTTGCTGAGTGCTACGAGTTCGCTGACCTTGATATTCATCCGGTTGGTCTCCAGTTTGGCGTAAGTGCTTTTTGAGATTTCAATTCCCATAAGCTGTAAGTGAGCAACAACCTGCTCCTGTGTCATATTTGCATTTCGTCTTAGGTGTTGGATATTATGGCCGATATCCATGTCAGGTCTGATCTTCTGCATATCTGAACTACTCCTGAAAATTCGTAATAAAGAAATATATCTTGATTGTATGTAGTATTCAGATTATAATGTTTCGTAATAACGAAAAGTTTCGCTATGAAGAAAGGATGGGTCACAGAATGTACGTTGATAAGATATTTGAAAGGGCTACGATACGGGGAATAGCAGATTATATTTTGTTTGGGCTGGGGCCGGATGAGGATGATCGGAGTTATGAGGAACGGTTGGATGAGGCTTGTTTGAGGTTTGAAAAGGCTGTAGAGAAATATGATAAGAGCAAGACATCAGAGTTGCTGGATCTGTGCAATGAAGTAAGCAGTGAGACAGCCAGTGTGTATATGGAGATTGGATTGCAGGCGGGGATATTGCTGATGGTGGATGTGGTGAAAAACTTCAGTAGAGAGAAGAGTAAGGGTACAGTTGACTGACCTTGGGATGCTTCATTATGGTTATCATGGAATATCAGATATTTTTCTTGATATCGAATGTTTGTTCTGGTAAAATACAATCAGGCACTGCCAGAGAACGGTAGGCGGTTAGTCCTTCGACAGAGGGACTGAACCCTCTGATTACATAGAAATCTCTGTAAAGGGAAATCTGGGAAAGGAGGGCGAACTTATGAGTGATTATGAAATGCTCTCCATCGTTTTGATGATACTTGGTATTGTCGTTACGATCTTAATAGCATATATCAATCATACGAAAAAGTAACCGCCCCTCAGCCAAAGGATTGCGGTTACTTTTCGTAACTAATATGAATTTGGACTAACCGCTTATCGGTAGTGCCTATTTCTATATTTATTCTAGCAAAGTCCGGGGAAGATGTCAAATACGGCTTTTTGTTGTATAAAATCTGGAACGGGTTAGGAATTGATTGGGCCTTAAAGATTTGGTAATATATACATGATAGTTTCTAGAATTTTGATGTAGAAAAGATGGTTGATAAATGCAAGAAAAGGAACCACGCTTTCATGGCGAAGTAACCGCTAAAAGTCACAAAAATATGAGTAAGATCAAGGGGAGCAATACCAAAATCGAAATTGCTCTTCGAAAAGCTTTATGGAATAAAGGGTATCGTTATAGAAAAAATTATAAAGCATTGCCCGGCAGACCAGATATTGCATTGACAAAATATAAGATAGCTATATTTTGTGATAGTGAATTCTTTCATGGAAAGGATTGGGACATCTTGAAACCGCGACTTGAAAAAGGAAAAAATCCAGATTATTGGGTTAAAAAAATTGAGCGGAACAAGAAGCGGGATATTGAGAAAGATCAAGCTTTACAGTATTTGGGATGGACAGTCATACATTTCTGGGGTAAAGATATTTTAAAAAATCCAGAAGAATGCGTGCGAGTGATAGAAGAGGTTATTTTTGAACAAAAGATAGAAACAATAGAATTTGATGGAGAGATATAATTTATAAATCCAGGAGGTATTTGTATGCCAGACCATATTTATGATAAAAAGGCTCTGATTGCTCGATTAGAAGCCTACGTAGGAAAAACATTTGAAATGATAGATAATAAGGGCATGTTTGATAATGTACAAAAATATAATCTTCAAAAAGGAATTGCGGGATCTGTTGTAGAACAATGTATTTTTGACTATCCTCCAGATACTAAGCAAGAAGCAGATCTGATAATTCTAGATGGAGAAAAATCTGTAAAAACTGAACTTAAAACAACGGGAATGTTAATTCAAGAAAAGCCTAAAAGACACTATGTTGCTAAAGAACCGATGTCTATTACTGCAGTTGGAGTATATGATATCGCGGAACAAAAATTTGAAACGTCACATTTTTGGGAAAAACTGCAACATATGCTGATTATATATTACTATTATTCGGCGTCTCATGCTGTATCCGCATATGAATATAAAGATTTTTCTATGGTTGGTTATGAATTTCATGAGTTTTCGAAAGAGGATAAAGAAGTATTAAAAAAAGATTGGGAATATGTTCGGTCTTTATGTGCAGAGGTGGTTTCACATCATACAGGTCCAAAAGATAAAGCGTGGAAGGATGCTGTTAAACAAGAATATATAGATGTTCATGGACGCCTTAGAAGATTGCTCAGTTATGTTGACTTAGCGCCTAAATTTCCTCCAAGGTTCAGACTGAAAAAAACAACGGTATCTTCCATGATCGCGAAACATTTTGGATACGAGTTGGAACAATTGCCAGGAAAATACTCGTCTATTTCTGATATAGATTTTAAATGTCGAGAGCTAACCAGACTTTATGCAGGACAGACTATCGGACAACTTATAAAAAAATTCAATTTAGAACTTCTTACAGATGGAAAGCTAAGTATGAAGGGAGTTGCTGAGAGGATTGTAATAGCTATGTTTGGCGGAAAGGCACACAAGTTAAATCAGATAGAATTGTTTGAACGATTTGGTCTGATTGGGAAAACTATTGCTTTTACTTCGACGGGTGGTCGTACTGAGGATATGAAGTTATACCACATGGATTTTGATGAGTTGACAAGACAAACGATTATAGAAGATGATGGTACAGAACGCCCAATTACATTTGAAGACTCAGAAATGTATGCATATTTTGCAGACCATGAATTATTGTGTATTATGTTTAAGGAAAGTCCTCAAAATTTAATACAAAAGTATAAAACAAATTCATTGTCCTCCAACGTTTTTGTCGGATTTAAAAGACTTGTGTTCAGTGATGAATTTATTGATACAAAAGTTCGCAAATTGTGGGAAGATACAAGAAATAAAGTTTTAAAACATACGCTTGTTGACGTTGTTCAAAAACGTAAAGATGGCTCGATTATTGTTCTGAAAAATGGAGAAGTTAGTTCGGCTCCTAATTTTATGAAATCTAGTGAAAATGTTGTTTTTATGCGTGGGTCGGGAATAGATTCATCCAGGAAAAATAAGACAGAATCAGTAAATGGTATTTGTATGTTGCCCCAGTATGTATGGATTAAAGGAACATCTGTTGTAGATGAATTAAAACGAACTCCGGAAATATAGATTTATGGTACAATCCGATAAAGTAAAATGTCAGAGAGGCTATTTGAGCAATATCGTTTGTAGGTAAAATTAAGAATTTCAGAATAACCTTAAGGTATTTTAAATAAAAACCAAAAGGATCTTTACAAAATAAATGAAATAAGGTATGATATATTTCATAATAAAGAACGATCGTTCGAGAAATGGTGAGGTGCAAAACGTGAAAAAGACCGTTTGTGAATTGTTTGCAGGTGTTGGTGGTTTCCGTTGCGGATTAAATCACATAAAAACTGTAGAAGATACAAAAAAACCAGAAAAATGGGAAACTGTATGGTTCAATCAATGGGAACCTGCTGAAAAAAAAACTCAGTATGCTCATGATTGTTATGTGTATAGATTTGGAACAAGATTAGATCTTAATGGGAAGGACACGACCAACGTTGACATAGAAGGAGTAGATAAAACGGCTATCCCAGATTTTAATCTGTTGGTAGGCGGTTTCCCTTGTCAAGACTATTCTGTAGCTTCTTCCTTAGCGACATCTAAAGGGCTGGAGGGGAAAAAAGGAATTTTATGGTGGTCCATCAGGGATACTATAGAAGCAAAAGAGCCCCCTTTTGTCTTGCTTGAAAATGTTGACCGGCTTTTGAAATCGCCAGCAAAGCAGAGGGGAAGAGACTTCGGGATTATATTGGCATGCTTTAGAGATCAGGGTTACACTGTGGAATGGCGTGTTATCAATGCAGCAGATTATGGCTATCAGCAAAGAAGAAGGCGTACTTTTATTTTTGCTTATCGCGATGATACAAAATATTGTTCAACTATAAAAAAGGAAGTTGGCTATACGAGAACAGCTGAAATCGAAGACAGACGCATCAGTATGGGAAAACTTTTATTGAAAGATGGATTCTTTGCAAAAACGTTCCCAGTTTATGAAATGGATGTTAATAAAATGGCTATTCAAGAGCTCCCAGAAGGAATTGGAGAATTATCGGATAGCTTTAGCTTTGGATTTGAAAATACCGGTGTTATGAAAGATGGAGTTATTTACACTCTTAAAACATCTCCAAAATATGATGGACCACAAATTACATTAGGTGACATCATGGAAACAGGGGAGGTCGATGAAACATATTTTATCCCTGAAGGAAGACTTTATTACACGGATCCATCTGTCACACGATCTGATGAAACTAAAGAAAAGTTACCTAAAGAAAATAGACAAACATGGCAGTATCTAAAGGGAGGTAAAAAACTTTCCAGAAAGTCTAATAATGGACATGAATATGTTTTTTCAGAAGGTGCTATAGAAATGTTGGATAGTTATGATAAACCAGCACGTACTATGCTGACTTCAGAAGGAAACTTCAGTCGGACAACTCATATTGTAAAGGACAAGAAGACGGGGAGAGTCAGGTTGCTGACTGCAGCAGAGACAGAAAGAATCCAGGGGTTCCCGACTGATCATACAAAGTATTGTCTGGTTGATGGGAATGTTGTTGAAATGCCAGTTAATAAGAGGCGGTTCATGATGGGGAATGCATTAGTGGTTAATCTGATAGAAGATATGGAAGAAACATTGAGTAAAATTTTTAAGGAAGAAGATAATTAATCTTATTATTCAGAGGATATTTAGTTGAGGGATTAATATGATTTTAAAGAAAGTTAAAATTATAAATTATCGACAATTGCAGAATGTTGAATTGGATTTACAAAATTCTTTAACCGTATTAGCAGGACCAAATAATAGCGGGAAGACAACGCTCATTTCTGTTTTAAAAGGAATGTTTTATGACAAAAAGCTGAGATTTAACTACAGTGATATTCCAACAAACTTATCAACTGCTTGGGTAGATAAAATACTACCTGTTTTCCAGCCGATTATGATTAAACATGATAAAGAAACCGGCATTCGGGAGATTATTAAGCAAATATCCTTCAACAGTATATTTGCTACTGAATATGTCATGGAAAGTTTTCAAGCACGAATTCAAGTAGATTATGATCCTGTGAGTGATAACATCCAGTATTTTGCAGATTACCTCATGGATTTGGACGAAACTAAGCACTCGTTTTATTTTATTTATACATATGAACCAAGTGTATCCTCCTTTGAAAAAGATTTAAACGAGCAATACGATAAGATGGCAGCACGATTTAGAGATATTGATAATCCAGATGGTGTTGAAAAAGATACCAAGCGTTACTTCTTAAAAGAAGAATTGCTTAAGCTATATTGCAATGCGTCCATTGAAAAATGTTATTTTTGTAATTCAAATTATGAAAATGTAAACTCTATGGAAGTTTCCGCTTTTAAAAAGCTATTCAACTTTCAAAATATACCTGCGATACGAGAATTGGATGATAGTGAATCCGATTCTTCTAAAGGAATAAGTAAAAGAGTTATTGCATTACTAAAAGATAATGTTACTTGGGTCGAAGCAACAAAAAGACTTCCCGACTTGCTAATGAATGACATTGAAAACTCTGGCGCAAAAAAAGAAATTAAAAATTCATCAATTAAGTCTCTGGATGATACTATAAGAAATATTTCCAAAACCAGCGGAGGGCATATTGGAAAACTCCAGTTAGAGATGGACGTTAATGAAGATGACGTAGAGGATTTTATTCAACGAATCACTAGAGCAAAATATGATATTGATGGGTTGCTGTTAAATGAAGAATCTCAAGGACTGGGATTCAGTAATTTGATTTATCTGCACATGAGATTGGAGGAGTTTTATAAATCTATTGATAGCAATAAAGTGAATGTATTTTTCATAGAAGAACCCGAATCGCACATGCATCCACAAATGCAAAAGGTTTTTATCAGGTTTCTCAAAAAGTATTATATTGATAAGAAGTTGCAAGGGCTTATTACAACACATTCTAACGAAATCGCAAGAATGGTTGGTCTTGATAGTCTCAGAGTTATTAGACAAACAGGAAAATCTCAGAGTGAACTATTTAATCTAAATAAATTTAGGAATTCTATAAAAAATAAAAAGATTGAGAATGTTGATAACGAATCCGCATTCCTTTTAGAGAACTTCTTTGATTGGTTTTTTGAAATAGGGTATTCTGAATTAATATTTGCAGATAAAGTTGTCCTTTATGAGGGAGATTCAGAACGTTTGTATATAAGGAAATTACTTGGACTATCTGATTTGTCGTCCTTGTACGATAGTTATATATCATTTATTCAAGTCGGTGGAGCATACGCTCATAATTATCTCCCAATGCTTACCATGCTCAAAATGAAAACTTTGATAATTACCGACTTAGACTATGATAAGGCTGTTATGACATTGGATGCAGTAAAAAATTCTAAAAGCTCAAACGCAACAATAAATCATTGTTATAAATTATTAGTTTGTCCAGATAAGGAAGAGAAGTTTACACCAACTATTAGGGATTTGTATAATCTTCAAAGAGAGGATAAAGTTGTGTTGTATGATGGTTTGGTATACCTCGCCTTTCAGGATGAAGACAGTACGGCACGAACATTAGAGGAAGCTATGTTTAATAAGCTGTTAGGATATAATGCGTTTAAAAAGATAAAGAGAAGTAAATGGAAAGCAATAAGAAAAGATAATAAACTCACATTTACTATACCAAATAATAAAGAGGGCGAAAAGGATAGCGAATATTCTGTTCGTGAAATTGTAGAAGCAACATCTAATAATAAAACAGATTTTATGTATTCGGTGATTTTGGGAGGCAATGAAGAAAAAATGCTTCCGGATTACATAAAGAAAGGGTTGCTATGGCTGGCAAAATAAAAAGAAATAACAAACATTTGATAAATGCTCCCGCAGGAAGTGGAAAAACTACATATATACGAGAACAGCTAAAAAGTATTTGCCTTAATCAACCGAAGAGCAAAATCTTGTGTATTACATATACCAATCGCGCAGCAGACGAACTTAAGAAAGGTTTGGATAGTACCAATATTACGGTAAGCACGATACACTCCTATATTAATGATTTGATTAGCCCATTTTATTCTCAGAAAGAAGCCTTAGCTTTATATTGGGAGATATATGAGACAAAAATTAATGAGAGAATAAATGCTACAGGTAATGAGCATATTAAAGAAAGTAATCAGCGTTATATAGAGAAATATGGAGAATTAACTGATAAAGTTGTTCGAGAAAACTTGTTGGCAATATCTTATGGAGAAACGCCATTTACGTCATTATATACAGGCAAACTTTCTCACGATGATTTGCTTATGTTTGCAAATAGATTAATAAAAAAATATCCTGTCTTGCTGAGAAAGATTGGAGATAAGTATAATTATATTTTTATTGATGAATGCCAAGACACCTCAGCTTATGTACTTGACATTTTTTATGACGCAGTTAAAAATCGAGAAGGCGTTCAGCTATATTTATTGGGCGATAGAATGCAGCAAATATATCGAAACTATGATGGCTCGTTTGAAGAAAAGTTGAAAGAATTTGATACTTCTGACCGACTTAGAATAAACTTTCGTTCAATAGAGAAAATCGTAGATATCTTAAACAAGATATATAATGATTCTTATTACGAACAGCAACCAACAGAAGGTAATGTGGGTGTTATTCCAGATATAGCTCCTCAGGTTATTATTACCTCTGATGTCAAAGATTGTGTTTATAAATTGCAAAGCAAGTTCCCTGAGATACTAACATTATACTTGATGAATAAGGAAAAATATGAGGAAATAGGAGCAAAGAACCTATATAATGCATATGAAGGTATGGAGTCATACTCGTTTGGTAGAAAATATTCTCCAACAGATATTTTGTCTGATATGTCAAGCGACAATCCAGATGCGTTGATGAGATTCCTTTTTCTGATAAACAATGTAATGGAATATTATTCGAACGAAAACTATGGTATGGTAATTTCGATTTGCAAGAAGGAAAGCAGATTTTTTAATTCATCACAATTTAAAATAAAAAGGCATACTGATAAGAAACGCATAAAGGATAAATTTGACGCACTCAAGGCTATATACGAAAAAGATGGATGTCTGATTAGAGATGTAATTAAGTGTTTATTTGATAATGCACTTATACCAGAAGAAATTAAAAATGATTTTGAAGAAAGTGTAGAATATCAGCGCGTATTGGATATTGAAGTTGTAGAAATTAAAAATTTAGCACACTATTTAAGTATGCCATATATATCTACACAGCATGGTGTAAAAGGCGAAAGTCACTTATCTGTAATTTTTGTGGCTGCTGACAATAATAATACTCCAAATGTACGTATGTATGCATTTTTTGAATTGTGGTCCAAATTAGATTTTTCTCTTCCTGAATTTGAAGCCTTATTTTATTCATATAGTAAGACGATAAAAACGGTTGAAGCAGAAATTGGAATGAAAATCAGTGAGCTTTCGGCAGAAACGCATAATAGAAATGAAAAGAACAAGGCTATCTTGGTTAAATACAGCAATCAAGTTTTAGATACATATAAGGGAAATATTTTATTTGATGAACTATGTAAAGATGATTTTTTAAAGTATTTAGCCAAACCGAATGTTGGTAATGCCAAGAAGATTTTCAAAATCACAAAAATCGAGGGGATACTAACTGCTTACAAATTGTTTTATGTGGGATGCTCACGAGCGAGAAAGAATCTAATTATTGTTGTAGATGAAAACCGGATAGCTCAGTTTAAAGATGCTTTTATTGGAAAAGTTAAGAAGATTGGATTTTCTGTACAATGAAAAGTCCGGGCACTTATCAGTACCCGGGAAAAAGAGAGGTGTCCTCAATCGCTGTGAAAAGCCATGGGTTTGTAACGTATTTGCAACAACTTTCCGTGTAACACCTTGATTTCCTAGTATTTTCGGTTACCCAAACGTTAATCTCAGTTACCCAAGAGATAATTGTTGCGCTCAGACGTACAACTACAGAAATCGATTACAGACCTCTCAAAGGATTTATCCTTTGGGAGGTTTTTTGCTTAGCCTCACCAAATCCATCTTGCAAATTACCCCTTGTCAGACTATACTTATTACGTACTGAGAACATACCAATACAGAGATTGACAACAAACAGGGAAAGCAAAAATGGGGAGGAAACATTAGGTATGAATCAACTACAGAAGAATCAGATGAATTTTATCAATTTAAGGCTGGGTACTTTTATTCATTTTAATGTAAGCGCCAAATATTCCTGCGGATTTCCTGATCCTCAAGTTTTGCCTATAATTGTAGAGTCGAAAGATATTTAGA
>CALWLY010000012.1 GCA_944381635.1 uncultured Lachnospiraceae bacterium
ATAAACCATTAATTTGTTAGCTGAAATATTGAATTTTCAAGGTGCGAAGCCCATTTTAGATATGGGAAGTCTTAGTTTCTAATTAGAACGTAAAAAGGACGCTGCAAAATCAGAGATTATACATTGGCCCTATCCTATTTTGTTCAAAAGCAGTGGCTGTTCACAAAATATGATAGGGCTGACATTTTCTGATTTTTGCAGCGTCCTTTTTTGTGTAGAAATCCTTGTCTTTTCTGCAGAAAGAAAAGGCTGTTAAGGACTGTGTGTCAGTGTGAGCGTTCGCTTACGGACATTTAATGAGAACGATCTTTTTTGTAAAGGATTATGCCGATGATCATAGTAGCCAGCTCGGCGGCCGGATAAGCCATCCAGATTCCGCTGCTTCCCAGAAACGGAGGGAGCAGGTAGACAAACGCAACTACAAGGATACATCCCCGCAGGAGGCAGAGAATCAGGGAGTGCAGCGCTTTTGCCACAGATTGAAAATAACAGATAAAGACCATGTTTACTCCCAGGAAAAGAAAACCGGTAAAATAGATTCTGACAGCAGGTGCGGCCAGAGTCAGAATTTCTTCACTTGGCGTCAGGAAAATGTAGGTAAACAGGTTGGGCACAATGAGACCAAGCAAAACAGGAACCGCACATATGATCAGAGATGTCTTGATGGAGAGAGACTGCACTTTTGCAATGCGATTCTTAAGACCGGCTCCGTGGTTGATGGACAAGATGGGCTGAGCAGCCTGTTCAATACCTTTGCACAGAGAGATGACCACAATGGCAGTGTTGGAAATAATGCCGTAAACACTGACGCCTGTATTTCCAAGATAACGCAGCAGCTGAAGATTGAAGACGAAGATGGTAAAGCCGGCGGCAATCTCTATGACAAAGCTTGGAAATCCGTTGGATAAAATTCTCACAAGAAAAACCGGAGAAAAGTTTTTCAGGGTAAACTTCAGCTGATTTTTGGGTGAGAAAAAATGAGTGCATAAAATAAGCACGGTAAGGCTGGAGCCGATGACTGTGGCAAGAGCGGCACCCTTCATTCCCATATTCAGCGGGTATACAAAAATATAGTCCAGAATAATATTGGTTACACCTCCGGCAATGACGCCGTTCATGGAAAGTTTGGGAGCACCGTCATTGCGGATAAAAGTCTGAAGAAACGAGGAGAAGAAGAAGACTCCCATTCCCCAGATAAGATAAGGAATGTATTCCATAATATAAGGCATGGTTTCGCTGGTTCCGCCAAGCATTATAGCAATATCTTCCATAAAGAGAACGCAGATTACCATGCAGATCAGCCAGGTAGCCAGATTCATAAGCAGAGACAGGCTGAAAAAAGAGTTTCCTTCTTCATGCCGCCCTTTTCCCCTTGCAATGGACATGAGCACAGAACCGCCTACCCCGAAAAGAAGGCCGAACCCGAAAAAGATATTGTAGATGGGCAGGGCAATATTCAGGGCAGCCAGAGCAGTAGCACCCAATCTCTTTCCTATAATAATAGTATCCGCCAGCACATAGATGGATGTGACCATTGTTCCGCAGATGGCCGGAATCAGATAGTGAAAAAATAATTCCTTGACCGGTTTCTGAATAAATTCGTTTGTGTTCATAGTTTTCAGTTCCTTTTGCTTAATTTTAGTGTTTTTGATGATAGATCAGTTTAAAAATATTCCGATTTCTGACTATATCACAGAATGTTTTTATTAGCAATCGTTTCAACAAGGAATTCTGAAAGGAAACTAAAAAAGAGAAACAAAAGGTGTACCCGTGCGAATAACAAAACAAAACGCCTTCATTTCGCGAAGTAACACGTCGCAATGCTAAACTATCCAAAATGCCGGAGGAATGTTGCAAAAGTTGGAAAAGCGGCGTGATTATGTGGCATAAATACAAGAGATAAGTCGAAAAAACAAGGAATATATACCTGATAAAAGATGAATAAAAATTAAATAGTAGCAAATTGCACAAAAATGAAGATTTTTTTTCTATAGCAAACCTAACGAAATTAGACTATTCAAAATGTGAGATTGTTGTATACTAAAGAGGTAAATGATGCCTGACAAAAATTTGTAAGGTAAATCTACTCAAGGGAGGCTAACACATGAAAAGCAAATTTTTAAGAAAGTTTCTGGCAGTTGGTCTGGTAGGAACTATGGCAGCTTCAATGCTGGCTGGATGTTCTGGTTCCAGTGAACAGACAACTACAAGCACAAGTTCAGGAAGCGAAGCATCAACAGAAGCTTCAACAGACAGTGCTTCTGCAGAGGCAACAACTGACGGAGAAGTTCCCACACTGATCTGGTGGACAGTAGGTGGAACAATTCCCAGCGATTTTGAAGAGGACATGCAGGTTATCAGCGACTATGTTCAGGAAAAAATCGGTGTTGCACTGGATATCCAGGTTGCAGGCTGGGCAGATTACGATTCCAAGATGAACACAATCGTTAACTCAGGTGAATACTTCGACTTAATGTTTGTAAACAACACAAACTACAGCAAATTCGTAAACCTGGGCGGTCTGGCAGATATCACAGACATGGTTGAATCTGTAACACCTGAATTATACAGCTTCATTCCGGAAGATCTGTGGAACGGTTCCAGAATCAAAGGACAGATTTATGCAGTTCCTACATACAAAGATTCTTCTCTGACACAGTTCTGGTATTTCGATGATCAGTATGTACAGAAATACAACATCGATTACGAAAGCATCCAGACTATGGATGATCTTACTCCTGCATTCAAAGCAATCAAAGATGGCGAAGGTGCATCTTTCTATCCGGTACAGCTGAATCAGGGTGCTCTTTGGAACGGTTTCTTTAATGAATACGATGGACTTGCAAGTGGACTTCAGCCTATCGGTGTAAGACTGGACGACGAGACACGTACAGTTGTTTCTACACTGGAACAGGAAGATGTAATGCACAACCTGAACTTACTGCATGAGTGGTACGTAGCAGGTTATACAAATCCTGATGCAAACGTTATGACAGAAGGAACCAAACAGAATGCATTTGGTAACGCTCAGGGATGGCCGGCAGCAGTAAGTGCATGGCAGACACAGCAGGGTGTTGAAAAATACGATGCATGGAAAGTATTTGGACCGATTTACACAACAGAGACAATTCAGGGATCTATGAATGCTATCTCTGCAAACTCCAACTACAAAGAAGAAGCTCTGAAACTTCTTGAACTGGTAAATACAGATCAGACACTGCGTGATATGTTATACTACGGTGTTCCGGACAAGACCTTCCAGTATGAAGAAGACGGAACTGTTACAAAACTGAGAGACGATTGGCCGCTGGCTGGTTATACACAGGGAACATTCTTCAACCTTTCTGTAGAATCTTCCGCACCGGCAGATCAGTATGAACAGATTAAAGAACAGAACGAAGCAGCTACACCTTCTGTATGCTTAGGTTTCGCATTAGATCCTGAACCGATCCAGAACGAAATCGCAAACTGCAATACAGTATGGGATAAATACAAATACGACCTGCTTACAGGTGCTTCCGATCCGGAAGAAGCTGTTCCGAGATGTCTGGAAGAACTGAAAGCAGCAGGACTGGATACTGTAATCGCAGAAGCTCAGAGACAGGTTGATGAGTTCTTTGCAAATGCAGATGCAACAGCTGCAACAACAGAAACAACAGCTGAGACAACAACAGAAACTGTAGCTGAAACAACAACAGAAACAGCAACTGAGACAGCTGCAGAATAATGCAGAAAAGAAAATAACAAGACAGAGGCATTGGTTTTCGTAAAAGAAGGCTGATGCCTTTTTCTATTAGGTTTTTGGCTCTTCGTATCCGGTTCCCTGTCAAGTGCTTGAACACTGCAAAATACACAGATGATATAATAAAAAAACCGGATTAAATGTTAAAATGACGAAAAATATAGTGATGAAGTAAAAAATATATGGTATAATTATCAAAAGAATTTATGCATTGTCTTGGAAAATGCACAAATAACAAATAAAGGGGGAATTTACCATGGCGAAATGGGTATATCTGTTTAAAGAGGGAAATGCACAGATGCGCAATCTCTTGGGTGGAAAGGGTTCCAATCTGGCAGAAATGACAAATTTGGGACTGCCGATTCCACCTGGGTTTACAGTCACAACAGAAGCGTGTACGGATTATTACAAAAACGGGAAGACAATTTCGGACGAAATCCGGGAACAGATTTTTGATGCTCTTGCTATTTTGGAAGAACAGCAGGGCAAAAAATTCGGCGACACGGAAAATCCTCTTCTGGTATCGGTTCGTTCCGGTGCAAGGGCTTCCATGCCTGGTATGATGGATACCATATTAAACTTGGGGCTGACCGATATTTCGGTGGAAGGATTTGCGAAAAAGACAGGAAATCCCAGATTTGCCTATGACTCTTACCGCAGGTTTATCCAGATGTTTTCAGATGTAGTCATGGAAATTCCCAAGTCTTTGTTTGAGCAGGTATTGGATGAGATCAAAGAAGACAGAGGCGTTCATTTTGATACGGATTTGACGGCGGAGGATTTGAAAGAAGTTATCCTTCGCTATAAAAAGATTTATAAAGAACATATGGGAAGTGATTTCCCTCAGGAACCGAGAGTTCAGCTGATGGAAGCGGTGAAAGCAGTGTTCCGCTCCTGGGATAATGAACGTGCCATCGTTTACCGCCGCATGAACGATATTCCCGGAGACTGGGGAACCGCAGTTAATGTGCAGTCAATGGTATTTGGAAATATGGGAAATACTTCCGGCACAGGGGTTGCCTTTACAAGAAATCCTTCCACAGGGGCAAAAGGTATATTCGGAGAGTATCTGATCAATGCTCAGGGTGAAGATGTTGTTGCCGGAATCCGTACTCCTCAGCCGATTACCAGAATGGAACAGGATCTTCCGGAATGCTACAAACAGTTTATGGAAATTGCAAATACGCTGGAAAATCACTATCGCGATATGCAGGATATGGAATTTACCATTGAAGAGGGAAAACTTTTCTTCCTGCAGACAAGAAACGGAAAAAGAACTGCATCCGCAGCTCTGCAGATTGCCTGTGATCTGGTAGATGAGGGAATGATTACTCCGGAGGAAGCAGTGCTCCGTATCGAGGCGAAATCTTTGGATCAGCTTTTGCATCCTACCTTTGACACAGCCGCGCTGAAGGCGGGCGAAGTGATTGGACAGGGTCTGCCGGCATCGCCCGGAGCAGCAGCCGGCAAAGTATACTTTACCGCAGAAGATGCAGTGAGTGCTCACGAAAGAGGAGAGAGAGTCGTACTGGTTCGTCAGGAAACTTCACCGGAAGATATTGAAGGCATGCATGCGGCGGAAGGAATTCTGACAGTTCGAGGCGGAATGACTTCTCACGCAGCTGTTGTGGCAAGAGGAATGGGAACCGCCTGCATTTCCGGCTGCGGCGATATTGTTATTGATGAGGCGGCTAAGTTCTTCCAGCTGGGAGGAAAAGTTTACAGAGAAGGAGATTATATTTCTCTTGATGGTTCCACCGGAAAAATTTACGACGGTGATATACGTACACAGGAGGCAACAATCAGCGGAAACTTCGGAAGGATTATGGGATGGGCGGATCAATTCCGCAGACTTAAAGTACGCACCAATGCGGACACTCCTGCGGATGCTGCCAATGCAGTAAAACTGGGAGCGGAAGGAATCGGACTGTGCCGTACAGAGCATATGTTCTTTGAGCCGGAGCGCATTCCGAAGATTCGAAAAATGATTCTTTCTCCTACTGTGGAAGCCAGAGAAGAAGCTTTGGCGGAACTGATTCCTTTCCAGAAAAGTGACTTTAAAGAGATTTATGAGGTGATGGAAGGCCTTCCGGTGACCATCCGTTTCCTGGATCCTCCGCTTCATGAATTTATCCCGACTGAGGAAAAAGACATCGAAGAGCTGGCAAAAGACATGAGGATGTCTGTGGCAGAGGTAAAAGCAATCTGCAGCAGCCTGCATGAATTTAATCCTATGATGGGACACAGAGGCTGCCGTTTGTCCATTACCTATCCGGAAATTGCCAGAATGCAGACAAGAGCGGTAATGGAGGCTGCCATTGAAGTTAAAAAGGAAAAGGGATTCAACATTATACCGGAAATCATGATTCCTCTTGTAGGCGACAGAAAAGAACTGAAATTTGTCAAAGACGTGGTTGTCGGTGTGGCAGAGCAGGTGAAGAAAGAAAAAGGTTCCGATATCGAATACCATGTGGGAACCATGATTGAAATACCAAGAGCAGCTCTTCTGGCAAATGAAATTGCAGAAGAGGCAGACTTCTTCTCCTTTGGAACCAATGATCTGACACAGATGACCTTTGGATTTTCCAGAGACGATGCAGGAAAATTCCTGGTGGATTATTATAAGAGCAAAATCTACGAATCTGATCCGTTTGCAAAACTTGACCAGAACGGAGTGGGACAGCTCGTACAGATGGCCGCACAAAAAGGCCGTCAGGTGAAACCGCATATTAAGCTTGGAATTTGTGGTGAGCATGGCGGTGATTCTTCTTCTGTGGAATTCTGCCACAGAGTGGGACTGGATTATGTTTCCTGTTCACCGTATCGCGTTCCGATTGCAAGACTGGCAGCAGCGCAGGCTGCGATCAAAAGCAAAGAGGAATAGTGTTTCCTTTTCATAAAAACTAGATAGAATAAGGGTGCTGCAAAAAAGATTTGCGCTTGTTGTGCCATTTTTGTGTAAAAACGTCAGCTGTTTACAAAAGTGCTATGACAAGCCTCTCCTCCTTATGCTGCAGCGCCCTTAATTTTTGCCGTTTCGAAATTGACATCCTTTCATTTTTTGATAACTGAACGATTTAGAGTGAAAGAAACTCTTAGTAATAGACAGTATGAGTAAAAATACAGTACTGCAATCAAAAAATGAAAGGCGGATTTTAAAAATGGTAAAATCAAAGTGGATTAAATTTTTAGCAGCAGGAATGTGCGTAACAATGCTCACAGCCTGTGGGGCAGATAACAATCCGGAAACAAATACTCCTTATTCAGCTGAAAATTTTCCAAGCGAAACACGGAGCAGTGAAGCAGAAAGTGACGAATCGGTAAATAATGAATCTGTAGTTGAGGAAGTTGCAAGCAATGATTTTGAAAATTTAATTTGCTCCGCTGATATAGTTGGAAATGCAGTGGAATTTTCTGACATTGGGTGTAAAATAAGTCAAATAAAAACAGTAAAAACAGAGGACGGCGGCGAGTTAGCTATGTAGACTGATTCGGGGAATACCGCGGAAGATATGACAGTGACAGTCAAGTATAGTGAAAATTGTGAATTTCAAGTTGCAAAGGTTGATCAAGTAACGGGAGATGCTACTGTCAGTGAGGGAACTGTTTCTGATGTGAAAAAAGAACCTATTCTCTATATTTTTGGGGATTTTGCAGATACATATAATCTGACAGCGGCAAAAGTCATTATCGTTTATTACGAATAGAATGGGAGAAAAGGAGTTTATGAAATAAGAGATTTTGGGTTAGAATCTGCATTTATGGACTGATATTTTCAGCTGTTTTTAATTGCGTTGTGAAAAAAGAGCTTTGCTAGTATAATAGACAGGTAAAGATGAAAATTATGCGGTGAAGCTATCCAGTTTAAACAGGCACTGTGTTTGGTGTTTTATGTATGACAAGCGCTTGAATTTTGTCCCGCACAGTAAAGAAGAAGCGCCGGAAGGCACAGATAGGAGAGGTCATGAGAAATTTTGATTTACATATGCATTCCGCCTACAGCAATGACGGAGAGTTTACCCCTTCACAGCTGATCGAAATGGCAGTTCGGAAAGATATGGAAGTTGTAGCTCTTTCTGATCATGACTGTATGCTGGGAATTGATGAGATGATAGAAGCCGGAAAAAAGGCGGGGATCAAAGTGGTTCCGGCGATAGAATTTTCCACACTTTTTGAGGGAGAATTTGAGTGTCATCTTTTGGGATATGGTTTTGATTACAAACAGGACTATTTTCAGAATCTGCATACTTATGTAAAACAGTTGATGAATGATGCTTTTCATACCCGCGTGGAAAAACTGGAGAATTATTATTCTATCAAAATTGATGAAAAGAAAATTCTGGAAGATTCTAAAGGAGAAAACCCCTGGTATTTGATGTGCCAGAGAATGTTTCAGGATCCTGCCAATGCGCATATTGAGGATTTTAAAGAGTACCGTCCGGGCGGAAAACGCAGTCAGCCTGCACCGGTAAATTTCTTCTGGGACAAATGCCAGAAGGGAAGTCCGCTGTATGTTTATGTAAAATTTCCTGCTTTCAGGGAAACCGTGAAGCGGATTCATGATGCCGGAGGAATCGCAGTTTTGGCGCATCCTTTCAACAATTTTTATCAAAGAGAGGATATGCTGAAATTGGCGATAGAAAGCGGAATCGACGGAATCGAGGCGTACAGCAACTATCATAATGCAGAACAGAATGCGTATTATGAACGCTACGCAAAGGAGCATGGACTGCTGATCACCTGCGGAAGCGATTTCCATGGGAAGCTCAAGCCTACGATTGAAATGGGAAAATACGGGGCAGATGTTCCGGACAAAGACAGAATTCTGGAAGAATTTTTAAAGGCGGCAAAATGTCAGTAAAGGCTGAATGCGCCTGGATTGTGCAGAAAAAAAGAATTTAAAAAAATTCCATATAAAACACTTCCATGTAAAACACTCCTGCAGACATTCGAAATGTAAATTCGTCTGTTTGCAGGAGTGACTTATTTTTCCGGGAAGGAAGTTTACCTTATAAATAAGTTTTAGTTATAAATTGTAGATTTTTGAATACTTTTCCTTAAAGTAGCGGATGATGGGTTCTGCAGAGATTTCTCTGCTGCATACTCTCTGAATGACTTCTTTGGAAGTATAGAGACTTCCATACTGGTGAATGTTTTCATTGAGCCATTTGGTAACCTGTGAAATGCGGCCTTCGGCAAGAATAGAGTCCAAAGAGCCCAGCTCTTTTTCTATCTGTTCCAAAAACATGCCGTCATAAATGGTTCCCAGAAGATAGGTAGGGAAATATCCAAAGGAACCGTCAGACCAGTGCATATCCTGAAGAATACCTTCGGCGTCGTTTGACGGTACAATTCCCAGCATTTCTTCCATTTTCTGATTCCACAATTCAGGCAGTTTGTCAGCGGTGACTCCTTCGCGGAAGATGGCTTTTTCGATTTCATAGCGAAGTATGATGTGGAAAGGATAAGTCAGTTCATCTGCCTCAGTACGGATAAAGCTGCATTTCACATGATTGATTTCCCTGCAAAAGTCTTCCAGAGAGATTTCCTTAAATTTAGGAAGAAATTCTCCCAGTTTCTCGTAGATGGGTTCCCAGAAATGAATATTTCTGCCCAGAATGTTTTCATAAAAGCGGGATTGGCTTTCGTGCAGACCGAGCAGGTTGACGGAAGCGGCAGCCGTTTTTTCAAAAGAAGGATTGATGTTTTGTTCGAAGATCGCATGCCCGCCTTCGTGGATAGCACTGAAAATAGCGGATATAGGATCGTTCAGGCTGTAATGGTTGGTAACGCGGGAATCTCCCAGGCCCAGACTTAACGTAAAGGGGTGTTCGCTTTCGGCGGTATTTCCTGATTTGTGGGAAAAGCCGATATAGGAAAGCAGAAAGTCCTGGAGATGTTTCTGGCTGTCGATGTCGTAGTGAGCGTTAAAGATGGAAGAATCCGGTTCCGGTGCGGACTTGATCTTCTGAAGAAGAGGAACCAGCTCTTTTTTGACTTCTTCAAAAAGACGGTCGATAGTGGCGCTGTCCATACCTTCTTCGTAGGTGTCCAGAAGAACGTCATAAATTTCTTTCCCCGGATCGGTGAAAGCGATTTTCTGTTTTGTCATATCGATCATCTTCTGAAGATGGGGGAGAAAGATAGAGTAATCAGAAGCACGTTTGGCAGCTTCCCACGCCTGTTCGGAATGGGCGGAAGCATTTACATATTCTGTAAAAAAATCCTCCGGAATATTTTTGGACTTCTGATAGTCTCGAAAGTATCTTGTGACAGTTATCTTCATGGCGTCATTTAAAGAATCAAATTCTTCCGGGGCAGACAGGGCCTTAAGAAGAGAACCGAATTCCTCTGCAGTCATCAGTCGGAAATATTCTGTGGAGAAGAAGCTGAGAGCTTCAATTTTGCTTGCAGTGCCGTTTTCGGGAGCTGCTGTTTTTAAATCCCATTGAAGCAGGGCAATCACCTGTTCGTATTGAGCAAGTTTATTGAGATATTCTTTGAATTTGTTTTGCGTATCTGTCATAATTACCTCACATTCTGCCGCAGAAGCGGCCTTTTTTAGAAATAGTTTATCACAGAATAGCGAATTACACTATATGAAAAAAACGGCATAATGAAATAAAAACAGACAATAAATTTGGAGATTTTATTTAAAATTACCATTTGTCAAAGATAAAAAATTCATAAAACCGCAGAAAAAAATTGCTTTCTCTTGTGCAGATGGTATATAATAAAAATGTAGCAGGAGGTGAGATGACAGAAATGTCTGATGTTTTAGTGTGAATAGCAGAAATGCTGTTCACTGGAGGGAAAAGATGGGGAAAAATTTTTATAAAGATACTTCTTTGATTCTGTGCATGAAGTATCACACCGGCTACACAGCACAGGAGTGCCAGGATCTTATGGCAAGAAGATCGATTGATGATGGCTTTTTGTATACTTATGAAAAAACCGGGGAACTGACGGGAATTTTGAGAATCACAGGACGTGCTTATTCTGCATGCAGCACGATACAGACGATGTATTATGTGACATTCGAAGAGAATGAGGATACCGCAGTGGTTTTAAAATTTCACCAGGCGTATGGCTCCAGTCCATTTCCGTGTATTCCGAAACGCTGGGTGGATGAATTTATGATTCATAAACTTCAGGTAAAACCGGAAAGTATGGAGACGATTACATACCATACGGTCGGCAGGAAGATGCCGGAAAACTGACAGAAACCGGATAAGAAGAACAAAGGCAGAAAACTGTATTTTGCAGGGAAGATCAGGAATCTCACCTGCGGAATGCAGTTTTTATTTTTGTACGGCAGGAAACTTTATTTTCGTAAGTGGGTGAAAGATCTTGGGACCCGCCCTGCGGCAAATGGAGAAATATGTACGATATACAAAAGGGACTGGGCACGGGAAGAAAAATTGATTATAATAGTTTGAAGTAACATGAGCAACATCAGGTAAAGAAGGGAAATACCGATGCTAAGAGATGATTTGATTTTAAAAGTTGGGATTGTACATATTTTGGATTCGACAGTGGGAATGCCGGTGCTTTCTGACTGTGAAATAGATTTGGGTTCTAATTTGTGTGATTTTTTGAAAGCGCACATCGAGAAATTCACGGAAAGTGACGACGTGAAAAAATGTCAGTTTTCAGAAGAATCGGAGGTTATGGAACTGATACGCGCCTGCACGGCGGAAAATTTTGTGGATACCAGCAAACAGCTGGCCAGCATACTGTATGAGATCATGAACTCCAATATTGATATTCCTCCTGCCGACATTGCAGTAGTGGTTTTCAGTGAGTCCGGAACTGATTATTTCGGTCTGTTAAAAATGAATTATAAAACTTCCTATACTCATATCACAAAACCGGTGGAAAACGGAAATGTGAACGATATTATCCTTCAGAAGGCTTTGCTTCCTTCTATGAATCAGAAACTGACGGAGGCTTTTATTGTAAATCTGACTAATGGGGAAATTATTCTCACCGAGAAAAAGTATGAGGTAAACGGGGAGAAAAAGTTTTATTTTTCCGAGATGTTTTTAAAATGCCATGCGCCGCTCTCCCAGAAATCCAAACTGGAGATAGTTACCAAAGCGGTAGAGCAGGTGAATAAAAAGTATTATGGAGATGACAACGCGGAGAGAAAAATGGAAGTGAAAAATGTCATCTACAGGGAGCTTGAAGAGACAGGAAGCCTGGACGTGGAGAAGGTAAAGGAAAAAGTTTTTGAGGGAAGCCCGCAGATGCAGAGCGATTTCGAGGAGAAGCTGGAAAAATACAATCTGGCAAAAGAAGTGGTCGAGCCTAAAAGCGAGCAGACCATTCGAAAATTTCAGAAGCAGCATCTGACAACAGACAGCGGAATCGAAATAACGATTCCCATGGATCAGTACGGCAACCCGGATAAAGTGGAATTTCTCACGAACCCGGACGGAACGGTGTCGGTGTTGATAAAAAATATCGGACGTCTGAGCACCAGGTAGTGTCAGGACAAAAAGGAATAAAAGAAAGAGAGAAAGTTTAATGAAATATATGATCGCTTCCGATCTGCATGGGTCGGCTTATTACTGTGAAAAAATGTTTGAGGCTTACGAAAGAGAAAAGGCGGACAGGCTTTTGCTTCTTGGCGATTTGCTTTACCATGGACCGAGGAACGATCTGCCCCAGGGCTATGAACCAAAAAGGGCGGCAGCTTTGTTGAATCAATACAGGAAGGAGATTTTCTGTGTCTGCGGAAACTGTGATGCGCAGGTAGACCAAATGGTTCTGGAATTTCCTATTCTGGCGGAGTATGCGGTATTTCCGGGAGCGAAAAATATGCTTTTTGCCACTCATGGGCATCGTTTTCACAAAGACAGCCTTCCTCCGTTAAAAGAAGGAGACATCCTGCTGCATGGGCATACGCATATTCCTGGCGTATGGGAAAAGGATGGAATCTATATTTTAAATCCCGGCTCTTTGTCATTGCCGAAGGAGAACAGTCCTCACAGCTATCTGATCTGGGAAGGGGAAAATTTCTGCTGGAAGAACATAGAGGGGGAAGAGTATTTGAAATGGTATTGGCTGGAAAAAAATTGACAAATTTCCACAATGAGTTTATCATAAAAACAGTTGGAAGGAATCTCACATTGTGAGATTTCCATCTGCGGCGGGTCATTTGATGACTTATTTTTCTTTCGCCGCAGTGTGATTTTTTGTCTTCTTTATGCAAGAGGAAGGGAAGCTTCCTCTCCCGTAAAAGATCCGCCAAGCGGATACAGCGATGCTGGATTTCTCCAAGAGAAATCGGAATACAGGACAAAAACCCATACGGTAAAACCAGAAGGCAGAAACTGCAGACAAATAAAAATGTGAAAATATTACCAGGAAGGTAAATCTGTTCCCTAAGGGAAAGTTTACCTTCTTTTTTTATACAGTAGGAAAGGAACTTTCCTACTGTATAAAAAAAGAACGATGAATCGCACTGCGGCGAAGAATCTCGCGTTGCGAGATTCCTTTTTATGCGATATTGCAGTGATGTGAAATAGGAGGAGCCAATTATGACAGGAAAAAGAATACAGGCTTTTTTTCTGGCAGGGGTACTGGCAGGAAGTCTTTTGCTGACAGCCTGCACAGAAGCGGAAGAAAATAACGCAGCAAATGAAAGCGGCACAGAAAAGGTTCAGACAGAATCTGCGGGGGAATCGGTTCCGGAGTCCGAGCAGGATACCGTGATTGTGGCTATGAGCCCGGAAGCGGAACCGGAATCAGGTTTTGACCCGGTGTATGGATGGGGAGCCGGCGAGCATGTTCATGAACCGTTGATTCAGAGTACTCTGACGGTTACAGATGAGAATCTTGAAATCGGTTATGACCTTGCCACAGAGATGGAATGCAGTGAAGATGGATTGACCTGGACGGTCAAAATTCGCACGGATGCTTATTTCTCTGACGGAGAAAAGCTCACAGCCCAGGACGTGGCTTTTACGTACAATCAGTTGAGAGACAGCAGCTCTGTCAACGATTTTACTATGCTGGAAAGTGCCGAGGCAGTGGATGAGAGTACAGTGGTCTTTCATATGAACCGCCCTTATTCCATCTGGCCGTACACGATGGCTGTGGCAGGCATTGTGCCGGAACATGCCTATGATGAGACTTACGGACAGCATCCGATCGGTTCCGGCAGGTATCTTCTTACCCAGTGGGATCAGGGCCAGCAGGTAATACTGGATGCAAATCCGGATTATTATGGCGAGGCGCCCGAAATGGAAAGAGTGGTAATTGTATTTATGGAGGAAGATGCCGCTCTTGCCGCGGCTATGGCAGGACAGGTGGATGTGGCTTATACGGCGGCTTCCTATGCGGAACAGGAAGTGCCGGGATATTCTTTATTTTCCTGTGAGACGGTGGATAACAGAGGCTTTAACCTTCCGGCGGTAGAAAGACAAACTTTGGAGGACGGTACGGTTATCGGAAATGATTTTACAGCGAACGTCAATGTGAGAAGAGCCATCAATATCGGTATTGACAGGCAGGAGCTGATCGATCACGTATTAAACGGACATGGAACGCCGGCATACAGCGTCTGCGATAAAATGCCCTGGTATTATGAAGGCAGTCAGGTGGAGTATAACCTGGAAGAGGCGCAGGCTCTTCTGGATGAAGCCGGATGGAAAATTGGGGAAGATGGCATAAGAGAAAAAAACGGCGTGAAGGCTTCGCTGGAGATTGCTTATCCCGCCGGAGATTCTGTCCGTCAGGCGATTGCAGCCGATTGTGCGAACCAGTTAAAAGAGCTGGGAATTGATGCCACATCCCGGGGAGTGGGCTGGGACGAAGCCTACACCCTGGCTCTCAGTGAACCTCTCATGTGGGGGTGGGGAGCTCACACACCTATGGAACTTTATAATATTTACCACACAAATGCAGATACCGGTCTGGCAGAATATTCTCCTTACGCCAGCGAAACCGTAGATGAGTATATGGATCAGGCCCTGGAAGCTGACAGCCTGGAAGAATCTTATGAATTGTGGAAAAAAGCACAGTGGGACGGGGAAAGCGGCATTACCCAGGAGGGAGATATTCCCTGGATCTGGCTTGTCAACATCGATCATCTTTATTTTGTAAGGGACGGTCTGGAAATTGCGCCGCAGAAACTGCATCCCCACGGACATGGCTGGTCCATTGTCAATAATGTGGATCAGTGGAGTTGGAATAATCAGGAAGGATGATGACAATGGGAAAAAAAACAGCGTTCAGACTGGGCAGGCAGCTGCTTCGGGCGGTTGTGATCCTGCTTCTGGTCTGCTTTGTATCTTTTTCTCTGACAGTGATTTCTCCCATAGATCCTTTGCAGACGAATATCGGTCAGGCCGCACTTGGCTCCATGAGTCCGGAGCAGATTGAGAAGCTGGAACAATACTGGGGGATGAATACGCCTGCGCCGGAGCGTTTTCTGGAATGGCTTAAGGGAATAGTAAAAGGAGACCTTGGCGTTTCCTTAGCGTACAGACAGCCGGTGACAGATGTGATTTTTGAAAAGCTTTCCAACTCCTTTCTGCTCCTTGTTTTTTCGTGGCTGATCAGCGCGGCGGCAGGGGTTTTGCTTGGGATGATTGCCGGGGCCTATCGCCGCCGGCTTCCGGATAAAATCATAAAGACAGGATGCATGGTGCTTTCCAGTACACCGTCTTTCTGGGTGGCTCTTGTGATTTTGCTTGTATTTTCTGTATGGCTGAAATGGTTTCCCATAGGATTTTCCATTCCGATAGGGGTCATAGCGGAGGATGTCCGTATGGCGGAAAGGATTCAGCACGCTGTTTTGCCGGCAGCCGCTCTTTCTCTTACAGGAGTGGCATCCATAACCATGCACACAAGAGAAAAAATGATAGAGGTTATGAATAGCGATTATATTCTGTATGCCCGTGCAAAAGGAATGGGAATGGGGAAAATTCTGTTCAGTCACGGACTTCGCAATGTACTTCTTCCGGCGGTGACCCTTCAGTTTGCCTCGGTAAGCGAGCTGATCGGAGGCTCTGTTCTGGTGGAGCAGGTATTTTCCTATCCCGGACTGGGAAAGGCAGCGGTGGATGCGGGAATAGGAGGAGATGTACCGCTGCTTTTGGGAATTACGCTGCTCACATCGGTCTTTGTCATAGGAGGAAATCTGGCGGCAGAAATCCTGTATGGTCTCATAGATCCGCGGCTTAGAAAGAAAGAAGAGGTATCGAAAACATGAGAAAGACGGGAGAAAAAGAAAGAAACCGCCGCAGGGAAACTTTGGTTACAACAGCGCTTCTGGTGTTTTTTCTTGTTCTTATCACAGTACTGGGAGTATACTGGAAGGAGGATGCGCTGCTTACCGATTTTTCAAGGAAAAATCTGCCTCCTTCTCTTCGTTACCCTTTCGGTACAGATTTTATGGGAAGGGATATGTTTAAGAGAACGCTTACAGGTCTTTCCATGAGTATTCGCCTGGGTGTGGTGACTGCGGCGGCCAGCGCACTTCTGGCAGGCGCGGCGGCTGTGCTTGCGGTAAATACAAATCGCGCTGTGGATACGCTTTTTCAGGGATGTGTGGATGTTGTGATGGGAATTCCGCACATGCTGCTTTTGATTCTCATATCTTTCGCCTGCGGAAAAGGCTTCTTTGGCATTGTGATGGGAATCACGCTGACTCACTGGCCGTCTCTTGCCAGAGTTTTGCGCGCAGAGGCGCTGTCGCTGAAAGCAAAGCCATATATGCGTCTGGCCGGAAAGCTGGGTGTGACAAAATGGGCGCTGATAAAAAAACATTATATTCCCCATTTGCTTCCGCAGTTTTTTACCGGTCTGTTTCTGCTTTTCCCCCAGGCTGTCCTGCATGAGGCCGGAATGACATTTTTAGGTTTCGGACTTTCCCCCGAAGAACCGGCCATCGGAATTATTCTTTCAGAGAGCATGAAATATCTGGTCATGGGGCAGTGGTGGCTGGCAGTATTTCCGGGAGCAGCACTTGCAGCGACGGTTCTGATGTTTTTCGGGCTGGGACAGAAGATATGTCTGCTGATCGATCCGGCAAGTGTACAGGAATGACAAGAGGCAGGGGTGGAAGAAATCCAATCTTTAAAAGTCAATACACAGAAAGCGAAGAAAATTTTTAAGATCAGCGAACAGGAAAGCAGGCGGAAGAATATGAAAGGAATCAGAGAAAACATGGAGGAAAACGAGAATAAAAACCAGGCTCCCCTTCTGGAAGTGAAACATCTTTCGTTATCCTTCTCTCAGTATGACAGGAGACTAAAAAGGAGAACTCTTCCGGTGATCAGGGATCTGAGCCTTACGGTAAAAAAGGGAGAGATTGTGGCGGTGGTAGGCGCCAGCGGTTCCGGGAAAAGCCTTCTGGCCCATGCTGTGTTCGGCATTCTTCCTTATAATGCCAGGATGGAAGGAGAAATTTTTTTCCAGGGAACGTGTTTGGAGGAAGCTTTTTTAAAAAAGATTCGTGGAACCAAGATGGCGCTTGTCCCTCAGGGAATTTCCTGGCTGGATCCGTTAAAGAAGACGGGCTGGCAGATTAGAAACGGAAAGAATAAAAAAGAGGACAGAGAAAGATGCAGGGAACTGCTGAAGAGATTCGGATTGGATGAAAAGACGGCTGAGAAATATCCCTTTGAGCTGTCGGGCGGAATGGCAAAGAGGGTTCTGCTTGCCTCGGCATTGTTTGAAAACCCTTCTCTTGTAATTGCAGACGAACCCACACCCGGACTTCATCCCCAGGCAGCGTTAGCGGTTATGGAGGAGTTTCGAAAGATGGCCGATGAAGGAAGAGGGATTCTGGTGATTACCCATGACCTTGAACTGGCAGTGCAGACTGCGGACAGAATTCTGGTATTTTATGCAGGAGAGACGATAGAAGAAGCGAGGGCGTCGGATTTTTTTTCAGAAGAAAAACTGCGTCACCCTTATACCAAAGATTTGTATCGTGCCATGCCCGCGCATGGATTTCTGGCGGAGAACGCAGGTGTGCAGCCCTATGTATTAAAAAGAGAGAAAAATGGCTGTCTTTATCAGGGTTACTGTGAGAAACGGTGTGAAAAATGCCTGGGAGAAATTCCTTACAGGAAAAGCAAAGGCGGCTATGTCCGCTGTATTTTTGGGGAGGAAGAAGAACGTAACTATGGAACTGGAAGTGAAAGATTTGACATTTCGTTATCATAAATCCCAGCCGGCTGTCTTTCAGAACTTTTATTTTTCGGTAAAAAGCGAGGAGAGAGTCGGTGTCTTGGCGCCAAGCGGATTTGGAAAGTCCACGTTTGCCAGAATTCTGGCTGGGCTGGAAGAGGGATTTACAGGTGAAATTCTGCTGGATAAAAAGCCGGTTTCTTCTTATGGACGCTATTGCCCGGTTCAGCTTATCTGGCAGCATCCGGAAGAAGCGGTGGACCCCAGAATGACTATGAGGGAAATGCTGGCGGAGGGCGACAACATAAGCCGTGATGTTTTGGATGGACTGGGAATAGAGGAAGACTGGCTGAAAAGGTTTCCGCTGGAGCTTTCCGGCGGAGAACTCCAACGATTTGTGATTGCAAGAGCTTTGGGAGAGCAGACAAGATTTCTTATAGCCGATGAAATCACGGCAATGCATGATCTGGTCACACAAAGCCAGATCTGGCGTTTTTTGATAGAGGAAACAAAAAGAAGGAAAATTGGGCTGATCGTGTTCAGTCATTCAAGTCCGCTGTTAGAACAGATTTGTACGAGAATAGATGACTGGCAGACAGGAAAGAGAGAGGATGTGGCACAGATATGGAAATAAGACAGATACTGGAAGACATAAAAAACGGCAGAAAAAGCCTGGAGGAAGCGGAAAAAGAACTGAAAAATCTGCCCTATGAGGATTTAGGGTACGCAAAGCTGGATCATCACAGAAGTCTTCGTTCCGGCTTTCCGGAAACCGTATTTTGTCAGGGGAAAGCGGATGAATTTCTTCCGCAGATTTATCTTTCTCTTTTTGAGAAAAACGGTGAAGTCCTGGGAACAAGAGCGTCTGCACATCAGTATGAGCTGATAAAAGAACAGCTGCCCATGGCAGTTTATGACCCTATTTCCGGTATTTTAAAGATAGAAAAAGAAGGAAAGATCCGAAAGGGAAAGGTAGCGGTCTGTACCGGAGGCACAGCGGATATTCCGGTGGCGGAGGAAGCCGCACAGACGGCAGAGTTTTTCGGTTGTCAGGTGGATAGAATCTACGATGTGGGTGTAGCGGGAATTCACCGGCTTTTGAGCAAAAGAGAGCAGATATGCGAGGCAAACTGCGTGATCGCCGTGGCGGGAATGGAAGGAGCCCTTGGAACTGTGATTGCAGGTCTGGTGGAAAATCCGGTGATTGCGGTGCCAACTTCTGTAGGATATGGCGCTAGCTTTCACGGAGTATCCGCTTTGCTTACCATGCTTAATTCCTGCGCCAACGGAATCGCCACAGTAAATATAGATAACGGTTATGGAGCTGGTTACCTGGCGGCTCAGATGAATCGCCTGGCATGTAAAGAATGAGAATAAAGTATCGGAAAAAGAGGTCAGTAAAGTGAAAAAAGAAGAGAAAATATTGTATTTGGAGTGTTACTCAGGAATCAGCGGAGATATGACAGTGGGCGCGCTGTTAGATTTGGGCACGGATAAAGAGTTGTTGGAAAAAACGCTTTCCAGTCTTCCTGTGGGCGGATATCATCTGCACTTTGGCCGGACCAAGAAGTGCGGAATCGATGCCTTTGATTTTGATGTGCATCTGGAAGAAGGCATGGAAGAAGGACACGATTCTGTCCCTGAGGACGGAAATCATTCCCGGGAATCTGTCCCTGAGGGCGAAGAACATACACACGATCATACTCATGGAAAAGAGGAGCATGCGCACCATCATGAAAATGGTCAGGAACACTATCATGAGCACCATCATGAGCATGGCCATGGACACGGGGATGAAATGCATACACATGCCTGTCCTTCCCGGAACGGAATACATTCGGAACATACCCATTTCCACAGAAATTTAAACGATGTGACAGGAATCATAGAGGGAATGGATGCTTCCGAAAAGGTAAAAGGGCTGGCAAAGAAAATATTTCTGATCGTGGCTGAGGCAGAGGCGAAGGCGCATGGTGTTTCCATAGAAGAAGTTCATTTCCATGAGGTGGGAGCCATCGATTCTATTGTAGATATTATAGGTACGGCGGTGTGCCTGGATTCGCTGGGAATCGATAAAGTTTTTGTCTCTCCTCTCTATGAGGGCAGGGGATTTGCGCGCTGTCAGCACGGAGTAATTCCGGTGCCTGTTCCCGCGGTGGCAAACATCGTATCTGCGCATCGGCTGGAAATGAAGCTGACAGAGCAAAACGGCGAAATGGTAACCCCTACCGGTGCTGCCATCGCAGCTGCTTTGCAGTGTGGGGAAAAATTCCCGGAAAAGTACTGCATTGAAAAAATCGGAATCGGGGCTGGAAAAAAAGATTTTGCCCATGCCAATATTTTAAGAGCCATGCTCATAAAACCGGCAGACGAAAAAACGGGAGAAGAAAAGGATGAAAAAAATGTAGGGGAAAGCAGTCCGAAACAGGAACAGTCCGGAACGGTTGTGAAACTGGAGACAAACCTGGACGACTGTACCGGTGAAGCCCTGGGCTTTGTGATGGAGGAACTTCTGGAAGCGGGCGCTCTGGATGTGTGGTTTTCTCCGGTTTTTATGAAAAAAAATCGTCCCGCCTATATTCTGAATGTTTTGTGCGAGCCGGCGCATAGAGAGCGGATGGAGAAAATTATTTTTACCCACACCACCACCATCGGGATTCGAAGATGCCTTATGGAAAGAACCGTTTTAAAGCGGGAAATCCGGCAAATCCATACGCCTTACGGGGAGGCTCTGGCTAAGGTGTGTATGCAGAACGGCAGAGAAGTTATTTACCCGGAATATGAATCGGTGAAAAAAATCTGCAGGGAGGAAAATCTCCCTTTTGGACAGGTATTTGAGAGGATAAAACAAGATAAAATATGACAGAAACAAATATAACAGAAACAGAAAAAAAATACGAACAGTTAAAGGACTGGCTCAGGGAGCAGACAAAGGAAAATACAGCCCTTGCCTTTTCCGGCGGTGTGGACAGCAGTCTTCTTCTGTATTTGTTAGCGGAAGCGGCAAAAGAGAATAAGACAAAAGTGTATGCTGTGACTTTTTCCACCAGACTGCATGCGCCCTGCGATTTAAAGATTGCAAAAGAAGTGGTCAGCCAGACAAAGGCGGATCATGTCATCATAGAAGTGGATGAACTGGAACAGGCGCAAATCCGGGAAAATCCGGAAAATCGCTGTTACCTGTGCAAAAAGCAGCTTTTCTCCCATCTTGTGGAATTCGCCCGGAAAAAGGGAATCCGGACGGTGATGGAGGGAAGCAATGAAGACGATATGCATGTATACCGGCCGGGAATACAGGCCGTTAGGGAACTGGGAGTCAAAAGTCCGCTGGCACAGTTTCACATTACAAAACAAGAAGTGAAGAAACTGGCAGCAGAATACCAGATCAGTGTGGCAAACCGTCCTTCCACGCCGTGCATGGCCACCAGACTGCCCTACGGGGAAAAACTGGATTACCCGCTTCTTGACAGAATTGCCAAAGGTGAGGAGTGGCTTGGAAAAACGTTGGGCGGCAATATACGTCTGCGCGTTCATAAAAACGTAGCCCGCCTTGAGGTGGACGTTTCTTCTTTTAAAAAGGTACTTGAAAAAAGACAGGAAATCATTAGAGAAATAAAGAAACTGGGATTTTCTTATGTGACATTAGACCTTGAGGGATTCCGTTCCGGAAGCATGGACGAGACTCTTGAGAACAAAGGAGAAAGCCTATGAGGATCCTGATATCCCCGGCTAAAAAGATGGTGGAAGACAGCGACAGCATGGCTGTGACGGGGAAACCTGTTTTTATCGAAGAGGCCAGAAAACTGTGCGAAAAAATACGAGAGCTGTCCTATGAGGAAGCAAAAAAGATGTGGGGATGCAATGATAAAATTGCAGAACAAAATTATGAGCGGTTTGCCCATATGAATTTGGATCAGGGACTTACGCCGGCAATTCTGGCCTATGAAGGCATCCAGTATCAGTATATGGCTCCGAAAGTAATGGAGCTAAAATCCTGGAATTATATCCAGGAACATGTGCGCATTCTGTCCGGCTTTTACGGAGTGTTAAAGCCCTTGGACGGTGTGGTTTCCTACCGGCTGGAAATGCAGGCAAAGCTCAGTCTTGATGGAAAAAAGGATTTGTACGATTTCTGGGGAAGAAAGCTTTACGACCAGCTTTCTGCGGAGACAGACTGGATCGTGAATCTGGCCTCCAGGGAATATTCCAAGGCGGTGGAGAAATGGCTGGAACCGAAAATGCGTTATACAACCTGCTTCTTTCTGGAAGAGCACAATGGAAAACTGATTCAGAAAGGCACAATGGCGAAAATGGCCAGAGGAGAAATGGTTCGCTATCTGGCAGAAAATGAGGGAAATACTTTGGAAGCAATCCAGAGCTTTACCGGTTTGAACTACCGATACGCCCCTGAAAAGTCTTCGGAAAATGAAATTGTCTTCATAAAAGAAGCAAAGTAAAATTAAAGTAAAGGACAGTGAGTAATGCAGCAGACAGGATTTTCTGAAAGCAGTTTGGGTTATGTGACCTGACTGGTTTGGGTAAGCCCTGTTTTGGCTGCATTTTTTGTTTCCTCATAAAATTTACTCCCCATGAAGCAAAAACGATAAAGAAAATTTTGGAATCAAAAATACATTTGGTTGTAAATACGGTTGCTTATTTGGTTATATATTTCAAAAAGGATAAAAGATATACTAATGATGTTGATATAGATTTGAGAAGTAAATGAGGTGATTTTCTGTGTTTCGTATTGATAAACCATTTGCACAGGCTAACATACCAAAAACGGTGAGATTTACGGATAGGATAAACACATCCCTGATAGAAATATCAAAAGCAGAAGGAATTTCATTCAATGAACTGGTATTAAGATGCTGTCAGTATGCAATAGAACATTATCATGCAGAAGATGAAGTAAAGTCAGAAAATGAAAAGGAGTTCACGGCAAAAGAGTAAGAGAAGCCAGCTTTCGATTGGAAAATCAGAAGCTGGCTTCTCTTTGTCTCTTAAAAAAATGGCTATTATAGTGATTGCAGTTTTTTTATTATGGAGGCTGTTTTTCCTGGGATTTGCGGTATGGAGACTGATTAGGAGCAGGAAAGAGAAGAAAGCGGAGGCGATTGTTTTTTCGGAAATTTTCCGTATTGTACTGCTTCTTGCAGGGAGTGTTTTGTACCTTGCCTTCTTTGTGTATGGAATTTCGGAGGAAGCTTTGGGAGCGGCCACCTTTTACTTAATGACACTGCTTTTGGCAGCATCCGATGTGGGAATGGCTGTGGAAACATGGAAAGAAAATGAGATGAGAAAAGAACAGGACGAAAGAGAAGAACTCATACGGAAAGCGGCCTGCAGATTGATTGCCGGAAAAAGAAGCGAAAATGGCTTTCCGGGCTTATTCAGGAAGCTGGAAGAAGAGTGGGAAAAGAAAAATGTTTTGCTGACAATTTCCTGTGACAGAGAAGCTGATTTTTATATGGAAATGGAAGACATGAGGAGTCTTCTTTCCGGAATGACAAAATCAGCGGTAAAATACAGGGACGATTTTATGGGAAAGAGCAGGGAGCCCTTTGCCTGCCGTCTGCGTATCCTTCAGGAAAAGAAGGCTCTGATCGTGACACTGCGCATTTATGCACCGTTAAAAAAGAACGCAGTGCCGGAGTGGATAGAAGAGGACGATTTGGAAAAACTGATAGAGAAATACCACGGAAGTAAAAATCAGGGATTGGAGAGGGAAGTCCCGTTTCTGGAAATTTATCTGTTTTTATGATTACGCTAGGCGCGAAAGGTTATCAAAGCCGGGAAACTTGCTAAGGTTTTCTAAATATTGTATAATACAGACATCTGCCTGTTTTGGCAGGAAAATGCCTGACAGGAGAGATGAAAATGGCACAGGAAAAATTGATGAGATTAAATAAATATCTTGCAGAATGCGGTATCTGCTCCAGAAGAGAGGCGGATGCTCTGATTGAACAGGGGAAAGTGCTGGTAAACGGAGCTTTGGCACAGCCGGGAATGAAGATTTTGGGAACCGAAAAAGTGACTGTCAATGGAACTGCAGCAGAAAAAAAGCCAGACAAAGTTGTTCTGGCTTATTATAAACCAGTGGGAGTTACCTGTACGGAGAAAGACCGCTATGCCAAGAAGACCATTCGGGATGCCATTGATTATCCGGTCCGTGTGACCTACGCGGGCAGGCTGGACAGGGATTCGGAAGGACTTCTTTTGCTGACCAATGACGGAGAACTGATCGATGCTTTGATGCGGGCGGCAAATTTTCATGAGAAAGAGTACCTTGTACGGGTAAACAAACCGATTACTTCTGAATTTCTGAAAAAAATGTCGCAGGGAGTTTTCCTGAAAGAACTGGGCGTTTCCACCCGGCCGTGTCAGGTTTTTCAGGAAGGAAAATTTGTTTTTCGCATTATTCTGACGCAGGGACTGAACCGGCAGATCAGACGCATGTGCAAGGAGCTGGGTTACCAGGTACAGACTTTGAAGAGAGTACGAGTCGCTAACATTGTGCTTGGCAAAATGAACGCAGGAACCTACCGGAAAATAGAGGGAAAAGAACTGGAGGAACTCTATACGCAGGCAGGATTGACAGATAAAAGAATTTCAAAGAATTGAGGAATAAAAGATATGGATACCATGTCCAGAATGAAAGAACTGATTGCGGTTTTAAAAGAAGCGTCCAAAGCGTATTATGCAGAGGACAGGGAAATTATCAGCAATTTCGAATACGACAAACTATACGACGAATTGGAGTCTTTGGAGAAAGCAACCGGTGTGGTGCTGGCGGGAAGCCCCACCGTTTCGGTAGGGTATGAGGCCGTGGATGAACTGCCCAAGGAACGTCATGAAAAACCCATGCTTTCTCTTGGAAAGACGAAAAGCCGGGAAGAGTTAAGGGACTGGCTTCTTGACAAAAAGGGATTGCTTTCCTGGAAACTGGATGGTCTTACTATCGTGCTCACCTACAGAAACGGAGAGCTTTTCAAGGCTGTCACCAGGGGAAACGGAGAAGTGGGAGAGGTTATTACAGGAAATGCAAGAACCTTTGTAAACCTGCCGCTTTCCATTCCCTATCAGGGCGAACTGATATTGCGCGGGGAAGCTATCATTACTTATGAAGATTTTGAAAAAATCAACGAAAAGATTGAAGATGTGGATGCCCGCTATAAAAATCCCAGAAATTTATGTTCCGGCTCTGTCAGACAGCTGAATAACGAGATAACCGCACAGAGAAATGTGCGTTTTTTTGCATTTTCTCTCGTAAAGGCGGACGGCGTAGACTTTGAAAATTCCAGACAGAACCAGTTTTTATTTTTAAAGGATCAGGGATTTGAGATCGTTGATTATAAACTGGTGGATAAGGACACAGTCATTTCTGCTGTGGAAGAGTACGAAGAAAGAGTAAAAAGTTATACCGTTCCTTCAGATGGACTGGTATTGACTTATGATGATATAGAATATGGGCAGTCTCTGGGGACAACCGCCAAATTTCCCAGAGATTCCATCGCTTTTAAATGGGCGGACGAGGTGGCGGAGACGACGCTTCTTGAAATGGAATGGAGTGCAAGCAGAACCGGTCTGATCAATCCGGTGGCTATTTTTGAGCCGGTGGAACTGGAGGGAACTACGGTCAGCCGTGCCAGCGTGCACAACGTCAGCATTGTAAAGGCCTTAAAGCTTGGAATCGGGGATCGAATCACCGTGTATAAGGCAAACATGATCATCCCTCAGATTGCAGAAAACCTTACCCAGAGTGACACTCTTGAAATTCCCAGTGTGTGTCCGGTGTGCGGCGGAGAGGCAAGGATCAATCAGGTAAACGATGTTCAGTCCCTGTATTGTATGAACCCGGATTGTGATGCCAAAAAGATAAAATCCTTTACCCTTTTTGTAAGCCGGGATGCTATGAATATCGACGGACTTTCCGAGGCGACTCTGGAAAAATTTCTGGCAAAGGGCTTTCTGCACAGAAATGCGGATCTGTTTCACCTGGATCGGTTCCGGGACGAGATTGTGCAGATGGAAGGATTTGGCGAAAAGTCTTATCAGAACCTGATTGCCAGCATTGAAAAGGCCAGAAATACTACGCTGCCAAGGTTGATTTACAGCCTGGGAATTCCGAATATCGGGATTGCCAACGCCAAGATGATATGCAGGGAATACAAGAACAATCTTGATAAAATGATCCACGCCAGTGTGGAAGAGCTAAGCGCCATGGACGGAATCGGCGAAGTGATCGCTGCCGCTTTTCGTGACTTTTTCGCGCAGGAAAAAAACAGAGAAAATCTGCAGGCACTTTTGCAGGAAGTATCCATAGAGGAAGAAGTTTTTGAGGAAGGAGAAAAGAGCCTTTCAGGAAAAGTATTTGTTATCACCGGAAGCCTGAATCATTTCGAAAACAGAAATGCTCTGAAAGATGAAATTGAACGTCTGGGAGGAAAGGTGACGGGAAGTGTGACAGGTAAGACTACTTGCCTGATCAACAATGACTTCGCATCTGCGTCCTCGAAAAACAAAAAGGCCAAGGAGCTTCAGGTACCGATTGTGACAGAGGAAGACTTTATGAGGGAGTATCTGCAGATGCAGCCATAACAGGGGAAAACAGGAAATTTTGTGGGAGGAATAGGAATGCCGATTAAAATACAGAGTGATTTGCCAGCCAGAGAGATTCTGGAAAATGAAAATATATTTGTCATGGATGAGTACAGGGCAATGCATCAGGATATGCGCCCGCTGCAGGTATGTATTTTGAACCTTATGCCGGTAAAACAGGACACGGAGCTGCATCTTTTGCGGTCCCTGTCCAACACGCCTCTGCAGGTGGACGTGACTTTCATGAAGATGAACAGCCATGTATCTTTAAACACATCCCTGACTCATTTGAATCAGTTTTACCATACTTTTGACGAACTCAAGAATAAAAAGTTTGACGGACTGATCATCACAGGAGCTCCTGTGGAACAGATTCCCTTTGAGGAGGTTGACTATTGGCCGGAGCTTTGCGAAATTATGGAATGGTCCAAAGTCCATGTGACTTCAACATTCCATATCTGCTGGGGAGCTCAGGCGGGAATCTATTATCACTTCGGAATAGATAAAGTGCTTTTAAAAGAAAAGCTGTTCGGCGTATACAGCCATAAAGTATTAAATCGCAAAATTCCTCTGGTGAGAGGATTTGATGACTATTTCTACATTCCCCACAGCCGGCACACGGCGGTTCCGGCAGAAAAAATCCACGCCTGCAAAGAACTGCTTGTGATGGCGGAATCGGAGGAAGCAGGAGTTCTTCTGGCCATGGCCGGGGATGGAAAACAGATTTTCGTGATGGGACATCCGGAATATGACCGCTACACCCTGCACAACGAATACATACGTGATGTGAAAAAAGGACTTCCCATCCAGATCCCCCAAAATTATTACCCATCTGATGATCCAGAACAGCGTCCGCTGCTTTTGTGGCGCTCTCACTGTAACAATTTATACACGAACTGGCTGAATTATTATGTGTATCAGGCCACACCGTACGACTTGTACGGAACGTCGCTTTAATCCGGTACTTAAGCCATTTGGTGAATCGGCAGAAGTTCCTGGGAATAACTTATTTTGCTTCAAAATTAGATATAAAAAGGGACGTTTTGAAATATGTGATCAGACGGCATAGCTCCATGATAAGAGCCATGCCGTTTTTGCTTTTTTACGGCTTACTATACTGTATCAGGCGATTCGGGGAGAGCTTCCGGTGATTTATTAAAAAGTTTTCATCAAGCCGCCCTTGACATAATTGACTTTTTGTATAACGATAGTTATATAACAAATGTTTTATATTAAGGATAAGAAGAAGGGAATGTGTATGCCGCCTAAACCGAAAATAACAAAAGATATGATTTTAAACGTTGTCTTGAAAATTACACAGGAAACAGGGTTTGAAGCTGTAAACGCAAGGAGTATTGCAGGTAAATTGCAATGTTCAACGTGTCCCATTTTCACTTGCTATGAAAATATGGACGAACTTAAAACAGAATTTCTTGATTTTGCCTTTGAATATTATGACCGGTATGTTGCAGATTACGGTGAGTCTGAAAATACCGCTCCTTATTTGCTTTTGCCCCTTTCGTATATTGAGTTTGCCAAAGAGGAAACGAATCTGTTCAAGCTGCTGTTCATAAACGACATGGACTTAGATATGAAAGAAGCAAACGATTTTTATAAAGAAATTGGCAACGAAGAAAAGGCAAAAGCATTTTCAGAGATGATCGGTGTGCAGCCAGAACGCGGGAAGGAAATATTTCTGGATTTATTCCTTTATACCCATGGCATAGCTGTTTTGACGGCGACAGGAAAATTGTCATTCGACAGCCGCAGTTCTGAAAAAATGTTGCGGAACTTCCTGTCTGCATATCTAAAACAGGAAACGGAAAGGAATGGTACGCTGGATGAAAGCGAATCCTTATTTAACTGATTTTTATAATCAATATGATGAAGACAGCCGACTTACCTCAAAGCACGGCAGTGTTGAATTTCTTACTACCATGCGTTATGTAGAAAAATATTTAAAGCCCTGCGGCCGTGTACTGGAAATCGGCGCAGGAACAGGACGGTATTCCCATGCCTTAGCGCGCCAGGGATATGCGGTTGATGCAGTAGAACTTGTTGAACATAATATAGAAATTTTCCGCAAGAATACCTTGCCGAATGAAAATGTTACTGTTCTGCAAGGCAACGCTTTAGATTTGTCTGCTTTTTCGGACAATCAGTATGATATTACGCTTTTGCTGGGGCCACTTTATCATTTGTATCACAAAGAGGATAAACAGCAGGCAATCCGGGAAGCAATCCGTGTGACAAAGCGGGGAGGTATTATTTTTGCCGCTTATGTGATTTCCGACGGCTGTTTGCTTGATGAAGGCTTTAAACGAGGCAATATCAGTGTGGCTGAATATATAAAGAACGGTCTGCTTGACTCCGAAACATTTGCTGCAAAATCCGAGCCTAAGGACTTATTTGAGCTTGTGCGAAAAGAGGATATTGACGATTTAATGTCTGCATTTCCTGTAAAAAGACTTCACTATGTAGCGTCTGACGGCTGTGCCTTATTGATGCGAGAAGCAATCGATGCTATGGATCGTGAAACATTTGACTTATACTTAAAATATCATTTTGCCACCTGCGAGCGCGAAGATTTATCAGGCGTCGCAAGTCATGCGATTGATATATTCAAAAAACAATAGTCTCAATTGTTACTTACAAAACAGGATTTTTATTTACAAACCGAGACTCTTGGATTACAAACGGGACTCTCAGTTTACTATTTACCTAAAATTAGTGAAAACTTAGATTCACAGGAGAAAAACAATGGATGATAAAAAAGTGCTGCTTGACAACATTGATAGAATCCATACAACTGAAATGGGCGTTGACAGAATTAAAAGAAACCTAAAGCTGAATATAGCCGATGTGGTTGAATATTCCAAAGATAAGATATTGCAAAGGGACTGCAATATCTATAAGCAAGGGAAAAATTGGTATTGTGAAGTTGATAATATAAAAATAACCATCAATTCGCGCAGCTATACGATTATTACGGCGCATATTATAAAATAGTTTTTATGTTTGTGGAGGGGGAATAGATATGCCATATTTTCAGTATCATGGGAAATCGGTTTTTTATGAAGAATTCGGGCAAGGCGATCCGCTTATCTTTCTGCACGGCAACACGGCTTCTTCTAAAATGTTTGAGCTGCTCATGCCGCTGTATGCTGAAAGTTTCAGGTGTATTCTGATTGATTTTTTAGGAAATGGGAAGTCCGACCGAGTAGAAAAATTTTCACCGGATATGTGGTATGACGAAGCCTTGCAGACCGTTGCGCTCATGGAACATTTACAATGTGGAAAAGTCGGCCTTATCGGAACAAGCGGCGGCGCATGGGCGGCAGTCAATGCAGCACTGGAACGCCCTGATCTGGTCTATTCAGTCATAGCAGACAGCTTTGACGGGCGCACTCTCAATAAAAATTTTTCTGATAATCTTTTATCGGAGAGAAAAACATCCAAAGCAAATCTGCAGGCAAGACAATTTTACGAGTGGTGTCAGGGGCCAGACTGGGAAAAAGTAGTTGATCTTGATACAGAGGCGTTGCTGCAATGTGCAAAAGAAAATCGTCCTCTATTTCATAAGCCGTTAGAAGAATTAAAGGTCCCTATTTTACTTATGGGGAGTAAGGAAGATGAAATGTGCCGAAGCAATCTTGAGGAAGAGTATCGGGAAATGGCTTCAATGCTCCCGAAGTCTTCTGTACATCTTTTCCCGGGCGGAGGACACCCTGCTATCGCTTCTAATGCGGAAGAAGCTGCAGTGCTGATAAAAGATTTTGTCAGCAAACATAGAACTGAATGAGCAGTACATTGAGCAGGAAATCTTAACATGAACTGCTCCCTTTATGATTACAGTTTGTTTTTTTCACTGTCTCTCATAAAGGGAGCATATCATAGCTATCGCCAGGGCGGTTATTAGAAATAAAAGTATTTTGATTATGGATGAAGGTACGGCAGGACTTGATTCGGATACAGCTGATAATATTATGAATCATTTGCTTAATATGCCGTGCACTATAATTATGATAACTCATGATATACATGGAAATTATCTTTCAAAATTTAATAAAAAGTATAGCTTATCAAACGGAAATGCAAAACTTGTATAACAATGGTATCCGCACTGACATTTTTTCGCTGAAAGTGGTATAATCAGAGCAAGGGCAGCCTTTCAGGTTTTCCCTGCATTTTTCACATTTATTTTAGGGAGGGAGCGCTTATGAAACTGGTTATCACCATGAGCCGTCGGTATGGAACCGGGGCTAGCATTATTGCTGAGGAGCTTTCTCAAAAGCTTGGGATCCCCGTATATGATAAAGCCTATATCGAAGAGCAGCTCAGCGGGCACAAATATGAGAACGAAGCGGACGCAATCCGCAAACTGGCGGAAAATCCATGCATTATTCTCGGCCGTTGTGCATCCGATATTTTGAAAGACCGGCTGGATGTGTTCAATATTTTTATCCGTGCCGACAAAGAGGATCGAATCCAGAGGATTATGAAAAAGGACGGTCTGGATTATGAGCAAGCCCGGGAAAAGGTGGAACGGACGGATGAAAAACGGTCCGCATATTATCATGAACATACCGGAAGGACCTGGGGCGATGTGAACGATTATCATATGATTCTGGATACGTCCAAGCTGGGTGTGGAAAACTGTGCGAATATATTGATGCAGTATTTTAAGGAAATGGATTACATTTGATGATGTAAAGGCAAAAGGTCATGCGTTCACGCCTGCGCGAAAAAGCATAAGCTGAAGTTTTGATCAGCGGAATTTAATCCGGCATTTTTATGCATGATAGGAATATATAGCAAAGCAAACGACCTCGGGCAAAGAGTCTCGTATTGAGAGATTCTTCGTCCGAGGTCGATGTATTTACCGGATCACAGAGCCACACTTGTCCTGTTTTGTCTGTCCCCGAGTATTTTTAAGACAAGGGCAAGGCAGGCAGTTAAAATTTGTGATAATACTACGCTCCACCATACGCCGGTCTGTCCTAAGAAAATGGGGAGAATAAACAACAGTATCAGCAGCAGAAGCGGTTCTGCAAAAACACAGAAGTAGGAATAGAGGTTCTTTTCCGTGGCATAGAAGCTGGAAGTTGTAATTCTGGAGAAAGCATAAAAGATAAGTCCAAGCAGGAAGATGGGTAATACTTCCGCCACCATAACTCCGGTGCTTTCTGACGAGCCGAACAGTTCCCCGACACTGCCGCGGGTAATAAATAACGCAATGTCACAGATAATCGCCAGTCCTGCGGCTGAAACGTAGGCAATCTTTCGGGTTTTTATAACTTCTGCATTTTTCCCCTCACCATAATACTGGCTCATAAGCGGCTGACTCCCGTCTCCCACACCCTGCATCAGCATTTGAACGATGGTAAGAGCATAGGCAACGCAGGCATAGCAGGCTACCGCCGCCTCGCCTCCGTTCATCATGGAAAAACGATTGATAAACATAAGGGATACCATTGGAGAAAGTGTCAGGCCGAAAGGGGCAATGCCGATTTTTCCAATGTTCCATACCATTCGGCCGAAACCGGGCAGAGAGCCTGTAATGGGAAGTTTCCGGTAAAACAAATAGATAAACGCTTCCAGTGTTGTGAGCATCTGTCCCAGGATTGTTGCAAGTGCGGCGCCTTCCGTTCCCATATGAAAAACCCAGACAAACAGATAGTCCAGTACAATATTGGTTAAAAATCCCGACATCATAACCACCAGGGAGAAAAAGGAGCTCCCATTATTCCGGATAATGGGGACAATGCCCGTGGCGAAAATCTGAAAGGTCGCTCCAAGGACGATTACTTTCAGATAATCTTTTCCGAGAATCAGTATTTCTCCTTCTGCACCGAACAAGCGCAGGACGGGTTCAATCACAAAAAAGATACCTACGGTTGTCACTATACTTGCAAGCAGCAGTAAAAGCAGAGTACCGCGAACGTATTTCCCGGCTGCTTCCGAGCCTTCCGTTCCTTTTTTGACTGTCCATAAAACAGAACCGCCCATACCAATACCGGAACCTAAAGCCTGTATCAAAGATACAACGGGATATGCGATATTGATGGCGGAAAGACCCACGTCTCCCATACTTCTTCCCACAAATATTCCGTCTACAATTGCGTATATTCCGGAAAGAGCAAACGCAAGAACAGAAGGAATTACATATTTTGCAAACAATTTATATTGGTTCATTGGATGACCTCCAGACGTTTTTTGAGTAAAGTATTAAAGATATCGATGGTATCAAGCATTTGAGAAATTTTATCTTCTCCGATGGCAGAGAAAACATATTGTTCCGCCTCATAAAGAGGAGTCAGCAATGCTTTGGCATAGGCCGTTCCCGCTTCGGTAAAGACTACCAGTTTTTCCCGCTTATCTTTTGTGTTTGCTTCAAGAATCACATATCCCTGATCCATCAGCTGGTGAACAATCCCGCTGACTGTCTGTTTGGGAAACCCGTAAAAATCACATATATTTTTTTGTGTCATACTTCCATGAACATCAAGACCGTACAGCGTCATCAGCGTTGTGTAGCTGATGCCCAGATGCTCCGCCCATTTGCAATACAAAATATTGACCTGACTCCACAAAAAATAGAAGTCGTGCTGTTGCTTTTTGAAAGATGCTTTCATAATTATTATTTGCCTTTCTGCAAAAGACACCGAAACGGATATGAAATCCGGCGCCGGCGCATTTTTGTTACTTCTTTATACTTCTTTTTATTGACCTTACAGGCCGCTGGCATATCCTGAAATAGTCCGTGCAAGGACTATTTTAGGATGAATCCGTACCAATGTCAAGGGTAAAACGGACAGCCTGTAAACAAAGTTTTCGCAGTCTGCGATTGGTATGGAGAAGGAAAGAAAGCAAAAATTGAGAAAATCCTGAGAGTTTATACAAGGAACCTATGACAAATTGTGGTATAATCAATGAAAACGATGTCAGGGTGGAGGGTGAAAAATGAATTCAAACTTATATCAGTTAAATCGAGACATTATTCATAAGTGTGCCGGAAAAAAGGTGTTATGGCAGCCCCGGATTCTTTCCTGGTATGCAGACAGAGAATTCCTGCATCAGCCGCTTCCGGGAAAATACGAAGGCTGTACGCCTCAGTCACTTTATGAAAAACTGGGATGCTCCGACCGTCTGTATGATTACTTCAATCCGTGTCTGGAAGTTCACTATGACAGCAGTATCCGAATCGAACAAAAGCCGGTTTCTGGCGGAAAGACAGAGCGGGATTTTCAGAGAATCATTCATACGCCGGTGGGAGATTTGAGCGAAATTTATTACGGCAACAACAGCAATTATGGAATGATGCCCCACAAATGGATGTTGAGCGATGTGGATGATTTAAGAGCGCTGTGTTATCTGGAGGAAGCAACCTTCTACAGCTTTAACCGGGATACTTATGAGAAGATGCTTAAAAAAGTCGGACATCTTGGACTTCCCACGCTGTATTTCCCCCGTGTGAATATCCAGAAGCTGCTGATTGAACTATGCGGCGTGGAAAATACCTACTATCTGTTGGCAGACTATCCGGAGGAAATTGAGCATTATTTCAGTGTGCTCAGCAAAAGTCAGGGGCGCCTGGCGCATGTGCTGGCGGAAAGCCCTTTGGAATGGATCAATTACGGAGACAACCTGCACTGTAAAATTTTACCGGATTATTTATTTGAACGCTATGTCATACCGGAGTATGAAAAGCGGGCGGAAATCCTCCATAAAACAGGAAAATTCCTGTTTTCTTACTGGGATGGAGACTGCAAAGATTATCTGAAATATGCGAAGACCTGTTATCTGGACGGCATTGAGGCTATTACACCTATGCCTCAGGGAGATGTGACGCTGGAAGAAATCAAGGAAGCGCTTGGCGATGAAATCACACTGATCGATGGAATCCCGGCGGTTATGTTTACAGACACCTATCCGGAAGAGGCACTGGCGGAAATGACGCACAGGATTATAGATATGTTTGCCGGAAATCTGATTCTGGGGATTTCGGATGAGATGCCGTCCACAGGTTTGATTGAAAGGGTAGAACTGGTAAATAAAATCGTAAACGAACACAATGCAAAAGTATGCTGACTGTGTTCGGATAAAGAAAAGAACCACTAACCTGCAGGAGGAACCGTGATTTGGAACAGACGGGAAAAATACAAAACTGGAAACAGCTTTTTACGCAAAGCGCGTTGAGCGGAGGAAAAGATTATAATAGGCGAGGACGTGTTGCAGACCTGGAAAAGAACAAAGACGATTACACAGGAGCAGTTGTAGCGGAAAAACGTTATGAGGTTCGGATTCATCAGAGCAGGGATGGCAGTCTGGCGATGCATTGTACTTGTCCTCAGGCCAGAGGCGGAAATAACTGCAAGCATATGGCGGCAGTCTGTTTTGCAATAGAAAAAATGCAGAAAACAGAGGAAGAGAAAAAAGAAGAAAAGAAAGAAGAAAAGAAAGAAGAAAAGGAAACGCGGACGAAGGAGTCTGGAATGGAGGATGAATCCCGGAAACAGCCGGCCTTGATTTCGGAGACAAGAGAAGATGACGGGCAGATGATAGTTCTCAATCCGGATATGTTTGCGCCTGTGAAAGAAGAAAAAGCAGAATTGGCGGAGCGCAGACGCAGGTCTTATTCTTATTTTAACACGGAACTTCTGCGAAGCAGTATGGACTTTAAGCCGGAAACCCGGAGAAAAGGAGAGGAGCGGCGTCGGAAAAAGGAAATTTCGTTGGATGATATCCATTTTGGATACACTGATTTCGAAGAAGAGCTTTTGGGGGAAGCCATAGGAACGGGAATTTACAAAAATCAGAGATTTCCTGTACAAATCGTTTTTTCAAAAGATCAGATTTTGAGGACGGAATGTCATTGCCCGGACTGCAGAAAATATTTTTACGGCTGGTATGACAGGAGAAAGTATTGCAGCTGGATGTCCGGTTTTTTCGATTTGCTGGAAACCTATCTGAATACCTATTGTCCGGGGGACGCTACAAATCGAACCGGGCAGGGAGTTTTGCTGTCTTTTCAGGAAAAGCGGGTAAACCGTATGACCGCGGAAGTGACAGCAACTGAAGAGAGTCTGACTTTGCAGCCCAGGCTGATAAAGAAGGGCGGAAAGCTGTCCCTGTCTTTTCGGATTGGGATCAGAAAGCTGTTTGTTATAAAGAATCTGGAGGAATTTTGCGAAAATGTGAAGCGGTCTGCCACGCAGATTTATGGCAGTGAAACTCAAATCAATCACAGACTGTCAAACTTTACGGAGCAGGGAAAGAGATGGATTCGGTTTATCAGCCAGATTACCCAGGAAGAGGCGGAGTTTGAAAGGCGGCTTAGGGAAAGTGAGAGCTGGTCACGCAAGGCAGTGGGGAAAAACGGGGCTTTGGCTCTGTACGGATGGAGGCTGGATCGCTTTTATGAAATGATAGAACAGACCGGTGTGGAGTACGAAGACAAAGACGCGAGCAGGAAAGTGAAAGGACTTCTTACCTGTAAAGACGGCAACCCTGAGATTGTGATGCGGATTCAAAAGAAAGAAGAGAAAAATATTTTTCAGGGGGTGTTGATTTATTGGGATGGTCCGGAGCTGTTTGAAGGAACACGGACTTCCTACTTTATTGAGGAGAACAGCCTTAAGATGCATCGGATCGATCCGGCATTTCTGGAAAAAACAGAACCGATCTATGAGTTTGCAGACGAAGGCAAGATTTCATTTCTCATTGGGCGAAATAAACTGTCGGAATTTTATTACACGGTGCTACCTCAGCTGCGGGACATTGTAAGAGTGGAGGAGAAGGACGCGGCACAGATTGAAAGGTATCTTCCGCCAGAAGTCCGGTTTGTATTTTATCTGGATGCATGGCAGGGAAATATTACCTGCACGGCTCATGCCAGATACGGCGAAAGTGAAGTGTCCATGTTGGATTTGTATCTGGACAGGGAAAAGGTGATAAACGATACGGAGCGGGAGGAAAATCGGGAAGCCGAAATGATGTACAGGCTCAGACAATGGTTCCCTTATGTGAATGAAGAAAGTGAGGAATTTCATTGCGGAGGGGAAGAAGAAAGGGTGTGCCAGTTTTTGGAAAATGGACTGGAGGCCTTGATGACAATGGGCGAGGTACAGTGTACACGGCGTTTTCAGAATTTGAACCGTGCCCGTAAGGTAAAAATTTCGGTAGGAGTTTCGGTGTCTCAGGGACTGTTGGATTTAGATATTTCCGCAGATGAGATGTCCCGTCAGGAACTTCTGGAAGCGTTGGAAAGTTATCGGGTCAAAAAGAAATTTCACCGGCTGAAAAACGGAGATTTTATCAATCTGGATGACGAAGGACTTTTTTTCCTGGAAGAAATGATGGAAAGTCTGCGCCTGTCGCCGAAAGAGTTTGTGGAAGGAAAAATGCACCTGCCTTTATATCGGACGCTGTATTTGGAGAAAATGCTGGAAGAACAGGAAGGTGTTTACAGCACAAGAGACAGTCGTTTCCGGGAGATGGTCAAGGACTTTAAAACAGTCAACGAAGCAGATTTTGAGGTGCCTGTGGCTATCAGTAAAGTCATGCGCAAATATCAGGTTACAGGATACAAATGGCTCAGAACCCTGGAAACCAGAAATTTTGGCGGTATTTTGGCCGATGACATGGGACTGGGCAAGACGCTGCAGACCATTGCAGTGCTGTTGTCTGCCAGACTGGAGGGACGGGCAGGCCGTACTCTTATTGTGGCGCCTGCTTCACTTGTGTTTAACTGGGGGGAGGAAATTCGGCGCTTTGCACCCCAGCTTGAGTTCTGTCTGGTTACGGGAACTCAGGAAGAAAGGCGGATGAAGATAGAATCCTGGGAGAGTTTTGACGTGCTTATCACATCCTATGATCTTCTGAAACGGGACATTTCCTGTTACGAAGGAAAACAGTTCGATTATCAGGTGATTGATGAAGCGCAGTACATTAAAAATCACACTACGGCAGCGGCCAAAGCGGTAAAACTCATTCGGAGCAGAACCCGTTTTGCTCTGACCGGGACACCGATTGAAAACCGTCTTAGTGAATTGTGGAGTATTTTTGATTATCTGATGCCCGGATACTTGTATAGCTATGAAGTATTTAAGCGGGAGTTTGAATCACCTATTGTGAAAAATCAGGACCAGGCAGCATCGGAACGTCTTCAGAAAATGGTGTCTCCTTTTATTTTAAGGAGAATAAAACAGAATGTGCTCAAAGACCTGCCGGATAAGCTGGAAGAAATCCGATATGTGCGATTGGAAGGGGAGCAGCAGAAGCTTTACAATGCGCAGGTTCAGTTCATGCGTCAGAAAATTGCTTCTCAGGATCCGGAAGAGTTTCGGAAAAACCATATCCAGACTTTGGCGGAACTGACAAAACTTCGACAGATTTGCTGCGATCCGGCTTTGTGTTATGAAGACTATGGCGGCGAATCGGCAAAGAGAGAGTCGTGCCTGGAACTTATTGAAAGCGCAGTGGAGGGGGGACACAGGCTGCTTGTTTTTTCTCAGTTTACTTCGATGCTGGATTTGCTGAAGCCAGAGCTGGACAAAAGAAATATTTCTTATTTTGAAATCACCGGTGAAACCCGAAAGGAGATAAGGCTGCAGCTGGTAAAGGATTTCAACGAAGGAGACATAAAAGTTTTCCTGATTTCTCTTCGGGCCGGAGGTGTGGGATTGAATTTGACCGGAGCCGATGTGGTTATTCACTATGATCCCTGGTGGAATCTTGCGGTACAAAACCAGGCCACGGACCGGGCTCATAGAATTGGACAGACTCGGAAGGTCACGGTTTATCAGCTTATTGTAAAACATACGGTGGAAGAGAAAATCCGAAAACTTCAGGAAACAAAGAAAGATCTGTCGGATCAGATCCTGCAGGGAAAAGGCGGACAGCTGGCCGGTATGACCAAAGAGGAGTTTCTGCAGTTGCTGGAAGGATAAAAGGAAAGCTGACAGGCGGTTTGCACTTGACAACGTGTCTTAGTTGTGCGTAAATAATAAAAGAATGTGCCTCGGGGCCTGGAAATAGGAAGCGCGAGGCCAAGAACCCTGATTTCTGGATTCTTTAAAATAAGAAGGAGTTGAGCCCAATGAGAGCATACAAAGACAGAAGCAGAGAGGAACTGCTTTCCCTGAAAGAAGAGCTGGAGGCAGAATATCAGAAAATAAAGGACATGGGTCTGAAACTGGACATGTCTCGCGGAAAGCCGTCTGCGGAGCAGCTGGATCTTTCCATGGAGATGATGGATGTTCTGAACAGTAAAACCGACTTGAAATGCGCTGCAGGAGTTGACTGCCGCAATTATGGTGTGATCGATGGTATTCAGGAAGCAAAGGAGCTTCTGGGAGCTCTGATTGAAGTGCCTGCCGATAAAATTATTATTTATGGAAATTCCAGTCTGAACGTAATGTTTGATACCATTTCCCACGCTATGACTCATGGTGTGATGGGACATACTCCCTGGTGCAAACTGGATAAAGTGAAATTTCTCTGCCCGGTGCCGGGATATGACAGACATTTTGCCATCACAGAATATTTCGGCATTGAGATGATCAATATTCCCATGACACCGGAAGGACCGGACATGGATTTGGTAGAAGAATATGTAAATAACGATGAGAGCGTTAAGGGTATCTGGTGTGTGCCCAAATATTCCAACCCGCAAGGTATTTCCTATTCAGATGAAACCGTGCGCCGTTTTGCAGCTTTAAAACCGGCAGCAGAAGATTTCCGTATTTTCTGGGATAACGCTTACAATGTACATCATCTTTACAATGACAGACAGGACGTAATTCTGGAGATCCTTCACGAGTGTGAAAAAGAAGGACATCCGGATATGGTTTATAAATTCAGTTCCACGTCTAAAATCAGCTTCCCGGGTTCCGGTGTTGCCGCAATTTCAGCTTCTTATGACAATCTGAAAGATCTGAAGAAGCATATGACGATTCAGACAATCGGTCATGACAAGTTAAATCAGCTGCGCCATGTAAGATACTTTAAAGATCTGAATGGCATTATGGAACACATGAAAAAGCATGCGGTAATTCTCCGCCCGAAATTTGATGCTGTTTTGGAACTTTTGGAAAGAGAACTGGGTGGTCTGGAAATCGGCTCCTGGCTTCGCCCCAGAGGAGGATACTTCATTTCTTTTGATGCTATGGAGGGATGCGCAAAGGCTATTGTGGCAAAGGCAAAGGAAGCAGGCGTTGTCATGACTGGCGCCGGAGCAACCTATCCTTACGGAAAAGATCCTCATGACTCCAACATTCGTATTGCTCCCAGTTTTCCGCCTCTGGATGAATTGGTTCAGGCTACAGAACTGTTTATTCTCTGTGTAAAACTGGTAAGTATTGATAAGATTCTGGAAACAAAATAATAAAGAGGGTGCTGCATAGATTAGAAGGAAATGTTTGTTGTGCCCTATTTTGTGAGCAGCCGCCTGGATGTGACAAAATAGAGTATGGCAAACGCGAATTCTATGATTTTGCAGCACCCTTTTCCTGTCATAGCGCAAAGAAGGAAAAGGAGAAGAAAAAGTGTCAGTTGGAAATTGTGAATCCTGCGTCAATTATGTATATGACGAGGACTATGAATGTTACATCTGTGAGATGGACTTGGATGAAGATGAAATGGTTAAATTTTTAAGCAGTTCTTTTGATAACTGTCCGTATTACCGTCTGGATGATGAATATGGGGTCGTGCGTCATCAGATGTAGTGTTGATGTACAGGGCGCAATATGATCAAAAATAGCTGAATTTACAGGACGGAGGCATTGCCCTGTACACCGACGTTAGGGAAAGAAAAGAAAACGAAAAGGCAAAAAAGATGGAAGAGAAACTGGAAAAGCAAAGAGAAACAGAAAAGAGAGAAGATATAGGACAGCAGGAAGAGACGGAAAGAAAAGAAGAAACAGAGAAGGAAGAAAAGAAGATAAACAGCCAGAGGGAGGTGCTGGAAGCCGCCATGCTGGCAGGTCATATCCTTTTGGAAAACGGAGCGGAAATTTTCCGGGTGGAAGAGACCATGGACCGCATCTGCGGGTATTACGGGGTTCATTCGGAGAGCGCTTTTGTGTTGAGCAATGGTATTTTTACCACTGCGGGAAGCCAGAATGAGCAGCTGTTTGCGAAGGTGGCCCATATTCCTGTAAAAGGGGCGCAGCTGCAGAAAGTAGCGGCAGTGAATCAGCTTTCCAGAGAGATCGTAAAGGGAAAATATACGCTGGACGAAGTGATGGAGAAACTGAATCAGATACGCAGTATGCCGGATAAACCAAAGCATATGCAGGTTCTGGCTTCCGGGCTTGGCAGCGCCAGCTTCTGCTTTTTGTTTGGAGGGAGCCTTGCGGACAGCGCAGCGGCTTTTGTGACAGGCTGTCTTTTGTATCTTTATGTGATTTATGTCAGCGCCCCTCATCTGTCCAAAATTGTGGGAAATATCGGAGGAGGAGCGTTGGTGTGCCTGCTGTGTATCCTGGAGGCCACGATTATCCCAGGGCTTCATCTGAATTTCATGGTTATCGGTTCTGTAATGCCGCTGATTCCCGGAGTGGCGTTTACCAATGGGATCCGGGATATTGCAGATGGAGATTATATTGCGGGGACCGTGCGTCTGCTGGATGCCCTTCTTGTGTTTTTGTCCATCGCGGCGGGAGTCGGGTTTATCATAAATTTATACGATAAGCTTGCAGGAGGTATGTTGTTATGATTGGGGAATTAATTGCAGCGGCATTGGGGACCATGGCTTTTGCTTTGCTTTTTGGAGTGCCTGCCAAATATTATCCCTACTGCGGCCTTATAGGCGCAGCAGGGTGGCTGGTGTATAGCCTTCTCTTTCAGATCGGACAGGTCTTCAGCGAACCGTCAGCAGTTTTTCTTGCCACGGTGCTTGTCATACTGATGTCCCGGCTATTCGCTGTCAGAGAGCGGTGCCCGGTCACCATTTTTTTAATCTGCGGCATTTTCCCTCTTGTGCCGGGAGCCGGAATTTACTGGACGGCTTATCATCTTGTTATGAACGAGGTGGAACTGGCTTCGGAAACAGGGTTTGCGGCGGTAAAATCGGCGGTTGCCATTGTGCTTGGAATTGTATTTGTATTTGAAATTCCTCAGAAATTTTTTGGTTTTGCGCGGAAAAAACACATAGAGTAAACAGACCGGCCGGGAATGGGAAACCGGCGTGGAAAATAAGCGGGTCGGCTTGTATTTCTTTTTTTCGGTGCTATAATTGTCAGAGAAAAGAGAAATTCTGACGGAAGCGTGCCAGGTCACGTGGATGGGAGCGAATGAGATGAACAGAAAGATACAGGAAGCATATTTGGAAAAGCTGGATATTTCTTATTCTTATCGTCTGGCAAAACGTATGGAAGAAATACGTTCCAATCTTTTGCTGGGATACCGTACGGCAGGCTCTGAGGCGGAGCTTAAGACCGGGGAAATGCTGGCGGAAGAAATGCGCCGGCTGGGCTTTCCGAAAGTATGGAAAGACCGGATTTCGGTGGATGCGTGGGAATTTAAAAAAGCACAGATTCGCTTTACCGATGTGGATGGAAAGGAAGTAAAGGCGGCTCTGGGAGCTTATCAGACGAATTTTGTGACCGACGGAGAAAAACCTTATACGGTGGTTTATGTAGGGAAAGGAACAGAAAAAGACTACCAGGGGCTGGATGTAAAAGGGAAAATAGTTCTGGCGGATATCAACCAGAGAGACGAGTGGTGGATCAATTATCCGGTCTATCAGGCATATCTGAAAGGAGCTGCGGCCCTGTTGGCGGTGCAGACCGGCGGTTATGGGGAAGTGGATGAGAGTACTCTTAATGCCCAGGACATTGCAGGCCCGCCGGAGGCAGCAGCTTTTTCCATATCCGGCAAGGATGCCGGAAAGCTAAAGAAAGTTCTGGAGAAAGAAAAAGAAACACAGATTTTTTTAGACATAGATACCAGGGTGGAAAGAGACCGTTACACTTATAATATCATAGGGGAGATTCCGGGACGCCATCCGGAAAGAAAAATATTATTGTCCGCACACTATGATTCCTATTTTGATGGATTTCAGGATGACAATACCGCGATATCCATGATGCTTGGAATCGGAAAAGCTTTGATGGAATCCGGTTATCAGCCGGAAAACAGCATTCTTTTCTGCGCCATGGCTGCAGAGGAATGGGGAGTCGCTGATTCACAGTTTGACTGGTCCACAGGAGCATATGAACAGGTGTTTACCATTCATCCGGAGTGGAGGGGCAGCGTGATCGCTGATCTGAATTTCGAGCTTCCCGCATTGGCTCATGGCACCAGGGCCAGAATCCGCAGTACTTACGAGTACGTTCATTTCCTGGAAAATTTTCTGGAAGAATTGCCGGAGCTGACACATGCTTATCCGGAGGAAACAAGAATTACAGCGCCTATTGAAACCTGGTCGGATGATTTCTCCATAGCGATTGCAGGAATCCCGTCCATGGTCAACGATTTTACAGGCGGCAGTTTTATGGAGACCAACTATCACTCCCAGTTTGACAATGACAGCTATTACGATGAAGACGTTTATCGTATGCACCATGAATTGTTTGGACTCCTTCTCATGGCGATTGACAAAACAGCGGTTGTGCCTTTGGATTTTGGCAAACTTTTGGAGAAGGCAGCCGGAAAGCTGGATAAAGAGTGGTGCACCCGGGCCGGAGGCGACACCGAAAAATTCCTGGAGGCATTAAAGGAAACCGGGGAGCTGGCGGAAACCGTGTATCGGGACATAGAACAGAAGAATGAGAAATATTCCAGATACCTGGAAGAAGGAAACGTACAGGCGGCGGATGAGATTTTTCTGGCAGAAAGAGACACGGAGAAGAGACTGCTTCTGGCATTTCAACAAGAGCAGGATGCTTTTGTTCGGATTGACTGGTATGGAAATGTGCTTTTCCCTCATGAAATCCTTCAGGAGAATCTGGAACTTTTAAGCGGCGCCGCTAAAAATCTGCAAAAAGGAAACCTTTCTGCAGCCTTCCGCAAAATGTATCAGGTAGACAACAACGCTTATGCCTTTCTTTTTGAAGAGGAAGTTCACCGGCATTTTACCGACTATGTGCTCCATCAGCCGCCGGAGCGTTTGAAGTGGGGAAATGGACGGATTGTGGGACACGAGAATCTGTTCGATATCGTGAAAAGTCTTTTGAATAAAAGAGAAAATCGCATAGAAGACTGTCAGGCGGAAACGGAACTGCTTTTGGAAGCGGTGGAGAGACAAAAGACTTTGCTTAAGACAGAGATTGATAAGATGACGGAGCAGGTGCTTTCCATACAGGAGCTTCTGCGTGGGTGCTTATCATAGAAAAGTAAGAAAAGACGAGGGATAATAAGGGACATGGACAGTGATAACCTATATCGGGTACAAAAGGAAGATTTGCCGAAACTGGAGAAACTTTTGAGCAAATGTTTTGCGCTTGATCCGCTTTACCAGGAACTGATACCGGACGAAGAGATCAGAAAGAGGCTTATGCCGGAACTGTTTTCCTGCGATCTGACAGAATTTTATGAAACCTGCGAGATTTTTGCGGACAGCAGTGAGATCAACGGAATTCTTGTTGTATCCGATGAATCTGAACCGTATAATCTTTTGAAATATTATTTTACAGAAGTGCAGGCGGCCCTTCGCACGGAAGGGTATCTGATCAAGGAAGATCATTCCCTGAAGACTTTCTTCAATTTCTTTTTGGGAAGAGATTATCTGAATTCCAGCTGGACAGACCAGCTTCACCAGAACAGAAGGCTTCACATTATTTATCTGGCGGTAGATCCCCATATGCAGCATCATGGAATTGCGGCCAGACTGATAGAAGAAGCGGCTGCATACGCCGAAAAAAATCGCATGATGATTTCTCTGGAAACACACAATCCGAAAAACGTGGAATTTTATCAGAATCACGGCTTTAAAATTTTCGGCGTAGTGGAAAAACATTTCCATTTAAAACAATACTGCATGATAAGAGAAGTGCAGTGAGAAAAGGGTGCCTGAAAATCCGGAAAAACTGTTTGCCCTGTCATATTTTGTGAAAATGATTGTCTGGAACAAAATATGGCAGCACAAACAGAAATTTCCTGATTTTAAGGCACCTTTTATGTTTCGGAAACCAGAGGTCCGGTGGAATTTCTGACAATAAGCTGGGCGTGAAGCAGCATAGTGCCGATTGAGACTTTATTAAGCAGACTGTCCAGAGCATAGTAAGCGCATTTTCCAAGTTCCGCCCGCTCCTGACGAACGGTAGTCATAGGAGGAGAGGTGTATGCACTGATGGGCAGGTCGTCAAAACCTATGATACTGATATCTTTGGGAACGTGAAGTTCCAGCTGCTGGCACTGTACGATGGCGGCGTTGGCAATCTGATCATGACTGCATATGAGGCCGGTGACGCCCAGATTTAACAGACGGGGCAGATGCTTCTGCATACATTCGGAGATATAATAAGAACTTCCGGCATAAGTCGGATCGGATTTGAGACCATTTTGACGCAGGGCGTGAAAAAAGGCCCTGTGCCTTACCTGCATGATATAAGCGCCGAGAGCGCCGCTCAGATAACCGATTTTTTTATGCCCCAGATTTTTTAAATGTTCCACAGCCAGTTCCATGCCTTCGTTGTTGTCAATTCCTATATAAGTAGTGTTGGGATTGGACTGAATGTAGTTGTCATACAAAACGGCAGGAGTGCGGCTTGTCTGAAAATCTTTCATCCAGGGGTCGGAAAGAGAAAAACCAAGGACGAAAGAGCCCACATAGTCGTGTTCCAGCATAAATATGTCATAGGGGGTAAGTTTCTGGAGCTTTTCTGTGAAAGGCAGCACATCAACCTGATAACCGGCAGGTTCGGCCAGCTGCCGAAATCCCATAATAAGATCATATCCAAAGTGATGAGGTTCCTCATATTCTATATTTTCAATAAGAACACACAGCTTTTTAGGGACATCCTTCTGACGGTGAAGTTTCGTGTATCCCATTTCCACCGCGGTTTCCAGTATGATTTTTCGTGATGTTTCGCTGATATCCGGGGCACCATTCAGGGCTTTGGATACGGTTCCTTTGGAAATACCCAGTTTTTCAGCAATATCTTGTAAAGTAGCCATGATATACCTTTCTATATGTTTCGTAATATAAAAATTCCTTTTTAAACAGAGCAAAAAAATAATAAACTGTACCGCAGCAAGTAAAAATTGACGCGATACAGATTCCTTTTTCTTATTATAGTCTCAAAAAAACATGAAAGCAATGCTATTTTCTGAAGTTTCGAAAAAAGTTTCGTAATGTTTATATATTGAATCAAACGTGCATTGTGAAATAATGACAAAAATGACGAAACGAAACTGTATAAAAGAAATGAAAATATAATTAGTGACCAAATACAGGATTGACGGATAAAGAACACGGGCGTATTATAAAAACATAACGAAACAATACGAAACTTTATTAAAAATTTTTAAAGGGAGGAAGGAAGCTATGAAGAGGAAAATAGCGGCTCTGGCGGCAGCAATACTGGCATCTGTTGCTGTGGCAGGGTGCGGGATAGCCGGCGATTCTGACGGAGCACAGCGGGAAAAGGTTCGTCTGATGGTATGGTCCCCGTCGGAAGATCAGTCAAAGGAAAGTGGGGAATGGCTGCAGACAACCTGTGAACAATTTGCAAAGGAACATCCGGAATGGGACATCACTTTTGTTTACGGAGTGGCAGACGAGGCAACGGCCCCGGGATCGGTAAAGCAGGATCCGGAAGCCAGTGCAGACGTATATATGTTTGCAAACGATGGCCTCAGCGCCATGATTGATGCAAATACTGTAGTAAAATTCGGCGGCAAATATGCAGAGGAAATCCGGGCTACAAACTCTCCGGAAATTGTAGAATCTCTTACCAAGGACGGAGAAATCTACGGGGTGCCGTTTACGACCAATACCTGGTTTATGTACTATGACAAATCGGTCTTTTCGGAAGAAGACGTTAAAAATCTGGATACTATGCTGGAAAAAGGTGTCGTTTCCTTCCCTCTTACCAATTCCTGGTATCTGCCGGCGTTTTATATCGGAAACGGCTGTACCTTGTTTGGGGACGGAACACAGGAGGAGTTAGGTGTTGACTTCGGCGGGGAAAATGCGGTGGAAGTTACCAATTACCTGATTGATCTGGTTGACAATCCGAACTTCCGGGTTGATGCGGACGGTTCCGGTATTGCCGGCCTGAGAGACGGAAGCATTTCAGCTATGTTCTCCGGCTCCTGGGATGCCAATGCAGTGAAGGAAGCTTTGGGAGACAACATGGGGGTTGCGGCGCTTCCTACCTACACGCTGAACGGGGAAGAAGTACAGATGATGGCTTACGCCGGTTCTAAAGCCATTGCGGTAAATCCCAACTGCGAATACATGGTTCCGGCGGTGGAACTGGCAATTTACCTGGGATCGGCAAAAGCGCAGGAAGATCACTATGTTTTAAGAAATGTAATTCCCTGCAACACAGAGCTTTTGGCGCAGGACAATATTGCCAACGACCCTCTTGTAGCGGCTCAGAACAGAACCTTTAATGAGACTTCTATTTTACAGCCCTTTGTAGCTTCCATGAACAACTGCTGGACGCCGGTGGAAAACATGGGCAAGGGAATTCGAAATAAGACAGTGACTCATGAGAATGCCAAAGAGCAGACGGAAGCAATGAATGAAGCGATGAACAGCAGCGGAATCTGATTACCGGTTTAGGGAAGGGAGTAGTTATGAAAATATTCAAAAAATATGCGACGGAATTTCCGACTCCATATACCTGCATGAATGCCATCAGGGAGGGCGGACTGGAAACGAAGCTGACAATGGTATTGATGGGACTTGGAAATTTTGTACATAAACAGAAAATCAAAGGACTTTTGTTCCTGGCTATTGAAGTGGCATATATCGTTTTTATGGCAGTGGTGGGCATTGGATGCCTGAGCCAGCTTGGAAGCCTGGGAAGCGTGCCACAGCAGGAAGTCTGGGACGAAGCGCAGCAGGTATATCTGTACACCAAAGGCGATCAGTCGATTCTGATCCTTCTCTACGGCATTGCTGTTATTTTACTTACTGTTTTTATGGTATGTGCCTGGAGATGTTCCCTGAAAAGTGCTTACAAAGCAGAATGCCTGGAAAAATCTGGGAAGCATGTAAATACTTTTCTGGAAGATCTTAAAACATTGACTCATGAAAATCTGCACAGACTGCTGATGACACCGCCTATGATCTTCATCTTCGCGTTCACAGTGCTGCCTCTTATTTTCATGATCTGTATGGCATTTACCAATTACAGCATTATCGACAACCATCTGATGCTGTTTGACTGGGTCGGACTGGATAACTTTGTGGCTCTGTTTGACTCCAGCAGTATTCTGGGAAGTACGTTCTGGTCTGTACTTGGATGGACGTTAGTATGGGCGTTTTTTGCAACGTTCACCAATTATATTTTCGGTATGATCCTTTCGATTTTGATCAACAGAAAGGATACCAAAGCAAAAGGTTTCTGGAGATTCTGCTTTGTACTTTCCTGCGCAGTGCCCATGTTCGTATCTTTGCTGATTATGAGAACCATGCTTCAGCCTGATGGAGCTGTCAATGTACTTCTGAGAAATCTCGGACTGATCGCACAGGATGCCAGCCTTCCTTTCTTCACAGATCCGACCTGGGCGAGAGTGACCGTTATTGTAGTAAATATCTGGGTGGGCGTTCCCTACACACTGCTTCAGCTTACCGGCGTTCTTCAGAATATTCCGGCAGAGCTTTACGAAGCGGCTAAGGTGGATGGTGCCAATCCCATACAGACTTTCTTTAAAATTACATTGCCCTATATGTTATATGTAACTACACCTTATCTGATTGTGACATTTACCGGAAATGTAAATAACTTCAACGTAATATACCTGCTTTCCGGAGGCGACCCGGTGACCAACCTTTCTTCCACGGCAGGAAGCACAGACCTTCTGGTTACCTGGCTGTATAAGCTGACCGTAGATAAACAGTACTACAACGTGGGTGCTGTCATCGGTATCTTTACCTTTATCATCCTTGCAGTGGGCGCGCTGTTTACTTACCATCGCAGCAAGTCTTATAAAGAGGAAGGAGGATTTTAATCATGTCTGTAAAGAAAGAATATTCTGCCAAAAGAAAGCGTTTTATCAACAATACCATCGTCCATGTTATATTGGCGATACTGGCAATTATCTGGGTATTTCCCATTTTCTGGGTAATTCTCACCAGCTTCCGTGCGGAAAAGGGGTCTTATGTGTCAACCTTTTTCCCGCAGTCCTACACTCTTGACAATTACATCAGACTGTTTACGGATACTTCGATTCTGAATTTCCCGCAGATGTTTATGAATACCTTGTTTGTTGCCATTTGTTCCTGTATCCTGTCAAGCTTTTATGTGCTTGCAGTGTCCTACTGTCTGTCCAGACTTCGCTTTAAAATGCGCAAGCCCTATATGAATATGGCCATGATTCTGGGCTTGTTCCCGGGCTTTATGTCCATGATCGCGGTATATTTCATTTTGAAGGCGTTAGGACTGACAGAGGGAAACCTGATTCGTCTGGCATTGATTTTGTGTTATTCCGGCAGTGCGGGGCTTGGTTTCCAGATTGCAAAGGGATTCTTTGATACGATTCCCCTGGCGGTGGACGAGGCAGCGTTGATCGACGGCTGCAGCAGATGGCAGATTTTCAGCAAAATCACATTGCCGTTAAGCAAACCCATCATTATTTATACGGTTTTGACAGCGTTTATGGCTCCCTGGGTAGACTTCATTTTTGCAAGAGTTATCTGCCGCGCCAATGCGGACCAGTACACAGTGGCCATCGGTTTGTGGAGAATGCTGGAAAAAGAATACATTGACAGCTGGTACACCAGCTTCGCGGCCGGTGCGGTATTGATTTCCATACCGATAGCGATTCTGTTCCTGTCCCTGCAGAAATACTATGTGGATGGACTGTCCGGTGCAGTAAAAGGCTGATAAAAATTCAGGAGAGATATGAAAACTGTAAAAGAATATAAAGAATGGTACCGGTCACCGGAATTTGAAAAGAATTATACTTGCGAACAAAAAGACTTTGGCGCTCTGTGCAGTGAAAAGGGCTCCGTTTTTAAGCTTTGGAGCCCGGCAGCCGAAAAAGTGACGCTGCAGCTTTACAAAAAGGGAAACAAAGGAGACGCTTTTTTGAAAATTCCCATGGAAAGAGAGGAAAAAGGGGTATGGGGTTACTGCACGCGGGAGAACCTGCACGGTGTGTACTATGATTATGTGCTTTCCTTTGAGGGAAAGGAAGTGACAAGTGCGGACCCCTGGGCCAGAGCCTGCGGCGTCAACGGAAAGAGAAGCATGGCTGTGGATTTATCCAGAACCAATCCCGAAGGCTGGCAGGAGGATAAGGCGCCGGCATACCAGGAGGAAAATGTAATCTATGAAATCCATGTAGGTGAGTTTTCCTGGCACAAATCAGGGGGATTCCCTGAAAAATACCGTGGCACTTACAAGGCGCTTACCTGCGCTCATACAACTTTGAACAACGATGGCATACATCCTACCGGGCTTGATTATTTGAAAGAGCTGGGAGTAACTCACATACAGCTGATGCCGGTGTTTGATTACGGCTCCGTGGATGAGGCGGGGGACAGAGAGCAGTTCAACTGGGGATACGATCCGGTAAACTATAACGTTCCGGAAGGGTCTTACGCTACGGATGCAGAAAACGGAGAGGTGAGAATCCGGGAACTGAAAGAAATGATCCAGTCTCTTCACAGAAACGGATTTCGTGTGATCATGGACGTAGTTTACAATCACACTTATTCCATGGATTCCTGTTTTCAGCGTACTATGCCCTGGTATTACTACCGGACGAAAGAAGATGGCACACCGGAAAACAGCTCAGCCTGCGGAAATGACGTGGCAAGCGAGCGGACCATGTGCGGCAAGTACATTCTGGAGTCTGTACTTTACTGGGCGGAAGAATATCATATGGATGGATTTCGCTTTGACCTGATGGGACTTTTGGATGTGGAGCTTTTAAATGCCATCCGCAAAGCGCTGGATGAGAAGTTTGGAAAAGGGGAAAAGCTCATGTACGGCGAGCCCTGGGCGGCGGCGTCTTCTCCTATGGAAGGCGGAGCGAAACCTGCGCTGAAAGAAAACATTGGACTGCTGGATGAAAACGTGGGTATGTTCTGCGATAATCTGCGGGATGCGGTAAAAGGACATGTTTTTGAAGGGGAGCTTCCCGGATTTGTAAACGGCGGCAAAGGACTGGAAAAAGATATTGTAAACGGGGTTCGTGCCTGGTGCAAACCGGAGAAGGGAGATATGGGAATCAAGGCGCCTTCTCAGGTTATTTCCTACGTATCAGCCCACGACAACTGGACTTTATGGGATAAGCTGTCCCTTACCATAGAATCGGGAAAGGATTCCAGGAAAGCGATCAGAGACCGCCTGGCAGCCAATCGTCTGGCGGCAGGCATCTATATGACCTGCCAGGGAAATCTGTTTTTCCTGTCCGGGGAGGAATTTGCCAGAACAAAGGATGGGGTGGAAAACAGCTACAACTCATCCCGGACAATCAATCGGATGGATTGGGAAAGGGCCTATGAGAACACAGAGCTGAGACGCTATTATCAGGGGCTTATCGCACTGCGCAAAAAGCTTCCGGGGCTTTGCGATAAAACACCGGGAGCCGAAAAAAGAATCCTTATGGAGCGCACGGGGAAAAATATGGCTGCTGTTCTTGTGGACAACACGGGAGAAAAAGCTTCGGAGTGGGAGCAGATTTATTTGATTTATTATGCCGGCAGGAAACGGACGGAAGCAGAATTGCCGGAAGGAGAGTGGGAGATTCTAGCCGACGGGGAAAACAGTTTCCTGTGGAAAAATCCGGAAACGGCTGCGGGAAAGCTGACAGTTTCCAAAACAAGCGTAAGAATACTGGGAAAAAGAAAAAAGGCAGAAGGGTGACGAAAGCATATGAAATGGATCTATGGCAGACAGGATTTTAAAACTTTGGAGAGAGGGCAGGAAAACTGTTATCTTCTTACCAATGGCCTGGGAGGATTCTCTTCCATGACAATGACCGGTTCAGTCAGCAGAAACGATCACGCCTTTCTGATGGCCTGCATGCAGGCGCCGAACCACCGCATCAATATGGTTCACCGCCTTTGCGAGAAATTAAAGCTGGGGGATGAGGAGTGCTTTCTGTCTTCTCAGGAATTTGCAGACGGACACAGAGAAAACGGCTTTGAATTTCTGACCAGTTTTACCTTTGAAGATACGCCGGTCTGGCTTTTTCATAAAGACGGGGTGGAAATCCGCAAAGAAATAGGGATGAGGCAGAAGCGCAATGAAGCGGCAGTAGTTTATGAAGTTGACAATCGAAGCAGAAAAGAATGTACGCTGACAGTTATGCCGTTTCTGCAGTTTACGCCGAAAGGCAGTGATCTGAAGGAAGAGGAGAAATTTACGGCAGGGGAAAATTGGGTTCGGGCAAACGGTCTTTCCCTTCTGTTTTCAACAAACGGGAAAGTGATGCGGATTCCGGAAAAGAAAGAGACTTACTATTACAGTTACGATGTGTGTGACGGCAGAAGAGAGACGGGAAGCGCAGTGGCGGAACATGAAATCAGTCTGACGGTAAACCCTGGTCAAAAGGCGGTTCTCACCTTTTCCTGTCTGGCGCAGAAGGATGATTCCTGTCTTTTGCAGGAAAACTTTCCGGCGGAAGAAGTGATAGAAGAGACGAAACGATATCGGAAAGAGCTGGAACAAAAAGCCGGGTTTTCTTCAGAACTTGCAAGGACTCTTTCCAAAAGTGCGGCTCAGTTTGTTTCAGAAAGAGAATCCACCAAAGGAGACACGATTCTGGCAGGTTTTCCGTTTTTTGAGGATTGGGGCAGAGATACGATGATTGCGCTGCCGGGGGTATGTATCAGCACCGGTCAGTATGAAACCGCAAAAAGAATTTTGTTGACCTTTGCAGTCAATGAAAAAGACGGACTGATGCCGAACCTGTTTCCCGAGGGAGGAAAAGAACCTCTCTATAATACGGTGGATGCGGCTCTTTTGTTTATCAACTGCGTATATCTTTACTGGAAAGCTACGAAAGATATGGACTTTGTCCGTCAGGTTTATCCGGTGATGGAAAGAATCATAAAAGGATATGAAAAAGGAACGGGGTTTGGCGTTCGCATGCAGGAGGACGGTCTGATTGCAGCAGGCGAAGGGCTGGCTCAGGTGACCTGGATGGATGTTCGTGTGGATGATATTTTGCCTACGCCCCGTCACGGAAAGCCGGTGGAGATCAATGCCTACTGGTACAATGCCCTCTGTATCATGTCGTTGTTTTCAAAACACATGGATAAACCGGCAAAATGGTATCAGGATACGGCGGAACTTGTGAAAAAATCTTTCTGTGAAAAATTCTGGATGGAAGAGAAGCATTGTCTGAAAGATCTGGTGTCCGGAACCGAAGCGGATGAACAGATTCGATGCAACCAGATCTGGGCGGTTTCCATGCCTTTTACCATGCTGGAGCGTGATAGGGAAAAACAGGTAGTGGAAACGGTGTTTGAAAAGCTTTACACTCCCTACGGACTGCGCACTCTTGACAGTGAAGATGCTCAGTTTCATCCTTACTATGGCGGAAAGATGGAGGAAAGAGATATGGCATATCACCAGGGAACGGTCTGGACGTTCCCGTTGGGAGGCTATTATCTTGCCTATTTGAAAGTGAATGATTATTCTGAAAAAGCAAAAAGGGAAGTGATGCGGCAGCTGGAGGTAATGGAGAGCGCCATGAGGGAAGGCTGTATCGGACAGCTTCCGGAGATTTATGACGGAAAGAATCCAACCTCCTCAAAAGGCTGTTTTGCCCAGGCCTGGAGCGTGGGCGAGATACTTCGGGTCTACGAAGCTTTGGAGCGCGGGTGACCTCTGTGTTTGGGTATTTCACTCCTGGTATGCTTTAGGATATTTTTGCGCTAAGCATTTTCAAAATCTAAAAACATGAGAAAGCAGCCTTTTTCTGGGGGAGAATGGGCTGTTTTCTCATGTTTATCGAGATTTTGACTTTATCGCTTTTGGTAAAAGCTGTTAAAGCCTTTTTTGATAAATGCGTTCTGCCAGCTGAACCAGCTGATACAGTCCCATGGCAATGACACAGAGAATCAGAATGGAAGTGATCAGGATATCCAGCTTGAAAACCTGGCTGCTGTAAATGATCAGATAGCCAAGTCCCCTTCTGGCTGAAAGAAATTCCCCGATGATGACACCTACCAAAGCAAGGCCGATGTTTACTTTCATGGTGCTTAAAATAGTAGGTACGCTGCCGGGAAGGACTACTTTGAAGAAAGTGTCTTTTTTGGTTCCGCCAAGGGTTTTTACCAGACGTATCTTTTCTTCGTCCACCTGCAGAAAGCCGGTATAAAGGCTGATGACGGCGCCGAAGATGGCAACGGACATGCCGGCTACGATGATGGTATCGATACCGGTCCCCAGCCATACGATCAAAAGCGGAGCCAATGCGGATTTGGGAAGGCTGTTGAGAACCACCAGGTAAGGTTCGGCAATCTCGTGCAGACGTCTGGAATACCACAGAAGGGTGGCTGCCAGAATACTGATTATGATAACAAGCAGAAAGCTTACTACCGTTTCAAAGAGGGTGATGCCGATGTGGATAAAAAGAGATTTTGTCTGAAGCATATCCACAAAACAGAGGATGACCCGGGAGGGGCTGGAAAAGAAGAAGCTGTCAATCAATCCCAGGTCAGCGGCGGCTTCCCAGACGCCTAAAAACAGCAGCAGCACCAGGAGCCGGCAGATTTTTACCAGCTTTTGGTGCTTTTTTTCTGTCTGCTCAAATTTCAGCTGAGCTTCGGAAACTTTTTCTGTTTCCGGTATGCCTGCGGCAGGAAGTTTTTTATTTTTCATCGGACAATTCCTCCCATAACTGATTGAAATAATCTTTAAATTCCGGTGCATTTCTGGCGGCTAACAGGGAATTGTCAGGCAGGGAAAGATGAATCGGAATTTCTTTGCGTATAGTGGCGGGGCGGCTGGAAAGTACCAGAATGCGGTCGGCTAGGCTTATGGCTTCTGACAAGTCGTGGGTGATCAGAATGGCAGTTTTTTTGCTGGCCCGTATGATGCGGCAGATATCGGCCGAGACAAGGAGCCTTGTCAGATAATCAAGCGCGGAGAAAGGTTCATCCAGAAGAAGGATTTCCGGTTCCAAAGCCAGAGTCCGTATCAGAGCGGCGCGCTGTTTCATCCCTCCGGAAAGTTCGCTTGGCTTTTTGTGTGCAAAGGAGGAAAGGCCATAGTCTTCTAGCATTTTTTCTACCTTACTTTTGTTCTCCGGTGTGAGTTTTTTCTGGATTTCAAGCCCTAAAGTGACATTTCTGTAAATATCCCGCCATTCAAACAGGTGATCGTGCTGCAGCATGTATCCAATACCGGGGGCCGGCGCACCCGGTTCGTCGGTGTAAAAAGTAATATTGCCGGACTCAGGGGTAAGGAGACCGGCAAGGAGGGATAGGATAGTGGATTTTCCACAGCCTGACGGACCGACAATAGCCAGGAATTCTCCCTTTTTTACCTCGAAGGAGACCTGATTCAGGGCTTGGGTCTCTCCTGAGAGGTTGTGATAGGAGAAAGAGATGTTTTCAAATTTCAGAATGGTCTGCTCCATGATAAAATCCTCCGTGGTATCAAGGGGCAAAATCCCCTTTGATCCTTGTATCATTATGATTTATAGTATGTGAGAAAAAGAGGAAAGTGTCGAAAATTTTGTCGGAAAAAGAAAATGTGTTTTCCAGACAGACAAAAGTCTGCGTGGAAAAACAAAATACTTTATTGAAATAAAGTCGGATTTGTGTTAGTATCTTTCTGAAAACAAAGCGGCACCGGTATACAGAAGGAAAATGTGCAGCCGGTGTCTGTACAGAAAATAGAAACCACACAGGTGGAAATGGAGGAACTACCATGGCACAGCTTTGGGGCGGTCGATTTACAAAGGAGACGGATCAGCTGGTATATCAGTTTAATGCATCCATTTCTTTTGACAGGCGTTTCTGGAAGCAGGACATTGAAGGAAGTATGGCGCATGTGAAAATGTTAGCCAGACAAGGCATCCTGACGGAGAAAGAAAAGGACGAGATTTTGGAAGGGCTTGAAAGTATCCGCAGGGATGTGGAAAAGGGAAAGTTAGTTATCACAGAAGAATATGAAGATATTCACAGCTTTGTGGAAGCAAATCTGATTGACAGAATCGGAGAGGCAGGAAAGAAGCTTCACACGGGAAGAAGCCGCAATGATCAGGTGGCCCTGGATATGAAGCTTTACACGAGAGACCAGGTAAAAGAAGTGGATGAACTGTTAAAGGAGCTTCTTGTCACACTTCTTCATATTATGGAAGAAAACCTGGAGACTTATATGCCCGGCTTCACCCATCTTCAGAAAGCGCAGCCGGTTACCCTTGCCCATCATGTAGGAGCTTATTTTGAAATGTTCAAAAGAGACCGTCAGAGAATGCAGGATATTTACCGACGCATGAATTACTGCCCGCTCGGCTCGGGAGCGCTGGCAGGAACAACCTACCCTCTGGACAGAGATTACACGGCAGAACTTTTAGGCTTTGCGGGACCTACCTTAAACAGCATGGATTCTGTGGCGGACAGGGACTATCTGATAGAGTTTCTCTCGGCTCTCTCTACGATCATGATGCATTTGAGCCGCTTCAGCGAAGAAATCATCATCTGGAATTCCAATGAATATCGTTTTGTAGAGATTGACGACGCTTACTCTACAGGCAGCAGTATTATGCCTCAGAAGAAAAATCCGGATATTGCAGAACTGGTGAGAGGAAAGACAGGACGTGTCTACGGTGCGCTGGTCTCCATGCTTACGGTGCTCAAGGGAATTCCCCTTGCTTATAATAAGGATATGCAGGAAGATAAAGAACTGTCTTTTGACGCTATGGATACGGTAAAAGGCTGTCTGCATCTGTTCAACGGCATGATGAAAACTATGAAATTCCGGAAAGATGTGATGACTAAGAGCGCAGTCAACGGCTTTACCAATGCCACCGACGCGGCAGACTACCTGGTAAACAAAGGGGTTCCTTTTCGGGATGCCCATGGAATTATCGGGCGCCTGGTACTTTACTGCATCGATAAAAATGCCGGTATTGATGAGCTGAGTCTTGAGGAATTAAAGGCAATCAGCCCGGTGTTTGAAGAAGATATTTACGATGCGATCAGTCTGAAAACCTGCGTGGAAAAGCGTCTCACAACAGGCGCTCCCGGACCGGAAGCTATGAAAAAGGTAATCGCACTGCAAAAAGCATATTTAGAAGAAAACTGACAGTATGGGTATCGCCGGTATTCGGCTTCCATGTTTGAATAAGTGTGGGAAAAAGACTGGGAAAAGTCTTGAAGCCCGGAAAATACAGAAAGGATGACAAAACTATGAGTGAAAAACTGAAAGTTGGTATTTTAGGAGGAACAGGAATGGTGGGACAGAGATTTATTTCTCTCCTGGAAAATCATCCCTGGTTTGAGGTTACAACCATTGCGGCAAGCCCCCGTTCTGCGGGAAAAACCTATGAGGAAGCCGTGGGAGATCGTTGGAAAATGGACACTCCCATGCCGGAAAGTGTCAAAAATCTGATTGTCATGAATGTGAATGAAGTAGAAAAAGTAGCGGCAGAGGTGGATTTTGTATTCAGCGCCGTAGACATGACAAAGGAAGAAATCAAAAAAATCGAGGAAGATTATGCAAAAACAGAGACTCCGGTTGTTTCCAACAACAGCGCTCACCGCTGGACGCCGGATGTTCCCATGGTAGTGCCGGAAATCAATCCCCAGCATATGGATGTCATTCCTTTCCAGAGAAAACGTCTGGGAACAAAAAGAGGTTTTGTAGCTGTAAAACCTAACTGTTCCATCCAGAGTTATGCACCGGTTCTGACTGCATGGAAGGAGTTTGAGCCCTATGAAGTAGTGGCAACTACCTATCAGGCAATCTCAGGAGCCGGAAAAACCTTTAAAGACTGGCCGGAAATGGTGGGAAATATTATTCCTTATATTGGCGGTGAAGAAGAAAAAAGTGAAAAAGAACCTCTGCGTATCTGGGGTGAGATTAAGGACGGCGTGATCGTGCCGGCAGAAAGTCCTGTTATTACCTGCCAGTGTGTCCGCGTGCCGGTGCTGAACGGACATACAGCTGCAGTGTTTGTGAAATTCCGCAAAAAACCTACCAAAGAGCAGCTGATTCAGAAACTGGTGGGATTTAAAGGAGCACCCCAGGAATTAAATCTTCCCAGCGCACCCAAACAGTTCATCCAGTATCTGGAGGAGGATAACCGTCCCCAGGTCAGCGAAGATGTGAACTATGAGAATGGAATGGGAATTTCTGTGGGACGTATCCGGGAAGATCATGTTTATGACTGGAAGTTTATCGGACTTTCTCATAACACTGTCCGCGGTGCGGCAGGCGGAGCGATTCTGTGTGCGGAGCTTTTAAAGGCACAGGGATATATCACCAAAAAATAAACCGGAAAACGAAAGGTAAGAATGGGAAAAAATTTATTTATCGCAGAAAAGCCCAGTGTTGCCAGGGAGTTTGCCAAAGCGCTGAAACTTTCCATGAGCAACAGGGACGGCTATCTGGAGTCTTCGGAAGCTATTGTCACCTGGTGCGTGGGGCATCTTGTGACAATGAGCTATCCGGAGGCTTACGATGAAAGCCTGAAGAGATGGACGCTGCAGACATTGCCGTTCATCCCTGAGGAATATAAATATGAGGTCATTCCGGGCGTAAAAAAGCAGTTTGACATTGTCAGCGGTCTTTTAAACCGTCCGGATGTGACTACAATCTATGTCTGCACGGACTCCGGACGGGAAGGAGAATATATTTACCGTTTGGTGGAAAGACAGGCAGGAGTCCATGGCAAAGAGCGCCGCAGGGTCTGGATCGATTCACAGACGGAAGAGGAAATTTTGAGAGGAATCCGGGAAGCAAAAGATTTGTCCGCCTATGATAATTTGTGCGAGGCGGCTTATTTGCGTGCAAAGGAAGACTATCTGATGGGAATCAATTTCTCCAGAGTCCTGACTTTGAAGTACGGCTATCAGATAAAAAATTACTTAAAGCAGGACAGAGCCGTAATCTCCGTAGGACGTGTAATGACCTGCGTTCTGGGGATGGTGGTAAAACGGGAACGGGAAATCCGCAGCTTTGAAAAGACGCCTTTTTACAGGGTGTTGGGAAAGTTTTCTCTGCCTATGGAAGGAGAAAACGCAGCGGGAAAGGTCCTGGAAGGAGAATGGAGAGCCGTGGAAGGAAGCGGCTATTTCCAGTCGCCCCTTCTTTATAAGGAAAATGGATTTAAGAAAAAAGAAGATGCCAGGAAGCTGATCCAGGATTTGAAGGCAGAGCCTTTTGAACTCCCGGTGCTGGAAAAAATAGAGAAAAAACGGGAGCTGAAAAATCCTCCCCTTCTTTATAACCTGGCAGAGCTGCAGAATGACTGTTCCAGACTTTTTAAAATCAGCCCGGATGAAACATTGCGCATTGCACAGGAGCTGTACGAGAAAAAGCTTACTACCTATCCGAGAACAGATGCCCGTGTTCTATCCACGGCGGTGGCGAAGGAAATATCCAGAAATCTTTCAGGATTAAAAAATTATGTTCATGGCTCCGCCTTTGCATCGGAGATTCTGGAAAACGGAAGCTACAAAAATATTGCAAAAAGCCGTTATGTGAATGACAAGCAGATTACAGACCACTATGCGATCATTCCTACAGGTCAGGGGCTGGGTGCGCTGAAAGGTTTGACGCCTGCGGCGGCAAAAGTTTATGAAATTATCGTCCGTAGATTTTTAAGTATTTTTTATCCGCCGGCGGTATACCAGAAGATATCCCTTGTGAGTCTGATGAAAAAGGAACGTTTTTTCACTTCATTCAAAATTCTCACAGAGGAAGGTTATCTGAAAGTCACTGCCTTTTCCTTTGCTAATAAAAAAGGAGCAGACAAAGCAGGAAACAAAACGGCAGATGTCGCAGAAGAGGAAAACGCGGAAGAAAAAAACGGCGGATCAAAAGAGGAGAACAATACCGAAGACATCCGGTGCGACGAAGCCTTTTTGGAGACGCTGAAAAAGCTGAAAAAGGGAACTGTGCTGGGATTTGAAGATTTCCTGATCAAAGAAGGAGAGACTTCTCCGCCCAAACGTTACAATTCCGGTACGATGATTCTGACCATGGAGAACGCAGGACAGTTTATCGAGGATGAGGAACTGCGGGCCCAGATTAAGGGAAGCGGAATAGGAACCTCCGCTACAAGGGCCGAGATTTTGAAAAAACTGGTTTCCATCGGTTATCTTGCTCTGAACAAGAAAACACAGGTCATTACGCCTACGCTGATGGGCGAGATGGTGCATGACGTGGTGGCAGGCTCCATGAAACCTCTTTTGGACCCGGCCCTGACAGCCAGCTGGGAGAAAGGACTGACCGGGGTGGCTCAGGGAGCTATCACCACAGAAGAATACATGCAGAAGCTGAATGATTTTGTGACCCGCAGAACCAATATCGTAAAACAGCTGAACAATCAGTCTGTGCTTTACAGGCAGTTTGACGAGTCGGCCCGGTTTTATAAAAAGACGGAAAAAAAGTAAAGGGCATTGGATGATGCCAGGGCATCAAAACACGAAAAAAAGCCCGACCAGGGCGAATTTTGGAGGTAAAAAGAAATGGAAGCAATGAAAATCCGTAATTTGTACGATTTAAACGAAACAATAGCCGCACCATTGTTCGAAGGCAAATCCTATCCCTGGGAACTGCTTCCGGAAATCAAATCCTTTATCGTAAAGCTTGGAAATTCTCTTCCGGAAGATCGTTTTGAAAAAAGAGGAGAGGATGTCTGGGTAGCCAAATCTGCAAAAGTGGCTCCTACAGCCTGCCTGAACGGCCCCTGCATCGTGGATGAGGATGCAGAAGTGCGCCACTGTGCTTTCGTGCGCGGCAGCGCCATCATCGGCAAAGGAGCTGTGGTGGGCAATTCCACAGAGTTAAAAAATGTGATCCTGTTCAACAAAGTGCAGGTTCCTCATTACAACTATGTAGGCGACAGCATTCTGGGCTACAAAGCCCACATGGGAGCCGGCTCTATCACCTCCAATGTGAAAAGCGATAAAACTCTGGTAGTGGTAAAAGCTCCGGAGGAGCAGATGGAAACAGGGCTGAAAAAATTCGGAGCCATGCTGGGAGACAATGTAGAAGTGGGATGCAATTCCGTCTTAAATCCCGGGACTGTGATCGGAAGAAATACCAACGTGTACCCTACTTCCATGGTTCGCGGATTTGTTCCGGAAAACAGTATCTATAAATGCAGAACGGAAATTGCCGAGAAGGTCTGAACCTTTGGGAATCCAAAAGAAAATTTAGAAAAAGACTGGATTTTTTGTCGAAAATATGAGAGAATAACATGAATGATTGCGAGGAGAGATTCTGCCATCACCAGGATTTTTCACTCAAAAGATTATCTACATATTGAAAGGAGATTTCACATGACTTATTCACATGAAGTAGAAAAAATGTGTCCGGTTGCACAGGGTGTTAACCATGGCTGTGCACCAATCCCTGAAGAAGCAAAATGGGTAAAAGCTAAACAGATCGAAGACATTTCCGGTCTGACACACGGTGTAGGCTGGTGTGCACCTCAGCAGGGAGCCTGCAAACTGACTCTGAACGTAAAAGAGGGTATTATCCAGGAAGCATTAGTTGAAACATTAGGCTGCTCCGGTATGACTCACTCCGCAGCTATGGCTGCAGAAATTCTGCCTGGCAGAACATTACTGGAAGCTCTGAATACAGACCTTGTTTGTGACGCTATCAACACAGCTATGAGAGAGCTGTTCTTACAGATTGTTTACGGACGTACACAGTCTGCTTTCTCTGAAGACGGACTTCCGATCGGCGCTGGTCTGGAAGACCTTGGTAAAGGCTTAAGAAGCCAGGTTGGTACTATGTACGGTACTCTGGCTAAAGGACCTCGTTACCTGGAAATGGCAGAGGGATATGTAACAGGAATCGCTCTGGATGCAGACGATCAGATCATCGGTTACAAATTTGTTAACTTCGGAAAGATGACTGATTTCATGAAAAAAGGTGATGATGCTCAGACAGCATACGAAAAAGCATCCGGTCAGTACGGCCGCGTAGCTGACGCTGTTAAGATCATCGACCCGAGACAGGAATAAGAAGAGGAGGTAACAAACATGGCATTATTTGAATCTTATGAAAGAAGAATTGACAAGATCAACGCTGTTTTAAATAGCTATGGTATTGCTTCCATCGAAGAAGCTGAAAAAATCACAAAAGACGCAGGACTGGACGTTTACAACATGGTAAAAGGCATCCAGCCTATCTGCTTCGAAAACGCTTGCTGGGCTTACATCGTAGGCGCTGCAATCGCTATCAAAAAAGGCTGCAGAAGAGCAGCTGATGCTGCTGCAGCAATCGGTGAAGGACTTCAGTCTTTCTGTATTCCCGGTTCTGTTGCTGATCAGCGTAAAGTAGGTCTGGGACATGGTAACCTGGGCAAAATGCTTCTGGAAGAAGAAACAGACTGCTTCTGCTTCCTGGCAGGACACGAATCCTTCGCAGCTGCTGAAGGCGCTATCGGTATCGCTGAAAAAGCAAACAAAGTACGTCAGAAACCTCTGCGCGTTATCCTGAACGGTCTTGGAAAAGACGCTGCTCAGATCATCTCCAGAATCAACGGATTTACATACGTTGAAACAGAAATGGATTACTACACAGGCGAAGTAAAAGAAGTGTTCCGTAAATCCTACTCTGATGGTCTTCGTGCAAAAGTTAACTGCTACGGCGCTAACGACGTAACAGAAGGCGTTGCAATCATGTGGAAAGAAGGCGTAGACGTTTCCATCACAGGTAACTCTACAAACCCGACTAGATTCCAGCATCCGGTTGCAGGTACATACAAAAAAGAATGTATCGAAAAAGGTAAAAAATACTTCTCTGTTGCTTCCGGCGGCGGTACAGGACGTACACTTCATCCGGACAACATGGCAGCAGGCCCTGCTTCCTACGGTATGACAGATACTATGGGACGTATGCACTCTGATGCACAGTTCGCAGGATCTTCTTCCGTACCGGCTCACGTAGAAATGATGGGCTTAATCGGTGCAGGAAACAACCCGATGGTTGGTATGACTGTATCCGTTGCAGTTGCCATCGAGGAAGCTGCTAAGGAAGGCAAATTCTAAGGAATCCAGTAAAATCAAGGGTTTCCGTTGATATGAAAAATCAGCGGAGATCCTTAATTTTGCCACGTAATACATAAGAGGTAATATACAAATTTTTACAGTCGCCGCCACCCGTTTTACGGAGGGCGGCGACTATGCTTAGATTGGCAGCGAGCTAGATGATAAGAATGGGCTATGAGGTTGTACACTGATAGCCCATTAACATCCAGAAGCATCTGTAAATTACAAAAAGATTTTTTGGAAATTTCGTTAAGAAAAAGAAAAGTTGATTGTTCTGTTGTCTGCAATGTGTTATATTCTGTTTACGGAGTAATCGTGTTACAGGGTGGCTGGCCTCTATTCTTACATAGAATGGGGGTGGTGCGGATGGACAAAAAACCGTTTGATTTTAAAGATCTTATGGCTTTTGGTATGTTTGTTCTTGCATTGCTGACATTCGTTTTTACGTTTTTAAAGTAGTGCTATTTGCATAGAAAAACCACCCTCATAACTTTGACCAGTTAGGGTGGCATTTTCTATGTTCTCTCTAAGGTCAACCACTTGTGGGCGGTTGCTCCTTTTTCTATCTATAATATATCATATTCAGAAACAGGATTCAAGAGTCGTTACAATACCAAATCTGCTCGATGATTATTCTGAATCGGTTATTCTTCTTCAGAATTAAAGAAATATTCCTTAAACGCCTGTTTTCAATTTCAGTTTTTTCTTCTGCCAAGTTATGTTCTAAAGAGTCATTAACAAATCTCGGATGTTCGTAAATTGTCCCAACCAACGAATAATGTGCTTGCAATTTTTGTGAGAGACTGCAAATAGCATAGTTATACAGAATGAAAGCAACAGAAAAGGTTGCATATTGACAATAGTTGTCAACCTGTTTTAGTTTAGAGAAAAAGAAAGGGCAAAGCAGATGAATGGATTAAATTATATCAGGCGTAGATGTAATATTACAATACAAGAATTAGCTGATATATTAGGGGTTACAAGACAGATGGTCAGCGTATGGGAACATGGGCAAAAGGAGATTCCGGCAAAAAGAAAAGAAAATCTTGCAGAGTTTTTCGGAATACCAGAGAATTATTTTGAAGAAATCAGTGAAGAAGAAAAACAATTTCTTGTTTCCAAAGCTATGTTTCAACATGAGTGGAAAGGGAAAATAATATACTTATATCGCAAACCAAAAGTAAATGAGGAGAAACAGCGTCTGGACTTATGCTTTAGAAAAGATAATGATTTGATGATAAATGAAGAGTATAAGCAAGCATTAAAACTGAAAAAGGAAACTATCGAGAAAATTGAGGAAATGATGCAGATTGATGACTGTGATCAGGAAGCTGCTATTTCTGTCATTCATAGAGAATGTTGGTTTTATGAGACGATGACAAGATTGTTGCAAAAGGCAAGAGAACAAAAAAATACGAGAAAAGTTCCTTTTAGATATGAGATAAAAAACATTATGTTAGCTATGCTCATAGGCTTTGAATTGGAATCAGAGGAAATTTTTTCAGAAATGAAATGTTGGGATGATACAAACCCTGTTCCTGCTCCGGATAGAGAGTTTATTGAAAAACTTTCTGCATTAATTCATCAACATTGGAAAGAAAAATTTGATTTTTATGATAATTATGAGAAGAATATGAGAGAGAAAAAAGAGACAAAAGAAAGAAATATCTCTCAGGAGAAAAAACAGAAAGAAAATCTCGAAAAGAAAATTTCACAGATAGAAAAGGAAACGGGAAAGAAAATTTTGGAAGGAAACTACGAGGCAATCATTGTTTCGGGTTGTGATACAAGATGGTAGAGAACGACTGTTTATGCTTTATTTAAGGGGTATACGTAATGTGTACCTCTTTTTTAGTATCGTATCATAAAATACCGTCGTGCACAGTTTTGCGATATGTTAAGAATAAAATTTCATCTATTATTTACCTGATTTCATAAATGCCTAAAACGTATTTTTAAATATTTGAGATAGGTATTAGATATTATGGTTTTTTGCATTTATAATGAAATCAGGAAACAAAAAACAATATTTCAGAGAGAAGGGTGAACAGAGCAGCGATATCAGGAATAAGCTTGGTCTTTCCGTTAAATGGAAAGATTTGATAGCATTCTGCGAATGTCTGAATTCTTGTCAGATGGAAATTACGGCGATAACTCCGGGATAGTATTTAATCGTGTAAAAACCGATAGGTAATCCTGAAATAATTTTAAAGAAAGAAGGAATTAGTATGAAAAAACTCACTGCGTTACTCCTTGTATTTACGCTTACGTTTTCCCTTGCAGCCTGTGGAAGCTCTAGGCAGAATGATGAAAACAGCTCTTCTGTGAATTCTTCTGAGGCTTCTATAGCAGAAGAGACATCCAATGCTTCTCAGGAATCAGGTGAGCATGCGGAAACATCCGATGCGGATGAAACTGTAGGAATATCCGAAGCAGCAGATGGAATGGAAGAAAATACGGGAGCATCCGAAGCAACAGAGGAGGAGACGGATACAAGTTCGACAGAACAGAGCAATATTCTTGTGGCTTATTTTTCATGGGCGGATAACGCCATCCTGGCGGAAGATGTGGATGCCGTGGCATCTCCCAGTGTTATAGCTCCGGGGAATGTGCAACAGCTGGCGGGATGGGTGCAGGAGGAAACAGGAGCAGACTTGTTTTCCATCCGTGTGACGGAGCCGTATCCCAGTGATTGGGATGCTTGCCTTGATCGGGCCAACCAGGAGCGCGGCGATAATGTCCGTCCGGAGCTTGTGGAAAATGTAGAAGACCTTTCACAATATGACACAATTTTTATAGGATATCCAAATTGGTGGTACGGTGTGCCAATGGCACTCCTGCCTTTTTTGGAAAGCAATGACTTTTCCGGTAAGCAGGTTTATCTTTTCTGTTCCCATGGAACTGGCGGGCTTGCCAACAGTGTGGCAATTATCACAGAAGCTATCCCGGAGGCAGAAATTTCAGATAATATTTTTGATTGTTATGAGGAAGAGGCTCCTTCCTCACAGGAGGATATCCAAAGTTGGGTTGCAGAGCTTGGATATTAAGCGATATTTTTTAAACTATCACATTAAACAATGTGGATATGCCCCTTCTAAGTTAATGTTATGGAATTAGATTTATTAAAAGAAAGAGAACTTCGTATATCCAAGAAGTTTCTCTTTTTTTGTATAGACACATAAATACATCAAAAAAAGGGTTGAAAAATGACTTCAAATTTGCGGCGAATTCCCTCCAAATTATTATGAAATAAAGGAAAGTATATTTATATTTTTACCTCAGCATAGTATAATATTAAAAATAGGCAACAATGTTGTTCAATGGTTCATTATTATGGAGGCGGGGATATATGTTGATGAAAAAAAGAATTTGTTCTTGTCTTGATAATATATATTTTTATAGTATATCTGACTTTGCAAGTTGAAAACAATGAGAAAACCAAATTAGGATATTCCGAGTTTGGGTGTAGTTTTTGAGATTTTTGGATTTTTGTTAGAGAAATGTAAAAAACTCATCTAGAAGAAAAATCGCTCAGACCTCACAGTCTGGGCGATTTTTGGGTAAGAGGCTGTAAAGGATTGAGCGACGTCACTTAGAGTGAACAGGAGAAAATATAGGAAAAGGAGATCATATGAGACAGGACAACATAGATACATTACAAGAGACCCTGAAGATTTTCAATCAGGGATATTACATGGTAAACGGAAAAAGAGTGAAACTGAAACTTTCCAAAAGTCAGATGAAAGCAGCCTTTGTTTATCTTCCGGCTGAGGTGGAAGAGGTTTGCAGGAGCAAGGACTTTCCTCATATTCACAGGATGGGGCGGATTGGAGTAGGCTGTGAGAATATGGATTCTTTTGCGTTGGCAAGAAAGCGTTATTTGGACTGTGCTTATATGTTATCCGGCCAGGGTGAAAATAGAATTCTTGTGGTGAATCTGGCTAATCCGGTGAACCCGGGCGGCGGTGTGCGCAAAGGGGCAAAGGCGCAGGAGGAAGACCTGTGCAGAAAAAGCTCGCTGCTTGTTTCACTGGAGAGTAAAGAGGCATATCCTTACTATGAGTATAATCGGGGACTGCGGACATATATGGGATCGGACGCCGTTATCATCTCTCCGGATGTGGAGATTATTCGGGATGAAAAAGGAAATCTGCTGGAAGATTCCGTGATTGTATCCGTTATGACCTGTGCTGCTCCGATGGTGACAATGGGGAAGGAAGACATGTCGGAGTCAGAATATCAGGCGATGGTTTACAGGCGTATTACAGGCATGCTGAAAGTGGCAGCTTACCGGGGATATAAAGTACTTGTGCTGGGGGCATTCGGATGCGGCGCGTTTGAAAATGACGCTCATATTGTTTCGGACCTTTTTTATCGGGCGCTGAAAGAATTTGAATATGACGGTATGGCGGCAAAAGACTTTTTTTACAGGATTGATTTCGCGGTAATGGATCGTTCTGCCCATCAGTATAATTACAGGGAATTTTCAAGAAATTTCAGCCATTTCTATCGAGAGGAAGACGAGGCGGAAAAAAGAAAAGTGCTGCAGGCGATAAAAGGGACAGAAAAGTATCTTGATTCGGTCCGCGGATGTCTGATTGGCGGCGCGGCTGGAGATGCGTTGGGGTATGAGGTTGAATTTTGGCCGGAGAGTCGGATTTTTTCTTATTTTGGAAAAGGTGGAATCAGGTCTTACATGCTTGATTCTCAAACAGGGAAAGCTCTGATTTCCGACGACACACAGATGACGTTATTTACGGCAAATGGAATCCTTGTAGGGGAAACGCGGGGATTTCTGCGAGGCATTGCAGGAAGACCGGCATTCTATGTGGCCAAGGCGTACCGTGACTGGCTGAAAACCCAGAAATTTTCGGGGCGTAAAGAAGATGGGCCGGACAGCACGGTGAAGGGAAGAAGATTTTCCTGGCTTTTGGATGTGCCGGAACTTTACTGCCGCCGGGCACCGGGAAATACCTGCTTGTCAGCACTATCTGCAACCGACAGGCAGCAGGAGGACTATATTAGGAATCCGGTAAATGACAGTAAAGGCTGTGGCGGTATCATGCGTATTGCGCCCTTGGCTTTGAGATATCGTCCGGGGGAGAGCTATCGTGGAGATCTCAGAGAACTGGATATGGAAGGTGCACAGCTTGCTGCAATTACCCCCGGTCATTCTCTGGGCTATATGCCTGCAGCTGTGTTGACACATATCATCAGCAGAATTCTGACTTCAGAGAAAAAGGGGGATTTGAAAGAAATCGTTTTGGACGCCCGGGATACGGCGAAAGAGATTTTTGCGGGAGACAGGCATTTGGGAGAGCTGGTGCGTATCATTGATCTGGCAATTAAACTCTCTGAAAACGAGGAAGAGGATCTGGATAATATTCATCGGATCGGCGAGGGTTGGGTCGCGGAGGAGACGCTTGGTATCGCATTGTATTACGCATTAAGGTATCGCAATGATTTTTCAGCAGGCATTATTGCCGCAGTCAATCACAACGGAGACAGCGATTCCACCGGGGCTGTTACCGGGAATATTTTGGGAGCATTGTTAGGAAACGAGGCAATTGAGAAGAAATGGAAAGAAAATCTGGAATTATACAATGTGATTCAGGAGATGGCGGATGACCTTTGCCATGGCTGCCAGATGCGTGAATATGGCTACTATGAAGATTCGGTCTGGACTAGGAAGTATGTGGAAATGAAATAAGAGCCACCCCTCATTTTTCTCACCTTTTCCCCATATTTCGCATATACTATAGCAAAATCCAAACGAGAAAGTGGGAATTTTATGACGGATTCTATCATCCTTTCGATAGAAACTCATTTGTTTTTCGCTAGAATCATGAAGGAACACGCTCTGTTTCTGGAAGCGGGATTTCCCTGCTGTGAGAAAGACTTTATAGAAGAAGCGGAGCGTTTTCGTCAGCAATTTGAGCGGCTTTTGCAGGATACTCTGGAGATTGCCGGCGGCTGTGTTCGGGAGCCGGTTTTAAAATCCGGGGAGCTGGTTACGGAGTTTACTGTTTTTGCCGAAAAAAGAACCATGGCTTTAAGCGGTGTTCCCATTGATGTGAAAACATCAGAAATGGAAGAACAGTTGAGATGCAATCAGGAGCGCTGTGAAAAAAGCCCAATGTATCGGGACATTATGCAGCTGAACCGGAGAGCGTTGGGGCTTCTGCATGAATTGATTCGGTTCAAAGAGCGCATTTTGTGTAAAGTAAGGGAGGCGCAGCTTTTTACGGTCAATTATCCCCTTCTGATCGAGCATATTATCAGAGAAGCCAAAATGTATCGTGATATTGTGGAACAGCTTCTGTCAAAACGGACGATTTCCTGCAGGAAATTTTATGAAACAGAGGAATTCTGGAATCGTATCATGATGGAGCATGCATGGTTTATACGCGGCCTTTTGGATCCCTCTCAGGCAGCGTTGATTGAAACAGCCGATCAATTTTCCAAAGATTATAAACGGCTCCTTGATGAGGCTTACAGCCAGGAATGCAGGGCCAATGCCATGACGGAGGCATCCTTGACAGAAACGCTTAAATATCGGGAATTTAAGACGGCGGCCGTCAGCGGAATATTAGACTGTCAGATTTCTTCCATTATTCTTCCGCTTCTTGCAGATCATGTATTGCGGGAAGCAAATCACTATATACGCCTGTTGGAAACCGGCCAGACGCGGTAGGAGGGAAATAAATGGAATTATCCAATTATCCGCGGCCGGAAAAGACGCGGCATTATGAAATTGAAGCTATTGAAATCCCTATTGTTTACAACAAATACGGAGATTATGACCCTGACGGGCTTTTGTATGTACTGAAAAAAGATGCGGACCGTATCAGGGAAGGAGCGCTGCGCTGTTTTTCGCAGGATATTCCCCAGCCTTATGAAGAAGTGAAGCCTCTGGTAATACGGGCAAATGCAGGTGAGAAGGTAGTGATAGAATTTTCTCATTCCCAGGACCGTGCGCTTTCCATTCATGTTCTGGGAATGAAGTATGAGGTACAGACTTCTGACGGGGCTTTTGTGGGATTCAACAGAAATACTACCACTTACAACCGAATCACCTATACCTGGTATGCGGACAGAGAAGGGGTTTATCTGTTCCATGATATGGGAGATACAAGAAGCGGCGAGGAGGGGACCAACATTCACGGACTTTTTGGGGCCATTATCGTGGAAGCACCCCAGTCCACATGGCTGGATCCGTCCACCGGAGAAGAGATGGAAAGCGGTCTTTTTGCAGACATTTATATGCCGGGCAGACCGGCTTTTCGGGAATACGCTGTATTTTTTCACGACGAACTTGAAATCCTGGATAAAGACGGAAATCCGCCTTTGGATCCGCACACCGGTCTTCCTTCAGCCACGACAGGAATCAGCTATCGGTCAGAGCCTATGCGCAATCGGAGACCTTTGACGAATGATCATGCGGACAGCGGTGAAGACATTTCCATGAGCTCCTGGGTTTACGGAGATCCTGCGCCGCCTATCCTGCGCGCTTATGTGGGAGATCCTGCAAAAATTCGGCTGATCCACGGCGGAATCAAAGAGACTCATGTGTTTCACCTGCACAACCATCAATGGCGTCTGGAGGCGGAGAATCCGGTGTCAACGATTCTGGATTCCATCACTTTAAGTCCTCAGGAATGCTATACCCTGGATATTCTGTATGGTGCGGGGAGCAGAACCGGAACGATTGGGGATGTGATTTTTCATTGTCACCTGTATCCTCACTTTCATGAGGGAATGTGGACTTTGTGGAGAATTCATGACCGGCTGGAAGATGGGAGCGGCAGTCTTCCGGATGGCACGCCGATTCCTCCTTTGCTTCCTTTAAAAGACAGGATTCCTCCTCTGCCCAAAGAGGAAAACCATCCCGGTTATCCTGATTTTATAAACGGTGTTTTTGGAGAACGCCCTTTACAGCCGCCGCTTGGTGTTTTGCGTCCCGACGGTAGCAGCAAAATAGACCCTACGGAATTGGAGCGGGATAATTTTACGGAAAACTTTGCCCCCGGGGCGCTTTATTCCGAAACCTGTCCTTGTCTGGCAGATGAAAAGAACACTTGCTGCACCCAGCCGGAAGAGAAGATTAAGGTATTTGAGATTGCTCTGGTGCAGGCCAAAATAACCTATAACAGTTACGGCTGGAACGATCCTCAGGGACGTTTTTTTGTCCTGAAGGAAGATTTGGAATTTCATGGCGGCCTGGATTCCTATATTCGGAAAGTGGAGGAGCAGAAGATTCGCGTGGAGCCGTTGGTGATCCGGGCCAATGCCGGAGACTGTATTGAAATACGCTTTACCAACCTGCTTCCCGACCGTCTGGAAGGAAGTCCTTTTCAGATGGAAACGATTACGGATATCGCCGGTTATCACATCCATCTGGTCAAGTTTGACACGATTGTCTCCGATGGAGCTGCAAACGGCTGGAACAACATCGCCGGCGCGGGGAAATATGAAACACTGATCGAACGATTTTTTGCAGACACAGAACTGCGCACGGTCTTTTTCCACGATCATCTGTTTGCCAATTCCCACCAGATGCATGGCGTATTCGGAGCCCTTATCGTCGAGGAAGCCGGAGCTACCTTCCACAGTATTCGAAGCGGCAGACAGCTGCGGCGAGGCACTCAGGCTGTAATACGGCGCAGAGATGGCACTTATTTCCGGGAATTTGCTCTGTTCGTCCACGATTTTGCTTTTCTTTTTGATCGGGAAGGAAATGCGCTCAATCCTCCGGCTGTCCCCGGTTCTCACGATGACCCCGGTGTAATGGGCATTAATTATCGCTGCGAACCTATGCGGGAACGGCTGAAAAATAAGGAAGATCCGGCCTATATTTTCAGCTCCTTTGTCCATGGGGATCCGGCTACGCCGATTCTTGAAACCTATCCGGGTGATGAAATTGTCATTCGTCTTTTGGACGGAGCCCATGAGGAGCAGCATGCGTTTAATCTGACGGGTCTCTCCTGGCAAAGGGAAATTGCGGATCCTCATTCTCCAACGGTGGCAGCTCAGACAATCGGAATTTCCGAAGCCTTTAATATCAGGATTACGCAAAAATATGGCCCCGGCGATTATCTTTACTACTTTGGAGGAATCGATGACGCCTGGCTTGGGCTTTGGGGCATTTTAAGGTCGCACGCCCATCCGGTCAGACATTTGAAGCCTTTGTGTAAAGGAAAAGACAATATTTTGCCGCTTCCTCCCTGTCCCGGAAAGGATGCGGTGATTCGAAAATATGAGATTGCTGCAATACAGAGCAACATCCCCTATAACTCCTATGGGGATCATGATCCGGATGGACTGCTGTTTGTTCCGCTGAAAGACGCAGAACGCGCCCGCTGCGAAGACTATCAGCCCAAACCTCTGATTCTCAGAGCAAACGCGGGAGAGTGGATCGAGGTCACCCTGCACAATCTTTTCAATCCGGCTCATCCGGTGGAATATTTTGATTATCCTTCGGTACCGCTGGACCTTCCTCATAAACCGTCCATGAGAGTTTCCATAAATCCTCAGTTTTTGCACTACGATCCTGTCAATGACTCCGGAATCAACGTAGGATACAACAACCGGGAACAGACGGTAGGTGTGGGAGAAAGCAAAAAATATCTGTGGTATGCGGATCGGGAATATGGTTCCTGTATTCTGCAGTCCTTTGGCGATATGAGAAATCACCGGTATCATGGATTGTTCGGAGCCATTGTCATTGAACCGGCGGGAGCACGGTGGCATCGCAACTTTTCGCTGGCCAAAGCGGTTTATGACGAGGAAGTGGTTATCACGGCTCCCGGTATGGAAAGCTTCAGGGAATGTGTATTGTTGATACAAAACGGTATCCGGATGCTGGATTCGGATGGAAATCTGATCAAAACGATAGTGGAGGAGGACGGAGAGGGCATTGACAAAGAAGATACCGGAGAAAAAGGCTATAACTATCGTTCGGAACGCTTTGCCAACAGGCTGAAATACGATAATAAAATTTCCCGGATTTTCAGCAGCCGTTTTCACGGAGATCCGGCAACACCGCTGTTTCAGGCATATACGGGAGAACGTGTTGTTTTCCGCACCATGATGCCGGCGGATAAGTCCCGTAATACCGGCTTTACCATTCACGGTCACAAATGGAAGGAACAGCCTCGGGATCCGTTTTCCAGAGTAATTCCTCTGCAGGGCGGCATCAGCATCGGAAATACCTTTGACATGGAAATGGAAAACGGCGCTTCCTGTCCCGGCGATTATCTGTATCGCTCCGGCAGCCTGAAGTGGGATGTGGAATCCGGCATGTGGGGAATTTTCCGTGTGATGAAGCAGGGAATCGGATGCAAATGCAAAAATACCTGTTACAAAATATGGAAATGCGTGTGCAGAACCGGATGATCTTCTGCAAATTTTAAAATTATATGGTTTGACGGGAAAGAAAATGTTTCCTGAACTATTACCGGCATAAACCTTCGGATAAGGCGTTGAGGCGACCTCCAAAAGTCAGAACAAAAGTCTGACGATTGGAGGTCGCTGCATTTTATAATATCCGAGAGCAAAATTCTATGGCAGGCGGATGAGAAGAAAGATATATACCCGATACCAAAACTGTGCTATACTTCTTTCAAAGGCTGAGGAAAATATGAGAAACCTCACCCCGATAAAAGGATGCTAAGGAGATGATGTAATGACAGAAAAAGAAAAATCATATGTAGGTATATTGTATCAGCCTGGCGATGCGGAGCTTGCAGCGGACCGTGACGTTACCGTAAAGAAATTGTATGAATACAACAATATGTATCCGTTAGACAGAGAAAAACGTCAGGAGGCAATTCGCAGTCTATTGGGAAAAGTGGGAGATAACTGCACGGTAGAGCAGCCGCTTTTTTGTACCTATGGCTACAACACAACATTGGGAGATAACTGTTTTATCAATGTAAACTGTAAGCTTATGGACAGCGGAAAAATCACAATCGGAAACAACGTATTCATTGCGCCAAATGTTTGTCTTGTGACAGAGGAGCATGCCATGGACGTACCGCAGCGTCTGGCCGGTTTGGAATATACCCATCCGGTGAATATTGGCGACAATGTGTGGATCTGCACGGGTGTTATTGTTCTTCCCGGTGTGACAATCGGTGAAAACAGCGTTATCGGAGCAGGCAGTGTGGTTACCAAGGATATTCCGCCAAACAGTTTGGCAGTAGGAAACCCGTGCAAGGTAATTCGTACGCTGGAACAGAACGAAAGAATAGAAATGGAACATAACAATTAAATTTATCAGATAATGGAGGTATATTATGAGAAAAAATTTCGGCGCAAAACCTTTTATGTATCCTCAGCCGGTTCTGATCATTGCATCTTATGGGGAAGACGGAACGCCTGATGCCATGAATGCGGCATGGGGAAGCATTTGTGATATGAACCAGATTTCCATGTATTTGAGTGCAGGACATAAGACTGTGAAAAATATCTTAAAGCGAGGCGCATTTACGGTAAGTATGGCGGATGCTGCCCACGTTGTGGAAGCGGATTATGTAGGAATCGTATCTGCAAATCAGGTGCCGGACAAACTTGAAAAAGCAGGATTTCATACCACAAAGAGTGAATTTGTGGATGCGCCGTTAATTGATGAACTTCCCTTAGCGCTGGAATGTCGGCTTGTAAGCTTTGATGAGGAGTCAGAGCGCATGGTTGGCGAAATTGTGAACGTGAGCGCGGATGAGAAGATTCTTGATGAGAATGGTAAAATTGATCCTTCTAAATTAAACCCTATTACCTTTGATGCAGCCAACAATGCCTATTTGGTTTTAGGGGAAAAAGTGGGCAATGCGTTCAAAGATGGAAATAAATTAAAATGAGACAGAATATTCGTCTGGTACGCGTTGAAGACGCGCAGGATTTGCTGAACATATACGGACAATACATAGATACTCCCATTACCTTCGAATATGTATTTCCCACAAAAGAAGAATTTGAAAAAAGAATCCGAAATATTTCAGCAGAATATCCCTATCTGGTATACGAGGAAGAGGGGAAAATACGGGGGTATGCCTATGCTCACAGATGCCAGGAGAGAGCTGCTTACGGGTGGAATGCGGAACTGTCCGTGTATCTGGACAGAAGAACTGCGGGAAAAGGAATCGGTAAGAAGTTGTACACAAAGCTGCTTCAGATTTTGGAAATGCAGAATGTGAAGACGGCGTATGGCTGTGTCACCGTTCCTAATCCGGCAAGCGAAAATCTTCACATTTCCATGGGATTTCGAAAAATAGGAACCTATCATAATGCAGGATTCAAAGATGGGGCATGGAGAGATGTGACTTGGTTTGAATTGCCAGGGGAGTATGAATGTCCGCCTAAGCCCTGGAAAAGCATTTCACAGATCGAGAAGGAAAGAATACAGGAAATCATGGAAGAAGAGGAAGAGACAACGCTGGAATATGTCAATCTTCCCTTAAAGAGAGTTGGAAAATGCCGGGAACTGAAAGAAAAAATAGATGCCGTTTTAAAAGAAGAAGGTAAGACGTTTGAAAATCTTCCTCAAACTCGAACCCTTCGTCAGTTAAAAGAACTTTTTCCAGGAGAGGGTGTATCCCGGCAAGGATTTGCCCGAATAGAAGAGCTGATGAATCGGGAAGACATGGAAAATCCTTTCCCCATAACGGAATATTATACGTATCTGAAAAAAACGGTCTGGAGTTTTTCTGCCCTGGATGTTTCCTATTATAAAATATGGATTTATCTGGGAGATGAGGCAGTATTCTGGGTAAGATCGGTGGAAAAGCGAAAGGAAAACGGAGAGAGTTTTCTTTTGTTTTGGCTGGGAGATGATGACGGAGAGCAAAAAATGCAAAGGGAAAACCTTTGGTTTGCAGAAAATATCCGGACGGGAGAAGAGAAAGGGAAAAGTTATTTGAAAATGCAGACAGGGGAAAAGCGGATCCAGGAAATTATGAAGGAAATCCATTTGACCGGAAAGCTGGTTTTATCGTGAAAATTTTCTGTCCACAGACACAGGAAAGGTGTATAATAACAAAAGCGGGCAAGCCGTTATAGGTATTTGTTTTTGTAAAAATAGAAAGAGAAAGGGAGAAATCACAATGAAAGTAGCAGTTACTTATCAGAATGGAGAGATCTTTCAGCACTTCGGACACACAGAACAATTTAAAATATACACGGTGGAAGATGGAAAGGTAACTTCAGAAGAAATCTGCTCAGCAGATGGATTCGGACATGGCGCTCTGGCAGGATTCCTTAAAGATCTGGGTGTGGATACACTTATTTGCGACGGAATCGGCGGCGGTGCCAGAAATGCTTTAGGAGAGGCCGGAATAGAAATTTACCCTGGCGTAACAGGAAATGCGGATGAAAAAGTGAAGGAATTCCTGGAAGGAAAACTGGCTTATAATCCGGATATTGTATGTGCTCATCATGAACACGAACATTCTTGCAAGGATCATGGAGATTCCTGCGGCAGTCATGAACACAGTTGTTCTTCCGGTCACGGAAGCTGCCATTAAAATGCCGGAAAAGAAAAACAGACAGAAAGGGTAAAAAAATGGCAAAGGAATGCAATAATTCAGAATGTACAAAAGAAAGCTGTGAAGGATGTCCCAGCAGTTCGAAAAAGCCGGATTTTCATGTAGATTTAAACGGTGAATCCAGAATCCGTCATGTGATCGGCATTGTAAGCGGTAAAGGAGGGGTTGGCAAGTCCTTTGTGACAGCATCCCTGGCAAACCAGATGGCGATGATGGGATACCGGACAGGTATCATGGATGCGGATATTACCGGTCCTTCCATTCCCAAAATGTATGGCTTGCAGACAGGCGTTATGGCAAGCAACAGCGGTATGTATCCCAAGGAGGCTTCAAACGGTGTGAAGATTATGTCCATCAATATCATACTGCCGGATGAAGAAGAACCGGTTATATGCCGTGGCCCCGTTCTTGCCAATATGGTTACACAATTCTGGACGGATACCATCTGGGGAGATCTGGACTATCTTTTCGTGGATATGCCTCCCGGAACAGGTGACGTGCCGCTGACGGTTTTTCAGTCTTTGGATGTGGAAGGAATCCTTATTGTTTCTTCTCCGCAGGACCTTGTCCGCATGATTGTTGCCAAAGCATACAAAATGGCTGAAAAAATGGATATTCCGGTACTTGGAGTCGTAGAAAATTACAGCTATATACAGTGTCCTGACTGCGGCAAAAAAATCTCTGTGTTCGGGGAAAGCCACATCGACGAGATTGCAGCGGAACTGGGAACAAAGGTGCTGGGAAAAATGCCTATCCGCACCGATTATGCCGAGACAGCCGATAAAGGTGAATTTGCATCGGTAATCAACGAATATCTGGATGAAGCTGTGGTTGAACTTGTCAAATTATCAAAATAAAGTCTGTAAGGCTGCTTTTGATGAAAATGGGACTTTAAAAGTCGCCATTCATTAAATCCTCAAGTGTGATACCATTTAAGTGTGATCTCATAAAAAAATCGTGAAACAATGCATCATATTTCTGCCGGAGCGGAAGTGTGATGCATTTTTTGATTCTCTTACAGGTTTTTTCAACGGGCTGCAGACTTCTTGTTCATGAAAAAATTTAGCGTCGGTGTACGGGGCGTATTGTCCCCCTTACACTGGCGTTATGTTTTCATTATAACTGCAGAGCATTTGCTTTTCGCAGGTTATAAAAATACAGAACAAAAAAATAGTCTGAAAATATATTTGAATATAAGGAAATAATATCTACAATATGGTAAAAATTGGAAAAAATTCTGAAATATAAGTTGACGAAATTAGGAAATCTATGTTTAGATTAAATTATAAAAATGAAAGTTTTATAAAGAAGATCGTGAATACACAAGAGGGGAGAAAGGAGGAAATACGTCAGCTCATAGGACAAGAAGAAACATTGGGAAAACGTAAAAATTTCAGAAAAGAAAGGAGTGCTTTATGAAAGACAAAATCTTTGGCGTTTTGCAGAGAGTAGGGCGAAGTTTTATGCTTCCCATTGCAATCTTGCCGGTAGCAGGACTGCTTTTGGGAATCGGAAGTTCTTTTACCAATGAAACAACAATAGCAACCTATGGACTTCAGAATATTTTAGGAGAGGGCACAGCTTTAAATGCACTTCTGATTATTATGAATAAGGTCGGAAGTGCTATTTTTGACAATTTACCCCTGATCTTTGCTGTGGGAGTAGCCATTGGTATGGCTAAAAGGGAAAAAGAAGTTTCTGCCCTTGCCGCACTGATCGCCTTTTTCGTTATGAATATTTCCATCAGCGGTATGCTGCTTGTAAACGGAGAGATTGACGCTGCGGGCAATGTAGCTTCTGACGTTCTGGAAGGGTCTGTAGCAAATGTAGTCGGAATCCCCACACTGCAGATGGGTGTGTTCGGAGGAATTATCGTGGGTCTTGGAGTAGCGGCCCTGCACAATCGTTTTCATAAAATTGTGCTTCCCAATGCCCTTTCCTTTTTCGGAGGTTCCAGATTTGTGCCGATCATATCCACAATAGTCTATATGTTTGTCGGTATTCTGCTGTACTTTATATGGCCTACGGTGCAGAACGGAATTTATGCGCTGGGAGGTCTTGTAACCGGAAGCGGATATGTGGGTACATTGATCTTTGGTATTATTAAGAGAGCGCTGATACCGTTTGGACTTCATCATGTTTTCTATATGCCTTTCTGGCAGACGGCTGTGGGCGGAACGATGGAAGTGGCAGGTCAGGTGGTACAGGGCGGACAGAATATTTTCTTCGCTCAGCTGGCGGATGCGGCCAACGTAACTCATTTTAGCGCGGATGCCACGAGATATTTTTCAGGAGAATTTATCTTTATGATTTTCGGCCTTCCGGGTGCAGCGCTTGCTATGTACCGCTGTGCAAAACCTGAAAAGAAGAAAGAGGCCGGAGGACTTCTTCTTTCGGCAGCTCTGACCTGTATGCTCACAGGTATCACGGAGCCTCTGGAATTTTCCTTCCTGTTCGTGGCTCCGGCATTGTTTGTGGTACAGGTGATTCTGGCAGGTTCCTGCTATATGATTGCCCATATGTTGAATATTGCAGTGGGACTGACTTTCTCAGGCGGTCTGCTTGACCTGTTTTTGTTTGGTATTTTGCAGGGGAACGAAAAAACAAGCTGGCTGCTGATTATTCCGGCAGGAATTGTATATTTTATTCTCTATTATGCAATTTTTACATTTATGATCAAGAAGTTCAACTTCAAAACACCGGGACGTGAAGACGATGATGAGGAAACAAAGCTGTATACCAAGGCGGATGTAAATGCCCGGAAGGAATCTCAAAAAGTACAGGGAAAATCAGGAGGATCGGCTCAGAAAGATGAGATGAGCGCTCTTATTACAAGAGGACTTGGCGGAGTGGATAATATCAGCGATGTGGACTGCTGCGCTACACGGCTTCGAATTACGGTACACGATCCGGAAAAAGTGACGGATTCGATTCTGAAACAGACAGGTTCCAAAGGAATCGTTAAAAAAGGACAGGGGATTCAGATTATTTACGGACCTCATGTTACGGTGATCAAAACAAATCTGGAAGATTATCTTGCAAGCCCTCAGGCCAGAGAAGACGAACGGGAAGCGGAAGAAACAGCTGGTGCCAGGGAAGAGGAAAAGGCAGATCATATTGCTCCGGAAAATATTAATAACGAAGAAAGCAAAGCAGAGGACGGCGGAAAGAAAGCAGAGGCAGGAGATGAAGTCCTTGTTTTGCGCGCTCCCATGAAAGGAACGGCTATGGAACTTCCCGAAGTGCAGGATGGCGTCTTCTCGGAAGGCATGCTGGGCGCAGGAATGGCAATAGAACCTTCAGAAGGAAAAGTATACGCTCCCTTTGACGGGGAAGTGTCCATGATTTTTGAAACGAAACATGCTATGGGACTTACTTCAGAAAATGGAGTGGAATTGCTGATTCATGTGGGAATCGATACGGTGGCTTTGGAAGGAAAACACTATCGTATTGTTACGACACAGGGAGCAAAAGTTAAGACAGGAGATCTTCTGGCCGAATTTGATATGGAAGGAATCCAAAAAGAAGGATATCGCACGGTTACTCCCATTATTGTGACAAACACGGATAATTACGGAGAGATTACCTTGAAAAAGACAGGAGAAGTCAATGTAGGAGATGAAATTCTCTCCATAAGAGAAGCAAAAAACTGAGACATTTTCTCTCACACAAGAAGCAACGATAATTTATATTGCGGTGGAGAAAAATATATCGCCCAGCAATCAGCTTCACATATTTTCATGCAAAAGTGAATAAGTAGGAGTAACGGAAAAAGGTGCTGTATAAATCTATGATTTGGCAGCGCCTTTTTCTATGTATTTTGTTTGTACCAAATGAATAATTTATTGATGTTAAATTATGATAAATTATATTTATTGCACACAAAAATGAATATGAAAACATTGACAATCGGAAAAAAGAGAGTAAGATTGAAATTAGTCATGAATATTTTGGACAGATTTCCAAAAAAAGACACGAAACGTGGTGGGAGGCATGAGACAACTATGGTAATATTTCTGATTGTATTTCCATTTTTTTGTGCTCTGGTATTGGCACTTAAGAAAAAGAGCGGCTTGGTAAGGAGAATTCTTCAGTTTACTTTCTGCGGAATTATTGTAGTGGCAGATCTGTACTTTATTGTGACCAGCCTGATATCCGGAGGAAAAGCTCAGTATTTTCCGGAGACACATATGGTGGACAGGCTGATGCTTGTAGGGGAGTGGCTGCTTCTCATTTTGATCTGTTATTACAGTTTTCGCTATAAAAAATATTACTGCGCAGTGCTTTCTGTTATACAGACAGGGCTGATAACCTGGCTGGAGTTAAGCGGGAAGGCGGAAATAGTCGGATATCATATATGGATCGACCGTTTTACTCTGATCATGGCTTTGATTGTGGGTGTGATCGGATGTCTGATCTGTGTTTATTCCATCGGTTATATGAAGGATTATAACTCTCATCATTCGGAATACAAGGACAGACGTTCCTTCTTCTTTTCCATGCTTTTTGCTTTTTTGGGAGCTATGTTCGGCCTGATTTTTTCCAACAATCTGATCTGGATGTATTTCTTCTGGGAAATTACCAGCGTATGCTCTTTCCTGCTGATTGGATATAATGGCTCCGAGGAAGCGGTAAACAATTCCTTTAAAGCTTTGTGGATGAACCTGCTTGGCGGTCTTGGATTTGCAGTGGCAATCGCATATTCCGTGTTGGAACTTAATATTGTCTGCCTTCAGGATCTGGTTCAGGTCGGCACACAGGTGGAGATAGCCATTATTCCGGTGATCCTGCTTGCTTTTGCAGGTCTGACGAAAAGTGCGCAGATGCCGTTTTCAGGATGGCTCCTGGGAGCTATGGTTGCACCTACGCCTACCAGTGCTCTGCTGCATTCCGCTACGATGGTAAAAGCGGGAGTTTATCTTCTGATCCGTCTGGCCCCGGCTTTGGCAGGAAACCTGGCAGGACTTATGGTGACCACCATCGGCGGCTTTACCTTCCTGGCAGCCTCTATGCTTGCAATCTCGCAAAGCGACGGGAAAAAAGTGTTGGCATACTCCACGATTTCCAATCTTGGTCTGATTGCAGCCTGTGCCGGTGTTGGTGCCTATGAAGCTGTATGGGCGGGGATTTTCCTCATTATGTTCCATGCGGTATCCAAATCTTTGCTGTTCTTAAATACAGGAGCAGTGGAAAACAGCCTTGGCAGCAGAAATGTGGAAGATATGCACGGATTGATCGTAAAACTTCCGGGACTTGCTTTCATTATGATCATAGGAATTGCGGGAATGTTTCTGGCGCCGTTTGGAATGCTGATTTCCAAATGGGCAGCTTTGAAGGCGTTTATTGACACCAACAGCGTGCTGCTGGTTATTTTCCTGATTTACGGAAGTGCAACTACACTTTTTTACTGGACAAAGTGGCTGAGCAGTCTGGTGGCAGTGCACCATTATTCTGACAGACTGAAAAATATCACCAAAAAGAGTGAATGGGTGGCGCTGATTACTTTAAGCGTGATGACGGTAACTTTGTGTCTGACGTTCCCGTTTGTATCATCAAACCTGATCGAGCCCTTCCTTCAGGATATGTTCCATCAAGAGGTTACTGCGGTAATCAGCAACGGAAATATATTTATCATGGGAATGATGCTGTGTGCTATTTTAGTACTTCCGTTGGCGGTACGCTTTTTAACTTTCGGCAAGAAGCACAAAATTGTTATGTCTTACATGGGCGGAGCCAATACGGGAGATGACCGCAGTTTTACAGATTCTTTCGGAAATGAAAAGAAAATGTATTTGACAAACTGGTATATGGAAGAATGGTTTGGAGAGAAAAAAATGTTAAAACCATCCCTGATTCTTTCCACAGCAGGACTGGTTGTATTGATGATTCTTGCAATAGGAGGTGCGCTCTGATATGACTACGGCAATCGCTTTGACAATCGGATTTATCATATTGGGGCCTTTCATTGGAGGGCTTTTGGAAGGAATGGACAGAGTAGTCTGCGCCCGTATGCAGGGAAGACAGGGGCCGCCGGTACTTCAGCCGTTTTATGACATTTATAAATTGTTTAACAAGCAGTCCATTCTGGTAAACAACATTCAGGATCTTCTTGTATGCGGTTTCCTTGTGTTTGTTGTTTTTTCCGGTGTGCTGTTTTTCATGGGAGAGGATATACTTCTTGTCTTTTTCGCGTTGACGCTTGCCGAGATTTTTATGGTAATGTCTTCGGCTTCCGCAAACTCTCCCTATAGTTCCATGGGAGCACAAAGGGAACTGGTTCAGGCAATGACCTACGAACCGATGCTTCTTCTGACGGCAATCGGATTTTATATTGCAGCAGAAAGTTTTCGGGTAGATGATATTGCAAGAACCGATATTCCGGCAATTGTTTATCTTCCGGGTATCTTTCTTGGTTATGTATTTATTCTGACCATTAAATTCCGAAAATCGCCGTTTGACCTGAGTACATCCCATCATGCGCATCAGGAAATGGTCCGTGGTCTTACCACAGAACTTTCAGGAAATATTCTGGCGCTGGTGGAAGTTGCCGAATGGTATGAAACGGTTCTTCTTCTTGGTGTAATCGGCTTGTTTTTTGTAAACGGAACATGGTGGGGACTTGTCCTTGCTCTGGTTGGTATCCTGGTGTCTTTCTTCTTTGAGACATTTGTGGACAATGTGTTTCCGCGTGTACATTGGGATACGATGGTAAAATCTACCTGGATGTTTACGCTGATTGCAGGCGGAATCAATCTGTTTATTCTGGTTTTGATCCGGTAAAACTGCCGGGCAGAAAAGTATGGAAAAGAAAAGAGGTTTGAGCAATGAAAATATCAAAATCTCCCTGGATCATACATTATGACGGCTCAAGCTGCAACGGCTGCGATATCGAGGTTTTAGACAGTCTGATGCCTAAATATGATCTGGAACGATTTGGAGTGGTCAATACAGGAAATCCCAAACACGCAGATATTTTTCTGGTGACAGGAGGGATCAATGCGCAGAACAAACCGGTTGTTCAGCAGATTTATTCCCAGATGCCATTTCCCAAAGTGGTAGTTGCAGTGGGAATCTGTGCCTGCAACGGCGGTATCTTTAAAGAGTGTTATAACATTCTTGGGGGCGTAGATAAGGCTATTCCTGTAGATATTTATGTTCCCGGCTGCGCGGCAAGACCGGAAGCGATCATTGACGGTGTCATGAAAGCGGTAGCGCTGCTTGACAAAAAGCGGGAAGAGATGAAAAAAGAAGCAAAGGAGAACTGAAAATATGAATGACGGCGAAATTCTGGTTATTGATACAGAGGCTTTGGTGACCGAAGTACTGAAACTGAAGCATCAGAATTACCGGCTTGTTCAGATATGCGCAACGAAGACCGGTGAGGGTTATGAGCTTACCTACTCTTTTGGAAAAGATTATGAGTTTGTATGTTTGAGGCTGAATATCAAAGAGGGAGATGAAGTTTCCAGCATCAGTGATATTTATAAACCGGCCTTTCTGTATGAAAATGAAATCCATGATCTGTTTGATATTCAGATAAAAATGATTTCCCAGGATTATCACGGAAATCTTTATCGTATGAAGACAAAAACACCTTACAAATAGAGAGAAAAGGGGAAAACAGTTATGTCGGTAAGAAGCATTGTTCCTTTCGGACCTCAGCATCCTGTGCTGCCGGAGCCGATTCATCTGGATTTGGTATTGGAAGATGAAAAAGTAGTGGAAGCAGTCCCTTCGATCGGTTTTGTACACAGGGGATTGGAAAAACTGGTAGAAAAGAAAGATTATCAGCAATATGTCTATGTGGCGGAGCGCATTTGCGGTATCTGCAGCTTTATGCATGGCATGGGGTATTGTGAAGCAGTTGAGCATGTAATGAATGTGGAAATTCCGCCCAGAGCGAAATATCTTCGTACAATCTGGTGCGAAATGTCTAGAATTCACAGTCATTTGCTCTGGCTGGGGCTTTTGGCGGATGCGTTTGGATTTGAAAGTCTTTTTATGCAAAGCTGGAGACTCAGAGAAAAAATATTGGATATGTTTGAGGTGTCCACCGGTGGGCGTGTCATTTTCTCAGTCAATATGATTGGAGGACAGCGCCGGGATATGGATGCACAGATGCTTTCCATGTTTTCAAAGGTTCTTGATGATATGGAAAGAGAACTGCGGGAAATTTCCAAGACCTTTTTAAATGACTACGCAGTACAGAGCCGTCTGAAAGATGTGGGATTTCTCACAAAAGAGCAGGCTCATGAGCTGGGAGCTGTGGGACCTTTTATGCGTGCCAGCGGAATTGCGCTGGACAGCAGAAAGTTAGGATACGCAGCTTATCCGGATATTGATTTTGAACCAATTACCAGTCAGGTGGGAGATTCCTATGCAAGATGCGATGTCCGCATTCGGGAGATTTTCCAGTCTTTTGACATTATCAGACAGGCGATTGCCAAAATACCGGAAGGAGAAGTGGCGGTTCCGGTCAAGGGTATGCCTTCGGGAGAACATTTTATGCGCGTGGAGCAGCCCAGAGGAGAAGCTATTTATTATGTAAAAGGAAATGGTACGAAATTCCTTGATCGCGTCAGGGTGAGAACACCAACCTTTGCGAATCTTCCGGGAATGCTGGAGACGCTGAAAGGCTGCCAGCTGGCAGATGTACCGATTCTGATTCTGACCATTGACCCGTGTATCAGCTGCACGGAGCGATAACTGTCTGTAAAACAGCAAGTTCGCAGAGCGAGCTGTCTATTGTTTGATAAAATCAGAACCAGGAGGCAGAAAATATGAGCGGTATTATGAAATTTACCGGAACCGTATTAAAAAATCTGATTCACAAGCCGGTAACGGAAAACTACCCGCAGGCAGAGAGAGAATATCCGGAAAGAACAAGAGGAAAAGTAAGTATTGATATCAGTCAGTGTGTTTTTTGCACACTGTGCGCCAAAAAGTGTCCTACCGGAGCCATAACGGTAGATCGGGCTGCACAGACCTGGACGATCGATCCGTTTGGGTGCATTCAATGCCGGTGCTGTGTGGATCATTGCCCGAGAAAGTGTCTGTCCATGGAACAGCATTATACAAGTCCGTCGGAAGAAAAAACGGTGGAAACTTATACAAAACAGACAACAGAGGAAAAGCAGGAGGAAAAAGAACATGCATGAATATCATAAGGCAGTAGATATCATTGAAGATGCCGTTGCAGAGGCAAAGAAAAAGGGTTACAGCAAGGTGACAAAAATAAATCTGGTGATCGGAGAAGATTCCGGATATTCGGGAGACAGCATCCGGATGCATTTTGAAGATGTGGCTGCAGGAACAATCTGCGAGGGCGCTGAAATTGCAGTGACGCCGGTGAAGACTATGCTGCGCTGCCCGAAATGTCATGAACTTTTTCCGAGAAAACCTTTCCATTATGAATGCCCTCATTGCGGAACAGAGGGCGAACCTACCGAGGTAGGTCATGAGATGGCTATGGATGGCATTGAAGGAGTATGAAAAGCCGGATTATTGTAAGCGGAATGGTACAGGGGATAGGATTTCGTCCCTTTGTGGCCAAAATGGCTGAAAAATATAAAATTTCAGGAACGGTATGCAACAGCGGCGGGACAGTCCACATCGTGGTCTGTGCCGCTTTGCCTGTGGCGGAAAAATTTGCGGAAAGAATAAGAGAAAATGCTCCGAAAGGTGCATTCATTTCTAATATGGAAATACTGGAGGAAAAAGGAAAAGCAGGAGAAGAAGAGGAAACGGAGATTATCGGTTTTTCCATTATTTCTTCAGAAGAAAAAAACAGAGAAGAGTCTGTGCCTATCCTGGCACCGGATTTTGGAATATGTCCCGCGTGCGCAGAAGAAATGGAAAGAAAGTCGGATCGAAGATACCGATATCCCTTTATCAGCTGCACGGCATGCGGGCCCCGTTATAGCATTTTGAAAAAGATTCCTTATGACAGAAATACAACTTCCATGGACCGATACAGTATGTGTCCGGAATGCAAAGAAGAATACACAAGCATGGCGGGAAGACGCAGACATGCACAGACTATTTCCTGCCATAACTGCGGACCTCAGCTGTTGTTTCGAAAAGAGAAGACCTTTTTGGAAAAGGAAGAGGCTCTAAAAAAAGCAATAGATATTTTAAATGCCGGCGGAATATTGGCATTGAAGGGAATAGGAGGGTATCAATACTTGTGCCGTCCTGATTGCAGGGAGACGGTAAAAAGACTGCGGAAAATAAAAGGAAGAGAAGAAAAGCCGTTTGCTGTTATGTTTCCGGAACTTTCAGCAGTTGAAAAGTTGGCCTTTTGCAGCGAAGAAGAAAAGAAACTGCTGCTTTCTCCGGCACGCCCCATTGTTCTTTTGGAAAAGAGGCAGTGGGGAGAAGGAGAAAGGGAAGCAGAAAAGAAAGAAGATTTGGAGCGTTACAGTATCCGGATTTGTGAGGAAACAGCGGGGAGAAGTCGATTTTTGGGAGCTTTTCTTCCGAATGTGGGAATTCATCTTCTCCTTCTTAGAGCATGCGGACCGCTGATTGTTACCAGTGCAAATAAAAGCGGCGAGCCTATTTTGTGGCGGGAGGGAGAAGAAACAGAAGCTGAACTTGAAAAGGCAGATGGAATTTTATATCATGACCGGGAGATTCTGGCACCTCTGGATGACTCCGTCGCTCGTGTTTTTGATGGGAAAATTCAATTGATACGAAGAAGCCGGGGCTATGTGCCCTTTCCAGTGTTTATAAGAAAACCTTGCGGACACCGGGTTTTCGCAGCGGGCGGCGATCTGAAAGCTGCATTTGCACTGGCATCCCAAGATAGTGTATACTTGAGTCAATATCTGGGAGATATGGAGTCGGCTTCGGTACAGGAATTGTATGGGCAGACTGTGAACAGAATGAAGAAGCTCTTTGATATCGAAGAGGACATTATGGTATGTGACTGCCATCCGGGTTATTTTACGTCGCGAAATGTGGAGACAGCGCAGAGAGCGAAAAATGGGAAAAAAGAACTCGAAAGTTTAAAACCTGCCGCCGGTGGTAAAACGATAATGCGTGTGCAGCATCACAAAGCCCATGCTGCGTCTGTGATGGCAGAACATGGACTTACACACGCAATCGGTGTAGTTTTTGATGGTACAGGATATGGGGATGACGGCAGTATTTGGGGAGGAGAGATTTTTCTTTGTCAAAAGGGAGAGTGGAAGAGAGCCGCGCATCTGTATCCGGAAAAAATGTGCGGAGGAGACGCCCTTTCTAGGCGGGCATGGCAGAGCGCCCTTTGCTGCCTGGCCGGCGCGGGAATTGAAAAAATGGAAGATATCAGAAAAGTACTTCCGGAAATTAAGGAGCAGGAGGCAAGGCTGCTTTTGGCGGCCAGACGGGCCGGTGTTTCCGTGACTTATAACAGCAGCATGGGAAGACTGTTTGATGCGGTGGCTGCAATGACCGGCTGCGGAACAGAAAATATTTACGAAGGTTTTTGTGCAACAGAACTGGAAAATCTGGCGGCTATGGCTAAAAAAAGAAGAGAAACACCCTATCCGCTTACTTTTTTTGATCAGGACGAAGAAGTGATTTTGAAAAGTATCGACCTGCAAAAGGACAGTTTCTGTCTGAATACACCATCTTTGATCAGACAGTGTTTTCAGGCAGTGACGGAGAATGTGGAACCGGGACGAATCGCGCTGGGGTTTCATGAGGCTGTAACAGAAGCCGTTTTGAAAATATGTATGGAAGTAAGGAAACAGACAGGGGAAAATAATGTTTCTCTCAGCGGAGGCTGTTTTGCGAATCTTCTTTTAATGGAAGGCTGTGTCAAAACTCTCCGCAGTCAGGGATTTTCAGTCTATTGGAACAAACAGGTCCCGTGCAACGATGGGGGAATTGCGCTGGGCCAGGTCTATCTGGTAAATCAACAGAAGGAATCTGGCCAGGTCAGAGGCTAAAAGAGAGCGGAATAGTAGGAAAGACGGATGTAAAAATGGAGGCAAGCTATGTGTGTTGCATTACCTGGGAAAGTAATTGAGGTTAACAAAGAGAAAGCTTTGGTTTCTTTTGAAGGAAATCAGGTGGAAGTACAGGCAGGTCTGGTACCTGTAAAGGAAGGGGATAGAGTTCTGGTTCATGCCGGATGTATCCTTCAGGTTTTAAAAGAATCAGAAGCGGAAGAGCTGGAGCAGCTTTTTAGAGAATTGGAAGAAATGCAGGCGCTGTAAAACTCAAGGTCCCATCCATATGACGGTTCGGACAAGCTTATTGTAGATAGATATTATAAATAATGTAACAGTTCAGCTCGCGCCATTCGAAAAACCGCACTGACGTGCTTACTGCGGCTGCGCCGCTGTTTTTCTCATTGGCTGGCGCTTAGCTCATCTGCGTATCGGCGGCAGAATTTTTATGCGAGCATAAATCCTGCCGCCGATACGCAGATGGCTGAACTGTTACGCTGTAAATAATAGAAGAGGAAAGTGAGGAACGGCAGCAAATGGATGAAAGAACAAAACAGCTGATTTCCTTTTTAAAAAATTATGACGGGAAAGAACTGCGGCTCATGGAAGTATGCGGGACTCATACAGCGCAAATTGCAAAAAATGGAATTCCCTCGCTGCTTTCTGATAAAATCAGATTAATTTCAGGGCCGGGATGTCCTGTCTGTGTGACAGTCAGCGGGTACATAGACCGATTGATAGAGTTGGCAAAACAGCCGGATATTGTAGTCGTGACTTTTGGGGATATGCTGCGCGTTCCGGGCAGCAGAGTCAGTCTTGCAGGAGCAAAGGCCGAAGGCGCAAAAGTTCGGATGGTTTACAGCCCTATGGAAATCTTGAAACTGGCGGAAGAAAATCGAGAGAAAAAATTTGTCTTTGCGGCAGTAGGATTTGAGACGACCACACCTGTCTATGCACTTCTGGTAAAACAGGCGCAGCAGAAAGGTCTGCATAATATCAGACTTCTCACTTCCCTAAAGACCATGCCGCCGGTTATCGAGTGGCTGTGCCGGACAAAGAAAACACAGATTGACGGTTTTTTGGCGCCTGGCCATGTCTGCACAGTGACTGGGACAGAACTCTTCGAGCAGCTGGCACGAAAATATGAAATTCCCTTTGTAGCTGCCGGCTTTGAAGGAGTGCAGCTTCTGAGTGCAATTGCCGCTCTTGTAAAAATGCAGGGGAAGGGCGAGTTGAAAAACTTTTATCCTTCTGCGGTAGGTCGGGAGCCTAATATAGAAGCTCAAAATAAAGTGGATGAAATTTTTGATATCTGCGATGCCGCATGGAGAGGCATGGGTGTGATTCCGAATTCGGGAAGGAAACTTTCAGATAAATACAGGCAATTTGATGCAGGCAGTGAATTCCTCATGGAAGATGAGAAAAAAAACAAGGCATGTGCGTGCGCACAGATATTGACGGGAGAAAAAAGACCGGAGGAATGTCCCTTGTTTGGCAAGGTATGCACTCCGGATTCCCCTCAGGGAGCCTGTATGGTATCTATGGAAGGAAGCTGTTTTCACAGTTTTGAAAGTCAGAAATGACAAACGATAGAAAAGAAAGTAATCTGGTACAATTTACTGCCGCATAAGACGGCGGAATGGAGATTGATATGAAAATAACAATGGCACATGGCAGCGGCGGAAGAGAAACTTCGGAATTGATCAACGGAATTTTTGCACAGAATTTTGGAAACTCTGTGCTCAGTAAAATGGAAGATTCAGCGGTAGTTCCTGTGAATGGAAATGGCTGTGGGAAAATTGCTATGACTACGGACAGTTTTGTAGTGACGCCGCTTTTTTTTAAAGGCGGAGATATAGGAAGACTGTCTGTTTGCGGAACGGTAAATGATCTGCTTATGAGCGGTGCGGTTCCGAAATATCTGACCTGCGGTTTTATTCTGGAAGAAGGGGCAGATACAGAAGATCTGGAAAAGATTGCCCGTTCCATGCAGAATACAGCAGAAGAAGCAGGGGTAATGATCGTGGCCGGAGATACAAAAGTTATTGAAGGTAATGGCGGTATCTATATCAATACTTCCGGTGTGGGATTTTTAAAGGAAACTATGCAGACAGGCGCAGATAAATGCAAATCCGGCGATGTGATTTTATTGTCCGGAAATCTGGGCGACCATCATGCGGCGATTCTGAGCGCCAGGATGGAAATCGAAAATCAGATCAAAAGCGATTGTGCGCCTTTAGGAGAGATGGTGGGACGCATGCAGAAGGAAGGCGTGGAAATTCATACTATGCGTGATGTCACCCGGGGTGGTCTTGCCACTGTTTTAAATGAAATTTCAGATACTTCCGGTTGTGGAATGAATCTGCAGGAAGAAAGAATTCCGGTGTCCAAAGAAGTGAAAGCTTTTTGCAATATATTGGGATTAGATCCTTTTTATATGGGAAACGAAGGAAAGATGATTGCGATTGTAAAAAAAGAGCACGCACAGCTGGCTCTTTCCTGTATGAGAGAAAGCAGATACGGAAAGGATGCGGCAATCATTGGTGAAGTTACCGGATCCGGAGAAAAGGTAACCGTGGAGACCGCCCTGGGTGGAAAAAGAATCCTTTCGGTTTTATATGGAGAGGGGCTGCCCAGGATATGCTGACCTGACATACATTTTATATACATGGGAAAGCTGAGCAGTCAAAGCCCGCCTTTGTCTTTTGGAGTTAAATGAAAGAAAGTAAAAAATGTCAGTAAAAATTAAATTGCTGAAGTGAAAAGTTTATTTCCACTTTGAAAGACGGGAAAAGAAAAGTGGCAATTACTCTTACAAAAATGAGTG
>CALWLY010000013.1 GCA_944381635.1 uncultured Lachnospiraceae bacterium
AGCTGTTTTTATAAAATGAGCATCAAAAGAGGGGCATATCGCATGAGAGATTTATTCTCTCATGCGACAGCCCCAATTATTTTATGTAGAAGATTCGCTATCTGCTATGTATCTTGGTTATACTGCGTTTCGCAATCGGCATTGTACTTCTTTTCAGGACTGCGTTACAATTTAAAGCAGAAAACGAGGTGAGAAAAGAATGGGGAAAATGAGAAAAATCTTTCTTTTGCCTGCAGTTTGTATGATGGCATTAAGTCTGGTTTCCTGCAAAGATATGGATAATGAGCAGGTTTTGGTTTCTCAAGAGTCTTCGGAAACAGAAAATACAGCAGCTGTTTTGCCGGAAACAGAAGAGGAAGACAGTGCTCAGGAATTGCAGACAGAAGTGACAGCGTCAGGGGAGCTGACAGTCGGAACACAAATGCAGCGAGGCTTTATCAATGATAACACTTTGCATACCGAGGAATATGGAGATATTCATTTCAGCAGTTATATCCCGGAGAGCTATGATGGCAGCGAGCCCTATGCTTTATTTATCACGCTCCCTGGATGGGAAGGCTTGTATTTTCAGGGCGTTGGAGCGAATATGGGAGAGGATTTCGGCACAGAAGCGCCAAAATACAATGACAAGATGATCGTGCTTTCCACGCAGCTGGATGATTGGGGAGAAAACTCCGCCAATATGACGATTGCTTTGACTGAATATTTTCTTTCCCATTATAATATTGATCCGGAGAAAGTTTATCTGCATGGGATGTCCGGCGGCGGGGAAACCGGTTCGCTGGTTATGGGAATGCGTCCGGAACTTTATACAGCCTATCTGATGACCAGTTCTCAGTGGGACGGCGATCTGGAAGTGCTGGCACAGGCTAGAACCCCTGTGTACATGGCGATTGGAGAAGATGACAGCTACTATGGTTCTTCTTCATTGAAAGAAGCGTATGCAGAGCTTCGGGAATTTTATCTGGAAGAGGGACTTTCAGAGGAGGAAATCGAAAATCTTATTGTTTTAGATTTGAAAGAGCAGGAGTATTTCTCAGAAGCCGGTTATTCTGATCAACATGCGGGAGGATTGGCGTTTGCTCACGATGAAGCCATCATGGGATGGTTGTTTGGCGAACATGAGGAAGCCTTCGCGTAAGATAATTTTATTGAGTGTCAATGGTTAGACAGCTGTAGTTTGCAAAAAAAAGATAGAGCCCTACAGGCTTGTGTGAAATTTTATTTGACAGCAGTCATAGGTGAAAGAGAGGGATAATGCATGATTTATAAGCAGTTTCAGGATATACAATTATCCAGGCTTGGTATGGGAAATATGCGTTTGCCTACCAACTGGGGAAAAATCGATAAGAAAAAGGCGGAGGAAATCATTGATTATGCCATGGAGCAGGGAATTAACTACTATGATACTGCCTATGTTTATCACCACGGCAAGTCGGAATCCTTTTTGGGAGAAGCCTTGAGCAAGTATCCCAGAGAAAAGTATTATCTGGCTACTAAATTTTTTGTGATGGCAAATCCCAATATTGAAAAAGTATTCGAGGAACAACTTCGCAGGCTGCATACAGATTACATTGATTTTTACCTGCTTCACTGCGTCAATGAAATGACCAGCAGCGCTTACAGGAACCAAAATCGCCGCTACATGGATTTCCTTCTGGAACAAAAGGCGAAAGGGCGGATTCGGCATATCGGATTTTCGTCCCACGGGAAACCGGATACATTGGAGCAATTTTTGAATTGGTCAGATGCTTTTGAATTTGTCCAGATACAGCTTAACTATTTGGACTGGACTATGCAGAATGCAAAGCGTCAGTACGAGATTATCACGGAACATGGTCTGCCTGTATGGGTTATGGAGCCGGTGCGGGGCGGACGATTGGCATCCCTTGGAAAATATGATGCTGTCTTGAAAGAAGCCAAGCCGGAATGGTCTGTTCCTGCATGGGCGTTTCACTGGCTGATGGGATTGCCGGGTGTGACCATGATTTTGAGCGGAATGAGTACAATGGAGCAGATTCGGGATAATGTGTCCACGTTTCAAAAGGATGAGCCATTGACAGCGGAGCAGAATATGCTGTTGATGAACGTGGCTGCGGGTTATGAATCCAAACTGGCAGTGCAGTGTACTGCCTGCCGGTATTGCTGCGACGACTGTCCGAAAGGCATTGATATTCCCAGGTGGATGAACTTTTATAATGAATTGGCCCTGAACAAAGATAAGAGCGCATGGGAAAAGGCCATGCAGGAATCCGTCAATCCCACGGACTGCATTGGCTGTGGGCAGTGTACTTCGCACTGTCCGCAGAATATAGATGTCCCCGGCTATCTGGAAGAACTTTCTTCCTGGCCGGTGCGATGAGCATTTTTTGCAGGACAACATGGCATTTTGCTGTGCTGCCCTGCTTTTTTGCGTTTCATGACCCGCCCGCCTTTGTTATCTCCCCGATAAATGGGAAGTTCACTTATTGCTCCATATCATTTGACCGCCCAAATAAATATTTTCTATTCCATCTATATCAATAGATGTTTGGTATTCACCGCTTGAAAACAGAAAAGATACAAGTACTTTTTTTGCACTTATGAACAAGTCTTTTCCCTCTTGTTTAAATTTCCATCCCCTAAGCGCAACAGCAGGTTCTTTTGCGGATACTTGCAATTCCAAAATTGAGTTATTTTGTGAGATATTATATGCCAATTGATTTCCATCAATCGGTTCTCCTATTATAAATAAACTTGATAAAATGTATAATACAATAAGCCCTAAAATGGCAATACCTATCCCTAGTTTCTTCTTCACAATATGTTCCTCCACCAATTCAGATTTGTCACTTTATCTTATGTTTTATTGTACCATGTTCAAGGTTTAAATTCTATCAGTTCCCCTTTCTTACCCTGGCAGCCAGGTACCGTCATCTCGGGAGTATCCATCCGAAACAGGATGTGGTTCCCATTGACATTGTTCTGAACTACATTCTGGAACAGCACGTCAGTGCGGTTTTCCGAATGGCGCGGGCTGAACTGTTACAGTTTACCAAAAGCAGAAAAGAAATGACAATGCTTAAAAGCGCATGATATATTATAAGCAAAGGCAAATCGGGATTGTTGGAGGATAAGTGATTATGAATAAGGTATGGTCTGAACTAAATAAAACAATGCAAGCGCAAATCAAAAAGAAAGATACTTATGAAGCAGGTATTGACACATTATTTGATTTGCGAAATCAGTTAATGGAAACCTTAACATCATTTAAGGAGGAATTAAGCAGAGAAGATTTTGACGCAATTCCATTTATAAATGCAGACGGTTACCATAGTAAAACGATTGCATATTCAATTTGGCATATTTTTCGTATTGAAGATATAGTTGCACATACATTGATAAGTGAAAACGAGCAAGTGTTTTTTTCGTGCAATTATCAAGAACGTATTAATTCGCCTATAATTACAACAGGAAATGAACTTGTAAAAGAGCAGATTGCGGATTTTTCAAAACAACTTAACTTGAAAGAACTTTATTCATATATTTTTGAGGTAAAGGATAGCACCGAGAAGATAATCAAGAGTTTATCCTATGATGAATTGAAAAGGAAAATATCCGAAGAGAGAAAAGAAGAGTTAAAATTATTAAACGTTGTAAGTAATGATGAAAATGCAATTTGGCTTATTGATTATTGGTGCGGTAAAGATATTCGAGGGCTAATACAAATGCCATTTTCAAGACATTGGATTATGCACATAGAAGCAAGTTTGCGTATAAAGAACAAGATACATTCATAGTCGTGAAGGATATACAGATTCCTTAGGGCGGTAGGTCCGCATTTGAATTTGAAAGAATTTTATGAAGTGTTAAATAATGACATGATACTAATCCGGGTAGGGGATGGAATTATGATTAGAGAAGCAAATAAAAATGATTTAGATGAAATATTGCAGCTATATCTGTATCTTCATGAGAAAAGCATTCCGGAAGATTCAGGGCGATTGAGAAATACATGGAATAATATTATAAATGATTCAAATTATCATCTTATCGTCTGTGAAGTTGAGGGTAAAATTGTGGCATCTTGTGTATGTGTGATTATTCCGAACCTCACAAGAAATGTTCGTCCATATGCATTTATAGAAAATGTCGTGACACATGGAGAATATCGAAAAAAAGGTTATGGTACTGCTTGCCTGAACTACGCAAGGCAGATTGCAGAAGAGAATAACTGCTATAAAATGATGCTGCTTACGGGTTCAAAGGAAGAAAGTGTATTAAACTTCTATCGAAATGTCGGGTATAACAGTGCAGATAAAACAGCATTTATTCAGTGGATTGACGCGTGAATCACAGCATTGAAAAATTTGGGTATCTGTAAAAAAAGCCACGCTTTGAGAGTGTTTGTTTCACCTCAAAGCGTGGTTTTTTGCAGTTGTACAAGCACCTAATGAAAACTTTATTTTAATTCAGCAAAACAGGAAAGGTATTTTTCAATTTATGTGCTATTCTATATACGTAGCTACAGAACAATAAATGGAGTGAAGTTAATGGACTACCGAAAAAGCATACAGGACAGCCTTGATTATATAGAGGACAATTTGAAGACTTCTATCACAGCCACGGAGCTTTCCGAGAGGGCAGGATATTCCCTGTTTCATTACTACAGGCTGTTCCAATCAGCCGTTGGAATGCCAGTGATGCAATATGTTCTTAGGCGCAGGCTTGTTCATGCGATTTATGAAATTCGATGCGGCTGCAAAAGGATGGATGTGATACTGGAATACGGTTTTGACACCTATGCTGGATTCTACAAAGCTTTTCGGCGCGAATTTGACTGCACTCCCTCCGCTTTTATAAAAAAAGGGCGAGCTAAACGACCTTACAAAATGGATTTGTATAAGGAGGACTATATGGTATCGCATAAGAAAGCTTTGGAGGTTTTGAAGCACTGGAAATTAGAAAATGAAACAATCTCTGATGTTTACCATGAGAGCAATGGTGAAAAAAATAACAGAGCCTTTTATGTCGGAAAAGATTTTGTATTGAAGGTTTCTAAAAATTCTGCAGAAGTAAAAAATGCAATTGCGCTTTGCAATGCAATAAAAGACGCTGGTTTATGTATATCTTCCCCAATCGAAACAACGGATGGGCGAGCATACGTGCAGGAGGGCGAACTGTTTTTCTATGTAACCCGGAGAATCTATGGCACACAAATGATTGCACATGAATTTTATGAAGGAGATTATATCGCAAAGGCAAGATTTGTCGGCAAAATCATTGGGCAGCTGCATCTTGTTTTGTGCCAGGTTAAAACACCGGTAAATGACGTAAATCTATATGAATCTGTAAAGAATTGGGCATTGCCGAAAGCAAAAGATATTTTGTCGCTTTCGGAGTCGTTTTGCCGGGGGTATTTGAATGAATTTGGAAAACTGTATGACAAGTTGCCTAAGCAAATCATTCATCGTGATCCGAACCCGTCAAACATTATCCTGTCCCAGGACGAATGGGGTTTTCTTGACTTTGAACTGTCGGAGAAAAACCTGCGTATTTATGATCCCTGCTATGCAGCTACGGCAATTTTGAGTGAGAGTTTTGATGAAAAAGACCAAACAAAGCTGTCAAAGTGGATAGAAATATATCGAAATATTCTTTGGGGTTATGACAGCGTAGTTACACTTACCAAGGAGGAAGCGATTGCACTTCCTTATGTGGTCATGGCGAATCAGCTGGTTTGCACAGCGTGGTTTTCCAAGCAGGATAAATACACGGAAATTTTTGAGACAAATAAACGCATGACCCTATGGCTAATCACTATTTTTGATGAATTAAAGCTTAATTAGCATTGAAAAATTTTGGTATCTGTCAAAAAAGCCACGCTTTGAAAGTGTTTGTTTCACTTCAAAGCGTGGTTTTTTGCAGCTGTACAAGCAGTTAACGAAAACGTTACTTTAATTTTCTGCTGCCTTGTTGATACAGGTAATGGCATTCAGGCTTCTGGGATAGCCGATGTAAGGCAGGCACTGGGATACGACCCGAATGAGAAAATCTTTGTCATTGCCCAGGTTCATGTTTCCTTTGGAGTGGGCGATAAGCTGCGGTTCGCAGCCGCCCTGTGCAGCCAGAAAACAGAAAGTGATCATTTCCCGCTGTGCGAGCGTGAGTCCGGTGCGGGTGTAGTAATCCCCAAAGCAGTTGGCAGCCAGCCAACGGTTGATATGTCCGCTTTTCCATGCCTCCAGCATTTGCGGACCGAAAATATCCGCCTGAGCCTGAGCGCCCTTTTCCAGACGGTTTTCCATAGTTGTTGTGGCCTGGCCTTCCAGAGGAAGTTTTACGCCACGAGCTTCCAGAATTTCATTGGCGATGTCTAAAAAAGGAAGAACTCTGCCGATACCAAGGTAATCTACTGCCTGGTAAATAATTTCCTTGGCCATGACCGGAGTAATTCCGGCGTCCAGAGCGCGGGGCAGTTCCAGACGAAACTCATCTGTGCCCTGGCATCCTAACAGGGTGGCAAGAATTGCCATATGGCGGGTGGTTTCTTCCAGCTGCTGACCTGGTTCCTTTACCACTTCCTCAAAAGCAAAGTGCTCAAAGCGCTCCATAAATTCGGGATCGGTCTTACGATAATCTTTCATAAAGCATTAACTCCTTTCGTAAAAAATCAGATTTACTGTTTGGTGTTACGGCTTGTTTTTCTCGCGGCGGGTTTGTTTTCCTCCTGCTGTCTGCGGATGTGATAGCGCAGATAGTCCAACCGTTCCAATTGCTTTTCCCGAAAGTGGATTTCATCCAGGGTGTCCGCACGTTTTTTGTTGAGCAGCCGCAGGCGCTGGGCTTCCGTATCTTTTTCCTCCAACAGTTTCATATAGGTTTCCACTTCAGAACTTTCGAATCCTATATCATGCAGGGTCATGATCAGGCTTAGACGCTCCAAATCTGTATCGTCGTACTGCCAGTCGCCCATTACTTTTTTGACTGCGCCGCACAATCCCCAGCTTTCGTATTCCCGCAGGATATTCATGGGGATATTGTAGCGTTCACTTACTTCATAGATGGTCATTTTTTCACCCCTTTCGGTCGTAACACCTGTAGTGTAATGCTTTTGCGGGGTAATGTCTAATGCTTATGTTAAATCCTGAACTATTCCTGATATGTATGTCTTGGAATGGTCAATAAATGCCGCTGCTACAGGGGAAAAAATCTGTGCTTTTTTCCACACGAGTACTGTGCCGGTCTCAAATTTTGGGGACAGCGGAACAAAAACAAGCCCTTCATAGGTACAGTCCAGCTTCAGCGTGAGAACGCAGCTTCCGCTGTCGCGTGCCAGGGAAGCCAGATTGTAAAGCAAATTGCCGCTGGCAATGATATGCAGATTTTCAGCGTAGGAACCAAACCAGTGGAGCAGTTCGTTTTGTACATTTTCCCGCTCCGGCATAATCAGCGGCACATCGGATAAGTCCTCCGGGGTAACGCTGGATTTTGAAGCCAGGTCAGAATCTTCTCTTACCATAATGCCCCAATGTTCCCGGATTGGCGTGCGGACAAAGCTGTATTTCGTAATGTCCACAGGATCCTGCAGGAGTCCCACATCTAAAAGTCCCCGCTCAATGCGTTCTTTGATATTGTCGGAGTTGCCGCTGTAAATTTTGAAAGATACCAGTGGATTTTCTTTCTGGAAGGAAGTGATTAGCTGTGTGAGAAAACGGGAGCTTCGCAATTCTCCGCTTCCTATCGTAACCGTACCTGCCAGCGGCTCCTGCTTGTGCTGGAAATCATTTTTTGTCTTTTCTGCAAGGGTGACAATTTCCTCAGCGCGCCGCCGTAAAAGCATCCCATCTTCTGTGAGAATGATACGATGCTTGCTGCGGAGAAACAAGGTAACTCCAAGCTCCTCCTCCAGCTGCATCAGCTGGCGGGATAGAGTAGGTTGAGTCAGATGCAATAAATTGGCCGCTTTGGTAATGTTTTCTTCTCGAGCGACCATCAGAAAGTATTTCAGTACACGAATTTCCAAAGTTTAACGCCCCTTTCTTTTAAAAGGATACCATGAGAATTTGCTGAATGCAACATAGATAAGCATGTATTATGCTCAAAACGCATTTTTACGGATTTTACCCAGGCACCGGAAAGAAGTGCAGTAAAAGTCAGCAGCGAAGAGAAAATTTGTCATTCCTCACAGGCATGGTAAAAAATAAAATATAGGTATTTGCTGTTCGGAAAAAGTGAAATTATACTGAAACTGTAAAAAGAGGAAAATAATACAGAAAATAGAATAGAAATCCGGAAACGAAAGGCAGATTTTCAGAGGAGGAATCAGGATGCAGTATACAAAATTAGGAAATTCAGAGTTAAATGTTTCCCGTATCTGTATGGGATGCATGGGTTTTGGCGACGCGAAGAATGGCCAGCACAGCTGGACGCTGGATGAGGCGCATTCCAGAGAAATCATCAAACGGGGACTGGAGCTGGGAATAAATTTTTTTGATACCGCTATCGCTTATCAAAGCGGCACAAGCGAACAATATCTGGGACGTGCGCTGAAAGATTTTACAAAGCGTGAGGACGTAGTGGTGGCAACCAAATTTCTTCCCCGCACGCGGCAGGAGATTGAGGCAGGCATTTCCGGTCAGCGGCATATTGAGCAGATGATCAATACCAGTCTGAAAAATCTTGGTATGGACTATGTAGATTTATATATTTATCATATGTGGGATTATGAAACCCCGCTTTATGACATTATGGATGGATTAAACCGGATCGTGAAAGCCGGAAAAGCCCGGTATATCGGCATTTCCAACTGTTTTGCATGGCAGCTTGCCAAGGCAAACGCTCTGGCGGAAAAAGAAGGATTTGCCAAATTTGTGTCTGTGCAGGGACACTATAACCTGATTTTCCGTGAGGAAGAGCGCGAGATGGCAAAGCTGTGTGCCGAAGACAACATTGCCATGACTCCATACAGCGCGCTGGCCGGAGGGCGTCTTTCCAAACATCCGGGAGAAACTTCCAGGCGTCTGGAAGAAGACAGTTATGCCAAATTTAAGTATGACGCCACTGCAGAGCAGGACAGCATAATTATTAGCAGAGCAGCAGAGCTGGCAGAGAAACATGGCGTGTCCATGACGGAAATTTCGCTGGCATGGCTTTTGACAAAGGTGACCTCCCCGGTGGTAGGAGCTACCAAAGTGAACCATGTGGAAGGCGCGGCGAAAGCCGTAGATTTTTCCCTGACGGAAGAAGAAATCCTCTTTTTGGAAGAGCCGTATGTTCCTCATCAGCTGGTAGGCGTTATGGCTCAGAATACTCCGGCAGGTGCCAGACAGCAGCATGTCTGGTCCACCGGCAAGCAGAAACTGGAAACATTATGATAAAGTGCGAACTTTAAGAAAGTGCCTTCAGATGTAAGAGCTTAAGACTCGCATCAGGGGCACTTTCTATCACTTCAGCTCAGATTTCAAGGTGTTTAAATACTTTTCTGCAGCTTTGGAGAAAATCTGATATTTTTTCCAGGCAAGGTATACACCCAATTCCAGAGGCGGCGAAAGAGGACGGAAACAAAGTTCGCTGTCTCCGGTGGTGTTGATGATTTTGTCCAGACAGAGGGCATATCCCATGCCTTCCTCTACCATAAGAGACCCGTTATACAGTAGGCTGTAGGTTGCTGATACATTCAGGTCCGCCATGTCTCGTTTCAGCCAGGAGGACAGCAGAGAGATGGAAGATGCCTGACGGGATACGATCAGCGGTACATTCCAGAGATCTTCCGGAGTGATCCATTCTTTTTGAGCCAGCGGAGAATTTTTCTTCATAAGGACGCCCCATCTTTCCTGCACGGGAAGTTTCAAGGATTCGTATTTTGAAGAATCTACCTGTTGCAGCAACAGTCCAAAATCGATAAGTCCTTTGTCCAGACTTTCCAAAACGTCTTTTCCGTCTCCGCTGGAAATATGGAAATGAATCTGGGGATATTTTTCCTGTACTTTTTGCGCCGCCTGTGTAAGAAGGCGGATGCCGTCGGATTCTCCGGCTCCGATGTAAACATCCCCGGCAATCAATTGATCTGAGAGAGTAATTTCACTTTCGGTTCTTTTCACCAGAGAAAGGATTTCTTCCGCTCGTTTGCGCAGGATCATTCCCTCTTCGGTCAGTGTGACTTTTCGGGATCCGGGTGTTCCGCGGATTAAGAGCGGTTTGCCAAGTTCATTCTCCAGGGCCTTAAGCTGGGTGGAAAGAGTCGGCTGGGACAGGTGCAGAGACTGGGCTGCTCCGGATATGCTTTGTTCCCTGGCTACTGCAAGAAAATATTGAAGTACTCGAAGTTCCATCAAAATCGCCTCCTTTTTTATAGCATAACAAAGGAATCTATAGCTTTCAACTATGAATTTGCATTGAATATAAGTATTAGCTATTTTATTCGTAAAAATGCTATAGTAATATCAGAACAGAAAAAGAGAAAATCATGAACGAAAAGAGGTAAATCATGAACGGAAATTTTTCGACAAGAGCAGTGCTCCAGAACTTGAAGGATGCCGGATGCAGCCGGGAAACTGTGGAACAGTTTATGCGCCTGGAAGAGGAAGGCAGGACGAAAGAACAGATTATGCTTTTGTCCAGGCACAGGAGCAAACTTCTCGACAGGATTCATAAGGAAGAAAAACGAATCGACTGTCTGGATTATCTGGTTTATCAGATTCAAAAAACGCAAACAGCAGGTTAAGGAGGAAAAATTTATGAATATTATCGAAAATAAAACATTTGATGAGGAACGCGCCCTTTACGGCAGCAAAAATCTTTTAGTCAGGGAGTGCTCTTTTGACGGTCCGGCGGACGGCGAAAGTGCTTTTAAAGAAAGTGAAGATGTGCAGACAGAGCACTGCTTTTTCAATCTGCGTTATCCTTTCTGGCATGATCACGGACTGAAAATCACCAATTCCCGAATGACCGAGTTATGCCGGGCGGCTCTGTGGTATTCTGACCATATTTCCATTACGGATACAGAGCTTCACGGAATTAAAGCCCTGCGGGAATGCAGCGACGTAACGATGCGCGGCTGCGATATCATTTCTCCGGAGTTTGGATGGTCGGTACGCGGCATCAAAATGGAGGACTGTACCGCCGAAAGCGAGTATTTCATGATGCGCTCCGAAAATCTGGAGTTCAGAAATGTGACCATGAAGGGAAAATATTCCTTCCAGTATATCAAGGATTCCGTTTTTGAAAACTGCACCTTTGACACGAAGGATGCTTTTTGGCATGCGAAAAATATTGTAGTGCGCAACAGTACGGTCAAAGGGGAATATCTGGCCTGGTACTGTGAAAACGTCACATTTGAAAACTGTAAAATTATCGGTACACAGCCTTTGTGTTACTGCAAGGGGCTGAAACTGATCAACTGCGAGATGATTGACTGTGATTTGGCCTTTGAGCGCTCGGATGTGGAAGCGGTCATCACCACGCCGGTACTCAGTATCAAAAATCCTTTGTCCGGACGGATTACCGTTCCGGCTGTGGAAGAGATCATTCGGGACATTCCTGAGGCAAAGGGCGAGATTGTAGTAGAAGGACAGCAAGAGAAACCGTCTGTTTGTTCCGGAGTTTGTGCATAAAGAGTAACTTATACTCATTCTGTAAGGAAATTTGCAGATGAAATGGATGTTAAAGGAGAAAGGAAGACCATGAAACCCAAGGCTGTTTTTAAAATTTTGGTGGATGTTTTGATGACGTTGGCTCTGCTGTTTTTAATGGGTTACCAGTTCTGGGGCGATGTTGCTCATGAATGGGTGGGAGGCGGTATGTTTCTTTTATTTATCGTTCACCACATTTTGAATAAAGGCTGGTATCAAACTTTGTTTGGCGGAAAATATGTTCCGGTTCGGATTTTCCAGATGATTGTTGATGTGCTGGTTTTCCTTTCGATGATAGGCCTGATGGTAAGCGGGATTATGCTTTCCAACCGTGTGTTTGCATTTTTGAATATCCATGGAGGCATGTCCTTTGCCCGCCTTCTGCATATGTCCGCTTCCTACTGGGGATTCGTTCTGATGGCGCTGCACCTGGGGCTGCATTGGGGAATGTTTCTGGGAATGTTCAAAAGGGTGCAGAAGTTTCGTCTGCCTTCCTGTTTGCAGAAATTTCTTCCTCCCGTTCTTGGCGCAGGAATTGCCCTCTATGGCCTGGTGGTATTTATCAGACGGGACCTTTTTACTTACATGACGCTGCAAACGCAGTTTGTATTTCTGGATTTTGAAGAGCCCATTCCCTTGTATTACCTTGACTATCTGGCAATGATGGGGACCTTCATCTTTTTGGCCTACTATATGTCCAGGTTTCTCCGGAACAGGAACTGGTAAAAGTGACAGGGTGGACGGAATGAAAACTCTGATTCAGGGCAAGATCCGGGAAACCGGCAGAGGCATTGGATAATAGATATGGATTATTGCTTATTTTAATAGAAGTGAGATATACTTAAATAAAAGGACATTAAAAAAAGACATTAAAAAGGAATTTTAAATTCTGGAAAGAGAGGGAACGGCATGAAAGCAAAGGTTTATTTCACAAAAGAAATCACTCCGGAAAAGGTAGTGGAAATGTATCAGGCGCTTGGCGTGGAACTGCCCGGAAAAGTGGCTGTAAAAGTTCATTCCGGTGAGAAAGGAAATCAGAATTTCCTGCGTTCGGAATTCTGGCGGCCGATGGTAGAAAAAATACATGGAACCATTGTGGAGTGCAATACGGCCTATGGTGATGCGGCCGGAGGAGTGCGCGATCATACACAGTCTCATCTTCAGCTTTTGGAAGAGCATGGATGGAACAAATATTTTGATGTGGATCTGATGGACGCGGAAGGACCTGATGTGATCTGGCCCATTCCTAACGGTAAGATTCTGAAAGAGAACAGTTTAGGAAAAAATATTGAAAATTATGACTCTATGCTGGTGTTGGCTCATTTTAAGGGACATCCCATGGGAGGCTACGGCGGAGCGCTCAAACAGCTTGCTATCGGCTGCGCATCCCGGGCAGGCAAAGCATTGATTCACTCTGCAGGAAAAACAGACGATCGTTTTGAAACATGGAAACAGCACGCAAGCAGTGTGGCGTTCCCGGAAGCAATGGCTGATGCGGCTTCCAGTGTGACAGAGCACTTTAAGGGAAAAATAGCTTTCATCAATGTTATGAAGAATCTTTCCGTGGACTGCGACTGCTGTACTGTGGCAGAAGATCCCTGCATGAAAGATATCGGTATTCTTGCATCAACAGATCCTGTGGCCATTGACCAGGCGTGCATTGACCTGGTTATCAATTCTGACGATCCGGGACGTGATCACTTTATGGAGCGCGTGAACAGCCGCAACGGAATTCACACGATTGAAGCAGCGGCAGAGCTGGGAGTTGGCTCACGCGAGTATGAATTGATTGAGATTTAAAATAAAAAAGGGATCCAATTGCCCAATGTCATAGTGGGGATTACGCATATGATGACGAACCATACAGATGTAACAAAAGAGTTGGTTAAGTGAAGGTTGTGTATGAAGTAAAATAGAAAAATTTGTTGGAAAAGACTGGTGGTGGCCGGTCTTTTTCTTTTTGGGTGATTTTATTGAGTTATGGATGAAAATCGGTTAAAATATAACACAGAAAGCAGGTGAAGGAAACATGGCTAAAACTTTTTTATGGATAGAAGACCATAAAGGAAAAGCAGGCTATACATTTTGGGAAAATCTTATGAAACAACTTTGTCCGGATGTAATCGTTGAAAGTAAAAAGAATAATAGCGAGTTAGTGAAAGCAGTAAAGACAGTACAAGATGAAGAAAATAAATATATCATTGTTTTTGATAATTCTTTCGATAACCTACAGGTTGTAATGGAACAGAAGCGGTTGAAAAAATATGTGAATGAGAAGAAAAATGTTTTTCTGTTGGATATTATTTGCTTTGAGTATATTCTTTTAGAGTTTCAGGAACTGATAGAATGGATTTATGCTCCAGAGGATGAGTTTTTAGAAAAAAGAAACGCTACAATCGCAACAAGACACAAACTTGTAGAATCTTTGCAGAATGACAATTTTGGCTATAAAGGAATCCGTGAAATAGTAGAATATGATAAAAATATAGAAGAACATAACATTGAGCAATTATCAGCGAAGCTGCTATTTGATTTGACAAGAAATACCGGATTTGAAGTGTCAAAAGGCGTACTTGGAGAATGTTGGATAAAGTCTTGCTGTGAATGGAAAGAACGTCAGGAAGACGACATTTGCGGATTAGATTATAGCAGACTGTCTGTGTTTGACAAAATGAAACGAATCTATGATGGAAGCTCGTTGAAACTACAGTTTCCGAAAGTTGGATTGGAGGTAGTGGCATGATAACGATTTTTAAAAACAAGAAGGATATACCTCATAATAAAGAATATATAGAACTGAATGACATATTTTTTAATCAGAATACGGCAGCGAAACTGGATGATAGAGCAGCGAAGTATATTCAAAGGATAGATGGCTCGGAACTTCTCAGTAAATATAAAATAAGGTCACGATTTGATGATATTACGTTGAATACAGATCAACTTTCTACAGGATGTAAAACTGTATTGAATGTATTATATTTTCCGGACAAGGTGTTTTGTCTGAAGGAATGTGGAAATAATGCGTTGGAGATATTGTATGGGCTGGGAGCGGGAAGTGTATATAGTGAATATGCGATGATTCCTGTTGATATGGAACGTGTTAAGGTTCAAACCGGAGAAGGTAAGGTGATCGAGGATTACGAGGAATTAAAGGAGTGGTGGGAAAATGAAGAGTAAACCGATTGTAATGGAACATTTTTCAACAGTGCATACTTCGTTTGTGGTGGACTTTACATTTACCAATAATATAACAATCTTAATGGGAGATTCAGGGACAGGAAAGACGGCAACATTTTCATTTATCAGAGAATGTATGGCAGTTAATCCAAAAATTTTGTGCTTGGATAATTATGATTATCAGAAAGATATAAAGAAAATAATCAGTCAGACAGAGGGAAAATTGGTTGTCATTGATAATGCAGATATTTTATTGGATGATGATACAAGGAAGTATATTTCACTGGACGATAAAAATCAGTATCTGATCATCGGAAGAAATCCGAAGAACCTATTCGCAACGAAAGAAAATCTGTTTGAATTGGTAAGTGAAAAGGTCGGAGAGCAGACGGTGTTTATGATAGAACCATATATGTAATGGAACTTGTGTATTAAAAATTGCAGGTGGCGGTATGAATATAGAAGTATATGATTTAGAATCTTTGAGAAAGATAGTTCGGCTACTCGAGTATGAAAATAGGATACTAAAAGATAAATTGCAAAAAGAAAACATTCCATATGACGAAATCAATCCTTTTGAAGAGACGATAGAAAATGCAGAAGAATATGATCTTGACCAGGGCGCGCGTATTGTTCATCCTACGTTTATTACAGAAAAGATGGCAATACGCTTCTTTTCTATGTTTTGGGGAAGAGAAGATGTTTATGCCAGACGTGGCAGGAAGGGTGGCTATTATCCACAATGTGATAACAGATGGAATGATACACTTTGTCCGAAGCAGCGTGGAGAAAAGATGTTTTGCGATGAGTGTAGAAATAAAAAGTGGGACAAGCTGGATGTGAAGAAAATCACTGCGCATTTACTGGGATATAAAGAGGATGGTTCGGATGTAATCGGGGTATATCCACTGTTACCGGACGGAACATGCAGATTTATTGTATTTGATTTTGATAATCATGAAAAAGGTGCTGAGACCAATGATTTTGCTAATATTGATAATGAGTGGCATAAAGAAGTAGATGCGCTTAGAAAAATGTGTGAGCTAAATGGCATTCAGCCGTTGGTTGAGCGTTCACGTTCCGGGAAAGGCGCTCATGTATGGATATTTTTTCGAAAAGCAATACCGGCTGCCGTTGCCAGAAACTTTGGATTTTTGCTGTTGGATAAAGGTTCTGCGTCTATTAACTTAAAATCCTTTCACTATTATGATCGTATGTATCCGTCCCAGGATGTGGCGAGTAGTATTGGCAATCTGATAGCATTACCTTTGCAAGGGCAGGCGCTTAAAAATGGGAATAGCGCATTTGTAGACGAAAATTGGAATGCATATGCTGATCAATGGGATATTTTAATGAATAAGACAGAAAAACTTAGTATAGAAGATATAGAAAAATATATGACAAAGTGGCAGGCAGAATTGGTGGAAAGTAAAGGGCAACTTGTAGGTGCTGATGGAAACAACAGACCCAAGCCATGGAAGAAGAAGTGCAAGTTTGTGAAAACCGATGTTGTTGGAAAACTTCATATGGTACTCAGCAATGGCATTTATGTCGATACGTTGAATCTCATGCCAAGAATACAAAATCAAATCCGTAGTCTGGCAGCATTTGATAATCCGGAGTATTATAAGAACAAGAGATTAGGATATTCGAACTACTATAATTTCAGTGCTATTTACTTAGGAAGAGATATTAATGGTTATATCTGTGTGCCGCGAGGGCTAAGAGAACGAATTTCTGAAGAATGCGCGAGGGCAGGGATTCCAGTTGAGATATCTGACCAAAGGGAAAGTGGTCATCCAATCAGAGTTTTATTTAACGGCGATTTGCGACTGCAGCAGGAGCTTGCGGCAGAACAGTTACTGAGAAATTCAGATGGTGTATTAGAAGCCGCAACTGCGTTTGGAAAGACTGTAGTGTGCAGTTATTTGATTGCGGAACGAAAAGTAAATACATTGATTTTGCTGCAGAGTAAGGATTTGCTTGGTCAATGGGTGGATGAACTGAATAAATTTCTCGATATCAAGGAAGAACCGCCGGAGTATGAAACGAAGACGGGCAGAAAGAAAAAGAGGGACAGTGTGATTGGTATTCTTCATGGAGCGAAGAATACTTTAAACGGTATTGTAGATGTTGCAATGGTCGCATCCATGTACAATAAGGGAAAGTTTCAAAATCTGAAACATTCTTATGGAATGGTAATTGTGGATGAATGTCATCATGCGGCATCACACACTTATATAGAAGTATTACAGAAAATCAATGCAAAATATGTATATGGAGTTTCTGCTACGCCAAAACGAGGAGACCATCTGGATAAAATTATTTATATGATGCTGGGACCGTTGAGACATCGATTTACAGCGTTGGAAAGAGCAGAGGAACAGGGGATTGGACATTATTTTGTCCCGAGATATACGAGAGTAATTGATACTGGGGAGAGTAAGAATGATATCAATAAAGCATATAGTCTAATTAGTATTAGCAAGGTGCGGAATGAAATGATTGCAAATGATGTAAAGCAAAGTATTTCGAAGAATCATACACCTGTTATATTAACCAAATATAAAGAACATGCAAAAATTCTGTACGATATGTTAAAAGACGAAGCGGATCATGTATTTCTCTTGTATGGGGATAATTCAGATAAGGAAAATGCAGAAATGCGGATACGGTTAAAACAAGTTCCTCAGACAGAAAGCCTTATATTGATTGCGACCGGACAGAAGATAGGAGAAGGCTTTGATTTTCCGAGATTGGATGTGCTGATGCTTGCCGCACCGGTATCTTTTGAAGGACGTTTGGTACAGTATATCGGAAGATTGAATCGTGATTATAAGGGAAAAGAAGCGGTTTATGTGTATGACTATATTGATGCACACATGAAGAAATTTAACAAAATGTATGGGAAACGACTCAGAACTTATAAGAAAACAGGGTTTTCTGTTTGGACAGGAGAACAGCAAGATAAGCAGGTTGTGCAGGCAATATTTGATTCAGGAAATTATATGGAAAAATTTGAACAGGATTTGATAGAAGCAGAAAAATTAATCGTAATTTCGAGCCCTAATATCCAGCAGGAGAAGATTGACCGTTTGTTAGAAGTGGTAAAAGAACGTCAGGAACATGGTGTGAATGTTACAGTTATTACAACGGAACCGGACAAAATTGTATATGGGAATGTTGATATGTGTAATGAGTTGATTCGAGAGATGAAACAGGCAGCAATCAATGTTGTGATAAAAGAAGAAGTGGAAGAAAGATTTGCTGTCATAGACGATGAAATAGTGTGGCATGGCGGGATGAATTTACTTGGAAAAGAAGATGCGTGGGACAATCTGATGCGCATTAAAAATCATCAGGTGGCTGCGGAGTTACTGGAGATTGCACTTGGTATTATGGAGTGAAAAACGGAGAAACAAAGTGAGATTTGAAGTAAAGAAAATGAGAATTTTATGTCTTTATGGACAAAATGGAAGATATGATTCGGTACGTGGTATTTGGCGGGCATCGCTGGAATGTGTGAAGACAGTAGAACATTATCAGGGGAAACTGGAACAGATGGTATTGGATATGCAATCAGGTGAAGATGTGCAGAAATACCATAAGATAAATGAGGGGAAAACAAAGGAAATTAAAAGGAAAGAGGGACGCGCACAATGAAAAATCAGATTATTCAGTCCTTGTATGACAGAAAATCGGTACGTGTGTTTGAAGAAAAACCTATAGCAGAGGAAGAAAAAAGAGAGATTCTTATGGCGGCCATGCAGGCTCCCACTGCGGGAAATCAGCAGATGTATACGATTCTGGACATTACGGATCAGGAGTTGAAAGAAAAACTTGCCAAAAGCTGTGACGATCAGCCCTTTATCGCCAAAGCGTCGGTAGTTCTTATTTTCTGTGCGGATTTTCAGAAATGGGTGGATGCTTTTGTCGAAGGAGGGGCAAATCCCAGAAAACCGGGATGCGGCGACCTGATGCTTGCCGTGGAAGATGCCATAATCGCCGCACAAAATGCGGTGGTGGCGGCACAAAGCCTGGGAATCGGCTCCTGCTATATCGGCGATATTATGGAACAGTGCGAATATCACAGAGAGATTTTGAATCTTCCGGAATATGTATTTCCTGCCGGTATGCTTGTGATGGGCTATCCCGTAAAGCAGCAGCTGGAGCGCAAAAAACCTGCCCGCTGCCGTCTGGAGGATATTGTGCAGGAAAACACCTATCGCCGAAAAAGCGGAGAAGAACTTCGCAGGATGTTTGAGAAAGAGACGAAAAACATGGAATACGACCAGTGGGCGCAGCAATTTTGCAAACGAAAATACAATTCCGATTTTTCAGTGGAAATGAGCCGCTCTGTGGAGGAGTATCTGAAGGCCTTTATGAGATAAAACTTGTCAAAATTATAAATATAGAAAAAATAGTAACAGTTCAGCCCGGCCATTCGGAAAACCGCACTGACGTGCTTACTGCGGCTGCGCCGCTGTTTTCCTCATTGACTGGCGCTTAGCTCATCTGCGTATCGGCGGCAGAATTTTCATGCGAGCATAAATCCTGCCTCCAATACGCAGATGGCTGAACTGTTACAAAAAATACAGGGGTGTCAAGAAAAAATACTTGACACCCCGCTTTCCTTTGTTGTATGATAGCCAAGGTGATTAGAAATGGAACGAATCGTAGAACAGGGTCTGCTTTATGATTTTTATGGAGAACTGCTGACGGAACATCAGCAGCGCATCTACGAGGATGCCGTTTACAACGACATGTCATTGAGCGAGATTGCGCAGGAACAGGGAATCAGCAGACAGGGCGTCCATGATTTAATCAAACGCTGTGACAGAATGCTGGAAGGCTACGAAAGCAAGCTTCATCTGGTGGAGAAATTCCGCAGAGTGAAAGAAAAAGTGGAAGCAATCCGCAGCTGCACTGCTGAGGCAGAAGTGAGAAAGCTGGCAGAGGACATACTCGAAGAGCTGTAAAAGCCGGTTTCCGGAAACTTACAGATATTTATTCGGGCAAAAAAAGAAAGCGTTGAGGACAGTCATTTATGGCATTTGAAAGTTTAACAGACAAACTGCAGAATGTATTTAAAAATTTAAGAAGCAAAGGACGTCTGACGGAGGATGACGTAAAAGCAGCGCTCAAAGAGGTCAAGATGGCACTTTTGGAGGCTGACGTTAACTTCAAGGTTGTCAAGCAGTTTGTAAAAGCTGTGGAGGCAAGAGCTATCGGTCAGGACGTGATGAACGGATTGAATCCCGGTCAGATGGTCATCAAAATCGTTAACGAAGAGATGACAGCCCTTATGGGTTCTGAGACTACCGAGATAACGCTCCAGCCGGGAAAGGCTATGACCGTTATTATGATGTGTGGTCTTCAGGGTGCCGGTAAGACGACAGCTACAGCCAAGCTGGCAGGAAAGTTCAAGCTGAAAGGCAAGAAACCGCTTTTGGTAGCCTGCGATATTTATCGTCCTGCAGCTGTTGAACAGTTAAAGATCAACGGTGAAAAACAGCAGGTGGAAGTTTTTTCCATGGGCACCAATCAAAGTCCGGTGGATATTGCCAAAGCGGCGATCGGACATGCGGAGAAAAACGGCAACAACATCGTGATTCTGGATACCGCGGGCCGACTTCATATCGATGAAGATATGATGAGGGAGCTGCAGGAAATCAAAGAAAATGTTACGGTGCATCAGACGATTCTGGTGGTGGATGCCATGACCGGTCAGGATGCAGTCAATGTTGCCAAGGAGTTTGATGACAAGGTTGGCGTGGACGGCGTTATTCTTTCCAAAATGGATGGTGACACCAGAGGCGGTGCCGCTCTTTCCGTAAAAGCCGTGACCGGCAAACCGATTCTCTATGTGGGAACAGGAGAAAAGCTTTCTGATCTGGAACAGTTTTATCCGGATCGTATGGCGAGCAGAATCCTTGGCATGGGAGATGTTCTTTCCCTCATCGACAAGGTACAGGCAAACATGGATATAGATGCCGACAAGGAAAAAGAGATGGCTGCCCGTATGAAGAAAGGAAAATTCGATTTCGAAGATTACCTGGAAAGCATGAAGCAGATGCGAAAAATGGGCGGTATCGGAAGTATTTTGGGAATGCTTCCGGGCATGGGAGCCAAAATGGGTGATATCGAATCCATGATCGATGAAAAGCAGCTGGCGCGCATGGAGGCTGTTGTGCTGAGCATGACGCCGGAAGAGAGAAGAAATCCCAAACTGTTAAATCCCAGCCGCAAGCACCGCATTGCCAAAGGCGCAGGGGTGGACATCAGCATTGTAAACCGCTTTATCAAACAGTTTGAACAGAGTCAGAAAATGATGAAGCAGCTCCCGGGTATGATGGGAGGACTTGGTGGTAAAAAGGGTAGGTTTAAACTTCCTTTTTAATAGATGATAAAATTAAGTTAATTTTTGGAGGAGAAAAAAATGGCAGTTAAAATCAGATTAAGAAGAATGGGACAGAAAAAAGCACCGATCTACAGAATCATCGTAGCAGATTCCAGATCTCCCAGAGATGGAAGATTCATCGAAGAAATCGGAACTTACAATCCTAACACAGATCCCAGCGAATTCAAAGTAAACGAAGAACTGGCTAAAAAATGGCTTGCAAACGGTGCTCAGCCTACAGAAGTAGTCAGCAAAATCTTCAAAGCAGCAGGAATCGAAAAATAAGAACTCTGCGGGTGACGCTTTTGGAGGTGGATTATGAAGGAATTAGTTGAAGTGATCGCTAAGGCACTTGTTGATAATCCGGACGAGGTTGTTGTTACTGAAAAAGAAAACGGCAAAAACGTTACGGTAGAGCTTCATGTTGCACCTGCTGATATGGGTAAGGTCATTGGAAAACAGGGCCGTATTGCCAAAGCAATCCGTGCGGTTGTTAAAGCAGCAGCATTGGAAGACAATAAGAAAGTAGATGTAGATATCGTCTAAGTGCACGGGTGCTGCAATTCTGGGAAGTTTTGCAGCATCTTTTTTCATACACCAGAAGATGAAATTTTCTGCTGCATGAAAAAAGATGGGAAATCGCACTGGGTTGGAGCGGAAAATGTCGCAAAGCGACCCAACCCAGGCGGAGAATCTCGCATTGCGAGATTCTTCTTTACACATCAGGAGAGGAATAGGATTTTATGGAAGACAGGCTGAAGGTTGGAGTTATTTCTTCTACGCATGGTATTCGCGGAGAGGTAAAGGTTTTCCCCACGACAGATGATGTGAGAAGGTTTAAAAAGCTGAAGCAGATCATCATGGATACGGGGAAAGAATGCTGTGATTTGGAAATCGAAGGCGTGAAATTCTTTAAAAATATGGTAATCCTGAAATTCAAGGGAATCGACAATATCAATGATATTGAAAAATATAAAGGAAGCAGTCTTTACGTGACAAGGGAGAATGCGGTGAAACTTCGGAAAGACGAGTATTTTATCGCAGACTTGCTGGGAATGGATGTTGTGGATGAGAAGGACTCTCACCTTGGAACGCTGAAGGATGTTATGGAAACAGGCGCTAATGACGTTTATGTGATCGGCATGGACGATGGCAGAGAACTTCTACTGCCGGCGATCAGGCAGTGCATCCTGCATGTGGATATGCAGGAGAATGTCATGAAAGTGCATGTGCTTGAGGGGCTTTTGGACTAAAAAGAAAAAGCAGAAGTTTTTGCTGAAGAAAAACAATGGCAGGAGGCAAGGAATGAAATTTCACATTCTCACCCTGTTTCCGGAAATGATTGAACAGGGACTGGCAAACAGTATCCTGGGAAAAGCCAGTCAACGGGAATACATTTCCGTGGAAGCGGTAAACATTCGTGATTTTACGGAAAATAAACATAAAAAAGTGGATGATTATCCCTACGGAGGCGGTGCCGGTATGCTGATGCAGGCACAGCCTGTTTATGATGCTTATAAGCATGTGCTTGAAAAAACACAGGCAGACAGCCCCCGGGTTATTTATCTGACTCCGCAGGGAAAACCATTCACTCAGGAGATGGCCCAGGAATACGCCAGAGAAAAAGAACTGATTTTTCTCTGTGGACATTATGAAGGCATCGACGAGAGAGTTCTTGAGGAAATCGTGACGGATTACGTGTCCATCGGGGATTACGTGCTGACCGGAGGCGAGCTTCCCGCCATGGTCATGATTGACGCTATTTCCCGTCTGGTGCCGGGGGTTTTGGGCTGTGAAGAGTCGGCGGAGATTGAAACTTTTCACAATCATCTTTTAGAATATCCCCAATATACAAGGCCGGAAGAGTGGAACGGGAAGAAAGTTCCGCAGGTGCTTCTGGGCGGTCATCACGCCAACATAGAAAAATGGCGGCTGGAGCAATCCATTGCCAGAACAAAGCTGCACAGGCCTGATTTATATGAAAAATATGCGCTGGAGGAGAGAGCCTGCGAATATCTGAAGAAAAAAGATAAGGTTCATCACGCGGACATGCTGGATGTGATCCAAAGGGGGACTGCAAAAATTTTTGCGGTGCGTCCGGATGGTGTGCTGCTGCAGGATAAGGAAAGCGGAACCTATATGCTCAGTGTTTCGAATCGGGATGCCGGGGAACGTCTTCTTTCCCTTGTGCCGGAAAGCTGGGGAACGGATACCTTTGTGTCTCACCAGGAGTTTATGAATGAAAGTATCTGCGCCCGTTTTGGAACCGGCAGCAACGTAAGCGTGTGCTTTCAGGCCGCTTACACGAGAAAGACGCCCATTGCGCTGGAAAAAGCGGAAATCCGGCCTCTTCGTGCGGAGTATGCGCAGACTGTGCAGGATCATTATCATGTGATCCATGATCTGTCCTATATTCTGGAACGTATGGAAAAAGAAGAACTGTTTGGGATTTTTGAAGACGATAAGCTGGCCGGATTTGCAGGATACCATAACGAGGGAAGCATGGGTATGCTGGAAATTTTTGAAGGGTATCGCAGAAAAGGTTATGCCCGGATGCTGGAGGCTTTTCTCATCAATCACAGACTGGAGGAGGGAAGAACTCCTTACTGCCAGATTTTTACGGATAATGAAGCCTCTGTCAAACTTCAGAAAAAACTGGGGCTGCGTTTTTCAAAAGAACTGATTTTCTGGCTGTCCTGAAATTCAGGCTGATAAATAAAACGGGAAAAGGAATGGGATACTGTGAGAAAAAAAGAGGAACAGATAGGAGAACCGGAGAAAAAAGAAAGCTTCGTTATCCATATTCAAACCTGCAGAAATGCTACCTGGCAGGGGAAGGTCATCTGGACCAAGAAGAAAAAAGAGGAACACTTCAGAAGTGAACTGGAACTGATTCATCTGCTGAACAGCGCCATTGAAAACGATGCGCAGTCAGAGTGATTGGCTAGAGTCAAAAAGATTCCTGTGAAGATACGCAGAATTTTCAGAAAAATGGAAAGAAAATGTTCAAAAATCTCAAAAGATTCTTGCAAACAGGAAGTGAATGTGGTATAGTCATAACGTTGCGAAAATGAGATGGTCCTCTGTTACAAAGTGTATTAAGAACATCCGATAATTAAGGAGGAAAAGCAATGAACGAAATTATCAGAAGCATTGAAGCTGAACAGTTAAAACAGGAAGTACCTGCATTCAACGTTGGTGATACTGTAAAAGTTTACGGTAAAATCAAAGAAGGTAACCGTGAAAGAATCCAGGTATTCGAAGGCGTTGTATTAAAAAGACAGGGCGGAAGCAGCCGTGAAACATTCACAGTTAGAAAAACTTCCAACGGTGTTGGCGTAGAAAAAACATGGCCTTTACACTCTCCCAACGTAGAGAAAATCGAAGTTGTAAGAAAAGGTAAAGTAAGAAGAGCAAAACTGAACTACTTAAGACAGAGAGTAGGAAAGAAAGCTAAAGTTAAAGAAGTCGTAAAATAATGCAATGCATTTCAGGGGGCATCCACTTAGTGGTTGTCCCTTTTTTCGAATCATGCTACAATACGATAGGACAGTTTTTGAAACTGTTGCCGGCAATGTGCCCGAATATAGGCAAAGTGTCTGATTATAAAAAAGAAAGGTAAGAACAGCATGAGAAGAAGGGGCAAAGGGCTGAATTTTTACAGAAAGAAAAAAAGAGTCAGTACGTCGGCGATAAAAGAAATTGCCAGCTGGGTCACAGGAATTGTGATTTCTGTTTTTCTGGCATTCAGTCTGGTTTATTTTGTGGGAATGCGGACAAACGTAATCGGAGAATCTATGGAACCTGCTCTTTACGGAGGGGAGAATATTCTGATCAATCGTTTTATTTACCGTATCGTGGATCCGGGGGCAGGCGATGTGATCGTTTTCCTGCCGGGAGGCAATCAGAACGCCCATTATTATGTTAAGAGAGTTGTTGCTGTGCCGGGCCAGACGGTTTTGATAGAAAACGGTATCCTCTATGTGGATGGGGAATCGGTGGGCGAGGAAACCTACGATTTGATTTCCTACCCGGGAATTGCGGAAAATGAGATTACCCTGGAGCAGGACGAATATTTTGTGCTGGGCGATAACTGCAATAACAGTGAGGACAGTCGTTCCGGAAATATCGGCGCGGTCAAAAAAGACACGATCGTAGGGCAGGCATGGTTTCACATCGGCGGAAGCGGCCACGGAATTGGTTTTATAGAATGACAGCATTCGTGTACGGGGAAAAAGGTCTGTGACGTTTATCCCTGCATGTGAATACTGGTTACAAATAGAAAATTGACCGCAGCAGCGGCGGAATGAGAGGTAAAGAATGAACTATCAATGGTATCCCGGTCATATGACAAAAGCGAAACGGGCAATGCAGGAAGATATCAAACTGATCGATCTGATCATTGAACTGGTGGATGCGAGAATGCCGCTGTCCAGCAGAAATCCTGACATTGATGAGCTTGGGAAAAACAAGGCCAGGCTGGTACTTTTAAATAAATCCGATTTATCTGATCCGGCGATCAATAAGGCCTGGACGAAATGGTTTCAGGATAAAGGAATTCATGTGCTGGAAATCAATGCCAGAAATAAAAACGGCATGAAAGCCATTCAGGGAATTGTGCAGGAGGCGTGTAAGGAAAAGATAGAAAGAGACCGGAAACGGGGAATTTTAAACCGTCCGGTGCGCGCTATGGTAGTGGGAATCCCCAACGTGGGAAAATCTACCTTTATCAATTCTTTTGCCGGAAAAGCGTGCACTAAGACAGGAAATAAACCGGGCGTCACAAAAGGCAAACAGTGGATTCGGCTGAACAAGGGACTGGAGCTTTTGGATACGCCGGGTATTTTATGGCCTAAATTTGAAGATCAGGAAGTGGGACGGCGTCTGGCGTATATCGGTTCCATGAACGATGAGATTATCATAAAAGAGGAACTGGCGCTGGATCTGATCCGATTTCTGAAAGAAGCTTATCCGGGACTTTTGCACGAGAGATATGGTCTGGACGAGGAGCTGGATGCTCCGCTTGTGTTAAATGCTATCTGCGAAAACCGCAAGTGCTTTAAAAAAGGACAGGAACTGGATCTGCTAAGAGGGGCGAACCTGTTTTTAGAAGATTTCAGAAGCGGAAAACTGGGAAGGATTTCCCTGGAAAAACCGGAAGAAGAAAAAGAATAAAAAATCGCATTGCGGCAGATGAAACATATACCGCAGTACTTTGATGCTTGGACATAAAAAAGAAAAGGCGTGAAAAAAATGAAAAATGTAGTGAAAGAAGTACTGAGTACTCTTGTTTATATTTTAATTGTATTGGCAGGAACCTATCTTCTGATTACCTTTGTGGGACAGCGCACAGAGGTAAGCGGCAGTTCCATGGAGCCTACGCTCAGCAGCGGTGACAGTCTGATTGTAGATAAGATCAGTTATCGATTTAAAGATCCGGAGAGATTTGATATTATCGTGTTTCCCTTCCTTTATCAGGAAGACACCTATTATATCAAGCGTATCATAGGACTTCCGGGGGAAACAGTCCGTATTGATGACGACGGCAATATTTACATTAACGGCCAGATACTGGAAGAAAATTACGGAAAGGAAAGGATTCTGGATCCCGGAATTGCCAGAGAAGAGATCACCCTTGGCGAGGATGAATATTTTGTCCTGGGAGATAATCGGAATAACAGTTCTGACAGCAGAGATCCAAGTGTCGGGGTGATTCACAGGGACAAAATTGTGGGAAAGGCCTTCATCCGTATATGGCCATTGTCCAGATTCGGAATTCTGAAGCATCAGTAGCGTCGGTGCACAGGGGCGTATTGTCCCCCTGTACACTGACGTTGGCATCCGGGTATGCGGGGAAACGCTGCGGATGCCTGTAAGACGAAGGAGAGAGCATGGCAGAAAAGATTCAGGAGATAAAAGCACAGTTTGCGGCGGCATCCTTTCAGGAGCTTCCTGCATTGCTGGAAAAATACCGTGAGGATACAAGAAGCGGTGTGGTAAACGAAAGAAAAAAAGCGGAAAAGAAGCTGCAGGCACTGGAAAAGGAAATTGCCCGCACAGAGGAAATGAAACGTTTTGAGAAGGAATATGAGGCATACGGCTATGTGTGCGGCATTGACGAGGTGGGCAGAGGCCCTCTGGCAGGTCCGGTAGTAGCCGGAGCGGTAATTCTTCCGAGAGACTGTTCCATTTTATATCTGAATGACTCCAAGAAGCTTACAGTCAAAAAAAGAGAAGAACTGTATGATGTGATCATGGAACAGGCAGTGGCAGTGGGACTTGGCTATTCCACTCCGGAAAGAATTGACGAGATCAATATACTGCAGGCTACCTATGAAGCAATGCGAGGGGCCATCGGAGAGCTGTCCGTTGTGCCGGATGTTCTTTTAAATGATGCGGTTACCATACCGGAGGTTGCCATCAGACAGGTTCCGCTTATCAAGGGAGACGCCAGAAGCATTTCCATTGCCGCGGCAAGCATTGTGGCAAAAGTCACCAGGGACAGATTGATGGAGCAGTATGAAGAAGTTTTTCCGGGTTACGGTTTTGCCTCCAACAAAGGCTATGGCTCCGCAGAGCATATCGCGGCGCTGAAGGAAAAAGGACCTACGCCGATACACAGAAGAAGCTTTATCGGCCACTTTGTGGACATTTAAAAGGACAGCGAGGGCGTGAAATCGCCGGAAGCTGCAGGAAAAAACGCATAGAAAACAGGCAGAAAACTGTTTGCGGGGATTTGCAGGGAATTGAGGGGAATGGAGAAAAACAGAAGGAAACTGGGGGAAGGTTATGAGGAGGCTGTCTGCAGCTATTTGAGGCAGCAGGGCGTACGCATAACGGAAAGGAATTACAGGTGCAGTCAGGGGGAAGTGGATATCATCGGCTTCCATCGGGACTGCCTTGTTTTTATCGAAGTAAAATACCGGTCAGGGCCGGATTACGGAAATGCGCAGGAGGCCGTGGATGGAAGAAAGCAGAGAAAAATCTGCAAAACAGCGGATTGGTATTTGTACCGACATGGATTGGCGGGACAAGTGCAGGTACGCTTTGATGTGGTGGCGGTAAACGGAGAGAGTATCTGCTGGTATCCCAACGCCTTTCCTTATCAGGGAAAATGCGCCTGGTAGGGAAGAAAAAAGAAATTTTGCCCTGCAGGATTTAACGGAAAAGACAGTTGATTAAGTGGAAAAGAGGGATGAGGATGGAGTATAAAAACGGAGAGTACACGCACATACTGCGTAAGGAAAATAATACAAACGTTCCGGTACAGAGAAGACAGGGAGAGGCAGAGTATCTGATTTTTCCCATGCTGGAGGACACCGGTTTCGTGTCTCATTTGATAACTACCAGGCTGGGAGGCGTCAGTGAAGGATATCTGGCGTCCATGAACGTAAGCTTTACAAGAGGGGACAAAAGGGAGGCTGTGGAGGAAAACTACCGCAGAATTTCCAAAATTCTGAAAAACAGTCCGGAAAATTTTGTTTTCACAGACCAGACCCATACCTCCAACATTCGGACGGTAAACGCTGAAGATGCGGGAAAAGGACTGGTCAGACCTAAGGATTACACAGATGTGGACGGACTGGTGACAAATGTAAAAGGGCTTGTGCTGTCTGCCTTTTTTGCAGACTGTGTGCCCCTTTTGTTTCTGGATCCGGTGCATCAGGCAATCGGTCTGTCCCATTCCGGCTGGAGGGGTACTGTCGCTGAAATCGGAAGAAAAACCGTGGAAGAAATGAAACGGCAGTATGGCAGCCGCCCGGAGGATATTCTGGCAGCCATAGGTCCGTCTATCTGCCAGGACTGCTACGAGGTCAGCCAGGATGTGGTGGATGCGGTAAGAGAATGTTTTTCACAGGAACATCTGAAAACTGTTTTCGGCGAAAACACACTCTCTTATTTATATGAGGATAAGGGAAACGACAAATATCAGCTGAATCTGTGGAAAGTAAATGAGGCAATTCTGTTAGGGGCAGGCATTCTGCCTGAGCATATTTCCGTGACAGATATCTGTACCTGCTGCAACCCGGACTATCTTTTTTCCCATAGAGCCAGCCATGGAAAGCGGGGAAATATCGGAGCTTTTATCAGCCTTAATTTTTAAAGAATGCAGGAATCTGAACGTAGGGTGAATTAAGAAAAAAATAAGGAATTGGACAGTGCAAATTAAACTTTATATGTTTTACTATAATTCAGGATATTAGGGCCGCGGGGCTTTGGAAAGGAATGAAATTGACATGACAAATATTTTAGTCTGTGATGATGATAGAGAAATTGTAGAAGCGATAGAAATTTATCTTGTTCAGGAAGGATACCATGTGGTAAAGGCCTATGACGGAGAGCAGGCCATTGCCGCTTTGAAAAACAACGATATTCAGCTGATGATCATTGATGTGATGATGCCCAAACTGGACGGAATTCATGCCACTTTAAAAATCAGAGAATACAGCAGTATACCGATCATTATCTTGTCTGCAAAATCCGAAGATGCAGATAAGATTCTGGGACTGAACATCGGGGCGGACGATTACGTGACCAAGCCCTTCAATCCGCTGGAACTGGTGGCCAGAGTGAAATCTCAGCTGCGCCGCTACACAAAGCTTGGAAACCTGAATTCGGAAAACAATGCCCTTTACCGTGCGGGAGAGCTGGTTATCAATGACGACACGAAGGAAGTGACCGTGGAAGGAGAGCCTGTGCGCCTGACGCCGATTGAATACAATATTTTGCTGCTTCTTGTAAAGAATCAGGGGCGTGTTTTTTCCATTGATCAGATTTACGAAAGCATCTGGGAAGAGGAAGCAATCGGAGCGGACAACACAGTGGCAGTGCATATCAGACATATACGTGAAAAGATAGAAATCAATCCCAAGGAGCCAAGATATCTGAAGGTAGTCTGGGGAGTTGGCTATAAGATTGAAAAACAGTCCTGAAACAGATTTTAAGGTAAAAATCAGGACAGAAAGCGGGGGAATCCCCTGACAATTTCAAGGAAAGGAACCGGTTGGCAGATGAAAAAGAAAGTGGTAATAAACAGAGGGAACAGAAGTCTGTATATGTTTATCAGAAGGCTGGCGGCAGCCATTTCCTTTGGAATTGTTGTATTTATTATCTGCAATTCTTCTATCACAATAAAAGGAACCAGGGAAACCTATCAGTATCAGATAGGGCCGTTTGATGAAAAAGATATCTATGAGAAATCGGAGATATTCAACGATATTTTGAGAAGAGACATTCTGGACATTACCAGAATGGCGGTAATCAAAAGCCAGATGGAGACAAACGGAAGTTATAATGGGCAAAAGAGAATCGACGTAGTGGAATTCGCCCACAGACAGGAAGATCTTCCGGAAGAACAAAGCGGAGCAGAATTTCTGCTGGATGATCTGATCAAATGGGGAAATTACGGCTTCACCGAGGAAACTGTTTACGGTACGGAAGCGGAATTGAATGCTTATTTCCAGAAAGGAAGCAGCAGTTTATCTACTTATGTCAATAATGAACTCTCGGAGGATGCCTGGAGAACGCAGAGCTCTGTACAGCGTTCTTCTCTTCAGAACATTCTGGATTCCAGACAGGAAGAAACACTGAGCATGAAAATCATCAATGAAATGCCCTCTTCTCTGGAAGAATACCGGAACAGAATGGAGGCTCTGGGAGAGGTAGTGGATGAATCTGAAATTATTTCTCTGAATGTTCTGGTGCCAAGATATTTGTCTGCAGACGGAACAGACCTGGCAGAGTATGCTTCCAGTGCACAGAAATACGTGGAGCTGCGGAAGTGTCTGGAAATTGCTTCCGAAGAACTTTTTTCAAACTTCCAGGAATATTCGGAGTTTAAAAATCTTTATGCGGACGGAAAAACAAATATCCGCTACTGCTATCGTATGAATGTGGATGGAAATATCGAATATTTTACCAACATGGAAGGAAATTTCAGCGACAAAGACTTAGATGAAATCACAGCTCTGTTTAAAGAATACGGCAGCTATATTGTGTACAATGCGGACAGGGCAGAGATGGACACCAATACGCTGATCAGTGTTGACAATATCCGGGAAGCCCTTACTTACTATCAGTATGCCTACGGCGACAATACTATGATATGGATCGCTGTAGACACCGAATATCCGGTGGCAGACAGTCTCCGGACAGGAAGAGATGCCTTTAACAGGATTATGCCCTACTACTGGCTGTTAGTATCTGCGGCAGTTGTGGCCGGTCTTTTTTCACTGTTTCTGTTTTCGATTCTCACAAAATTTGAGGGAAGAGTGGAAGACGAGAGCGAGAGAGGATTTCATATTGCCATGCGCAAAGGAGACAAATTCCCTACAGAACCGTTTTTCCTGAGCGCAGCTGTGGTATTGGGCGTGCTGGGCGGAGCCGTTTACGGATGGAATCGTCTGTTCCATGACTCTTATCGTGTGATTCCCAACAACGAAATATGGCTTCCTGTCATTGCCGGGGCTGTTTTGTTTTTATTTGACTATGTGATTATGAGTTTTTATTTTGGTCTGGTTCGCCGGATAAAGGGCAGGACACTCTGGAAAAATTCTCTTTCTTTCATTGCCGTAAAGAAAATTCGTGAGTGGATCTGGATGATTTATGATAACAGCCGTACGGTTACCAGAGCTGTCATACCATTCCTTTTCCTGATGGCGGTAAATCTGATTCTGGGAAGTACCAATGCGGCAGGAATTATTATTGCAGCGCTTATTGATATGGCAGCGGTTATTCTGCTGTTTCGGGAACGAAGAGCATTGGAAAAAATTGTAGAGGGAATTCAGAACATCCGGGGAGGAGATTTAAACTACAAAATTTCTCTGGAAAATATGCATGGGGAAAACCGTATCCTTGCGGAAGCTGTAAACGGAATCGGAGATGGCATCAAAAGTGCTGTGGATACCAGCATGAAGGATGAAAAGCTGAAGGCGGATCTGATTACCAATGTCTCCCACGACATTAAAACCCCGCTCACTTCCATCATCAACTTTGTCAATCTATTAAAGCGAGAGAAGATAGAAGATGAGAGAATCAAAGGGTATATTGCAGTTCTGGATTCAAAATCACAGAGACTTAAGCAGTTGACAGACGACCTTGTGGAAGCTTCCAAAATTACATCCGGAAATATTTCCCTTCACATGGAGCGTATCAATTTCGGCGAGCTGATCAATCAGACCACAGGAGAATTTTCCGATAAACTGAAAGAAAAGTGTCTGCAGGTCATCTTTAAAAAACCGGAAAAAACAGTGTATATCGAGGCGGACAGCCGCAGAATCTGGCGTGTGGTGGAAAATCTGTTCAGCAATGTCTACAAATATGCGCTGGAAGGCACAAGAGTCTATATGGACATCAAGATTATCGAAAAAAATGACAGACAGTATGCAGTTTTTTCCATGAAAAACATTTCTGCACAGGCGCTGAACATTCCGGCCGAGGAACTGACAGAACGTTTTATCCGGGGAGATGTTTCCAGAAGTACGGAAGGAAGCGGTCTTGGGCTGTCGATTGCCCGCAGCCTGACAGAAATTCAGAACGGAAAGTTTGAGATCTATCTGGATGGCGACCTGTTTAAAGTATTGTTGACTTTCCCGGTCTATGAAGAAAAGGAAACACTGGAGGAAATCTGATACTGGGGAATGTGTGGTTTTTACCGGAATTGTATGACGGACTGACCGCGGAAGGGAGATTGGCATGAATATCAGAAGAGCACAGGAAAAAGATATGGACAGAATTGACGAGCTGCTGACCCAGGTAAATCTGGTGCATCACAAAGGACGTCCGGACCTGTTTCAGTACGGAAAGAGAAAATACACAGACGAACAGTTAAAAGAGATTATTAACGATGACAAAAGGCCGATCTTTGTTGCAGTGGACGAGCAGGATAAGGTGCTTGGCTATGCTTTCTGCATCTTTCAGCAGTACATAAACAGCAACATTATGACGGATATAAAAACTCTTTACATCGATGATCTGTGTGTGGATGAAACCCTTCGCGGACAGCATATCGGCAGGAAACTGTATGAAGCGGTTTTGAATTTTGCCAGACAGAAACAGTGCTACAATGTGACGCTGAATGTCTGGAGCTGCAACGAAAGTGCTATGAAATTTTATGAGTCCTGCGGATTGAAGCCTCAAAAGGTGGGCATGGAAACTATCCTGTGACGGAGAGGCGAGGTTTTACGGAAAATATAAGGCGAAAGCCTGCCAAAGTGGGGGAAATAAACCTATCGGTGTCTTTCGCAGAAAGGTAGTTTGTTTTGAATAATAAAATCATAAATCCACTGAAAGGGAAACTCTTACCTGCAATTTCGCAGGGAGGGTTTCATATGGAGGAATACTGGATCTGGTGTGGTTCTGTAATAAGAGGAAAAGATGGAACATATCATATGTTTGCATCAGCCTGGCCTAAAGAAATGGGATTCGGCGCACAATGGCTTTTCAATTCACAAATCGTTCATGCAGTCAGTGAGACTCCGGAGGGCCCATATCGCTTCAAAGAAAGGATTCTTGAAAGAAGAGACAGAAAATATTTTGACGCGCTCAACCAGCATAATCCCTACATTTTGGAGTGGAACGGAAAATATTATCTGTATTATATCGGAACGACTTATGGCGGGAAGATACCGGAAAAAGCTTCTGAAATTGGAGACCAGAGATTTATAGAAGTATGGAACAAAAAGAGGATAGGTGTAGCTGTGTCAGATTCTTTGGATGGACCATGGGAAAGAAAGGAAAGTCCGATTTTAGAGCCGAGAGGTTGTGATCATTGGGATTGTACGATCACAAGTAATCCCGCCGTGGCTATCTTAGAAGATGGCACTACCTATATGCTCTATAAATCCAGAAGCGGTGTAGAGGAACCTATGCAGATCGGAGTGGCGAAAGCGTCAACTCCAGAAGGACCTTTTGAGAGGATTTCAGAGAACCCGATCTTAAAATTTCCGGATTCCAGATACCAGGTGGAAGATCCATTTTTGTGGTACCAGAACGGAAAATTTCATTTGCTTTTGAAAAATGACTTTAAAGAAGACTGGGAACATATCACGGAAGAGTGGGGCGCCGGATTATATGCGGAGAGTGAGGACTGTATTCACTGGCAGCTGGCGGAGGAGCCCATTACTTATACAAGAAAAGTAGAGTGGGACAATGGGAAAACAACAGTTCAGGCTAATCTGGAAAGGCCGTTTCTTTTGCGGGATGAAAAAGGATGCCCGGAATATTTGTTCTTGGCCACAGGCGACGGCAGCAGACCGTATGGCTTTGAACATTCCTGGAATATGGTGATTCCTATACGAAATGATAAATAAGAAGGTTATTTTACCGTATTAGTTGTCATTGGGCAAAAATGGCTGATGATTGATTTGGAAGATCAAGAGAGAATGTATGCGGATGTATTTCGGCTGATTGACATTCGGAGAGGATAACAAATTCGTATTTGGTATCAAGAAATAATGAAAGAAAAGATTTATAATAATATCAAGTCAGATAGGAAGCATTTGGCTTGATATTTTTTTATAGGATAGGAAATCTTGTTTCCTATCCTATAAAAAACAATAAATCGCACTTCGCGCTCAAGGAAAATGGTTGCTGACGCAACCGCGCTTCGGCGCGAGTGTGCGCCAGGACGCACACTTTTTACAATTACAGGCTTCCTCTGTAATGAAAGAGGTGTAGAATGAGCAGGGAAATGATAGAAAAGATTTTAGAATACATTGATCAGCATATCAATGAAAAAATCAGTTTAAAGGACCTGGCAGCTTTTGCAGGATATAGTCCTTTTTATTTCAGCGCACTGTTTTCCAAGGTTATGGGGGTATCTGTGACTACTTATATTCGAATTCGAAAGTTACAGTATTCCTTACTATCTATATTGGAAGGCGAGAAAATTGTTGATATATCGATGAAATATGGATTTGAATCTCATGAAGGTTTCACGCGCTCATTTACCAGGTTATTTGGTTCTACGCCTAAAACTACAAGAAAATATTTAACAGCTTACACAGTTCCAACTTATGTTATTCCAAATATTTCTCTGGGAAAGGATGATTTTGATATGAAAGTAACTAAAAATTTATTTGAAGATATGCATCAAATTTTATTTGCGTTTTTACAGGAAGCAATTCATGAGGCGAAATTAGGATATTGTACGGAAATTAACGTTTATCTTTTGCCGGATAATCAAATCCGAGTGACAGATGATGGACGAGGACTTCCTCTCTCAGAACATGATGAAAAGAATCAAGAAGTATTCTCAAAAATCCTTGCAGGACATCCGATTACAAGCTTGGATTATGAAAGAATGGAAGAACTGAATAGTCCTGGCTTACAGGTGGCTGGGTCACTTTGTGAAAGGTTAAAGGTTGTAGTGTATAAAAATAATAAAATATACAGCCAGGACTATATCCGGGGGATTGCACAGCATGAAATAGAATGTAAATTACTGAATCACAAGTCAGGCATGGAGATTTTACTATTACCGGATAGAGAAATCTGTGGTGACATAAAATTTTCAAAAACACGGATTACACAATGGATGGATGATAATTTGGGAGGATTGACGAATTTGAATGTAAATATTATAGAATAAAAAAAGAATCGTAACGGCTAGTGAGACGAGGAGAGGATATAATTTTGAATTGGCTGATTGATTCAAAATTTTGTCCCCACCTCGTCTTTGCATTCTTGTAAAATAGCAGTACTCGTAAAAAAGTGTGCGCTTTGGCGCACACTCGCGCCGAGCGCGATGCCGTCAGGCAATGGTTACCTTTCGCGCGAGTGCGCATCTACAGCGGAGCGTTATTTTTTATACGGTAGGAAATGAAGTTTCCTACCGTATAAAAAATGGGGAGTTTATCTTCCCCATAAAAAACAAAAATTTATAAAAGACTTGAAATACTTTAATTAGGTAGTTATTCCGTAACTATTGGCTTGCCTTCTTTGTCAAGCAATGGTGTAAAACCTGCTGTATTTCCGTTCCTATGAAATACATAGTTTACACCTGTTTCTGTATCAACCCAGATTTCGATTACATCAATAGCACCTTGCTGATAAACCTTCTTAAAGCGATCCATAAGTATTCCTCCTATCTTATTTTTGTCGGTATTTCTTATATTTGTATTGTACCACTCCAATATAAATTTTTCTATTCTTTTATCTCTTTGCAGAAAAATTTGTGTTGCCTCAAAATATATAGTAATTTTAAATCCGTATTTGGAATCAAGGAATAATGAAAGAAAAAATTTATAATAATATCAAGTCAGATAAGAAGCATTTGGCTTGATATTCATTTTTCATAATTACGGGGACACTTTTTGTTAATAGAGCACTTAAAGGTGAACGACATGAATCTGTTTCGTTATTTGGAATATATCCTGACAGTTTTGAAAGAACGTTAGGATATATTCCAAATTATTGCTTTATGGAAAAATTGTTTTCCATTCTGAACAGTTATCGGAAATCTGCCTGAGTAAGTCTAAAACAATAAATGTGTAAATAAGCGGCGGAAATGATAGTCAAAAAATAAGCCAGTACTCATGGTTTACCATATACTTAATATCCGCTAATTTTCAATGTATCTTTTAAAATAATTCGATTTCAGAGATTGCCGTATCTTGATATTTGCTGCCCTGATATACTGACTGAATGATGAGGGTTATATTGGAAGTTTCAACAGAAGACGGAAAGGTTATTGCCTGCTGTCCATTAATATCTTCAAGGGTGATATTCATACTATTTCCATCAGAAAAAATGACTGTCAATGTAGCAGGTCTTGAATTTTTCATATAAATATCAGAGTTTTTCTGATAACCGGCATTGATAGTAAATCCAGATAATTTATAGGTTCCATCAAATTGAAGTGTGACAGATTCCCCTTCACCTTGCCCAGAAGCATCTTCTACCCAAGCATTGCCAAGTGTTCCGTCAATTAAATTGGAAGGATGATGAACCAGACCATATTCAGATTCTGACAAATAGGATGTTGCGAAAACACTTGAAATAACATCCATGGATACCGGGGGTACTTCAATCTCTGCGTTGGATGACTCAGTGAAGACAGTCTCTTGCTCCGTGCTTTGTTCTTTTTCCGGAAGTGTATAGGATTCGTTGTTTTGTAACGGTTCATATTGTGGATAAGGTTGCGTAACACTTTCCGCTTGTTCAAGTATGTCGGTTGGATGAGAAGAAACCTGTCCGGTTTCTGCCTCCTCCATTGTGCTTTCGTCTATGAACGTTTTTACATGGTTATATGAATCTTTTTTTGGATTGTTATTGATGTTGTGCGAAAATATTTCTAATGTGCTGTTACCGCTAAGCATGAAATAACCTAAAAATATAATGATACCCATGAAAAAAAGAATACATAGGAAAGGGAGAATCCACCTTTTCTTTTTGGTAGGAACTTTTTCTGTAGTTGTGTCCTCTTTTTTTATCTGATTGCTTGTTTCGATGGAATTTGCTGTTTGAGAATTTGCAAATGCAGAAAAAATTTCTTTTGGCAGAGGTGTTCCGTCGTAAATGCAGAAGCGCATTTCATTAGTGATAACTTTATTACAGCTAGGACAACGAGGAATCAGTTTACCACATATAGGACAAAACTTTGAATCTTCTTCTATTTCATTTTTACATATAGGACATATCATAGTTTAAATTCCTTTCGTTATTCTATTCGGATATAAATTAAATGTGCTCTGAAAAAAGTTCAGTATGTATTTTGGGATAAGCTGGTTTTTAGAAATTCCTGATCACAGAACATGCAAAATTTCAGATCATAGTCAAACCATGTAGAGAAGTAGTTTCTTTTAGTTTGTCAGCAGGTCTTTGTAGCAAGTGATAAAGGCTCTTGACTAAGTGTTTGCCGGTATTTATGAGAATACCACTTCAACACTTGACCAAGAGCCAATTTTACTTGCTGATTTTGAAACACCTTTTTCTATAAAAAATTTTGTCGCTTATTTACGCAGACTGACTGAAATTTCCATCCATTAGATATTATATTCTTCCCGATTGTTGTATTTTTTGAGAACTTCATTAATTTTTTCGGTAGGAGTCATAACATTTGTCATGGAAACATCATGATTCATAAAGTCGATGATGGAAGCAAGGAACTTGCTCATGTCAGCGGTGATGTAATATTCACGTTCAGAAAGTTCCGGCGGCAGATAAGTCAGGTTTGTTGTGATGACTTTATCGAAATATCCTTGCTCGTAAGCTTTATCGAAAGCGGAAAGGCCTTCTGTAAACAGACCGAATGTACAGCAGATGAATACGCGTTTCGCTTTCATTTCTTTTAACTGTTTTGCGGTATCCAGCATACTTCCGCCGGAGGAGATCATGTCATCGATGATGATGACATCTTTTCCTTCAATGTTGTCGCCAAGGAATTCGTGAGCCACGATCGGGTTTTTGCCGTTGACGATAGTGGTATAATCTCTGCGCTTGTAGAACATACCGGTGTTTACTTTCAAAACGTTGGCAAAGTATACCGCGCGGTCCAAAGCGCCTTCATCCGGGCTGATGACAACCATGTGATCTTTGTCGATGATCAAATCCGGCACATTGTCAAGCAGTGCGCGCATGAACTGATAAGGCGGTGTAAAGTTATCAAATCCGCACAGAGGAGTTGCATTCTGAACGCGGGGATCGTGTGCGTCAAAGGTGATGAAATTAGTTACACCCATATCGGCAAGTTCGGAGAGTGCATAAGCACAGTCCAAAGACTCCCTGCCGGTTCTTCTGTGCTGGCGGCCTTCGTAGAGGAAAGGCATTACCACATTGATGCGGTGAGCTTTTCCGTTTGTGGCAGCAATCATACGCTTCAAATCCTGGTAATGATCATCGGGAGATTTATAGTTGGTATATCCGTTCACAGAATAGGTAAGACTGTGATTGCATACATCTACGATAATAAAAAGGTCAGCGCCGCGGACGGATTCATAAAGGACACCTTTTCCTTCGCCGCTTCCAAAACGGGGGCATTCTGCTTTTATAAGATAGTTATCTTCTATATAGCCATGAAAAGTGGGATCCTTGTGAATATCTTTTTTCATATTCTGGCGGAATGTGACAAGATAATCGTTGACACGCTTTCCAAGTTCAGCAGCGGAATCCATAGCAATAATTTTTAAAGGCCCTACGGGAAGGGCGTTTTCGAGTTCGCGCAAATTTGGCATAGTTACTCCTGTCTGTCTGCCTGACGCAGACGGTTTTTTTCAATAAAGTTGTTAGCGTCATACTTGCATGTAAGAGGCATTTTCCTGCTTTTAGTGCCAGCGGAATTATGACATACGTTTCCTACTTTAATATTTTATAACATTCTGCTAGTGACACGTCAAGGGAATTCTAGTAAAATGAAAACAGGAAAATATCAGAAGGTTACGGTTCATACAGACTTTGCATTTACTACTGCAAAGTTCGTATAAAAATGATTCAGGAGTGCAAAAATCCATTGCCGGAGGCAATTTTGAATGGATTTTTGCATGTTACTGGAACGGAGTGAACAGTAATAAGATATACCAGTTTATAAGGAGTAAATAAATACAGATGAAAGAAAAAGGACATAAAATCAAAAAGGTACAGCCGGGAAGTATAGCGGAAGAGATGGAAATAAGACCCGGTGATGTGCTGCTTGAAATAAACGGCGAAGAAGTGGAAGACGTTTTCGACTACCAGTACATGGTGCAGGAAGAGTACATTGAGGTACTGATACAAAAACCTTCCGGTGAGGAGTGGCTTCTGGAAATTGACAAGGACTACGAGGAAGATCTGGGTATTGAATTTGAAAACGGGCTGATGGATGATTATCGGTCCTGCCATAATAAATGTATTTTCTGCTTTATTGACCAGATGCCAAAGGGAATGAGAGATACTCTTTATTTTAAGGATGATGATTCCCGTCTTTCCTTTCTGCAGGGAAATTATGTGACGCTTACAAACATGTCGGAGAAGGATGTCAATCGAATTATCAAATATCATTTATCCCCTATCAATATTTCTTTTCAGACGACCAATCCGGAACTTCGCTGCAAAATGCTGCACAACCGTTTTGCAGGGGAAGCTTTGAAAAAAGTGGATCGTTTTTACGAGGCAGGAATTGAGATGAACGGTCAGATTGTGCTGTGCAAAGGAATCAATGACGGCATGGAACTTGAGAGGAGCATTGAGGATCTGACAAAATATCTTCCTTATTTAAAAAGTGTTTCTGTTGTGCCGGTAGGTCTTTCCAGGTTCCGCGACGGGCTGTATCCCCTTGAGCCGTTTACGAAGGAAGATGCCAAAGAAGTGCTTGCTGTGATTCACAAATGGCAGGAGAAAATTTTCCCGGAATACGGCCTTCATTTCATCCATGCCAGTGATGAATGGTATATGCTGGCTGAGGAAGAGCTGCCGGAAGAAGACAATTATGACGGTTATCTTCAGTACGAAAACGGCGTAGGTATGATTCGCATGCTTCTGGAAGAATTTGACGAAGCGATTTCCGAACTGAAAGAAAAAAAGGCGCACACGGGAATGGCGGCAGATATTTCTGAGGACGGAGAAAAAAGGGTGGTATCCTCTGTTACCGGACTGCTGGCGTACCCTTACATCAGACATATGGCGGATGAACTCTGCAGCCTGGTGCCGAATCTGACAATTCATGTATATCCGATACGAAATGACTTTTTTGGAGAGAGGATTACGGTGACCGGACTTTTGACCGGACAGGACATTCTCGCTCAGTTAAAAGGAAAAGAGCTGGGAGAGAAACTTTTTCTTCCGGAGAACGTGCTGCGAAGCGGAGAACGGGTGCTTCTGGATGATTTGACAGTGGAAGACCTGATTCAGACTTTACAAGTTCCGGTAGATATTGTAAAATCAAGCGGATGTGATTTTGTGAACGCAATGTTGGGAATAGAAAATTAGGAGGTAATTATGGCAGATAGAAAATACAAGCCGATCGTAGCTGTGGTGGGCAGACCTAACGTAGGAAAATCCACACTGTTTAACGCATTGGCGGGTGAGATGATTTCCATCGTGAAAGATACACCGGGTATCACCAGGGACCGTATTTATGCAGATATTAACTGGCTGAACCGTTCTTTCACCCTGATCGATACCGGCGGAATCGAACCGGACAGCAGTGATGTGATTCTTTCTCAGATGAGAGAACAGGCAGAGATCGCGATTGCCACAGCAGATGTAATTCTGTTTATGGTAGATGTAAAACAGGGTCTTGTGGATTCGGATTCCAAAGTGGCGGACATGCTGCGCCGTTCTCACAAACCGGTAATCCTTGTGGTAAATAAAGTGGACAGCTTCCAGAAATATATGGCGGATGTGTACGAGTTTTATAACCTGGGAATTGGTGATCCCCATCCGATTTCCGCGGCTAACCGCATGGGACTGGGAGATATGCTGGATGAAGTAATTCGTCATTTCCCTCAGGAACAGGAAGAAGAGGAAGAGGACGAGAGACCTAAAGTTGCCATCGTAGGAAAACCGAACGTAGGAAAATCTTCCATCATCAATAAAATCGTCGGAGAAAACAGAGTCATTGTTTCCGATATCGCAGGAACGACCCGCGACGCGATCGATACTGAGGTGGAATACAACGGAAAAGAATACATTTTTATCGATACAGCCGGACTGCGCCGCAAAAACAAGATCAAGGAAGAGCTGGAGCGGTACATGATCATTCGTACCGTAAGCGCCGTGGAGCGGGCCGATGTGGTTGTTATGGTGATCGACGCTTCCGAAGGCGTTACGGAGCAGGATGCCAAAATCGCGGGAATTGCCCATGACCGCGGAAAAGGGGTAATTATTGCAGTAAACAAGTGGGATGCCATTGAGAAAAATGACAAGACCATTTACCGTTTTACAGAAAAGGTAAGAAATACATTATCCTTTATGCAGTACGCGGAAATCATTTTTATTTCTGCAAAGACAGGACAGCGTATTCCGAAGCTGTTTGAGACCATCGATGCGGTGATCGAGAACCATGCGATGCGTGTTTCCACCGGTGTTCTCAACGAAATTATGTCGGAGGCAGTGGCGCTTCAGCAGCCGCCGTCAGACAAGGGAAAAAGACTTCGCCTTTACTATATTACGCAGGCTTCTGTCAAGCCGCCGACTTTCGTTATCTTTGTCAATGACAAAGAACTGATGCATTTCTCTTATACAAGATATATCGAGAACAAAATCCGTGAGGCCTTCGGTTTCAGAGGAACGCCTCTGCGGTTTATTATCAGAGAACGAAAGGAGACGAAATAAAATGGTTCGTTTAGCTGCGCTGTTGATCGGATATGTTTTCGGTCTGTTTCAGACAGCCTATATTTACGGAAGGCTGCATGGCATTGACATCCGCCAGTACGGAAGCGGAAATGCCGGAACGACCAATACCCTGCGTGTTCTTGGGAAAAAAGCGGGCTTGATTGTGTTTATCGGCGACGTTTTAAAGAGTGCCCTGGCGATTGTGGTCGTAAGACTGCTTTTCGGAGAGAGTCATAAGGATATGTATTATCTGCTGTCTCTCTATGCAGGGGCAGGAGCTATTTTGGGACACAACTTCCCTTTTTATCTGAAGTTTAAGGGCGGTAAGGGAATTGCAGCCACCGCAGGTATCATTGTGGCATTTCATCCGGCATTTATCCCGGTGGGAGCCATTTTGTTCCTGGCAGCCTTCCTTATCACCAACTATGTTTCTCTCGGATCACTGCTTGTCTATGCAGGTTTCATGATTGAAATTGTTGTGCTGGGGCAGATGGGAGTCTTCGGAATGAGTCAGGCATATCTTAATGAAATGTACCTGGTTGCCGCTTTCCTCACTGTGATGGCATACTGGAAACACCGGGAAAATATCAAACGTCTGATTCATGGACAGGAAAGAAAAACCTATCTTACCAAAAAGAACAAGGCAGAATAAAAAGGAAAACTGTGCTGACAGGCGAGTATGTTACATAGAGAAAGGGGTTTGGGAAAATGGCTAAAATAGGAATGATCGGAGCCGGAAGCTGGGGTACAGCTCTGGCATGGCTTTTAACCAATAACGGACATGAGGTGACCGTTTGGTCCGCTCTTGCAGATGAAATCGAGATGCTCCAAAAAGATCACGAGCAAAAAAGCAAGCTGCCCGGAGTTATTTTGCAGGAGAGCATGCAGTTTACGACAGATCTTGAGGAAGCAATCCGGGAAAAAGAGCTGCTGGTACTGGCAGTTCCTTCCGTCTTTACAAGGAGCACAGCGGCGCGCATGAAACCGTATGTGAGCCAGGGACAGAAAATTGTAAATGTGGCCAAGGGAATTGAAGAGAGTACTCTTAAAACATTGTCCGAAGTGATCGAAGAGGAAATCCCTCAGGCGGATGTGGCAGTGCTTTCCGGACCTTCCCATGCGGAAGAAGTTGGGAGAGGAATTCCCACCACAATCGTTGTGGGAGCACATACAAAAGAGACCGCAGAATACATTCAGAATATATTCATGAACGAAGTTTTCCGCGTATACACCAGCCCGGATGTTCTGGGAATCGAATTGGGAGCCGCTTTGAAAAATGTGGTTGCCCTGGCGGCGGGAATCGCAGACGGACTTGGCTACGGCGACAACACTAAGGCTGCTCTTATCACCCGCGGAATTACTGAAATTGCCAGACTGGGAACGGCAATGGGAGGAAGATTTGAAACCTTTTGCGGACTTTCCGGAATTGGCGACCTGATCGTTACCTGCGCCAGCATGCATTCCAGAAACCGCCGTGCAGGTATTCTGATCGGTAAAGGCTATTCTATGGAAGAAGCCATGAAAGAAGTAAATATGGTGGTGGAAGGCGTATATTCCGCCAAAGCCGCTATGGGACTGGCTGAAAAATATCAGGTACAGCTTCCAATCATCGAACAGGTAAACGCTGTCCTGTTTGAAGGAAAACCGGCAGCAGAAGCGGTAAAAGAACTGATGCTGAGGGACAAAAAGATTGAAGTTTCCGATATACCGTGGAAATAGCAGTATCGAAATTCCAATAAATCACCATAAAGAATGATGACAGAAAACACATCAAAGCTGTAAACGCGCCTTTGGCGTGCAGGGCTTCGATGTGTTTTTTATATGAGCAGGAAGTTCTTTTCGTATAAAAATGTTTTGCTGGATGTGCTTGCTTTTTAATACAGGTCACAGAATAAACTCTTCTCTATTCGCGGAGTCGGGCATTGAGGCAGTTAGAGAATTATGATAAAATAAAAAGCAAAAGAGATGCAGATACCATCCGGCATTTTCGGGTGGGAGAAGGGCAAACGGGTTTTACAGGGAAAAAACTTTTGGCTGGGAGATTTCCGGGAGGGAGGACAACATGATCAAATGCTCAAAATGCGGAAAAATGTTTGATGAAGATTTGTATAACAGAATCTGTCCAAAGTGCGGTGTTTACAATAAAAATTATCGGGATTATCAGGAGGAAGCGGACCGATATTTTTCCGGAGAAAATAAGGAGAAATACTTTCAGGATACCAGTACGGATGCAAAAATAAATGCCGATGGAGACCAGATGTGGAAAAACTCCGCTTCGGTTTCTCCGTATAGAGAAGAGGACAGAAAAAAACAGAATAAAAGCCGGGAGATGGGAAAAATCAAGTGGGGGACCCATAACAGAAACAGCACAGAAACCTTTGACCGGAGTGATATCAAAAACTATTCCGAAAATAAGGCGGACAGATATAGGAAAAAAGAAGAGGGCAAGGTAAGCCCTGCAATTATCCTGGTTCTGTTTTTGGCGGCTGTGGTTCTTCTGGCTGTGCTTCTTCTCAGTGACCATTCGTATATGACAGAGAAAAGTCAGGAAGAAAAATTAAATCTTGACTATATGCAGCAGGAATTTCAGGCAGGAGAAGTTATCAGAACGGGAGATTACACGATTTGTGCACAAACCCCCTTTGTGGCGGCAGATGAAACCGGCGTTTTCCCGGAAGGGAAAATGCTTGTAGCGGTGCCTTGTTCTGTGGGATCGGAAATTTATGACGACCAGAAAGATATCAGAATGGTAACCCTCGGTTATGAAGTGAACGGCATGCAGAAATATAAGCAGGCACTTTCCTACAGTTCTCTGGATGAATGGATCTGGGAAGCGATGAACCTGGATCCGGAAGATATTCTTTTCGGTTCATATGTGGGAAACGGCGTAGTGGATGAAGGAATGTTTGCTTTTGCCATAGAGCAGGACGCTGTAAATCTGACTCTGGGGATAGATTTTTATGAACGCGGATATATGAGCGATGTTTTGACAGAACGAATAGAGATAAGTTTGGGAGAACCGGAGAAGCAGTGACAGGATATTTCTAATTTCAGGGAATTTTTTCTGACAGGATTTTCTGAAAAATGTGAAAAAGGGAATTTAGATGCATGGAGGGCGGATTGTATGAAAATCGGAACGCTGAAAATAACAGCCTGTATCATGGCGGCGGCAGTGATTCTGTTCGCTGGACTTGGACATTTTGAAGTGAGGGATAATGTATCTCTGACAAGGATACCCGTGGAAAAAACAGAGGAAATCCGCATAGAAAATATAGGGGAAGAAACGACAGAGACGGGAAAGGAAATTTCCTATCAGGTTTCTTATAAAATGGAAAACTGCGGCAACGAGCAATATCCTTCCGGCGCCGATCTGTTTTCCCTGGATGTTCTTGGAAGCGTCCAGGATTATATGCCGGTTGAGAGAGATTACGGAGAAAGTTCGGCGTTGGGGTATTACGATATGGAAATAGTTCCGCCCGGCAGGACAGCCTGGGTGACAGAGACGATTATTTGCCAGGAAGAAGCAAAACAGATTTTGATACGCTGGGAAGAACCGGGAGAGAACGGGGACACAAGAAGTCGGGAAGTGATACTGGATTTGCCGCAGCAGTCCGGGGAAGTGATTTCGGAAACAGTGGCACAGTAAGAAGAGAAGCCAGTGTGAAAAGTAGAAGTTTCATTACTGTTTGTGCCGTCAGTCAAAGACGGCGGAATGGAGATTAAGATGAATCTGTTTTTGCATCGTTTTTTCTTTCCTTCGGCGGAGATGGAGTTTGAGTTTTTCAGAAGTGTTTTAAGAACCTGCTATGACAGCTATTATCCGTTTCAGATTTTGTCCGCCCGAAAATTTTCGCAGATAGATTTTGAACCCATTACGATTCTCTATGGAGGAAACGGTTCGGGAAAGACGACTGCGTTGAATGTAATTGCGGAAAAGCTGGGACTGAAAAGAGAAGCTTCCTATAACCGATCCAGTTTTTTTGAGGAATACCTGAAATACTGTGATTGTGAGAAACAGGAAACAATACCCGGGAACAGTCAGATTATTACCAGTGATGATGTGTTTGACTATATGCTGAATCTTCGCATGATAAACGAGGGGATCGACAGAAAAAGGGAAGAGCTTTTTGAAGACTATCTGGATGCAAAGTATTCGGATTTTCATTTTCGAACCCTGAAGGATTACGAACGGCTGAAAAAGGTAAATTCAGCCCGAAGCAAAACCCAGTCCAGATTTGTCAGAGCAAATCTTATGGACAATGTGAGAGAATATTCCAACGGTGAGAGCGCGTTTCTTTATTTCACAGAAAAAATAAAAGATGCCGGTCTTTATCTGCTGGACGAGCCGGAAAACAGTCTTTGCGCTTCCAGACAGATGGAACTGGCAGAATTTTTGGAAAATTCGGCACGGTTTTTTGGGTGTCAGTTTGTGATTTCCACCCATTCTCCGTTTCTTTTGTCTATGCGGGGAGCTAAAATTTACGATTTGGATGAAAATCCAGTGGATGTAAAAAGGTGGACAAAGCTTGAGAATGTCCGTACTTACTACGAATTCTTCAAGCGTCATGAAAGTGAATTTCAGCTTTAATTTAATGGGAAAAAACGCTGGTTAGAAAAACAGGTCAAATAAGGGAAAAGGGGTTGACATTTAAGAAAAAAAAGAGTATACTACAAAAACGTAAAGCAAAGGCGCTTTGGAGAAATCCAAGGCGCTTTTTTTGTTAGGCCAAGGGCCTGTTTCCAAAGCTCCGTTTTTCGTGTTCCGAAAAACGGAGCTTTGGAAACAAAAAAACCACCTGCTATGCAGGTGAGTCAGCATTGCTTCAGCTTACAGTAAAAAACCTCCTATGATACAATAATGTAGGTTCGCCAACCGCATTAAAGTACAAAGGAGGTATCCATATGGATAGTAACAGTTTATCACATACGAAATGGAATTGTAAGTATCATATTGTATTTGCGCCAAAATACAGAAGAAAAATTGTATATGGTCAAATAAAACAGGATATAGCAAATATTTTAAGTATGCTGTGCAAACGGAAGAGTGTACACATAATAGAAGCTGAAATCTGTCCGGATCATGTGCATATGTTAGTAGAAATTCCACCGAGCATGAGTGTATCAAGTTTTGTAGGGTATTTAAAGGGGAAAAGTACGCTAATGATATTCGAACGACATGCAAATCTCAAATATAAATATGGGAATCGTCATTTCTGGTGCCGAGGATATTACGTAGATACTGTAGGGAAAAATGCGAAGAAGATACAAGAATATATTCAGAATCAGTTAAAAGAGGATTTAGAATATGATTAAATGACACTAAAGGAGTATATAGATCCGTTTACGGGTGAGCCAGTAAAACCAAAGAAGTAAGGAAGAGCTCTTAAGGGCTCTCTAAGTAAATGACGTTGCGGCTGGCGAATCTTTCGATGGGTCTTTAGACTCCAGTGCCGGTAATAGGCCCTTATAGGGCCAGAACAAACCACCGGCTAAGCCGGTGGTTGTGATTTGTTTGGGAAAATTTTTTCATTCAAAAAAATAAATCGTATTGCGAGATTTTTTGGTTTTGGACAGAAAATATCATTTTCTGTTGAATAAAAATATTGCATATCATGCACGAGAGGAAAAGGAAATGTTTTACAATAACGATGATAAGCTGAAAGAAGAATGTGGCGTATTCGGAATTCGCAGCCCTGAAGGAGAAAATGTAGCTCGCTCGGTCTACTATGGACTCATCGCCCTGCAGCACAGAGGACAGGAGGCCTGCGGTATAGCTGTGACGGATACTGGGGGAGTGAGAGAAAACATAAACTGGCACAAGGATATGGGACAGGTTGCCGAGGTATTTAAAGAAGAAACACTGAACAATCTGAAGGGAAATATGGGAATTGGTCATGTCCGTTATTCTACGCAGGGATCCAGTACAGCTGAAAATGCGCAGCCCCTTGTACTGCGCTATTTGAAAGGAACTTTAAGCCTTGCGCACAATGGAAATTTGATCAACGCCGCCGAACTTAAGGAAGAGCTGCAGCGCGAAGGTGTTATTTTTCACACGGAAACAGATTCGGAAGTGATCGCTTGCCTGATTGCCAGAGAAAGACCTTTCACATCGTGTGTGGAAGATGCCATATTAAGGACGGCCAGAAGATTGAAAGGCGGATATGCTCTTGTTGTTATGAGTCCGCGGAAGCTGGTCGGTGTGAGAGATCCGCTTGGATTAAAGCCGTTATGCCTTGGCAAAAGAGGGGAAAGTTTCGTATTGGCGTCGGAAAGCTGTGCCTTAAAGGCCGTGGGAGCAGAATTTATCCGTGATATAGAACCAGGAGAAATGATAACACTGACAGAAAAGGAAATGATGTCTGATTACCGCCTTTCCGGAGAAAAGAGAGCGCACTGTGTCTTTGAATATATTTATTTTGCAAGACTGGATTCCCGAATGGACGGAATCAGTATCTACGATGCCAGAATAAAAGCCGGAAAGGCACTGGCAGCTGCATGGCCTGTAGAAGCCGATTTGGTTTCAGGAGTTCCCGATTCCGGAATTACTGCGGCAATTGGCTATTCTAAGGAATCAGGAATTCCTTTTCAGCCTGTCTTTTACAAAAACAGTTATGTAGGAAGAACTTTTATCAAACCAACCCAGAAAGAAAGGGAAGACGCTGTGCATTTAAAGCTGAATGTGCTGGAAGATGTGGTAAAAGGGAAAAACATCGTCCTGATTGATGATTCCATTGTCAGGGGAACGACCATAGCCGGATTAGTAAAAATGCTGAAACAGGCCGGTGCGCGTAAGGTACATATTCGTATCAGCTCTCCACCGTTTCTGTATCCCTGCTACTATGGTACAGATGTTCCCAGCAGGAATCAGCTGATCGCCTCTTCTCATACGGAAGAAGAAATCTGCAGGCAGATAGGAGCGGATTCTCTGGGGTATATGAAAATAGAAGACCTTGACAGAATGACTGGGAAACTTCCTTTGTGCAGGGCATGTTTTGATGGATGCTATCCGGTGTGATTGCAGAAGGAAAGCAACGGCGGCCTTTCAGGACATTCTGCAGAATCCCTGTACGCGGAGATTAAAATCCGGTCCAAAATAAAAAAGCGGGCAATCCCGCTTTTTTTATTTTCCGCTGTCTCCGTAGTTGGATAATACTCTGGCGGAAGGGTCTGTCACATTGCAGCCTTCCCAGTCTTTGTTCGGCATCCAGAAATCCGGGATCATATGGGTCTGATCAGGATAGTATTTTTCGAAGATTTCCCGGTACAGGAGAGATTCTTTGGTATAAGGAGCACAGTGGGTATACTTTCTGCATTTTTCTGCAAATTCCTCATCCGTATACACAGTTTCTGCATAGGAAAAAATTTCGTCCCTGAGAGAATGTCCTACGGCATCGGAAAAGGCCGCCTTTTCCCGCATGAGAATACTTTGGGGAAGATATCCTCTGTCGAAGGCGTGGCGAAGAAGGTATTTCCCTTTTCCGTAACGGTTTAACTTTAGTTCCGGATCGATGTGCATCACATAATCCACAAAGTCAAGGTCGCCGAAGGGAACCCGGGCTTCCAGGGAATTTACGCTGATGCATCGGTCTGCGCGGAGTACATCGTAGAGAAAAAGCTCCCGAATTCTCTTTTCCGATTCTTTCTGGAAGGCTTCTGCGTCCGGTGCAAAATCCGTGTATTTATACCCAAACAGCTCATCGGAGATTTCACCGGTCAGCAGAACGCGAATATCCGTAGTCCGGCGGATATTTTGGCACAGAAGATACATGCCGATGGAAGCGCGGACAGTGGTGATATCGTAGGTTCCCAGTGCGGCAATCACAGGTTCGATGGCTTCTATCACATCTTTTCCTGTGATGATAACTTCATGATGGTCGCTGTGTATAAAGTCGGCCACTTCCCTGGCATATTTTAAATCAATCGCATCCCGATCCATACCGATGGCAAAGGTGCGGATTGGCTTTTTTAAGAAGCGTGCGGAAACCGCACATACGAGAGAGGAGTCCAGGCCTCCGCTCAAAAGAAATCCCAGAGGGGCATCTGCATCCAGGCGTTTCAAAATGCCGGCAGTCAGCTTATCGTGGATTTTTTCAGCAATGACTTCCATACTGTCCTCGCTGTATGTTTCCACACGGCTCATATCCCGGTAACAGACGAAGGAGCCGTTTTTGTAATAATGACCGGGTGGAAAGGGATAAATTTTTTCGCATAACCCCACCAGGTTTTTAGCCTCTGAGGCAAAGACAAGACTTCCATTTTCATCTTTTCCGTAAAAAAGAGGGCGGATGCCTATGGGATCTCTTGCCGCAATGTAACAGTCGTTTTCCTTATCATAAAGAATCATTGCAAACTCAGCGTCCAGTTTTTCAAACATTCCAATGCCCAGTTCTTTATAAAGAGGAAGAAGGATTTCGCAGTCGCTGCCGCTCTGAAACGTATAACCTTTTCGGATCAATTCTTCCTTTATTTTGCGAAAACCATAAATTTCGCCGTTGCAGACCACATAATTCCCCTGCAGTTCAAAAGGCTGCATACCGCTGTCGGTAAGCCCCATGATCGCGAGACGCTGAAAACCCAGATATCCCCTTCCGGTGGAAAGAATCCGGGTGTCATCAGGTCCTCGGGACGTTGTCTTTTCCAAAGCCTTTCTGAATTTGTCCAAGGATGCATCTGCATCGCAATATCCCATAATTGAGCACATCTGAATTCCTCCTGTCTGATGATTAAAAAAAGCGGCAAAGACATAGAAAATTTCTTTTCGACGCCTTTGCCGCTTTTTTTGTTAATTTTTTTCAATTATTGCGCAGACAGACTGAAATGTCAAGAAAAAACTGGAAATTGCAGAGGCAGAAAGCAGCAGTCCAGACTTTTGCCATAATGGGAAAGCAAAACATTGCAGCAGAAAATTACATGTGTCAAAGATTTGCACAAAAGAAAAGAAGAAAATCCATTTCCATAAGAAGGAAAAATGGTAAAATAGGCATGTCCCTTTTGAGGTAAAAGGCAGAAGCTGTTAAACGGGAGAAAATATATGGGAAAGATGGACAGATTCTGGTTTGGAGATCAGATTGAAAAAACAGCAGAATATTTTCGGGAACATTTTCCCAAGGAAGGCCGCCATGCCAGGGAACAGGCGGATAAAATATGCGAAAACCGGTTTGTTTTCCGGGAGCACTGGGAAATGGAGAGGACTCATGAGGAAGTACATTTCCCTGAGAAAATTGTCTGGGATCATATTCCGGCGGGGGACCCGGAATGGATTTACGCATTAAACCGCCATACCTGTTTTGTGATTTTGGGAAAGGCCTGGAGGTTGACAGGAGAGGAAAAATATGCGGCCAAATATGTGCAGCTTCTTAAGGACTGGATGGAAAGAGTTCCTCTGACTCAGGAGAGCAGGAAAGATACCTGGCGAAGTCTGGAGGCGGGAATTCGAATAGAACACTGGCTGAAAAGCTTTCTCTTATTTGAAAACAGTCCTCTTTTTACAGAGGAAATAAAGCAAAAGGCAGAAAAAATTCTGTATCTTCATGGAGAATATCTTTTGGAGACAAATATGCCTTTTCACAAGTTAAGCAGCTGGGGAATTCTGCAAAATCACGGACTGGTACTTTTGGGTCTTTATTTTGGTCAGGAAGCGTGGGTAAAGGAAGCGGTAAAGCGTCTGGATGAGGAAGCTTATCTGCAGGTATTTGAAGACGGGAGCCAGTGGGAGCAAAGTCCCATGTATCACTGCGAAGTCCTGTATGCCCTGATGGACTCACTGCTTATGCTGAAGAGATTTGAGAAAAAAGTGCCCAAGAGACTGGAAGAAAAAACGAAAAAGATGGCTTATGCGCTTGCCTGCTGGTGTAAACCGGACGGACATATTCCCTGCCATGGCGACAGCGACGACATAGATGCCGCAGATCTGCTCACGGAAGCAGCGCTGCTTTTTGAGGACAAAGTTTTGAAATTTCTGTCAGGCGGTCTTTTTTATGAAGATAATCTGTGGAATTTTGGCTTCCGGGGAGCAAAGAATTATGAAAAAATGGCGGCAAGGGAACCGGAATGGACGTCTGCGGTGCTTTCAGATGCGGGAAATTATCTGATACGTACCCGTTGGGACAAAGAAGCGGATTATGTGAGAATGCACTGTGGATGTGTGGGAAGCGGACACGGGCATGGCGATCTACTGCATGTGGATTACTACTCCCGCGGAGAGGATATTTTGATAGATCCAGGGCGCTGCACTTATGTGGACAGTCCTATGCGGAAAAAGCTGAAAATGCCGTCCGGGCACAACACGTATTGTGTGGATGGGAAGGAATTTTTTGAATATGACAGCAGCTGGTCTTACAGCCGGACCGCTCATCCTGTGAAGGGAGAATATCGGTTTGCCGGACAGGCAAATCTGGCCATGGCCGCACACCTGGGATATCTGGATCAGGGACTTTTTGCCACAAGAAAAGTGATCACAGTCAAAGAAGGACTGCTTCTCATTATAGATGTATGTTATGGAAACGGCAGACACACCTATGACAGTTTTTATCATTTCGGGAGAAACGGAAAGGTAACATTGAAGGAAAATGGCCGGAATGGTATGGCAAGAGCCCATTTTCAGGGACAGAAGGCCCAGGCCGAGATTTTCGTGATGAAGGGAACTGCGGAAGTAACGAAGGAACCGTGTTCTTCGGAATATAATCTTCTGGAAACCTGTTGCTGCTTGAAGACAAAGTACATACAAGAAGGGCAGGCGTCCATGATAACGGTGATTTCCACGGCAGGGGCGGACGGACAGGAGATTACGGCAGAACTTCTTCCGGTAAAAGGTGTGCGCAGCGGAAAAACTTATGACAGCAAAGAGGCTGAGGCTGTCCGCCTGGTGAAAGACGGAAAAGAATATGTGGTCATTTTGTGCCACCAGGAACTTACGACCCCGGAAGATTACCTGACTGTGGGAAATTATGTTTCCTACGGGAAAGTGATTGTATTTTCGGAGGAAAACACAGAAGGAATCTGCCTGCAGTACTAATAAAAATACAAGGCTCAACAGGTCATGCGGCTTACGCCTGCGTGAATAAACATGACTTTGCTATTCGAAACTATAAAAGGAGGACAGCATATGCAGACAAAAGAATCGTTAATGAAATATCCGGAATTGGAAGGAGAAGAGCTGAAGGAAGCCTATGAAAAGGCGGTCAGCCTTGTACGGGAAAATCTGAAAGAATTTACCTGTGATTTTCCGTGCTGCAACTCCGAAAACCAGTTTTATCCCAAATCTGAAAATGTGGACTGGACAACGGGGTTCTGGACAGGAGAAATCTGGCTGGCTTATGAGGCTTGCAAAGATGAAAAGCTGAAAAAAGCGGGTCAGATTCAGGTGGAAAGTTTTTTGAAAAGAATCAGGGAAAGAGTGAACGTTGACCATCATGATATGGGGTTTCTCTACACACCTTCCTGTGTGGCAGCCTGGAGGTTTACCGGAAATGAAACGGCGAAAGAGGCGGCTGTTTTGGCCGCAGACAACTTGATGGGACGTTTTCAGGAAAAAGGACAGTTTTTCCAGGCATGGGGAGAGCTGGGGGCGAGAGATAATTATCGTCTGATCATCGACTGCCTTTTGAATATGCCGCTTTTGTTTTGGGCATCCGAGGTGACCGGCAATGAAAAATACCGGCAGAAGGCAGAGGCGCATATTCGAACAGCCATGAATTATGTGATCCGACCGGATCATTCCACCTATCATACTTATTACTTTGATCCAGATACCGGAGAAAGTCTGAAAGGCGTCACTTGTCAGGGAAACAGAGACGGATCTGCCTGGGCGAGAGGACAGGCGTGGGGAATTTACGGTTCTGCACTTGCCTATCGGTATATGAAAAATCCTGAGTATATTTCCGTTTTCCGCAAAGTCACCGACTACTTTCTTATGCATCTTCCTTCCGACCTGGTGCCTTACTGGGATTTTGATTTTGATGATGGAAGCAGTGAACCCAGAGACTCCTCTGCGGCAGCGATTGCAGCCTGCGGTATGCTGGAAATAGCAAAATACCTTAGTAAAGAAGAGGCCTGGTATTATACAAAAACGGCAAAGCAACTGATGGAAGCACTCTGGAAACATTGTGCGGTGCGTTCCGCAAAGGAATCCAACGGTCTTTTGCTTCACGGAACCTACGCAAAGAAAACGCCCACCAATACATGTAACAATGGCGGCGTGGATGAGTGCAATACGTGGGGAGATTATTTTTATCTGGAAGGTCTGACACGACTGACAAAAGACTGGACTCCTTACTGGTAAAATGGTATGGCTTGCATAAAAAAGTGTGTGCCATGGCACACACTCGCGCCGGGCGCGATGCCGTCAGGCAATAGTTACCTTTTGCGCGAGTGCGCATGTAAAAACGGCATGGAAAGGAAACCCTTGGCAGAGGGAATCTCTTTTCCATGCCGTTCTTTTTCCGCAAAGTCAAAATACACTTTAAATAAGAATAAAACAGCGAACCGAAAGGACGGGCGTATGGACGACAGAAACAAAACATTTCATCGGAAAAAGATAGTGGTGTTCTTTTTTATAAGCCTTATCCTGTTTCTTGGCTTATCGGTACGTCTGGGATATCTCATGATTTTCCAATCGGAACATTATATGGAGGCGGCCGAGGATTTACATCAGCGGGAAAGAAAAATCAAAGCAAAGAGAGGCAGAATTGTGGATTCCACCGGAACAGTACTGGCAGATAACCGCACAGTCTGCAATATTTCGGTGATCCATAATCAGATCACGGATCCGGAAAAAGTCATAGAAGTTCTTTGCGAAGAACTGGACATGGAGGAGGAAGAGGTGCGGAAACGGGTGGAGAAAGTCTCTTCCATCGAAAAAATCAAAAGCAACGTGGAAAAGGAAACAGGAGACAGAATCCGCTCCTACAAGCTGGACGGCGTGAAAGTGGATGAAGATTACAAAAGATATTATCCCTATGACAGCCTGGCTTCCAAAGTGCTGGGATTTACCGGAGGGGATAATCAGGGGGAGTGTGTGATAATAGGAGCAAAAGGTGGAAGCACAGTAATATCCCATGGAAAGCGGGAATAGGATAGGACAAAACCTGTTTTAGAAGGAGACAGCTGTTGGAACAAAAGGAAACTTTAAAAGATATCCGGGATGTGAAAATCCGGGAGGACGTCGATTTGGAGGAGAGAAAAAAAGAATATCTCAGGCAGATTGGAAATCCGTATCTTTTCCGCTGCGGGGATATGACGGTACATGTGTCCTATGCCAAAGAGGGCCCTTCTTTGGAAGAATGTATCGAAGAATATCTGAAGATTGGGCAGTAAAAAGGAAGTTCCGGGGAGGCGAGACATGTGAAAGGATGTAACGCCGTAATGTATTTAAGACTTTCCAAAGAGGAAACCGGAGGCGGGATTTTAAATGAAAGCAACAGTATTTCCAACCAACGGGAGATGATTCGGCATTTTCTGGAAAAGCATCCGGAAATTACGCTTGTGAATGAATTTTCCGATGACGGAAAAAGCGGAGTGGATTTTAACCGTCCCGGATTTTTGCGTATGATGGAAGTGTTAAAAAAGGGAGAAGCAGACTGTGTCATCGTCAAAGATCTGTCCCGGTTTGGAAGAAATTATATTGACGCGGGCATTTATCTGGAAAGAGTGTTTCCCTGGATGGGAATCCGTTTTATTGCGGTCAGTGACGGCTACGACAGCGAACATGCAAAGGCCGGAGACGACCTGCTTTTGCCTTTCAAAAACCTGATGAATGACGCTTATGCCAGAGACGCTTCCCTGAAAGTGCGCAGCACGCTGGCGGCCAAGAGAGCAAACGGAGACTTCGTCAACGCATTTGCCGGATACGGATTTCGAAAATCCAAAGACGACAGGCACATGCTGGAGGTTGAGGAAGAAACGGCAGAAGTGATTCGTTTTCTCGCGCGCTGTCTTATCGAGGGAATCAGCGCGGCGGGAATTGCAAAGCGGCTGAACGCCATGGGAATTCTTACTCCTTACGGCTGGAAGAAAGCAAAGAAAAGCACATATGTCACAGCTTTTCAGAAACGGGAAGACTTTTTGTGGTGCGCAGGGATGGTGCGAAGAATTGCCGGAGAAGAAAGCTCAAGCGGCTGGCTGATTCTGGGAAAAACCAAAAGTCTCGGATATAAGGTAAAAAAACGTTATCCTTCATCCCCAGAAGAGATAACGCGTATCAAAAAGGAAAATTTAAAAATCCTGACCGACGGTGAGTTTCAGATTTTGCAAAGGGCACTGTCCCTGGATACCAGAGCAGCGCCGGGAGAAGAAAAAATTGGAAAATACAGCGGAATTATCTGCTGCGGAGGCTGCGGCCAGTCTATGGTACGAAGAAGTGTGAAAAGGAGGGAAAAAGTTTATCGCTATTATATCTGTGCTGCCAACAAGAAAGATAAGAATCTGTGCAGCAGCCATATGATTTCAAAGGAAAGACTGGAAAAAGCATTGCAGACAGTGACGGAGAAGCAGTTTGGGCTGACAGACCGGAAGAAAAATCCGAAGGAAAAGCATAGATTTTCAGGGAAGGTGCTGGAAAAACAACTGCAGAAAAAGCGGGAGGACAGAGAAAAATACGGCAGTCTCAGTGCGGCGGCTTACGGCGATTTTAGAGACGGCCTTCTGACAGCTTGTGAGTATAGGATATTAACAGAAGAGATTGCAGACGGGATTCAAAGCTGTGAGAAGGCGGAAAAGGAAATCCTGCTGGAACAGCACAGATGGGAAAAAGAACAGGGACTGACGCGGGGACTGATTCTTTGGCTTTTTGAGAAGGTGGAAGTTATGGGAAGCAGAGAAATCCACATTTCTTTTTGCTTCCTGCCTCCGTTTAAATCATAAAAATCCGGCACAAGAAGGGAAAAGCAGGATTTATGGCAAGAAAAAGCAGAAAATCTCAATGCTTTCATGAAAAAACAGACCGGGAGACAGGACGCTATACAGCCTGCGGGTATGTGAGGCTTTCCGATAAGGACGGGGAGGAGGGGGAAAGCAATTCCATTCAGTGGCAGAAAAAGATGATTCTGGATTATGTCAGACAGCATGAGGAAATCACTCTCTGGAAATTTTATGTGGACGACGGGAAAACCGGTGTAAATTTTCAGCGCCGCGGGTTCAAACAGATGATGGAAGACATCAGGAACCGGAAAGCAGACTGTATCATTGTCAAAGATTTGTCCCGTTTTGCAAGAAATTATCTGGATGCGGGAATTTATCTGGAGAAAATATTTCCTTTGGAAAACATCCGGTTTATCGCTATCACAGACCACTTTGACAGCACGGAGAAGGGCGGGTGGGATGCAGGGTATCTGATACCGCTAAAAAACATTCTCAACGAAAAATATTCCGCAGATATTTCCCTGAAAATACAGACGGGAAAACGTCTGAAAGCTCAGAAAGGAGAGTACGGCGGCTCTCTGCCGGCGTACGGTTATCAGAAAAACGGTTCCGGATTGGAAATTGACCCTTATGCCGGAAAAATCGTGAGACTGATAGTATGGCTTTTTCTGGAAAAAGGATGGAATATTTCTGCCATATGCCGTTATCTGGAAGCTCAGAACATAAGACCGCCGGCGGGATATTTTTATGACAGAGGATTTCTTCATACAGAAAAAGCAAAAAACGCGGTTCGATGGAGCAAAACCAGCGTGAAGAGAATATTGACCAGTGAAGTCATGACAGGAAATCTTGTGCAGCATAAGATTACTTCCGAAACGCTTCGGGGGAAAAGGCAGATATTGCGCCCGCAGGAAGAGTGGATTGTTTCGAAACGGACGCATCCGCCGCTGATTTCGGGGGAAGAGCATCGAAAAATTTGCGAAATTCTTGCAGTCGGCTGTCCGGACGAAGAAAGGATTAAGAGAAGAAAGGATTAAGAAAGAGAGAAAGGGATTGGAAATGGAAGAAAGGAGCAGCTTTGGCGGGGAACCCTGGGATTTTCTGCCTGCAGTCCCCTTGCTGGAAGAGTCCTATGACTGGAAAGGGGAAAACGCTTTTTTATATCTGCGCTATTCCGCCAGAGAACCGGGAGGAGAGGCGGACAGCATCGGAAATCAGAGAATGATCCTGCATCGATTTTTGAGAGACCGGAAAGAATTTGAGGAATATCATTTCGGTGAACTGGCGGATGATGGTTATACCGGAACCAATTTCGACAGACCGGCGGCCAGACGGCTTTTTGACCTGATTCTGAAAGGAAAGGTAAGGTGTGTGATCGTGCGGGATTTTTCCCGTTTCTGCAGAAACCATGTAGCTTTGGGGAGCTGTCTGGAACAGCTTTTTCCAGCTTTGGGAGTGCGGTTTGTCAGTGTGATGGATGGCTATGACAGCAGACTTTTGGATATCACTGCGGCGGGCGGAGAGATTGCCTGCCGCGGTTTTTTTCATGAATTTTACAGCAGAGATATTGCAGCCAAAGTGAGAGCGATGAAAAATCAGCAGATGAAAGAGGGGAAATATATCGGTCCCTATGCGCCCTATGGTTTTTGCAAAGACAAAGAAAATCCGGGCAGGCTGGTTCCTGACCCTGTGACGGCGCCCGTGGTGAAAATGATGTATGAGTGGGAGGCGGCGGGGTGGTCGGATGAAAGAGTAGCGATGGAGCTAAACCGAAGGAAAATTCCGTCTCCCAGGAAATACATGGTGGAAAAAGAAGCAAAAGAGAGAAAAGAAGAAAAGAAAAAGAAATCATCTGCCGGTCAGAATCGGTGGAGAACAGAGAGCTGCTACTGGGAAAAAAGCACGGTGGCGTCCATCGTAAAAGCGGTGAGAAATATCGGTCATACACAGACCCACCGATGGTATCGCCCTATAGCAGGCTCCAGAAAATTCAGAAAGGTTCCCGTAAAAGAGCAGTACCTTGTGAAAAATACGCACCAGCCTCTTGTGAGCACAGAGCTCTATTTTCTGGCAAACCAACGCAGGAGAGAAATTGCCTCTGTGGGGAAAAAGAGTGAAAGCAATGTTTGGATGCCAAAAAATTTCCGCTGCACTGTCTGCGGCAGAAGGATGATGTGTGACAGAGAGGAAGACGGAAACGTAAGCTATTACTGCAACAGAGCACATTATATGCCGGACGGCGGATGTCCTGCAGGGAAAATCCGCCGGGAAGCAGTGCTTGCGGTTCTGTGGGAGACAGGCAAAAAGCAGCTTTTTCTTGCGGAAAACTTTTCGCTGTATCTGCAGAATTCCGAAAGAAAAAAGGCGGAGCGGAAGAAAGAAAAGATGCAGGAGAATACAGAAAGCACGGACGAGTCAAAAGAGAATCTGTCAGGTCAGGGGAAAAAATGCAGCGGCAAAATTCAGCCGGCAAAGCAGCAAAAAGACAGAGAATTTTTAGCGCTGTACGAAAAGTATCAGAGCGGCAAAATCTCAAAAGAAGTTTTTTTACAGGAAAAAAACACACGGCAGGAGGAAGAAAAAAACAGGGAAGCTGTCGCAGAAAAAGACAAAAAAGCTGAGGAAGAGAACAGCGGTTTCGGACAAGAGATTCGGGAAGAAAGAAATTCTGACCGGGGTGAAAAAGAAGACTTTTCCGCTTTTTTGGACAGTCTGATCAGAGAAATCGATTATATAGGTGAGAAGGAAATTCACATTCTGTTCCGGTTTCGCCTGAATTTTTTCAAACAATCATAATCTAATAAACGGCGATGCTCTGTCGGCAATCCCATTCCGGGATTCTTTTTTCTTGTAGGGCTTTGGCGGCAGAGTTATAATGATAAAATACAAAGTTAAAGGGACAGACAGGAGGAAGAGATGAAGATATCTATTTTTCCAACGTTAAAAAACTATAAATTGGAATATCTGGGAAAAGATATTTTTTCTGGAATCATAATTGCTGCGGTATCCATTCCCATAGCTATGGGGTATGCGCAGATTGCAGGGATACCGGCGGTGTACGGGTTATATGGTTCGGTATTTCCCATTTTGTTTTTTGCCCTGTTTTCTACTTCCAGACAGTTTATTTTTGGTGTGGATGCAGCTCCGGCAGCTATTGTGGGAGGGGCGTTGGCTTCTCTGGGAATCGCGGCGGATTCGCCGGAAGCCTTACAGTATGTGCCTATGATCGCGCTTTTTGCAGGAATATGGCTGCTGCTTTTTTATCTGCTGCATGCGGATCGGATCGTGGACTTTATATCCACGCCGGTAATGGGAGGTTTTATCAGCGGTATTGCGCTGACGATCATTCTGATGCAGATACCGAAACTTATGGGAGGAAGCGCAGGTTCCGGGGAACTTTTGGAATTGATGCACCATATTGTCAGCGCCTGCAAAAATATCAGCTGGCTTTCTCTTGTTATGGGAATCGCAGCCCTTATTTTAATACGGCTGGCCAGAAGATGGATCCCCAGATTTCCCATGGCGATTTTCATTATGGCCGCGGGAGTTGTGGCTTCTGCAGTTTTTCACGTGCAGGATTACGGCGTGGTGCTGCTTGAGGCAGTAGAACCGGGAATGCCGAAATTGTTTCATCCCGATTTTGCGGCGGTAGATTTGACGCATGCGGCAGGGCGTGGACTTATGATCGCCGTAGTGGTTATGGCAGAGACACTTTTGGCAGAGAATAATTTTGCATCCAAAAATGGATATCGGCTGGATGACAGACAGGAAATTTTAGCCTGTGCAGCCGGAAATCTGGCGGCTGCGGCAGTGGGATGCTGCCCGGTAAACGGCAGCATTTCCCGCACTTCTATGAACGAGCAGTATGGAGGAAAAACGCAGGTCGTTTCCCTGACAGCGGGAATCGTTATGGCAGCGGTGCTTTTAATGGCGACAGGTTTTATCGGTTATCTGCCGGTTCCTGTGCTGACCACAATTGTTATATCCGCCCTGATGAATGTGGTAGAGGCACATTTGGCAGTGCGCCTGTTTAAAGTCAGCAGAAGTGAATTTTATATTTTTATGGCGGCCTGCATCAGTGTTCTTTTACTCGGAACCATTTACGGAGTGATCATTGGTATTTTGCTGTCTTTTGTTGCGGTTATTTTAAAAGCCACAAATCCTCCCCGCTCTTTTCGCGGAATGATACCGGGCAAGGAGGCGTACTACGATTTACAAAAGAATCGCCACGCTTATCCCATTAAAAATGTAGTTATTTATCGCTTCAGCGAGAATCTTTTTTTCGCCAACGTTAAAATTTTCAGGAAAGACATTGAAGAGAGCATCAAGGAAGATACCAGAGCAGTAATTATAGACGCCAGTGCCATAAACAGTCTTGATATTACTGCGGCAGATTGCCTTGAGATGATGGCTTCCAGTCTGAAAAAAAGAGGGATTCGTTTTTATATTACAGAACATGCAGATACGGTCAATGCGCAGATGCGCAGTCTGGGCATCGGGCATCTGATTGAAGAGGGAATGGTCAGAAGAACCATACTGGCCGCCCTGCATGATGCGGGAGTGGAGAGTCCCTGTCCTTTGGAGATACCGGAAGAAGACGCGGAAAAAATACGCAGAAGAAGTTTCGTCTCTCTGCCTGCGGAGGAGGAAAACACGCTGGAGGAGTTTGCCTGGGCTTTCGGTGAGGATGCAGTGACGGAAATCGAAAAGACGGTGCATCACATTCTGGAAGGAATCCAAAAGCTTCCGGATATTGAAAAATTATCGGAAAAAGGACTGGAAGAGAGTCTGGAATACTGGCATTCTCTCGGAACCATTGATGAGGATGAGCTTTTGCGTCGTATGGAGCTTCATATGGATGAACTTCCGGAAGAACTTTTTGAGAAACGACGTATTGTGCTGGGACTGATTGAGAAACGCCGGCAGAGGCTTTGGGAGAAATTGCTGAAAGAGCAGCCTGAAGTTTTGGAACAGCTGGAAAGAAGCCGCCGGAAGCTGGAACAGCGTCTGGAAAAACAAAATCCGGAAGCGATCAGAAAATGGCACGAATGGGAAAAAGCATAGAAAAGTATGTTTAGCAACGGAGGATACATGTATATAGCAGATTTACATATTCATTCCCGCTATTCCATGGCTACCAGCAGGAATACCAACCCGGAACAGCTGGATCTTTGGGCCAGAAGAAAAGGGATTCATATTGTGGGAAGCGGAGATTTCACACACCCGGCCTGGCGGGAGGAACTAAAGGAAAAGCTGGAACCGGCGGAGGACGGGCTTTATGTGCTGAAAAAAGAATATCGGATCCGGGATGAGAATACACCGGATTCTTTTGCGCCGCGTTTTGTTATCACAGGGGAGATCAGTTCCATTTATAAGAAAAACGGAAAAGTTCGCAAAGTTCACAGCCTGATTTTGCTTCCCGGACTTAAAGAAGCAGAAATGGTTTCCAAAAAACTGGAGCAGATTGGAAATATTCACTCCGACGGACGGCCGATTTTGAGACTGGACTGCAGGAACTTGCTGGAAATTCTGCTTCAGCTTGTGCCGGATTCCATTTATGTTCCAGCTCATATCTGGACGCCGCATTTTTCTTTGTTCGGAGCATTTTCGGGGTTTGATACGGTGGAGGAATGTTTTGAAGACCTTTCGCCTTATATCCATGCCATGGAAACCGGACTTTCTTCCGATCCGCCCATGAATTGGCGGATTTCCCGGCTGGATGGATACCAGCTGATTTCCAACTCGGATGCTCATTCGCCTGCAAAACTGGGAAGAGAAGCCAATCTGATGGATATGGAACTTTCCTATCAGGGGCTGAAGGAAGCTATCGAGACGGGAAAAGGCCTGCATGGCACTGTTGAATTTTTCCCGGAGGAAGGTAAATATCATATGGATGGACATCGAAAATGTAATCTTTGCCTGACTCCTGCGGAAACTTTGAAATACCAGGGCATTTGTCCGGTATGCGGCAAAAAGATCACCATAGGAGTGCTGCATAGGGTAGAGCAGCTGGCGGACAGACCGGAAGGTTATGTAAAAAAAGATGCAAAAATGTTTGAAAGCCTTGTTCCCTTGCCGGAAGTGATCGGAGCTTCCGTGGGAAAATCACCGGGCAGTGTCGGTGTGCAAAGAGAGTATTTTAATATGTTAAGAAAACTTGGACCGGAGTTTGAGATATTGCGGAATATTCCGTCTGAGGAAATCAGGAGTATTTCGGGACACAGGATTGCTGAGGGAATTGAAAGACTGAGAAGCAAAGAAGTGGAACGTATTCCGGGCTTTGACGGAGAATATGGCGCCATCCGGTTGTTTTAACCGGTTGCTCCTAATCCCACACAAGCCGGAATCATTGGTCTGGAGGTTGTCTACGAAGAGTACCTGAAAGGGGAACCGGGACTGATTCTGGAAACCACGGATGCCAGAGGCGTGGAGATTTCCGAAAAGGGAGAGGATCGGGTGGAACCGGTCAATGGACTGGATGTGCAGATCAGCATGGATGTGAATATACAAAAATATGCGACCCAGCTGGCATATCAGGCACTGGAGGCAAAGGAGGCCGAAACGGTTTCCATTCTTGTCATGAGACCGGATAACGGGGAAATCCTGGCCATGGTCAATGTGCCGGAATTTAACCTGAATACCCCGTTTGAACTGCCTGATACGGTGGACACTTCCGGCATGAGCGAGAAAGAAAAACAGGATGCGCTGAATGCCATGTGGAGAAACGGATGTATCAATGATACTTACGAACCGGGCTCGGCTTTCAAGGTCATCACCGCTGCTGCGGCGCTGGAGGAAGGGGTTGTCACTTTGGAAGATACGTTCCACTGTCCCGGGTATGTGATCGTTGACGACAGAAGAATCCGCTGTCACAAAACAACCGGACACGGATCGGAGACCTTTGTTCAGGCGACCATGAACTCCTGCAACCCTGTTTTTGTCACCGTAGGGCTTCGGCTTGGCGTGGACAGATTCTATCATTATTTTGAGCAGTTTGGACTTCTGAAAAAAACGGGGGTAGACCTTCCGGGTGAGGCGGGAACAATTATGCATAAAAAAGAAAATATGGGACAGGTGGAACTGGCAACCGTATCTTTCGGTCAATCGTTTCAGGTTACTCCCATACAGCTGGCTACCACAGTTTCCTCTTTGATTAACGGAGGAAAAAGAATCACTCCTCATTTCGGCGTAAGAACGATAAATGAAGACGGAACCGTGGAAGAGGAATTTTCCTATCCGGTACAAAACGGAATCGTATCTGAGAAAGTAAGCGCCGAACTTCGGGGAATTCTTGAAAAAGTAGTGTCAGAAGGCGGCGGAAGGAACGGCAAAGTGGAAGGCTATCGGGTGGGCGGAAAAACAGCAACCAGCGAAACCCTGCCCCGAGGTCATGGAAGATACATCGCTTCTTTTCTCGGTTTTGCCCCCGCAGACGACCCCCAGGTATTGGCTCTTGCCATTATCACCAACCCCCAGGGCGTCTACTACGGAGGAACCATAGCCGCCCCCATTGTGCGACAGCTTTTTGAAAATATCCTTCCTTATTTGGACGGAATGGGTTATAATGAAGCATAGCTGCGGAGAAACCGCAGCTATGCGCTACCCAAACGGAGCGAAGAGTAGTTTGGGGTACCCGAAAGAGCTGCGGAGAAACCGCAGCTATGCGCTACCCAAACGAAGCGGAGAGTAGTTTGGGGTACCCGAAAGAGCTGCGGAGAAACCGCAGCTATGCGCTACCCAAACGAAGCGAAGAGTAGTTTGGGGTACCCGAAAGAGCTGCGGAGAAACCGCAGCTATGCGCTACCCAAACGAAGCGAAGAGTAGTTTGGGGTACCGCAGCATTCTTATGCGGATGCCGCCAGGCGGCAGAACGGAGGAAGAAATGGATGTAAGAGGAAAGAAAGTGTTGGTGGTAGGAACCGGAAAAAGCGGAATCGGCGCGGCAGCGCTGCTGTCCCAGGTGGGAGCCACACCGGTGCTTTTTGATGAAAATGAAAAAATACAAAAAGATGATATAGAAAAAAGACTTTCGTTAGGAACAAAGGCGGAAATCGTGATTGGAAAGCTGGACGAGAAAACGGAAGAAACTTTGAGCCTGGCGGTGATCAGCCCCGGGGTACCGGTGGATTCCCCCACGGTTCTTTCGTTAAAGGACAAAGGACTCCCGGTATGGGGAGAAGTGGAACTGGCCTATGCTTTCGCGAAGGGAAGGCTGATCGCCATTACCGGTACCAATGGAAAAACGACTACCACAGCTTTGACAGGCCAGATCATGGCAGATTATTATTCATCTGTTTTTGTGGTGGGAAATATCGGAAATGCATACACAAAAGAGGCGCTGCATACTACGGAAGAATCCGTGACGGTGGCCGAGATCAGCAGTTTTCAGCTGGAAACAACGGTTAAATTTCACCCTCAGATCAGTGCAATTTTGAACATTACACCGGATCATTTGAATCGGCATCATACTATGGAAAATTATGCGGCGGTGAAACAGTCTGTTTCCAAAAATCAGACGAAAAAGGATTTCTGCATTTTGAATTATGAGGATCCCTACACAAAAGAATTTATGAAAAAATGTCCGGCCACTGTGATACTGTTTTCTTCTGAAAGGGAGCTTGAGGAAGGTTATTATCTGGACGGAGAGGAAATCTGCTGCAGTTTTGAGGGCAAAAAGCAGCGCCTTTTAAACGTTCATGATATGAAACTGATCGGAAAACATAATTATGAAAATGTGATGGCAGCCATAGCCATGGCAGCCGCATTCGGCGTTCCTATGGAAAGCATTCTGAAAACGGTGAAAAATTTCAAAGCTGTAGAACATCGCATTGAATATGTGGCCGAAAAGAAAGGGGTCGTTTATTACAATGACTCCAAAGGAACCAATCCGGATGCAGCCATCAAAGCCATTCAGGCCATGACCAGGCCCACAATTCTGATTGGCGGCGGCTATGATAAACAAAGTGAATATGACGAATGGATCGAAGCCTTCGACGGGAAAGTGAAGCTTTTTGTACTGCTTGGGCAGACAAGAGAAAAGATTGCGGAATGTGCAAAAAAACACGGTCTTGACTGTGTGGTGCTGGCAGACAGCTTTGAAGAAGCCATGGATATCTGTGTCAGCCATACCTGCCCCGGAGATGCTGTCTTGTTGTCTCCGGCCTGTGCAAGCTGGGGGATGTTTCCAAACTATGAGGTGCGGGGCGAAAAATTCAAAGAATATGTAAATAATCTGAAGGAGTGATTGTGTGGCAATCAGAAGGAGATTCCAGCGAGGGGGAAATCCTGGGCCTGCGGGCAGAAAAAAAGAAGAGTATTATACAGATTACAGCCTTATATTTATCGTACTGTTTCTGGTTGGGTTCGGACTGGTTATGATTTATTCCGCCAGCTCCTACGATGCGGCGGTTCAGGCAGCCTCTGAATACGATGGGGCATTTTACTTGAAGAAACAGGCAACGGCGGCGGTTCTGGGTCTTGTGGCTATGTTTGTAGTGGCAAGGATTCCCTACCACTTCTGGGAAAGGTTTGCAGTGTTTGGCTATTTTCTCTCCGCTGTTTTGATCGCTCTGGTTCTTACTCCTCTCGGCATTGAAGCCAACGGAGCGAGAAGATGGCTGAATCTGGGTATGAGTGTTCAGCCTGCGGAAATTGCCAAATTGTGTATGATTTTATTTATGGCAAGTCTCGTATGCCGGATGGGACGCAGCATCAGAACGATAAGAGGGTTTATTATTGTTCTGGCGGTTCCTGCCCCGATTTGCCTCATGATCTGGAAAATCACCAACAACTTAAGTTCTGCGATCATTGTATTTGGTATCGCAGCGTTGATGCTGTTTGTCGCTACCCCGGATTACAAAAAATTTATTGTTTTGGGAACTGTGGGAGCTATAGGAGTTGCAGCGATTGTCTTCCTGATCGTAAGTTCCGGCACAGGAGAGGGAGGCTTTCGAAGCGAGCGTATTTTGGCATGGCTGAACCCGGAGGCCTATGCGTCCGGAAAAGGGTACCAGACGCTGCAGGCGCTCTATGCAATCGGTTCCGGAGGAATTTTCGGAAAAGGGCTGGGGCACAGCATGCAGAAACTTGTCTATCTTCCAGAACAGCAAAACGATATGATCTTTGCGGTTATCTGTGAGGAATTGGGCCTGTTTGGAGCAGTGGCTCTGATCCTTATGTTTATTCTGCTGATCTGGCGTTTTATGGTCATCGCAAACAATGCGCCGGATCTGTTCGGGGCTCTTCTCGTGGTAGGCGTAATGGGACATATTTCCATTCAGGTCATTTTAAATATTGCCGTTGTGACAAATACGATTCCCAACACCGGTATTTCCTTGCCGTTTATCAGCTACGGAGGATCATCCCTTCTGCTTTTGATGGTTGAGGTAGGACTGGTGCTCAGTGTGGGCAGAAGAATCAAGCTGAAAGATTTGTAAATAAAAAGGTACATAGCAGAAGATATACTGATATATGACACGTTTTGATACTTTGGGCATACTATAAAATAAGTCTGAGTTTCAAGACAGAAGGTGGGCGGTTGAGTTCAATTTCGATAAAGGGAGGAGCTCCTTTGTGCGGCGAGGTCCGGATACAAGGCTCTAAAAACGCAGCGCTTCCCATTCTGGCTGCATCGGTTTTGATACCGGGGATGAGCAGAATTGCAAACTGTCCCCGTATTTCAGACGTGACATGTATGTGCCGGATTCTGGAAAGCATCGGGTGCAGGGTGACATGGGAAAAGCATGACCTGTTTGTCGATGCTTCTTCTGTTCGAAGAAGCTGTCTTCCACAGGAATATGTGACCAGAATGCGTTCCTCTGTTATGCTGATGGGAGCTCTTTTGGGAAGGTGCGAAGAAGTCACGTTGGATTATCCGGGCGGATGTGTGATCGGGGACAGACCCATTGATATACATTTGGCCGCGCTGAAAAAGCTGGGAGTTTTTTATGAACAGAGAGAAAACGTTTTGACTGTCCGGCGTAAGAAACTGCAGGGAGCCGGAATCGAATTTCCCTTTCCGAGCGTGGGAGCTACCGAAAATGCCATTCTGGCAGCAGTGCTTGCCGAGGGAGAAACCTTGCTGACAGGCTGTGCCAGAGAACCGGAAATTTCTGCTTTGTGCTCCTTTTTGAAAAATGCAGGGGCATGTATAGAAGGGGAAGGCACCGGCAGCATTCGCATTCGCGGCGTGGAAAAACTCTGCGAGACAGAGTATGTCATTGAATCAGACAGAATAGTGGCAGGAACTTATCTGATCAGCGTTCTGGCAGCAGGGGGTGAGGCTTTTTTGAAAGAAGCACCCGCAGAGCAGATGGAGGCTGTCTGCCGGATTGCCGGGCAGATGGGAGCCCGGCTGGAAACCTGGGAAGACGGAATTTTTATAAAACGAAACAAAGAGCTGATTTCGCCGGGGAAGGTAAAGACGCTTGTCTATCCGGGATTTCCCACAGATCTGCAGTCCCCGCTGTTAGTTGCCATGAGTCAGGCAGAAGGAGAAAGCTGTCTGGAGGAGTCTATTTTTAATGGAAGATTCAAGGTCACCGAAGAGCTGAACAGAATGAATATGGACATCAAGGTCAGAGGCAGAGAGGCTTTTCTTTCGGGAAAACGCAGACTTATGGGGACAAATGTGCTGGCACAGGAGCTTCGCGGAGGAGCAGCCCTTGTCATTGCAGGACTATGTGCCGAAGGAATAACAATTGTGGGCAACCGGCATTTTATTGACCGGGGCTATGAAGACATTGTCCGGGATTTCCGGAAATTGAGAGCGCAGGCAGGCAACTGATATATGTTAAAACTGGTTTCAGATACAAGCGGAAAGAAAAATGAATATGAAAAGTATGGCGGAAAAGCCGGGAAAAAACAGCAGAAAAAGAAGAAATACGGAGCCGGAAAGGAAAAAGGCGGTTTTCCGAAATGGATCCTGTTTCTTCTTGTTTTTCTGCTGCTTCTGGGAATAGGGTTTTATGTGGTGATCGTCGGTTTTCAGGTAGAAAGTGTGAAAGTGGAAGGCAATGTCCATTATACACAGGAGGAAATCATAGACATGGTTATGACCAACAGATTGGATCAGAATTCCCTTTATCTGTCTTTGAAATATAAGAACAAGGAAATACAAAACATTCCCTTTATTGACACGATGAACGTAAAAGTTTTGTCTCCTCATGAAGTGCAGATTACTGTCTATGAAAAAGCACTGGCGGGATATGTGGAATATCTTGGAAGCTATATGTATTTTGATAAAGACGGAACGATTGTGGAAGTATCGGATACAAAGACGCAGGGAATTCCTCAGGTTACCGGAATAGAATTTGATCATGTGATCTTATATGAGCCGCTGCCTGTGGAGAATCAGAAAGTGTTCCAGGATATTCTTTCCATCACCCAGCTGCTTACCAAGTATGATATTGCGGCAGAGAAAATATATTTTAATGAATCTTTCGAGATGACCCTTTATTTCGGGAATGCCAGAGTGAGACTGGGGAGCGGAGATAATATCGAAGAAAAAATCATGAGGCTGAAAACGATTCTTCCAGAGATCGAGGGAAAAAGCGGTGTGCTTCACCTGGAAAACTATCAGCAGGGGGATGAAAACATTACGTTTCAGCTGGATAAGGACAGTGTCAGCGGAAACTGAGGGGAAATGCACGTCCTTTTGTAAAGAAAATGAAAAAAGATATTGCGAAATTCAAAAAATAATTATATGATAATTATTGTGGAGTTCATATGGAAAAAAAGGAGGACAAACCCTTGCTTGAGATTATAACAAACGATGCAGAAGCTGCAGCAAAGATTATCGTTGTCGGTGTCGGCGGTGCAGGCAATAATGCTGTAAATAGAATGATAAAAGAAAACATTGACGGTGTAGAATTTATTGGAGTTAATACAGATAAACAGGCTCTTCAGCTTTGTAAAGCACCTCATTTGCTTCAGATCGGTGAGAAATTGACCAAAGGACTGGGCGCAGGTGCGAAACCTGAGGTTGGCGAGAAAGCTGCGGAAGAGAGCGCAGAAGATATCACTACAGCTCTGGAAGGGGCAGATATGGTTTTTGTTACCTGTGGTATGGGCGGCGGTACAGGTACCGGCGCTGCACCTGTCGTGGCTAAAATTGCCAAGGATATGGGCATTCTGACCGTAGGCGTTGTGACCAAACCTTTCCGTTTTGAAGCAAGAACCCGTATGCAGAATGCGCTGACCGGAATCGAAAGACTGAAAGAAAACGTAGATACACTGATTGTGATTCCAAACGATAAAATTCTTGAAATTGTTGACAGAAGAACCAACATGCCGGATGCACTGATGAAAGCGGACGAAGTTCTGCAGCAGGCAGTGCAGGGTATTACAGACCTGATCAATGTACCTGCTGTCATCAACCTTGACTTTGCTGACGTACAGACGGTTATGAAAGATAAAGGTATTGCCCATATCGGTATCGGTTATGGCAAGGGAGATGATAAAGCATCTGAGGCAATCAAAATGGCGGTGGAATCTCCGCTGCTTGAGACAACGATTTCCGGCGCTACGGATGTTATTATCAATATTTCCGGTGATATTTCCATGTATGATGCAGATGACGCAGCAAGCTACGTACAGCAGCTTACCGGCGATGACGTAAATATTATTTTCGGTGCTATGTATGACGAGTCCCAGGCTGACAGCTGCCGCATTACAGTGATTGCTACCGGATTGGAAGAAGCAGCCGCAAATGCAGCACCTGCAGCAGGAAACCGTTTCGCTGCCGGCGGCGCTTATAAGAAACCGGCAGTGAACGTGAAACCGGGAGTGCAGGCACAGCCTCAGTCAAGACCGTTTACAGGCATGAACACAGGAACGCCTGTTATGCCGAACTTAAACCAGGGAATGCCTACAAGACCTTTGACAGGAATCCACAAACCGGCTGATTTAAGAAGCAGAGTGGAAGAGAAAACTTTAAAAATTCCGGATTTCCTGCAGAAAAAATAAAGATTCGTCACAAACAGAACGGTTGGGAACAGACCAGCTGAAAAGTGAATATGCAATATTACATAACGAAGAGAACCTCTTAAGCTGAGAACGGCTTGAGAGGTTTTTTTGTGATATACTGCTTTATTGCCCTTTTGATAATGCAAAATTGACATAATCAAATTTGCGCGACAAAGTATAATATGTGATTATTGAAAAAATATAGTGGTATTTATAGAATAAATTTGTAATAAATGACGTATACATAAGGAGGGAAAAAATGAAAACAAAAGAAAGGTTAAATCGAATTGAAACATATCAGGATGCGAAGTTTGGCATCTTCATGCACTGGGGAGCAATGTCGGGAATTTGGGATGCCAGTGACGGCGGATGGGTTATGAAATCCCGTTCAGCAATATTGCCTTATGTAAAGCAGTTTGAAGAAAATGCGAAAGAATTGGAAGTGAATCAATGGTTTTCCTTTTTTGAAGAAATCGGTGCACGTTACTTTTCATTTGTGTCGCAGCACTGTGTCAATATGTATTATAATTTTTATCCGAGTGATGTAATGTCATTTTGTTCAAAACGTGATTATCTTGCTGAGATTTCCGAAGCCTGCCAGGCGCATCATATGGATTTGATCATATATCAGCCGTTGGGAGTAGAAGGATTTCACCGATGGATCGAAGAGGGAATGCCGGATTGCGACGTGTTTATGGAGAATATGCTTCATACAATGGAACTTCAGATGCAGGAATTGGTTGCACGATATCATCCGCAGGGAATATGGCTGGATGGATGGCCGTTTTTTAAATTACGTTTTACACAGGCGGGAAAGGATCCGCTTCAATATTTTAAATTTGACAAAATTGCCCAGGCAGTGCATAGTGTCGATCCAGATGTCATAATTGGAAACAAAGAGTTGTTTGAGCCTTATATCGATTATACCAGTTCGGAATATATATTTAGTGATCACTTTGGAAATCGGATTTCGGGAGAAAAAGTTCCAAGTGAGGTAACAGAAACGCTTCCGGGAAGTATAGACTGGTTTGCCAATGCAGAACCGGTTGTGCTGACAAAAGAAGAACTGGAAAAGCAGCAAAGGATATTTGTGAAACGGTTTTTCTCTGTTGTAGGTATGGGGATGAATTATCTGTTAAATGTCGGGCCGAATCAGAAAGGGGAGATCGCACCGGTTGATTGTCAGATTCTGCAGTATATGGGGAATTATATCAAACGTTTTTCTGAAGCAATCTATGGAGCACGTTATGAAGATGCTGGCAGTTATTCCTGGGGATACTTAGTACGGAAAGGGAGCGAGCATTATTTGTACGTGTTGGATAATCGGGAAATTGTGGATGCGATTACTTGCCACAACAGTTGCCAAAAGGAAGACACCAGTTGGCAAAAGGTTGGATTGGCTGTTCCGCTAACATTTAATCTTGAGGGAAAATGTGCGGATATTACATTATTGAATGATGGAAGAAAAATATCATTTCAGCAGTCTGATACTCTGGTGACGGCAGACACGTCAGGTCTGGAGACAGAAGCAGATGATGTTCTTATATTCCGAGTGCGTGAGTGATAGAATTGCTTTAAATGGGCAGGCGGTGTGTAAAAGTTCACTGCCTGCTTTTTTTTGTGTCGAAAAACAGCAGAAAAAATCAGCCTTCCGACGGGAGGTTTCGACAAAATCAGCGTGAGGGAAAGCATATAATAAGCCTATACATACAAGGGACATGCGGAAAGGCAATTCTGTTCCAGGCAAAAGTTCAGAGGAGGGAGACAGGTGTATGAAATATGAAGTCTATGCAGACAGCCTGTTTATCCTGTACTTCTGCCAGAATTTTTGTCTGCTTTACTTAACGGGAAAAGCGGCAGGGAAAAGGGAAAAGCTGAAAAGAGTCTTTGCGGGGGCATTGATTTTGTCGGGAAGCAGTCTGTTTTTTTTACTTCTGCCTCGTCCGGAAACAGTTCCGGTATTTTTGTGGGCGGCAGTAAAAAAAATACTTTCGACGGCGGCGGGTCTGACGATTCCGGGAAAAGTATTCCGGGCAAGAGGAAAGGAAGGATGGATTCGCATTCTTACCTGGTACTGTGGAAACGCAATTTTTCTCGGAGGAGGACTGGAGCTTTGCGGAAGAATTTTTCTGGAAAGAAAATATGGCTATAAGGAACAGATTTTTTTTACGGTCATTTTGACATTGGCGGCTTCTCTGTTTCTTTCCTGGCAGAATAAAAGAAAAGAACGGGTTCTGCTGCAGGTGTGTGTAGAGGATGGCGGAAAAAAAATCAGTATTCCGGCACTTCTGGACAGCGGCAACAGCCTGTACGAACCTTTGTCCGGGGAACCTGTATGTATTATGGAAAAAAGCCTGTTTGACGAAATTTGGGGAAATCCAAGAGCCGAACAGTTTCGAATCGTACCGTTTCATTCCATCGGAAAGGAGCATGGACTTTTGAAAGCTGTGACGGTAGAACAGGTGGAAATACGAAAAGAAGAACAGGAATGGGTCAGAAAGCGTGCGGTAGTTGCACTCTATGAGGGAAAGCTGTCTGTAAGCGGACAATATCACATGATTCTGCATCCTGCATTATTGAAAAACTAGGAGGAGAGAGAAGATGATATTAAAAGTAGCAGTGCCGGGAAAATTGCAGTTCCGTTTTATCAGACGGGAACCCGGCTTTTTTCTGGCCAGAGGAGGAGGCGATATTCACTATATCGGAGGCGCGGAGGTGCTTCCGCCGCCGCTTGAGAGCGAACAGGAGAATGAAGTGATCGGGGATCTGGGAACGGAGTATGAGCAGGAGGCAAAAGCAATTCTCATCGAGCATAATCTGCGGCTGGTCGTATACATAGCAAAAAAATTTGACAACACCGGTGTGGGTGTGGAAGACCTGATTTCCATCGGAACGATCGGGCTGATCAAATCCATCAATACTTTTAATCCGGAAAAAAATATCAAACTGGCTACTTATGCATCCAGATGTATTGAAAATGAAATTTTGATGTATCTGCGCCGAAACAACAAGACCAGAATGGAGGTGTCTATCGATGAACCGCTGAATGTGGATTGGGACGGCAATGAACTGCTGCTGTCGGATATTCTTGGAACCGATGAGGACATCATTTATAAGGATATAGAAAATGAGGCGGAAAGGAGGCTTTTGCTAAAAGCGGTAGATAAGCTTTCGGACAGGGAAAAAACCATTGTCAACCTGCGTTTTGGACTGAATACTCCGGACGGAAAGGAGATGACACAGAAGGAAGTGGCGCAGCTTTTGGGAATTTCCCAATCCTACATTTCCAGACTGGAAAAGAAAATCATGAAACGGCTGAAAAAAGAAATGGTGAAAGAAGTGTAAAAGGAAGTATAAATTAGACTTTCGAAGTGAATCCTCAAAAGTAGAAAGTACTGAAGGAGGATTCTGACTATGGCGCTTAACAAAGTTGAAATCTGCGGTGTGAACACATCCAGGCTGCCAGTGCTGACCAATGAGGAAAAGGAAGAGCTTTTTAAAAAAATACGTTCCGGCGATGACACGGCAAGAGAAACCTTTATCAAAGGAAATTTAAGGCTTGTCTTAAGCGTCATCAAGCGCTTCCACAACAGCAATGAGAATGTAGACGATCTGTTTCAGATAGGCTGTATCGGCTTAATAAAGGCAATCGACAATTTTAATACGGAGCTGAATGTGAAGTTTTCAACTTATGCAGTGCCAATGATCATCGGAGAGATCCGGCGCTTCCTGCGTGACAATAACTCGATCAGAGTCAGTCGTTCCCTGCGGGATACGGCATACAAGGCAATCTACGCAAGGGAAAATCTGATCAAAAAAAATCAGAAGGAACCAAGTATTATGGAGGTGGCAGACGAGATTGGTATTGCCAAAGAGGAGATTGTCTATGCGCTGGACGCCATTCAGAATCCCATGAGTCTTTATGAGCCGGTGTACACAGACGGAGGCGACACTCTCTACGTGATGGATCAGATTAAAGACAAGAAGAATCGCGAAGAAAACTGGGTGGAGCATTTATCCTTGAATGAGGCCATGAAAAAACTGAACAAAAGGGAAAGTGAAATCATTTCTTTGCGTTTTTTTGAAGGAAAGACCCAGATGGAGGTGGCCGATCACATCGGAATTTCCCAGGCACAGGTATCCAGGCTCGAGAAAAACGCTCTCCGAATCATGAAAAATTATCTCATGGCATAGGCTTAAAGAAAAGGGGAATAGAAGTGCTCTATTCGGAACTGCGGACGAAAGAAGTTATCAATTTAAGAGACTGCAGAAAGCTCGGGCATGTTATTGACCTGGAGTTTGATCAGTGCACGGGCTGCATTCACAAGCTGATTGTGCCCGGATGCAGCAAAATAAAATCTTTTTTGCGCTGCGAATCGGATTTTGTCATCTGCTACAAAGACATCAAGCAGATTGGGCCTGACATTATCATTGTAGATGTGCCCTGACGGGGAAATTTTCTGCTGTAAAAAGTTGACAGAAAAACGTCAATCTCCTATAATTATGCTAGCATTTATTTGTACTGACAGCGGCAAGTTAAAAACAGCCCATGCCGGTACAGGATAGTGATAACTGACGGCAGAATATTCCGGTCTGTTTTGCCGTAAATAAGACTGATGTGCCGGCAGATAGTGAGGTTATATATGAAGTGTCCTTTTTGCGGTCATGATAACACCAGAGTTATTGATTCCAGGCCGGCGGAAGATAACAATTCTATCCGCAGGCGCCGTGTTTGCGATGAATGCGGCAAGCGTTTTACCACTTATGAAAAAGTAGAAACTATTCCGCTTATTGTCATAAAGAAAGACAATAACAGAGAGCCCTATGACAGAAGCAAAATCGAAGCGGGGGTACTTCGTGCCTGCCATAAACGTCCTGTCAGCGTGAATCAGATCAACAAGCTTATCGATGAAGTCGAGACGGAGATCTTTAACAGGGAAGAAAAAGAAATTTCCAGTGAAGTGATCGGAGAGCTTGTGATGAACAAGTTAAAAGATCTGGAAGCGGTTGCCTATGTGCGTTTTGCATCGGTTTACAGAGAGTTTAAAGATGTGAATACCTTTATGGATGAGCTGAAAAAGGTGATGGAAAACCAGAAATGATTTTTAAAAAGGAATTCTTTTGTGAAAAAAATATCAAAAGAATTCCTTTTTTACTTGCTTTTTCACAAAAAATTGTATACAATTAACCCGGAAAATCCAATATAAAAAGAGAAAGGAAAAAACACATGAAGACAAAGGTTTTAAAAACAGTGCTTTTGGCTTTGGTGTGCAGTACACTGACTATTGCACTGGGCGCATGTTCAGGTGATAAGGCGAGTGAGAACTCTTCTCAGATTACAATAGGGATACCTCAGGATTTGGAAGACAGTCTTGACCCTCACAAATCTGTGGCGGCAGGAACAAAAGAGGTATTGTTTAATGTATTTGAAGGCCTTGTAAAGCCTGACAGTAACGGAGATTTCATTCCGGCTGTGGCAGAAAGCTACGACATTTCAGAGGACGCGAAAACTTACACGTTTTCTCTGAGGGAAGGAGTAACTTTCCATGACGGAAGTCAGGTTACAGCGGAAGATGTAAAATATTCCATTGACAGATGTGCGGGAACAGATGGAAGCGCACCCTTGATTGAGGCGTATTCCAACATTGACAGCGTGAACATCAAAGATGAAAAAACAGTGGAAATTGTACTCAAGGAACCGGATACGGAATTCCTTGCCTATATGACAACGGCAATTATTCCTGAGAGCAATGAAAATCCGGATACCAATCCTATTGGAACAGGTCCCTACAAATATGTTTCCAGATCTCCTCAGGAAAATATTATACTGGAAAAATACGACGGCTACTGGGGAACACCTGCCAATATCGAAAGAGTCGTTTATAGAATTATTGCCAATGCAGATTCTATTGTTATGAATCTGCTGGGCGGTTCCGTGGATATGTTTGTCCGTCTGACGGATGCTCAGGCGAAAGAACTGGAAGGAAGTGATTTTAATATACTGGAAGGTACCATGAATCTGGTACAGGCAGTGTATCTGAATAATGCAAAAGAGCCTTTCAACGATGTGCGTGTAAGGCAGGCGCTTTCCTATGCTATTGACAGAACACAGATCATGGAAATGGTATCTGATGGCAAAGGAACGGAAGTAGGAAGCAGCATGTTCCCTGCTTTTGATAAATATTATATGGAAGAACTCAATGACGTTTACAGCCAGGACTTTGAGAAGGCAAAAGAATTGCTGGCGGAGGCGGGATATCCGGACGGGTTCAGCTTTACGCTGACTGTTCCCTCCAACTATCAGCAGCATGTTGACACAGCCCAGGTTGTGGCAGAGCAGCTGAAAAACATTGGTGTGACAGCAAACATCAACCTGGTGGAATGGGACAGCTGGCTGTCGGACGTCTATGCGGATCGTAACTTTGAAGCTACCATTGTTGGAATTGATGCTTCTACTATGACTGCATCTGCGATGCTGGAGCGTTTCCAGACCGATGCTTCCAGAAACTTTATCAATTTCAGCAGCAGTGCCTACGATGAAGCATTCCGGAAAGCGAAAGCCAGTGTGGATGATGAAGAGAAAACGGCTTATTACAAAGAATGTGAGACGATTCTGGCGGAAGAAGCAGCCAATGTCTATATTCAGGACCTTCCGCAGTTTGTAGCACTAAATAAAAAATTCGGCGGATATGAGTTTTATCCGCTTTATGTACAGGATATTGCGAAACTGTACTTTGTAGATGAAAATAATGAATAAAGACTCTTAAATGCGGAGGCGAGGATATGAAATACTTTGGTAAAAAACTGATAGCTATGGCTGTTACCATTTTGGTTGTTTCATTCCTCGTCTTCCTTGCATTTGCAGTGATTCCCGGTGACCCGGCTATTTCCATGCTCGGCACGGAAGCCACACCGGAAAGGGTCGCTGCATTGCGGGAAGAAATGGGATTGAATCAGCCGCTGCTTGTAAGATATTTTTCATGGGTAGCAGGGGTGCTTCACGGAGATTTTGGAACCTCTTACAGCTATCAGATGTCGGTAACGGAAATGATCGGAGATAAAATACCGGTAACTCTGATGCTTACCTTGCTTTCTTTTCTCATTATGCTCGTAATTTCCATACCTTTGGGTATTTTTACGGCAAGACATGAAGGCGGGAAAGCAGACAGATTTATTTATATTGTAAATCAGATTATTATGGCGATACCGCCTTTCTTTTCAGGAATTCTGATCACACTTCTTTTCGGAATCATTCTAAGATGGTTTACGCCGGGCGGCTATGTGTCTTATGATGTGAATTTCGGACAGTTCGTGGCGTATCTGTTCTTTCCGGCGCTTGCCATTGCACTGCCCAAGGCGGCCATGGCTGTAAAGCTGCTTAGAACTTCGGTTGCCAGCCAGGTGAAAATGGATTATACAAGAACTGCCTACAGCAGAGGAAACACCACAAAAGATGTATTTTACAGACATATCCTGAAAAATGCACTGATCCCGGTCATCACGTTTCTGGGAATGACTCTGGCAGATATGGTGGCGGGAAGTATTATTATTGAACAGGTATTTAATGTGCCGGGACTTGGAAGAATTCTGCTCACATCCATACAGAACCGAGATTACCCAGTGGTACAGGCAATCATTGTCTGCATCGCTTTCCTGGTAATTTTCGTCAATTTCCTTGTGGATATTGCATACCGTGCCATTGACCCGAGGATTACTCTGGACTGAAAAAGGTGGAAAAAACGGCGATGAAGAAGAAAAAAAACTATAATTTAATTTTGGGCTGCATTCTGACAGGACTGGTGGTTGTCTTTGTTCTGGTGGGGCTTGTGTATACGCCTTATGATCCGGAGGCTATGGACTCATCCTTAAGGCTGGCCGGGGTGTCTTTGGCTCATCCCATGGGCTGTGACAATTTCGGAAGAGATATTTTGAGCCGTGTAATAAAGGGAAGCGGGACAACCCTTTTTGTGGCATTGGGAACGGTGGCTATCGGTACAGTGGCAGGAACCCTGATCGGAGCTCTCACCGGATATTTTGGCGGAATTGCAGATGAGATTTTAATGCGTATCATCGATGCGCTGTTTGCGTTTCCCTCTATTTTGCTGGCTCTTGTGTTTGTCAGTCTGTTTGGAAGCGGAAAATATAATGTGATGCTGGCGCTTGGAATTGCCTTTATCCCCTCCTTCGCCAGAATTGTGCGCAGCGAATTTATACGCTGTAAAAATATGGATTATGTGAAGCTTGCAAGACTTGCGGGAGCGGGACATCTGCGGGTCATGTTTGTTCATATTCTGCCCAATACCCTGTCCGTGCTGGTGTCCGCAGTTATGATCGGATTTAACAATGCGGTTCTGGCGGAAGCGGGCATGAGCTATCTGGGAATCGGTGTTCAGCCGCCGGATGCAAGTCTTGGACGCATGCTTTCCGAGGCGCAGACGTATCTTTTCTCTGCCCCCGGCTGCGCACTCTTTCCCGGTATCGTTATCATAATCATGGTTCTGGGCTTCAGTCTTTTGGGCGAAGGCCTGAAAAAAACAGCCTGAAAGGAGCGGAATTTCATGATGCTGGAAGTAAATCATTTAAGTATAGAATTTCATGACCACCAGCTGCCGGAGACGGTAGTCAACGATTTTTCCCTGAAGATGAATGAGGGAGATATTGTGGGGCTGGTGGGGGAATCCGGTTCCGGAAAATCCATGACAGCTCTGGCAATTGCCGGACTTCTTTCCAGGCGGGATATGGAAAAGAAGGGAGAAATCCTCATGGACGGGGTCAATCTGCTGACCTGCCCCAGGGAAGCTTTGAGAAAGCTTCAGGGAGATAAAATCGGCGTGATCTTTCAGGAACCAATGACTTCACTGAATCCGGTCTACCGTATCGGATGGCAGGTGGAGGAGAGTCTGCGTATCCACAGACCCCAGATGAGTAAGGAAGAGAGAAAGCAAAGAGCGCTGGAAGTGCTGGCTGCTGTGGAGCTTTCCGATGTGGAGAGGGTATATCGCGCTTATCCTCATCAGCTTTCCGGCGGTATGCGTCAGAGAGTCATGATTGCAGCGGCTATGGTATGCAGGCCAAAACTTTTGATTGCCGATGAGCCTACCACAGCGCTTGATGTGACCATTCAGGCACAGATCGTGAAGCTTCTTCAGAAAATAAACAGAGAAGAAAAGACAGCAATTCTGTTTATCTCTCATGATTTAAGCCTTGTGAGAAAACTTTGCCACAGAGTGGTTGTTATGCAGAAAGGCGATATTGTGGAGGATGCGGATATCGAAGCGGTTTTCAATCATCCCAGAGAAGAATATACCAAAAAACTGATCGCGGCAATTCCCAAATGTGAAAAGAAAAAAACGGCAGGAACCTGACGATACAGAGGAAAATGGCTTTGACAGGAATTGAAAAAAGAAGAAAGAAACAACCGTAGAATGGAGATTGTCTATGGAAAAAAATGTGCTTACGGTTAAAAATCTGAACGTTTCCTATGAAGAGAGCGAAGGAAAGTTTTTTCAGAAAAAAAAAGACAGAGCCGTATTGAAAAATGTGTCCTTTACGATCCGTGAAGGAGAGGTAGTAGGACTGGTGGGAGAAAGCGGAAGCGGAAAGACTACGCTTTCCAAGGCGGTTCTTGGCATGTTAAAAAGATACGAAGGTGAAATTGTTCATTTCTCGGACAAGCCGCAGATGGTGTTTCAGGATCCTTACGGATCTTTGAATCCGGTAAAAAAAATCGGCTGGATCCTAAGTGAACCGCTTCGCTTAAAGGGAGGATACTCCAAAGAAGAACAGAAAGAAAAAGTGGAGCAGATGCTCTTGAAAGTAGGGTTGTCATCGGAGATTGCGGACAGATATCCGGCCCAGCTTTCCGGGGGACAAAGACAGAGAGTCTGCATTGCGGCAGCACTGATGCTTCGGCCCAAACTGCTGATCGCAGACGAACCGGTGTCAGCGCTTGATGTGACCATTCAGGCGCAGGTTCTGAAGCTTTTGCAGAAACTGCAGAAGGAAATGGGACTGGCTATTTTGTTTATTTCCCATGATATGCGCGTGGTCTATCAGCTCTGCGACAGAGTACTGATTCTGCAGGACGGTGAAATCGTGGAGGAAGGGCCGGTGGAAGAGGTTTTCTTTTCTCCGAAGCATGCGTACACAAAAACGCTGCTGGAAGCGGCGGGAATACTGGAAGAAGGAGTCTGAGTATGCTTTTTGAAAAATTTTTCCCGGATGAATATGTGGATTCCGCATACGGGATCGATTATGAAGGATTGTATGAACAAGGCTATCGTGGTATCATTTACGATATAGATAATACGCTTGTTCCCCATGGAGCTCCTGCAGATGAGAGAAGCAGAGAGCTGTTTTCCAGACTGAAAAAAATGGGATTTCAGATCGTGCTGCTTTCCAACAACAAAGAGCCCAGAGTTAAAATGTTCAATGATGTGATGAAGGTGCGCTACATCCACAAAGCCGGAAAACCTTCGGTAAAAAACTACAAAAAGGCTATGGAAATGATGGGAACAACCACGGATAATACGGTTTTTATCGGGGATCAGCTTTTTACGGATGTTTGGGGAGCAAAAAATGCAGGAATAAGAAACTTTCTTGTAAAGCCCATTCATCCCAAGGAAGAAATACAGATTGTGCTGAAGCGTATTCTGGAAAGAGTTGTGCTCTATTTTTATAAAAGGAAGAAACAGAATTCCTGAACAGAACGGGAAAAGTTTGGATAGACAGAGGAGGGAATCATGGTAGACGGTAAGACAAAAGTATGCGGACTGATCGGAAATCCGGTGGAACACAGTATCTCTCCGCAGATTCACAATACACTGGCCAAAATGCTGGGAATTAATATGATTTATGTTCCTTTTCGTGTGGAAGAATCTTTGGTGGAAGAAGCGCTGAAAGGGGCGTGGGCACTTTCCATAAACGGACTGAACGTGACAGTTCCCCACAAAAGTGCGGTGATTCCTTTCTTAAAAGATGTGGACCCTCTGGCTGCCAAAATCGGAGCTGTCAATACGCTTGTGCGCATGGAGGACGGCTTTAAAGGCTATAATACCGATATGACCGGACTGCTGCGCGCCATGAAAAGCGACGGCATAAACCTGGAAGGGGAAGAAGTGATCATCATCGGAGCGGGAGGAGTTGCCCGCGCTGTGGCTTATCTGTGTGCGGAAAATGGCGGGAAACGTGTTTATATGTTAAACCGAAGCCTGGAGAAGGCTCAGGCGGTTGCGGGAGAAGTAAATGGCAATGCCGGAAGAGAGATTGTTGTTCCGCTGGCACTGACGGAATATGATAAAATTCCTGAAAAAAGGTATCTGACCATACAGGCTACCAGTGTAGGGCTGTATCCGGATACGGAGAAAGCGCCTGTGGAAGATGCGGCTTTTTACAGTCGGGTAAAAACAGGTTACGATTTGATCTATACGCCGGCAAAGACCAGATTCATGCGGCTGTGCAATGAGGCGGGAGCGTCGGCTTATAACGGACTGAAAATGCTCATTTATCAGGGGGTGGAAGCCTTTGAGAAATGGAATCAAACAGAAATAACGGAAGAGATGGCGTTGGAGATTTATGGGATACAAAAGAAAAATATGGAGAAATAATGGGAATGTTGTTCTGACAGGCTTTATGGGCAGTGGAAAATCTACCGTAGGTATCCGCCTGTCTTACCGGCTGCGCCGGGTTATACTGGATACGGACAAGATCATAGAAAAAGAGCAGGGAAAAACAATTTCCGACATATTTGCACAGGATTCTGAGGAAGGATTTAGACAGCTGGAGACGCAGCTTTTAAAGAGGCTAAAAGAAAAAGAGAGAAACAAGATTATTGCAACCGGAGGGGGAATCCCGCTCAGAGAGGAAAACCGCCGGCTTTTAAAGGAAATCGGTACAGTCATCTATTTAAGAGCAAAGCCGGAAACAATTTATGCCCGCCTTGCCCATGATAAATCACGTCCGCTTATTGCGGGAGAAAATCCTCAGGAGAAAATCCGCACACTTCTGGCGGAGCGAAGCGAAAAATATGAGGAAGGCGCAGATTTGATCGTGGATGTGGACGGAAAAAGCTTTCAGCAGATTGTAGATGAGATTGAGCAGCGTCTGTATTCTGTCAGAAAACGTGCCGGCAGCGAAACAGAAAAATTTGCTGCCGGAAAAGGAAAAAGCAGAGACATAAACCAAAAGGAACGGGAGAATAATACCGAAGTTCAGACGGAAGAGAAAAAAGCGGAAGAGCGCGCAAAGACGAGACCGGAAAAACTTCTGGTCATCAACGGTCCCAATCTGAATTTTCTGGGAATTCGGGAAAAAAGCGTGTACGGAACACAGGATTATAATTATCTTGTAAATCTGATCAGGGAAAAAGCCAGAAAAGAGCACTGTGAAATTGAAGTATGGCAGAGCAATCACGAAGGCGCTATCATTGACAGAATTCAGGAAGCTTATTTTGACGGAACAGAGGGGATTATTATAAATCCCGGCGCCTATACCCATTACAGTTATGCAATACGGGATGCGCTCGCCAGCATTACCGTAGGGAAAGTGGAGGTTCATATTTCCAACATTCATGAGCGGGAAGAATTCCGCAAAACATCGGTGACAGCACAAGTGTGTGACCTGCAGATTTACGGGGAAGGACTGGACGGTTATCTGCATGCAGTTGACTTTCTGTTGAAAAAAGAAAAAAACAGTTGAAAAAAAGCTGTTTTTAGTTTACACTATAATAGAATTATAACGTGAAAATTTTAGGAGGAAGATTTAGCATGATTTCTGCAGGCGATTTCAGAAATGGTATCACAATCGAATTAGACGGAAACATTTTTCAGATTATTGAATTTCAGCATGTAAAACCTGGTAAAGGTGCAGCGTTCGTAAGAACAAAACTGAAAAACATCAAGAGCGGCGGTGTTGTAGAAAAAACATTCAGACCTACTGAGAAATGTCCTCAGGCACGTATTGATAGAAAAGATATGCAGTATTTATATGAGGATGGCGATTTATACACATTCATGGATATGGAAACCTATGAACAGATTTCCCTGAATGCTGACACCATCGGAGATGCTCTTAAATTTGTAAAAGAAAATGAAACCTGTAAAGTATGCTCTCACAACGGAAGCGTATTTGCAGTAGAACCGCCTCTGTTCGTAGAGCTGGAGATTACAGATACAGAACCTGGCTTCAAAGGTGACACAGCAACCGGAGCAAGCAAACCGGCTGTTGTTGAAACAGGAGCTACTGTTTATGTACCGCTGTTCGTAAACCAGGGCGATAAGATCAAGATCGATACAAGAACAGGAGAATATCTCTCTAGAGTATAATGAGCGATCTGTTTTCGCAGATAGACTGCACACTGTAAGACAATGGATTTTTTTCCATTGTCTTTTTCTTTTATTATTATTATTATTTCAAAGGATTTATTTTTTCAAAGCCGGGGCTTTTGCCCTCAACATCATATATATATATGTAATAATACATTTTCATGATACGGGGATAATACGGGAATCCCCATCTCTAAAGTCAGCAGTGGCTTTTCGAAAAATCGCCGCAATTCGGAGGGGCGGAATCATACAAATTCCTTTAAGGTAAAACTGCAGCCGAATTTGTCTATTATCACATCTATTTACATTCAGAAAGGATTTATTATGGATTTATTTACTTTTACAGAAAAAATAAAACGGGGGTTGGAAGACTTTTTTAAAGATCAGGTGACAGTGGAAGCTCACCAGATACCCAAAAACAATGGAATTTTGCTCTATGGGATTAGTCTGAAGGAAAAGGAGAGCAATCTGGCGCCCACGATATATATGGAAAGCTTCTATGAGGAATATCAGAAAGGAAAAAGTCTGGGAAAAATTTTGTATGAAATTGTGAACCTGTATGAGAGGCACAAAAAGGAACGGGATATGGATATGGAGTTTTTCAGAGACTATGAAAGAGTAAAGGCAAGGCTGGCGTGGAAATTCGTGCATTATGAGAGAAATAAAGAGATGCTTGCCCATATGCCACATTTTGCCTATCTGGATCTGGCCATGGTGTTTTACTGCATGATGTTTCATGAAGAGCTTGGAAATATTTCCATTATGGTGCAGAAGGAGCATTGTGATTTGTGGGGGATTGACGAAGGACAGCTGCAGAAAGATGCTATGGCAAATGCTCAGCGGATTTTGCCTGCGGAGTGCATCAGCATGAGAAAACTTCTTCTGGAAGCGGAAACGGCATCCTTAAAGGAACAGATGCTTTCGGTGATCGGAGAAAGCATGCCGGAGGCAGAGGAAGAATGGGCGGAATCCATGGCGGAAGAGGCCGTAAAAAAAATGCAGGAGGAAGCAGAAAAAGAAGAGGATGAGGGTATGTATGTGCTGACAAATTGTCAGAGAATGTATGGGGCGGCAGCCATGCTGTATCCGGGGGAACTGGAAAAATTTGCCGAACAGAAAAAGTGCAGCTTCTTTATATTGCCCAGTTCTGTGCACGAGGTGATCCTGCTTCCGGACAGAGGAGAAAAAGACCGGAAATTCCTTCAGGAAATGGTACAGGAGATTAACGAATCCTTTGTGGAGAAAGAAGAAGTGCTTTCTGATTCTGTTTATTATTATGACAGAGACAAAAAAGAACTGCTGTTTTTATTCCAGGATGGAAAAAATGCAGGATGAAATTTGTGAAACTTTTGTGTTTCCTTTTCGAAGAAAATCTTAATTTGATAAAAATTTAAATCTGACTACTGGACATCACAAAAAAGTTGTGCTATGATATGCCAGAGTGATGCAAGAAATGATTTTGTGATGAGAAATTATCATAAAATGAGCACCCGTAGTCTAATGGATAGAACGAAGGCCTCCGACGCCTTTAATGCAGGTTCGATTCCTGTCGGGTGTATTTTGCATCACTTTGGCATTTACAGAGTAATTTTCACAGTGTTTTAGGGATGAAGGTGAATCAGGAATGAGTTCGAATCAGAAAAACAGTCACAATAAAAAGGCAAAACAGGAACTGAAGTCTTATGTAGCCTTACTTGGTTCCGACAGGAAAGTGCTGGCAATGGTTATTGCGGTGGTTATTGTTGCAGCCGCTGTTTTGATAGGTGTTGGTGTTTTGATCGGGTCTCTGACAGGAAACGAAAAGGAAACAGATGTTTCCACAGCAGTAACGGAAGAGACTGTGCAGAGTGAAACTACGGAACAGAGTCAGGCGGAGACGATACCGGAAGAAGTTCCCCAGGTAGCATTGGAAAAGGATGCTTATCCGGAGATCAATGATCTGATAACCAGATATTATCAGGCCACCGCAGACGGCGACGTGGAGACGATCAAATCTTTGAAAGATTATACGGAAGAAGAAGAACTTCTGCGTATTGAAAAGAAAAGTGTTTACATTGAAGAATATCAGAATCTGGAATGCTATACAAAACAAGGTCCTTTGGACGGAACATGGCTTGTCTATGCGGTATATGATGTAAAATTCGCAAACGAAGACACACCGGTTCCGGGAATGACGGCGCTTTATGTATGTACCAACGAGGATGGAAGCTACTACATTCATGACGGTGAACTGGATGATGCGGTGGCGGATTATCTGGCGGAAATCTCTGCTCAGGATGATGTAATAGAACTGAACAACAAAGTGCAGGTGCGTTACAACGAAGCAATCAACGCGGATGCACAGCTGGCCGCTTATCTGGAACAGATGACAAAAGATGTCAAGGCAGCGGTAGGTGAGGAGCTTGCCGCAACAGAGGCAGAGAGTACACAGAGCGCTGAAGGCGAAACTTCCCAGTCAACCGGCGAGGGAGAGTTTGCGGCAGGCACGCAGGTAAAAACCACGGATGTGGTGAACGTAAGAAGTTCTGACAGTGAAGAGGCAGACCGGATCGGACAGGCAGAGGCAGGACAGGAATTTACGATTTTGGAAAGCAAGGCAAACGGCTGGTCCAAAATCGAATTCGAAGGTCAGGAGGCTTATATCAAGTCTGAGTTTTTGACGCCTTCTGACAGCGCGGACACCAGTCAGGAAGAATCTGCAGAAGACACTTCTGAAAACAGCGGCAGTGATGAGAGCAGCGATACCTCTTCAAGCAGCAGTTCTTCTTCCAATGTTCCAAACAGCGGAGAATACCGTGTGGAAGATACTTTAAATATCCGTAAGTCAGCCAGTGAGTCGGCAGAGAAGCTGGCAGTGGTTTATCCGGGAGAAACCGTAGAGATCCTAATGAAACAGGCAGACGGATGGACGAGAGTTCGATACAACGGAGAGACAGGATATATTAAATCCGATTTGTTGAAATAAGGGATTGCTGTAAAATGTAAAAAGGAATCATGCCCCGAGGTATGAACCCACGATTAGAAATCTGTTTTCAAAGTGCAGATATTTTCTGCATGCAGATTTACGGTGGGACAGCCTCGGGGTATTTTTCTATATATAAGAAAGAGAGGTATTTTTTATGAGTTTTCATGTGGGAATTCTGGGAGCTGGCGGTATTGCAGGGACGATGGCGTCCACGATAGCCAAAATGAAAGGGGTTAAATGCTATGCAGTGGGTTCGCGTACGCTGGAAAAAGCCCAGACATTTGCCAAACAGTTTAAGTGCAAAAAGGCTTACGGTTCTTATGAGGAGCTGGTGGCAGACAAAAAGGTGGATTTGGTCTACATTGCCACTCCCCATTCGGAACATTATGAGAATATGAAGCTTTGTATCCGATACAAAAAACCCATACTCTGTGAGAAGTCATTCACGGCAAATGCTGAGCAGGCAGAAGAAATTTTCAGACTGGCAAAAGAAAATAATGTCTTTGTCACAGAGGCAATCTGGACAAGATATATGCCTTTTTTGAAAAACATAAAAGATGTGGTAAACAGCGGTATGATCGGTGAGCCCAAAATGCTGACGGCTAATCTTGGTTATCCGATCAGTCAGGTGCCCAGGCTGATAAAGCCGGAGCTTGCCGGCGGTGCACTTCTTGATGTAGGTGTGTATCCGATTCATTTTGCTTCCATGATTTTCGGAAGCGATATCGAAAAAGTGACATCCACGTGTACCTATACGCCTACCGGGGTGGATGAGCAGAACAGTATCACCATTCAGTACAAGGATGGCAAAATGGCAGTTCTTCACAGCTCTATGCTGATTAAGTCTGACCGCAAAGGAATCATACAGGGAAGCAAAGGATTTGTGATCGTTGAAAATATCAACAATTATGAAGGAATGACGGTGTATGACAGCAATGGAAAGAAAATCGCTTCCTACAAACCGCCGCGCCAGATTACAGGGTATGAGTATGAAGTGGAGGCCTGCAGAAAAGCTCTTGAAGAAGGAAAACTTTCCTGCGAAGAGATTCCCCACGAGGAGACTCTGCGGATTATGAAATTTATGGATGCTTTGAGAAAAGAATGGAAAATTGTCTATCCTTTTGAGAAGCAGCCTGAAGAAAAGAAGGAAAACTGACAGAAAAGTTTTTGAAATATATACAGTGCGCTGTGTTCCGGAAAGTTTTATCGTATAAAAGCGAAAAAAACGAGAAAGCTAAGGATAAAAACTTTCACAGACAGGAGCGCGAAAATGAAAAAAGATGATTTAGAACTATTGCGGGATTTGGAAAGATGCGCCAGTCTCGGAAAAAAGACGGCAGAGGTCATGGAAGAAAAAATCTCTGACAACACCATGGCGGCTCAGCTCTTCAGACAGAAGCTGAAATATTCTCAGTTACATGACCGGGCAGAAGAGATTCTTTTAAGAGAGAACGGAAAAACATATCGGGAAAACAGGGTGGAAGAAGGCATGCTGGCAGGGAAGCTTCATGCCTCTACGCTGTTTGATGTAAGCAGCACACATCTTGCAGAACTGCTTATTCATTCCAGCAGCCGGGAACTTTCCGGGGTATGGAAAGCTATGAATCATCATCCTCAGGCAGAGGGAATGTCTCAGGAACTGGCAAAAGAATTTCTGACTTTCGAGGAAAAAAATATAGCAGGATGGAAGAAATATCTGTAAAAATGGAAGACAGTGAGGAACACGCGTTTTGTTAATTTACAAAAAATTTTATTTAGTAATGTAATAAAGTGCTTGCGAAATGAGAAATCACGTTATATAATAAAACGCGAAAAATAAGTTTGTAACTGAAGGAGGATACAGTATGTCATACGTTGATGAGGTAATTGCTCAGGTAGTTGAAAAAAATCCTGCGCAGCCTGAATTCCATCAGGCAGTAAAAGAAGTGCTGGAGTCTTTACGCGTAGTTGTAGAGGCGAATGAAGAGGCATACCGCAAGGATGCATTGCTGGAAAGACTGGTAAATCCGGAAAGACAGTTGGTTTTCCGTGTTCCGTGGGTAGATGATAAAGGACAGGTACATGTCAACACAGGATACCGCGTGCAGTTCAACAGTGCAATTGGACCTTACAAAGGAGGATTGCGTTTACACCCTTCTGTAAATCTTGGTATCATCAAATTCCTGGGATTTGAGCAGGTGTTCAAAAACTCCCTGACAGGACTTCCGATTGGCGGAGGCAAGGGCGGATCTGATTTTGATCCCAAAGGAAAATCTGACAGAGAGATCATGGCATTCTGCCAGAGCTTTATGACAGAACTGTACAAATATATCGGAGCAGACACAGACGTTCCTGCCGGCGACATTGGAACCGGTGCAAGAGAAATCGGCTATATGTTCGGACAGTACAAGAGAATCCGCGGCGTATACGAAGGCGTTCTCACAGGAAAAGGCTTATCCTACGGCGGATCTCTGGCAAGAACAGAGGCAACCGGCTATGGTCTGCTTTATCTGACACAGGAAATGTTAAAATGCAACGGCATTGACATTGCAGGAAAAGTAATCGCTGTTTCCGGTGCCGGAAACGTAGCGATTTATGCAATCGAAAAAGCACAGCAGATGGGTGCAAAACCGGTAACCTGTTCCGATTCTACCGGATGGGTTTACGATCCGGACGGAATTGATCTGGCTGCTTTGAAAGAGATCAAAGAAGTGAAACGTGCAAGACTGAGCGAATACAAAAATTACAGACCCAATGCAGAATATCATGAAGGAAAAGGCGTATGGTCTGTAAAAGCTGACATTGCTCTTCCTTGTGCTACACAGAATGAACTGGATGTAAAAGACGCAGAAATGCTTGTTGCAAACGGATGCATGGCAGTATGCGAAGGTGCTAACATGCCCACAACACTGGAAGCAACAGAATATCTGCAGAAAAACGGCGTTCTGTTTGTTCCCGGCAAGGCTGCAAATGCAGGCGGCGTAGCAACAAGCGCACTGGAAATGAGCCAGAACAGCGAACGTTTAAGTTGGACATTTGAAGAAGTAGACAGCAAACTGCAGGGAATCATGGTTAATATTTTCCATAACCTGGATGCTGCTGCAAAGAAATATGGCTTCGAAGGCAACTACGTAGTAGGAGCAAACATTGCAGGCTTTGAGAAGGTTGTAGATGCTATGACCGCTCAGGGTATTGTATAAGAAAAATAATTTATGGGGCTGTCGCACTAAGTGATTAGTGCGATGCCCCTCTTTTCTTTCCCAATAAACCAAATGCCGGGCTAAACAAAGC
>CALWLY010000014.1 GCA_944381635.1 uncultured Lachnospiraceae bacterium
CTTAAGCAACAAGATGGATAATTCCTTACTGGCTGTAAGGGATATTAACCATAAATACATTGTAGTAGAAAGGAGAAAAGAAGAAATGATACCGAAAGATCCGGTAATGCTGTTAAGTTTTGTCAATTTAAAATTGCGTGATTTTTACGGAAGCCTGGAGGATTTATGCGAAGACCTGGATGTGTCGGAAAGCGAAATAACCGAAAAACTGGCAGGCTTGGATTATCATTACGACAGAGAAAAAAATCAGTTTGTCTGATTTTGTTTTAGCTTTTTATAAGGATAGGAGAAAAAAATGAAACTGGTTGTTTTGGAACCCTTAGGGGTAGAAAAGGAAACACTTCTTGCCCTGGCGGAAGAAAAGCTGGGAGACCGGGCAGAAATCACGGTTTATGATACAAGAGAAACGGATATAACAAAGATGGCGGAAAGAGCTGCAGAAGCGGATATACTGGTGCTGGCCAATCAGCCTCTTCCCGAGGAAGTGGTGCGGGAATGCAAAAATCTGAAAATGATTTCCGTGGCTTTCACCGGGGTGGATCATATTCCTATGAAATATTGCAGAGAAAAAGGAATTCTGGTATGCAACTGCGCAGGATATTCCAATACGGCTGTCTCTGAGCTGGTATTTGGCATGGCGCTGAATCTGTACCGATACATTACTGAGTGCAACGAAGCAGTCAGAAAGGAGAAAGATAAAACCGGCCTGATCGGAATGGAGCTGGCAGGGAAAAAATTCGGCGTTATCGGAATGGGAGCTATCGGAACAAGAACCGCCGAGCTGGCAAAAGCCTTTGGATGTCAGGTATATGGCTATAACCGCAGTCCCAGACAGATTGACGGAGTGACTATGACAGATATGAAAACACTCCTTTCAGAATGTGATATCGTATCTCTACATGTGCCCCTTACCGAAGAGACAAGAGGACTGATCGGAGAAGAAAAACTGTCGTGGATGAAGCCGGAGGCTGTTTTGATCAATACCGCAAGAGGACCTGTGGTTGACAGTGCTGCTCTGGCAAAAGCTCTCAATGAAAACAGGATTGCGGGAGCGGCTGTGGATGTGTTTGAGATGGAGCCTCCGGTTCCGGCAGACCACCCGCTGCTTAGGGCTAAAAATGTGACAGCGACACCCCACGTGGCTTTTGCCACCAGGGAAGCTCTTTATAAAAGAGCTGGAATTGTCTTTGAAAATGTCATAAAGTTTTTGGAAGGCAATCCGCAAAATGTTATGTAGCATGGCCGTATTTAAAAGGAAGTCCGCAAAACGTTATGTAGTAGGCTGTATTTAAAATGCAGCCAAAAAAATATTATGCAACGCGGCTGAATTCAAAAGGCGGTGCAGTTTTAGCTCACAGCAAGTGTGAATGTTCGTAATAAAATCTTATATCCTGCATATATTGAACCAAGAAAGTATCAGGCAGGATGACGGATGAATAGAAAAAGAAAAAAAGCAGTATTGCTGACAGGAATCATTCTGTTTTTGATACTGCTTTTTTTAGTGGAAAAACAGGAAAAAAGACAGGAAACGGCTTCCATGGCCAACGCTTTTCTGAAAGAAGATGAAGGACAGCAGGAGGCATCCTCTGAAAGAAGCGAGACTGCGGACGCTACCCCGGAAAATCCTTCCGGAGAAAAAGAGAATAGAGAGGAAAAGAAAAAGGGCGTATCTTCGGGGCAAAAGGGGAAAATAGCGTTGACTTTCGACGACGGGCCATCACCCCGGTATACGCCCATTCTTTTAGATGGTCTGGCGGAGAGGAACGTAAAAGCAACCTTTTTTGTCACCGGTGAAAATGCCGAAAAGTACCCGGATATTGTGCGGCGCGAGAGCGAGGAAGGTCACCTGGTGGGAAATCACACCTACCATCATGTGCAGCTCACCGATACCAATCAGGAGCAGTTTCGGGAAGAAATCACTATGACAAATGAAAAAATCCGGGAAATTACGGGAAAAGAGGTAAATTTCATTCGTCCGCCGTACGGTTCCTGGGATAAACGTTATGAGACGGAGCTGAATATGTTTCCGGTTCTGTGGGATGTGGATCCGCTGGACTGGTGTACGGAAAATGTGGATGCTGTGGTGAAAAACATTGTGACCAAAACAAAAGAAAACGATATTATCCTTCTCCATGACATGTATCCAAGCAGCGTGACGGCAGCACTGCAGGCTGTGGATATTTTAAAGGAGCAGGGATATGAATTTGTCACGGTGGAAGAGATTTTGTTTGACTGAGATTTTGCCTGAAACTGAAAAGAAAAACACTTTTTGAAGTCTTTATTTTTATAAAAAAAGCTTTTATACTGGTAAAAGGAGGGGCTTCATCTTCCGGGGAATAAAATAAAAAAGTTAACGGAAAAGGGGAAAACAGTAGATGGAATACGACAGACAGATAAAAGAGGCAGCGAAGACACTGCATTCAAGGCAGGATTTTGCCAATCTTATGCTGAAAATTTTAAATCCTCTGAAACCTTATTACAGTGCGGGAGGTGCGCAGCTGAAAATCGGATATACCAGCGCACATTATGAGGATGAAAGTGCATGGATGGAAGGATTTTCAAGACCCTTGTGGGGACTGGCGGGCTTCTGGGCAGGGGGAAGCACAGATGAGGAATTTGAGATCTTATATCGAAAAGGACTGGCGGCGGGAACAAATCCGAAATCTTCCGAATATTGGGGGAAATGCCGGGATTACGACCAGAGGCTTGTGGAGATGGCAGCTTTGGCTTTTGCCATCATGATGGCGCCGCAGGTTGTGTGGAATCCTCTCACAAAAGAAGAAAAAACAAATCTGGCAGAGTGGCTGGGGCAGATCAATGAAAATAAATGCTGCGACTGCAACTGGCGCTTTTTCCACATTCTTGTAAATATTGCGCTGAAAAAGGCGGGAATGCCCTGGGATGAGGAAGGGCTAAAGAGCAGCCTTGATTTTATTGAGTCCTGTTACATTGGCGACGGCTGGTATGTGGACGGGGAAAACGGTCAGGCGGACTATTATGTGCCATTTGCCATGGAATTTTATGGGATTCTATATGCGGTTGTCATGAAAGAGGAAGACCCGGAACGATCCAGAGCCTATCTTGAGAGAGCCGAGAAATTCGGAAAGGATTTTGTATACTGGTTCAGTGAGGACGGCAGCGCCCTTCCCTACGGGCGCTCTCTGACCTACCGGTTTGCCCAGGCGGCTTTTTATTCCGCATGTGTGATGGCTCACATTGAGCCGCTTCCCCTTCCGGTCATGAAGGGAATCATTGTGCGGCATTTACAGTACTGGATGGATAAGCCTATTTTTGACCATGCAGGACTTTTGACTCTTGGTTATGGCTACCCGAATCTTCAAATGACAGAAAGCTATAATGCACCGGGGTCTCCTTACTGGGCAATGAAAATTTTTGCCTGTTTGGCACTGCCGAAAGAGGACGAGTTCTGGAACGTGCAGGTGGCCAATCTGCCGGTTTTGGAAAAGCAAAAGCTGCTGCGTAAAGCAGATATGATTATCCAAAGAAGAGAAAATGGAAATGTGGTTGCTTTGCCGGGAGGGCGTTTGCTGGAGAGAGTGCATACTCATACGGAAGAGAAGTATGCCAAATTTTCCTACTCTACTAAATATGCGTTCAGTGTGACACATTCCAACGCAAATTTTCAGGAAGCGGATCCGGACAGATGCAGCGTGAGAATAAGAAAGGGGGAAGGGAAAGAAGAAGGAAAAAGACCGGACCCCAATACCAATCTTCTCTGGAGCAAGACGGTGATACCCGTTGCGGAATATAACATTCATAAAGGGAGAAACGAACTGGAGACAGAAGTGATTTATTGAAGAATGCAGGAAAGAATACGGAAAAGAAGGAATGCGGAAAAGAAAGGACAGGGAAAAGAAAGATAGTGACGGCGGCTGCGTAAGGTGGTATGATTCCTTTAGAAAGTTCCTGAAAAAACGGTGCGGCAGCATTGGAAAAGACATGACGGCAAAAGGTGAAAAAGTATGGATTTATTTGAATATATGAGAGAAACCAACAAGGAAAAAGAATCTCCGCTGGCAGCCAGACTTCGGCCCACCACGCTGGAGGAAGTGGTAGGGCAGCAGCATATCATCGGAAAGGATAAGCTGCTTTACCGTGCCATCAAGGCGGACAAGCTGAGTTCCATTATTTTTTACGGACCTCCCGGAACCGGGAAAACCACGCTGGCCAAGGTGATTGCCAACACCACCAGCGCGGAGTTTACCCAGATTAACGCCACCGTGGCCGGCAAAAAAGACATGGAAGAAGTGGTAAAAAAAGCCAAGGATCTGCAGGGAATGTACGGGAAAAAGACCATTCTTTTCATCGACGAGATTCATCGGTTCAACAAAAGCCAGCAGGATTATCTGCTTCCTTTTGTGGAAGACGGAACCATCATTTTAATCGGTGCAACCACGGAAAATCCCTATTTTGAAGTGAACGGAGCTCTTATTTCCCGCTCCATTATTTTTGAACTGAAGCCTCTTTCCACAGAAGATATCAAAGAGCTTTTAAAACGGGCGGTGTATGATAAGAGTAAAGGAATGGGAGCCTATGACGCAGAAATTGACGAGGAAGCGCTTGACTTTCTGGCGGATATTGCCGGAGGAGACGCCAGACATGCTCTGAATGCCGTAGAGCTTGGCATTATGACTACCGAAAGAAGTGCGGACGGCAAAATTCACATCACACTGGATGTGGCCCAGGAATGTATTCAGAAAAGAGCGGTAAAGTACGATAAGGACGGAGATAACCATTATGATACCATCTCTGCTTTTATCAAAAGCATGAGAGGCTCTGACCCGGATGCCGCGGTCTATTACCTGGCAAAAATGCTTTATGCAGGGGAGAGTGTAACCTTTATCGCCAGAAGAATCATGATCTGTGCTTCGGAAGATGTGGGAAATGCCGATCCTCAGGCACTGCAGGTTGCGGTGAGCGCAGCTTTAGCCGTGGAAAGAGTGGGGATGCCGGAATCGCAGATTATTCTGGCTCATGCGGCAGCCTATGTGGCCTGCGCACCGAAAAGCAACGCGGCGGTCTGCGCCATCGATGAAGCCATGAGAACTGTGGCGGAAACGGGAAATCTTCCGGTTCCTCCTCACCTTCAGGACGCACACTATAAAGGAGCAGCGAAATTGGGACATGGATTAGATTACAAATATGCACATAATTATCCGAACAATTATGTGAAACAGCAGTATCTTCCCTACGAATTGAGCGGAAAAGAGTTTTACCGTCCTTCCGGAAACGGCTATGAGGCTAAAATCAGGGAGCATATGAAACGGATTAAGTCAGAAGCGGAAGATTACGAAAGAAAAACTGAAAAAGAAAACAGCCGGAAAGATGCAGGAAAATCCGGGGAATAAAAGACGAGTGCTGCAAAACCAGAGGGAAATGTTTTGCAGCACCTTTTTTTAAAATAATACCGAAGTAAGATACTGATAAATTTCTTTATTTTTTTTCTGCCAGTTGTCACAGATTGAGATAGCCAGTTCCTTGGTGGGAACAGAGATTTTGATATTGACCAGATCGATATCTTTGTCCTTTGCCACAAGTTCCGCCTCAAATTCACCGTTTACGGATTTATAATAGTTGGCCTGGATAGAAGATTCGTTGCGCATCTCCAGTTCGTGCAGATTCAGATATTCCTGAATGTCGGCCTTGATGGCATCGCTGATGCGGTTCTCGAAATAGTGAAGAGTTTCCCGGCCTTCCGGTGTGATCTGCAGATGCGTGCGGTTTACAATGGTCTTTGCATCGGCAAGTCCGTTTTCCGTAAGCTCTGAAATGGCCTGCTGCAGAGTCAGAAAGCTGGTATATTCTTTTTCCAGTATAAAATCACTGACCTGTGCCTTGGTCAGCGGAAACGTTACCCGGTCAAGCAGGTAAAGTACGATCAGTTTATATAAAGTCAATGGTTCCTGATTCATAGTAAACATTCCCCTTTCTTTTCATTTTCGGACAGGTTTTGCAGACTGCCCTGAAGGATACCCTGCTCTTTCAGGAAGCGGTGCAGAGTATTCAGAATGTTCCGTTTGTTTCGAGTGTAAAGAGGAGCGATCAGCAGGTCTTTTGGCCCGTCTCCTGTCAGACGGTGAATGGTAATATCCGGGGAAAGACGGCCGATACACTGGGCTGTGAGAGAAATATATTCCTCCTGGGAAAGCACAGGACATTCTCCTTTTTCATACAAGGTCGCCAGGTCGGTTCCCTTTAAAATGTGCAGAAGAGCCAGCTTAATGCCAAAAGGATGGATTTCGTTCATAGCCTGAATGCTCTCAAAAACATTCTGCGCATTCTCACCCGGAAGACCGAGGATCAGGTGCACGATAAAAGGAATTTTTCTTTCATGAAGTTCTTCTGCGGCCTTCAAGAAGACCGGGTAAGAATAACCCCGGCGGATAAAGGCGGCAGTGGATTCGTGAATCGTCTGAAGGCCCAGTTCCACCCAGATAAACTTGTGGGGGAAAGAAGTCTGCAGGTTACTGAGAAGCTGCAAGACTTCCGGAGGAAGACAGTCCGGGCGTGTGGCAATGGAAATGCCGGCCACAGATTCGCACATAAGAGCCTGCGTAAACAGCTTTTTCAGATAGGGAAGGGGACCGTATGTGTTGGTATAGGCCTGAAAATAGGCGATGTAGCGGCCGCCGATTTTTTTATCACCGAAAAGAGAAAGTCCCTGTTGAATCTGAGTTTCAACATCAGGGACATTTCTCAGCTTTACGGCAAACTCGCCGCTGCCGCCTGCACTGCAGAAAATACAGCCGCCGCTGCCGGCGGTACCGTCTCTGTTGGGGCAGGTAAAACCGGCGTCGATGGCAATTTTATAAAGCTTCTCCCCATAAGTGTTTTTACACCAGGCATCCAGCGAATAATACGGCTTTCCGTGCCACTGGGGAGGAAGCTGGCTGTAAAAGGAAGAATTTCCGGCAAAATCTTTTCCCATGGCGATTAACGGCGGATGTGGCTTTTTACCGCTTCTGCCACAACCTCTGCCACTTTGGGATTAAAAGCTTCCGGCATGATATTGTCCTCGTTTAATTCCTCTTCCGGAACAAGGCCGGCGATAGCCTTGGCTGCCGCCAGTTTCATCTCTTCTGTAATGTGAGTAGCGCGTCCTTCCAGGGCACCGCGGAAAATTCCCGGGAATGCGACTACATTGTTGACCTGATTCGGAAAATCGCTGCGGCCGGTGCCTACAACTTTGGCGCCGGCTTCCTTAGCCAGATCCGGCATGATTTCCGGAACGGGATTTGCCATGGCAAACAGAATAGCATCCGGATTCATGGAAGCTACCATTTCCTTGGACACGATTCCGGGAGCGGAGACACCTACAAAAATATCGGCTCCTTTCATAGCGTCAGCCAGAGAACCTTTTTCCTGGAAAGGATTGGTGATCTCCATCATTTTTTCCTGCATCCAGTTGAGATTTTCACTTTGCTTGTGGAGAATTCCCGCTTTATCGCAGAGAATCACGTTGGTAAAACCATAAGTGAGAAGCAGCCGCGCAATGGCAATTCCTGCGCTTCCTGCGCCGTTGACAACCACCTTGCAGTCTTCTTTTTTCTTGCCTGTCACTTTCAGGGCGTTGATGATGCCGGCAAGTACGACGATAGCGGTTCCGTGCTGGTCATCATGAAAAACGGGGATATCCAGAATTTCATTGAGACGCTCCTCAATTTCAAAACATCTGGGAGCGCTGATATCCTCCAGATTGATGCCGCCGAAAGCAGGAGCAATCCAGGTTACCGCCTTGATGATTTCCTCGGTATCCTGTGTATCAAGACAGATGGGCACAGCGTTGACACCGCCGAATTCCTTGAATAACACTGCTTTTCCTTCCATAACAGGCATGGCAGCTTCGGGACCGATATTTCCCAGTCCTAAAACCGCAGAACCGTCAGAAACAACGGCAACCGTGTTGGCTTTCATCGTATATGTATAGGCAGCCTCTTTATTCTGGGCAATTACCTTGCAGGGCTCTGCCACACCGGGAGTGTAGGCTAAAGACAGAGCTTCCCTTGTTTTAACAGGTACTTTGGACACGGTTTCCAGTTTTCCGTTCCATTCTTCGTGCAGTTTCAATGCTTTTTCACTTGTCGTCATGGCGGTTGTCACTTTCCTTCTTTATTTTATTTTTTCGTTTTTTACAGTTCGAAACCTGCTGGATTACATTGTGCGAAGCACCCTGCAATCCAGCCGCATTCGAAACCTGCTAAGGGCAGCTTTCTCATGGGTGGCGGGTTGTAAAATCATGCATTCTCATGCAAGCATGAAAAATGGGATAAAGATGACTTTCAACCCAGTATAGAGATATGCAAAGCCGATGATACCGCTGGATTACATTGTGCGAAGCACCCTGCAATCCAGCCGCATTCGAAACCTGCCAAGGGCAGCTTTCTCATGGGTGGCGGGTTGTAAAATCATGCATTCTCATGCAAGCATGAAATGCATGACTTTCAACCCTGGTATCATCATATAATATTTAGCGTTTTGAATCAAGATAAACGGAAATTTTCGTTGTTGGTCATTCAGGACTTTGCATTTACTGCAAAGTCCGTAAAAAAATGATTCAGAAATGCAAAATCCCATTGCCGGTGGCAATTTTAAATGGATTTTGCAAGCTACCGCAAGCGGAGTGAGCGGTAATAAATTTTCTGGTTTTTGGGGGTTCCTCTTTCGGGAAAAGTATTGTATACTTGGGTAAGTGCTGATTCAAAACGAAGAATGAATCGCATGTTCAGTGAAGAGTAAAGACGATAAACCGCACTGGGGCGAAACGATAGCAGGCCTCGGCGCGAGATTCTTTTTTAATTCATTTCCAAATCCTAATAAATCCCGACAGACAAAACCAAACAGAGGCTGTTCCTGCGAAAGCCCGGCATAAGCAATAAAATTTTTGTGATAGAAAAGATACGACAAGTATGTGAAATCAGAAGGAAGCACAAAAAGAAGTGAGAGAGGAGACGTATTTTTTGATGAGAGAAAAATATGAATCACTGGCAGTGATTGAGTTGAAAGAAGTAGCCAAAGCAAGAGGAATCAAAGGTCTTTCTGCAATGAAAAAGGCAGATGTGATAGAGGCCATGCTGAAACTTGACGCGGAGGAAGCAGCAAAGGAAAAGGCTGTTCCGGGGGAGAAGGAAGTGCCGGAAAAGAAACAAAATGCCCGTGTGCCTCAAACTCAGGAGGAGCCTGTGCAGAAAAAAAATGCGGAGCACGCAGAAAAGAAAAAAGTGGTATTTGCAGAACAGAGACAGAACAGAAAAGAAGTAAGAACGGAAACAGAAGAAAGGCCTGGAAGACAGGAAAATTCAGATAGAAAAGAGCCGGAGAACGGCGAAAAGAGGTTTCAGGACGGCGGAGAAAAAAGAGAGACGGAAGCCGGCGAGAGAAACCGCAGAAGACGTATAGATCCGGCAGCTGGCTCGGTCAACCGCAGAACCTATGAGAGAAACCAGAACGGCAGTTACGAAAGAAGAGAAACCAGATACGGCAGTTATGCAAGCGGCGGCAATGCTCAGAGCGGCAATGTAAGCGGAGCAAACTCCGGAAACAGTGCAGGAAGCTATTATGCCGGAAACTCTTCCCAGGCTGGAGGAAACGCGCCGTCTCCGATGTATCAGGCAGGAGGAAATGGCTATTCTTCCGGCAGCAGTGATTCTCCCGCAAGCGCAGCAAACAACGGATTTTCCTCAGGAAATTACGGAACCAACAATGTGCCTTCTCCGGCGCTAAATACAAATGCGGCGGAAGGATATACACCGGGGAATACTTCCTACGCTTCCGGCCAGTCGGAAAACGAATTTCCCACAGAACTGGACAGTGGCATTGTGGCAAGAGGAATTCTGGAAGTCATGCCGGATGGCTACGGATTTATCCGTTCCGCCAATTACCTTCCCGGTGAAAACGATGTGTATGTGGCGCCCAGTCAGATTCGCCGTTTTGGTCTGAAAACCGGAGATATCGTGGAAGGAAACACCAGAATCAAGACGCAGAATGAGAAATTCAGCGCTCTTTTATATGTAAAATCCATCAACGGCTACAGTCCGGAAACAGCGTCAAGACGTAAAAATTTCGAAGATATGACGCCGATTTTCCCAGACAGACGTCTGAAACTGGAACGTCCCGGTTCCTCCGTTGCCATGAGGGTGGCAGACTTACTCAGCCCGGTAGGAAAAGGACAGAGAGGTATGATCGTATCTCCGCCTAAAGCCGGAAAAACTACATTATTAAAAGAAGTAGCCCAGTCAGTCAAAGCCAACAATCCGGATATGCACCTGATTATTCTTTTGATTGATGAGCGTCCGGAAGAAGTGACCGATTTCAGAGAGGCTATTGAAGGACCCAATGTGGAAGTGATCTATTCCACTTTCGATGAGCAGCCGGAGCATCACAAAAGAGTGGCAGAGATGGTTATGGAGAGGGCAAAACGTCTGGTAGAACACAGAAAAGACGTTACCATCCTGCTTGACAGTATTACAAGACTTACAAGAGCCTATAACCTGGTAGTTCCGCCCAGCGGACGTACGCTTTCCGGCGGTCTTGATCCGGCGGCTCTGCATATGCCCAAGCGCTTTTTCGGTGCAGCCAGAAACATGAGAGAAGGGGGAAGCCTTACCATACTGGCCACAGCCCTTGTGGATACCGGAAGCAAAATGGACGATGTGATTTACGAGGAATTCAAAGGAACCGGAAACATGGAACTTGTTCTGGACAGGAAGCTGTCTGAAAAACGTATTTTCCCGGCCATTGATATTCCGAAATCCGGCACAAGAAGAGAAGATCTGCTGCTGACACCGGACGAACTGGAGGCCACAGCTATTCTTCGAAAGGCACTCAACGGTTTGAAGTCCGAGGATGCGGCAGACAAGATTTTAGATATGTTTGCGAAGACTAAAAACAATGCAGAGTTTGTTGCCGTTGTCAAAAAGATGAAATTCATCTAGGAGGATTCCAGGTTTTTTTGGAAATATTTCCGGAAATGTGCGAAATGCGAAAAATATCCGGGAAATCGCTTGCACAGGGAGAAAAGCTGTGCTACAATAAGAAAGCTGTTCAGAATAGCTGAAACAGCAGTGGATGAGAACAAAGAGCCGGCTTTCCGGCATACGAACTAAACGATATCGAATAGAAGAGGTGAAATCATGAAACAAGGAATCCATCCTGAATATTATCAGGCAACTGTAACATGTAACTGTGGTAACACATTCGTAACTGGTTCTACAAAACCGGAAATTCACGTGGAAGTATGTTCCAAATGCCACTCATTCTACACAGGACAGCAGAAAGCAGCTCAGGCTCGCGGACGTATTGACAAGTTCAATAAGAAATACGGTGTAGAAAGCAAATAATGGATGCAAAAAAGGTTGAGGTTGTCATGATCTCAACCTTATTTTTCTTTCACAATTTTTGGCAGGGGAAATGCAGTGCCGGACGATGCGGCATTTGCCAAAAAGTGCAGGAAAATGTTTGTTGAGTGTTTGCTGAGTGCCAAAAGCGTGGATGGCGGAGGATTTAAAATAAATGGGAAAAAGGAAATGTGAAAATTATTCCGGAATCGGGGGACAGGCTGTGCTGGAAGGCGTCATGATGAAAAATCAGGACTGCTATGCCGTGGCAGTGCGAAAACCCGACAATGAAATTGAAGTTAAGATAGAAAAGCACAAAGGCTTTCTGGGTGGTAAGAGCATTGCGGGAATGCCTTTTGTGAGAGGCGTAGTCAATTTTGTGGATTCGCTGGTGCTGGGAATGCAGATTCTTACCTACTCGGCCTCCTTCTATGAGGATGAGGAAGCGGAGGAGACAAAGGCGGACAAGGTTTTGGACAAAGCGACCAAAGGCAAGGGCGAAAGTGTTCTGATGGGCCTGACTGTGGCTTTTTCCATCGTCATGGCGGTAGCTATTTTTATTCTGCTTCCTTATTTTTTAAGCAGTCTTTTTTCTGCCTATATAAGAAGCGCGTCTCTTCTGGCCGTACTGGAGGGCGTGGTGAGGATACTGATTTTTGTAGGTTATGTGGCTGCCATTTCGGCTATGAAGGATATACGGCGTGTCTACATGTACCACGGTGCGGAGCATAAATGCATCAACTGTCTGGAAAAAGGAAGACCGCTGACTGTCAAAAACGTAAAGCGTTCCTCCAGGCAGCATAAGAGATGCGGAACCAGCTTCCTTTTGTTTGTTATGTTTGTCAGTGTTGTTTTGTTTATGCTGATACGTGTGGATAATGGGGCGCTGCGCGTTATACTGCGGATTCTGCTTCTGCCTGTAGTTGCCGGAATTTCCTATGAGATCATCCGGCTGGCAGGACGCAGCAGTAATTTGTTTGTTCGCATCATTTCTGCTCCCGGCATGTGGCTGCAGAAGCTGACCACAAAGGAACCGGACGAGGATATGATTGAAGTGGCCATCGCTTCCGTGGAATCTGTCTTTGACTGGAAAACATGGCTGAAAACTACGTTCGGATACGACGAGGACGAGAATTGGCTTGGCGACGAAGAAAGAGCGGAGATTGAATCCAGAGAGTGCTACAGACAGATGAGAGAGCAGTTCGCCCGGTCCGGTGAAGATAAGCTGCAGGGCTGCCCGGCAGGAGAAAAAAATGCAGAACCAAAAGACGGCAAAGAGGCAGAAGCTGCAGGCGAAGGAGCACAGGCTTAAAAGGGAAGGATGCAGAAGATATGAATTATCGCCAGTGGTATGAATGGGGACAGGCAGAACTTGCCGGGAAGGATGTGCCGGAGGCTGCTCTGGATGCAAGGCTTTTGCTGGAGCATGTCTGCCATACAAAAAGGCATGACCTTTTGGCACACGGAGACAGACTGCTTACACCCGAAGAGGAGAAAGCTTACCAAAATTTTATAGCGAACAGAGGAAAACGGATTCCTCTTCAGCATCTTACCGGTGTTCAGGAATTTATGGGATTATCTTTTCAGGTAAATGAGCATGTACTGATTCCCAGGCAGGATACGGAAATCCTGGTGGAGGAAGTGATGAAAAATCTCCACGACGGCATGAGTATTCTGGATATGTGTACCGGATCCGGCTGCATACTGTTAAGTCTTTTGCATTACTCCAACGGCTGTGCGGGAACCGGTGCGGATATTTCCCCGAAAGCATTGGAAGTGGCAGAAAAAAATGCAAAAGCTCTTGGAATCAAGGCCCGTTTTGTTCAGAGCGATTTATTTGAAAAGATAGACGAAAAATTTGAAATTATTGTTTCAAATCCTCCCTACATTGCATCAGAAGAGATTAAGACGCTGATGGATGAGGTGCGTGAGCATGAACCTTTGAATGCTCTTGACGGAAAGGAAGATGGTCTGTATTTTTACCGTAAAATCGTAAAAGAAAGCAAAAATTTCCTGAAAGGGGGAGGAATGCTTTTCTTTGAAATCGGCTGCAGCCAGGCAGAAGCGGCAAGCGCTATGATGCAGGAGGCAGGATTTTCCGAGGTACAGATCGTAAAGGATTTTGCCGGTCTCGACCGGGTTGTATGGGGAACTTTGTTTTAGCGGGGAAACTTTGAGTGCAGTGCCGGAAAGGTGTTTTGAACGAAAGGGAACAGAATTTTAAGTTCCAAGCCCTTTGCGGTACCGGAATGGATTGTTTAGATTGTTGAAAGGAACATGGTGAAAAATGTTTGATAAACTGGAAGATTTGCTTATCAGATACGAAGAAATCATGGGCGAGCTGCATGAGCCCACTGTGACAAATAATCAGCAGAGGTTCCGCTCTCTGATGAAAGAACAGAGTGATCTGACCCCTATTGTGGAGGCATACAAGGAATATAAAAAATGCAGACAGGATATTGAGGACAGTCTGGCTATGCTGGAAGCGGAAAGCGATGAAGATATGCGTGAGATGCTGAAAGAAGAACTGTCTGAGGCAAGAAAACGTGTGGAAGAGCTGGAGCAGGAAATGAAAGTCCTGCTGCTGCCCAAAGACCCTAACGATGATAAAAACGTTATCGTGGAAATCCGTGCAGGCGCAGGCGGAGACGAAGCAGCGCTTTTTGCAGCGGAAATGTACCGTGTGTATGTGCGCTATGCAGAACGTCAGCGCTGGAAAGTGGAAACCATGGACGTGGAAGAAATCGGCATCGGCGGCATGAAATATGTCAGCTTCATGATAAGCGGACAGGGAGCTTATTCCAAGCTTAAATACGAAAGCGGCGTACACCGGGTACAGCGTGTGCCGGAAACAGAAAGCGGAGGACGTATCCATACTTCCACCATCACTGTGGCAATTATGCCGGAAGTGGAAGAAGTGGATGTGGAAGTAGACTTAAACGACTGTAAGTTTGACGTATTCCGTGCTTCCGGAAACGGCGGGCAGTGTGTCAATACTACGGACTCTGCGGTCCGTCTGACTCACATCCCCACAGGAATCGTTATCTCCTGCCAGGATGAAAAGAGCCAGCTGAAAAATAAAGAGAAAGCGCTGAAAGTTCTCCGCGCAAAACTTTATGAACTGGAACAGGAAAAACGCCACGATGCAGAGGCAGAGCTTCGAAGAAGCCAGGTGGGAACCGGAGACCGCTCCGAGAAGATCCGTACTTACAACTTCCCTCAGGGACGCGTCACAGACCACCGCATCAAACTTACACTGCATAAACTTGACTCCATCATGGACGGAGATATTCAGGAACTCATCGACAACCTCATCGCTGCCGACCAGGCGGCTAAGCTGGCGAAGATGAATGAGAACTAAGGGAGTCAGAGCAATTTTTACAGTGAGTCGTGAAATGGAATCGTTGAGTCGGAATTATGATCTAAGCTCCAATTGGCAAAAGAAAAAGGAATGAGTTTAAGAAACTTGTTGTAATATCTTTGTTTTTTGCTATAATGTAATTAGAAAAGGCAATCGCCACAGAGTGGTTGACCGATAAGTTGAGAACAAAAGCCTTCCCTACTGGCCAAAGTACAGGGAAGGTTTTTGTTATATTAGTGACAAATCAAATAAATGAATGTCAGCAGTGCTAAGAGGAACATTCCAAAAGACATTAAGTCTTTAAATTCAATGTGCTTGCAGAACGAAAATAGAGAAAAGGCATCTTACCCTCAGTAAAGGGCAGGATGCCTTTTGTCGTATTGCGGAAAATAAACCGAGAAGCTATACTCATAATCAACAAAGCTTTGTGAAAAACATGGGAAACCCAACGAGGAGGGAAGAATGAAACTGACGATCGATGAAAACAGGAAGATAAGCGAGGAAGAGGTTATTATCCGATGCCCCAAAATGAACGGAAGACTTTCAAAACTTGCGGCATATGTCAGGCAGTATACCATGATTATTCAGGGAGAAGCGGAAGGGAAAAACTGTCAGGTACCCCTGGAGGAAATTCTGTATATGGAATCGGTGGATGGAAAAGTATTCTTTTATGACAGCAGGCAGGTTTATCTGGTGCGAAACTCTTTGAAAATACTGGAGGAAAAACTGAAAGAAACGCCGTTTGTACGCATCAGCAAAAGCTGTTTGATGAATCTGGAATATTTAAAGTATGTGGAACCGTATACAAATCATCGTTTAAGAGCAGAACTGAAAAACGGTGAGAAGCTGCTGGTTTCCAGAAATTATATTCCGGAATTAAAGAAAAAATTGAAAGGACAGGAGGGATTTTTATGAGAAAATTTGTAGAAAGATATTTGTTTCCCGCATCCTTAACCTATACGCTGACGGTGCTTTGTGTTGCTGCCGTCAATATGATGCTTGGGGCAGCACAGCCAGACAATAGCTGGCTGCTGCAGGTATTTCTGTTTATCTGGCTGATAGAAGGCGTGGACTTTTTGATGGACAGATGGGAGTTTCAGAGTTTTTCGGTTTATGTGACAGTGGAATTTATTATTTCCTATTGTATTTTCCTTGTTGTAAGCTATTTTGGAAAATGGATGACTTTTGACGTGCGGGGAATTGCAAGAACAACCGTGATTTATCTGCTTATTTTTATAGGGATACATGTTTATTTCCGCTGCCGGCTGAAAAAGGAAGCCAGAGAAATTAACGATTTGCTTCAGGAAAGGGATGAGAGGTAAAAGCTCTCATCCCTTAAATGATACGGCAGGAAACTTCAGTTCCTCTTCGGTAGCGGGAGGAAGGCAGGTGTGTCCTGTGCAGCGGTAAAAGGTGGTTTTGCCGTTTTTTAGTGGATATTGGGAGGAGGGGCGTTCCAAAAGGCGAAGGGATGCGCTCAAAGGAAAACGGCAGGGCAGATTTTTATCGATGCTGTCTTTCCCGGAGACAATCACGGTTTTTTCCGGAGGCCTCAGATAATCGGAGAGTGCCGTTAAGAACAGGCAGGCTCCCGCCGGATATTGAGAAGCCTGGCTTTGCATGAAGCGAAGCTGTTTTGTGAGAGCCGATGCAAAGGGGGATTCCTCGGTGATATCGGTAAGGAAGGAAAGTTTTACCAGGTTATAAAACATGAAGGAATTGCCGCTGGGAAGAGCGCCGTCATAGGTTTCTTTGGGGCGGAGGATCAGCTGCTCATGTTCTTTGCCGTACAGATAAAATCCCCCCTGAGTTTCGTCAAAAAAGTTTGAGAGAGTTTTCCTGCAAAGTTTCACGGCCATTTCCAGATAGGCGGATTTAAAGGTGGCTTCGTACAGGCATAGAAGGGCGAAAATCTGAAAAGAATGGTCGGTAAGAAAGCCGGGTTCTCCGGTATGACCTTTGCAGAAGCTGGCAAAGAGAAGATCATCTTTCCAGAGATTTTCCGTCAGAAATTTCTGGGATTTTTCCGCGGTTTCCAGATAAATTTCCTCCCGGGACACACGATACAGCCAGCACAGCGCAGCAATCATAAGGCTGTTCCAGGATGTGAGGATCTTATCATCCAGGTGAAGCTGACAGCGTTTTTTCCGATAATCGGCAAGAACCGGAAAAGCATCAGAAAAATCCGGAACTTCTCCCTTGTTTTTTAATAAGTTCGGGATGTTTTTGCCGAAAAAGTTTCCTTTTGTTGTAATATCGTAACAACGGTTGAAAGCCTCTCCTTTTTCCTCTCCCAGCACAGAGAGAATTTCGTCAGGTTCAAACACGTAGTATTTGCCCTCGGTTCCGTCGCTGTCTGCATCCTGAGCAGAATAAAAGCCGCCCTCTCCGGAAGGCATTTCCTCAAGAACATAAGAAGCGGTCCTTTTTGCCACTGTGAGGTAAAGACGGCGGCCTGTAAGCTGGTAAGCTTTTGCATAAGCCATGATAAGCAGAGCGTTGTCATACAGCATTTTTTCAAAATGGGGAACAAGAAAATAACGGTCGGTGGAATAACGGCAGAATCCTCCGCCGATATGGTCAAAAAGGCCTCCCCGATACATTTGAACAAGGGTGTGCTCTACCATTTCCAGAATTTTTTCCTCTTTGCCTTTTTCGTAACAGGTCATCAGAAACAGCAGGTTGTGGGGAGTGGGAAATTTGGGGGCGTCGCCGAATCCGCCGTGGTCTTTATCGTAGGTATATTCGAAAAAGGAGACGGCTGCGTGAAGCAGTTCTTCTTCAGGAGTGCTGTCGGGAAGAGAAGGAGAATTCTTCAGAAGGGCCAGGATGTGGCGGGAAGACTGGATAAGGCTTTCCCGGTCAGTGCCCCATTTTTCCCGGATGGCGAGAAGAAGCTCCAGGAAGCCGGGCTGTCCGAAACGGGAGGTTTTGGGAAAGTAGGTTCCGGCAAAAAATGGCTTCTGACCGGGAGTCATAAAAATGGTGGCGGGCCATCCGCCGCTTCCGGTGAAAGCCTGACAGACGGACAGATAGATGCTGTCGATATCAGGACGTTCCTCTCTGTCTACCTTAATGGAAACAAAATACCGATTTAATATAGAGGCAATCTGCCCATCCTCAAAGCTTTCTCTGGCCATAACATGACACCAGTGGCAGGTGCTGTAACCGATGCTTAAAAAAATGGGTTTGTCTTCCTTTTTGGCTTTTTCAAAGGCTTCCGGGCACCAGGGATACCAGTCCACGGGATTGTGCAGATGCTGCAAAAGATAGGGACTTGTCTGTCCTTTTAAATGATTTTCCATAGTGACTTTCTCCTTTTTGAGACATTTACTCTTAAAAATTTAAATTTTTCATAGCGGGGTTATCGCACAGCTTACCGTTTTCGTCAAAGCGGGAGCCGTGGCAGGGGCAGTCCCAGGAATGCTCCGCACTGTTCCATTTCAGCGCACAGCCCATATGAGGACAGCGGGGAGAAGAGAAGGTGAGCAGATTTGCCATGGCTTCTGCGGCATTGACTGCAAGCTGAGGCTTCAGCATGTTTCTTGACGGAGAAAATACGGGAGCATAGGGATTTTCTCGCTCCAGAATCATGTCTGTGAGAATTCGGGCGGCGGCCATGGAAGAGGTCATCCCCCATTTGTGAAAGCCTGTGGCAACGAAAAGATCCGGCGTGCTGCGGGAATAATGTCCGATGTAAGGAATCAAATCCAGAGGCATACAGTCCTGGGCGGCAAAACGGTACACTTCACGGGAATCGGGATAATATCTGTCGGCAAAAGCTTTCAGCTCAGACCAGCTGCCGCCCTGCTTTCCGCTGCGGTGTCCGCCTCCTCCGATAAAAGTGTATTGTCTGAAATTTCGAAAGGACATGCCGGTGAGGGAATCTGAGACATACATTCCTTGCAGGTCGGGAGCATTTTCCAGCACAAGCACATAGGAACGATGCTGATATAATTTCAGGAAATAGCTTCCGTGGCTGTTTAAAAACGGAAAGTGCGTGGTCACAATGATTTTTTTCGCCGTGATGGTTCCGTGGGAGGTTACGGCTGTATGACCGGACAGAGCACGCACAAAAGTGTTTTCGTAGATTGGCAGACCTTCAGCAATGGCGGCCAGAAACTTCAGGGGATGAAATTGGGCCTGATTTTTGAAACGGATCGCTCCGACCACGGGAAAGGGGAGAGGAATCGTTTCGCAAAAATCAGCCTGAAAACCTGTTTTTTCCAGAGCCTTCATTTCCTCTTCCAGAATTTTCCGGTTGTTCTCGGAGTATACAAAAGCGTCTTTTTCCTCAAAATCACAGGGGATATCCCGGCACAATTTCCGATATTGTTCCAGAGCTTCCCGGTTGGCTTCCAGATACATGCGGGCTTTTTCCCTGCCGTACTGTGCCAGCAATTTGTGGCAGAAAAGTCCGTGCTGAAAGGTTATTTTTGCGGTAGTATTCTGAGTCATGCCGCTGCACAGAGTGCGCGCTTCTGCAAGCACACAGTCGATGCCGGCCTGTTTGAGCATATAGGTACAAAGAATTCCTGTGATTCCCCCACCGATTACGAGCACATCTGTTTGTATGTCTTTTTTGAGCGAATCAAAATGGGGAAGTTCACAATCTTTCGTCCATATAGAAGACATGAAATCACCTCACTGGTATCATAGAGAAAATGCGTTTCATCAAACAACAGCGTCGGTGTACAGGGCTGAGGCGTATGCCCCGTACACCGACGCTATAGTATTTGGAACAAAAGATGAATTTTAAACAAAAAATTTGGGCAAGACTGCAGATTTACGTGCGTCCCTGTAGGCAGGAACGGCCAGGCTTGTTTAAGGGGAAGGGATTTCGGAAAAACTCAAAGCGGACGGAGAAACCTTTGCGCTTTGGGTAAACGGAACTTGGTCACATTGACAAAAACAGTAAAAGTTACTATAATCAATGAGATTTCAACAATAAAAATAAATGCTTTTAAGTTTCACACTGGTTAAACTTACGGACAGAAAGAAAGGACAAAAAAGAAAAATATGGATATACATTGGAAAGAAGTGAAGCTGGAGGATCAGGAACTGATAAATTCCTATTATGACAAAGAGCCGGTAAGATGCTGTGAATTTACGTTTGCCAACAACCTGCTCTGGAAGCCGTTTTACGATATAGCTTACGCCATCGTGGAAGACAGTCTTGTTTTTGAATCCAGAGGACATAAAAATTCCGTCTCCTTCCCTATGGGAGCTTCCGATTTAAAGAAGGCAGTGGATGCGCTGCTGACGTATTTCGAAGAAAAAAATGAGCCTTTTTCCATGTATCTGGTTTCTCCGGAGCAGTTTGCAAAGCTGGAAGAGCTTTATCCGGGCAAATTTCAGATTACCTACGACAGGGATGAGGCGGATTACATTTATGAAAAGGAAAAACTTCTTACCCTGGCGGGGAAAAAGCTTCACGCAAAAAGAAACCATATCAACAAATTTAAGGCAACTTATCCGGACTGGAGCTACGAGGCGATCAACGACGCCAATACGGAAGAGTGCAGAGATATGGCTCAGGAATGGTGGGCAATCAACAACGACGGACAGGGCGGAGAAAAGGCCGAGGAAATCTGCGTGGCGGAAGCAGGGCTTGTATACAGAGAACGCCTGGGCCTGAAAGGCGGTCTGATTCGCGTCAACGGAAAAGTGGTGGCGTTCTGCCTGGGAGAGCCTTGTGGCAAGGATACCTTTGTGGTTCACTTTGAAAAGGCGTTTGCGGACATTCAGGGGGCATACCCTATGATCAATCAGCAGTTCGTGGAGCATGAGATGGAAGGGTTTACTTATGTAAACCGCGAGGATGATGCCGGTTCTGAAGGACTGAGAAAGGCAAAGCTGTCCTATTACCCGGCATGGCTGATGGAAAAAGGAAACGTTTCGATTAAAGAATGATAAAAGAATAAAGAATCAAAAAGCAAAAAAAAAGTATCAAAAATAATTACCGTAAAACTCGGAGTAAGCCATAAAAAAGCAAAGCTTATTTACAGAAGGGTACGGCACAGTGGGAGGAAACATGGAAGAAAATAAGATTACAGAACAACTGCTTGAGTTTTTGGATGAGAGTCCCACCTGTTTTCATGCAGTCTCCAATGTGGAGGAGATGCTGAAACAGGCAGGATTTGAAGAAATGGAGGATGCGGCTCAGATAAAGCCGGGCGGAAGTTACTACGAAAAGAGAAACGGTTCCGCGCTGATTGCTTTTCGCGTTCCTAAAAAGGAGATGAAGGGATTTCGCATAGCGGCGTCCCATAGTGACTCTCCCTGCTTTAAAGTAAAAGAAGCGCCGGAGATGCAGGTGGAAAACCATTATGTGAAGCTGAATACGGAAAAATACGGCGGTATGATTTTATCAACCTGGCTGGATCGCCCCCTTTCTGTGGCAGGAAGAGTTGTGGTAAGAGAAAACGGCAAACTGGAGGAGAAACTGGTCAATATCAAAAAAGACCTGCTGATCATCCCTAACGTTGCCATTCATTTTAACCGGGACGTAAACAGAGGTCTTGAGTTAAATCCGCAGGTTGATATGCTGCCTCTGATGGCGGAAGAGAAAGAGTGCAGCTTAAATGCCTTGTGCGCAGAAGAACTGCATGTAGAGCAAGAAGACATTCTCGGCACTGACCTTTTTGTCTACAACAGAGACAAGGCCAGAATGATGGGAGCGGATGACGCCTTTATCGGCGCTCCCAGACTGGACGATCTGCAGTGCGCCTTTGCCACCCTGCAGGGATTTCTTCAGGGAGTAAAGGAGGAATACTGCGGCGTTTACGCACTGTTTGACAACGAAGAAGTGGGAAGCGGAACAAAGCAGGGAGCGGATTCCACTTTCCTGGAGGACGTTCTTGCCGATATCTGTGCGGGCCTTGGAATTTCAGAAAAAGAAGAACGGGTACTTTTAAAGAACAGCTTTTTATTGTCCGCGGACAACGGACATGCGGTTCATCCCAACCACCCGGAAAAATCAGACCCTACCAACCGTCCCTATCTGAACGGCGGCGTGGTTTTAAAATTCCACGGAAGTCAGAAATATACGACGGATGCCTATTCCGCAGCCTTTGTAAAATACATCTGCCAGCGGGAAAAAATCCCGTACCAGACTTTTGCCAATCGTTCAGATATTCTGGGAGGCTCCACCCTTGGAAATATTTCTACCGCACATGTATCCATTCCTTCTGCGGACGTGGGACTGCCTCAGCTGGCTATGCATTCAGCGTTTGAGACAGCCGGTGCAAAAGATACCCGGTACATGGTGCAGCTGTGCAGAGCTTTTTATGCGTGATAAATTACTTTATCACGCATAAAAAGCCGTGAAATCGCACTGCGGCGGAGAGGAAAATGTCGCAGAGCGACGCGCCGCAGGCGGAGAATCTCGCACTGCGAGATTCTTTTATGTATGATCTTGGAAAGTAACTGGAGAAGATGCCAAGCGTAAAAGTGAAAAGGAGAGAAACCGTGTGAGTATACCTACACCTGAAAAATATATTTCTGATTTTGAACAATTAGGTTTTGGAATGTTTGTGCACTGGGGACTGTATTCCCAGCTTGGAAAAGGTGAGTGGATCTGGAATATTGCAAAAATGGATGGGGAGGAATATTGTCGGCTGAAGGATTCCTTTACCGCTGAGGATTTCAACGCGGAAGAGCTTGTGCTGACTGCCAAAAAGGCAGGGTGTAAGTACATCACTCTCACCACAAGGCATCATGAAGGATTTTCCCTTTACGATACCTGCGGGCTTAGTGATTTTGACGCGCCCCACAGTCCGGCCAAGAGGGATTTGATACGGGAATTTGTGGACGCCTGCCGCCGCCACGACATAGTGCCTTTTTTCTATCATACTACCTTAGACTGGCATCATCCCGATTTCAATGGCGATTTTGATAGCTATTTGGAATATTTAAGACAGAGCGTGGAAATTTTATGTAAAAATTATGGCAAAATCGGAGGCCTGTGGTTTGACGGAAACTGGTCGAAGCCGGATGCGGACTGGAAAGAAGAGGAGCTATACGCCACCATCAGAAAATACCAGCCGGAAGCTATGATTATCAATAATACAGGATTAAGCGCCAGAGGCAAGATTGGAAGAGAAGAAATCGATGCTGTCACTTTTGAAAACGGACAGGCGGAACCTATGAATCGGGAGGGGATGAAGAAGTACGTTTCTGCGGAAATGTGCCATACCATCAACGATCATTGGGGCTACGGAAGCGGTGATATTAATTATAAATCGCCCAGAGAACTGATTGAAAGCCTGTGCAACTGCCGTAAGGTGGGCGCCAACTATCTTTTAAATATCGGACCGGAGGGACAGGGAAAAGTCAATGCCTACCAGAGAGAGCTGCTTTTACTGATCGGCCGCTGGATGGATGTATTCGGAGAGGCGGTCTATAATGGCAGACCTTACAGCGCCAAAACGGACGGAAAAAGCTTTATCTTAAAAAGTGTGGATGGAAAAAATCTCTATATTTTTGCATTCGATTTGGGAACTGCCGGCGACAGCAATGTGATCGTAGACGGCAGACCTGTGGGAAATTACATTTTTGATGGAGTAAAGGAGAAACTTTCTTCCATTGAGTGGATGGACAACGGAGAGAAGCTGGATTTTTTCCAGGATCAGGAGAAACTTCGCATCAACATGACAAAATATCCGTACGGAACTTCTTATATTGTCAGAGTAGCAAAAGCGCAAGTGGAATAGAAAGAAGAAAATGGTAAAGTATGTGGAGCTGTGATAGCCGAGAACTGGGAAAAGTTGACGTAATTTTGGCCGTTTGCTATACTGAAAACATAAAAATTTTGTGCGTGTATAGCGATAAAGCTTATGCTTGGGAGACGTGAATACAGGAGCAGGGGGAAGGTGAAAGATGTGGTAAAAAAACTTCCTATCGGAATTGAAAATTTTGAAAAGATTCGAACGGAAGGATTTTATTATGTTGATAAAACAGGACTGATTAAGGAACTGCTGCAAAATTGGGGAGAGGTGAACCTCTTTACGCGCCCCAGGCGATTTGGGAAATCTCTGAATATGAGCATGCTGAAATATTTTTTTGAAATCGGCAGTGACAAAAGTTTATTTGACGGACTGGCTATTTCAAAAGAAGAAGCTCTGTGCAGAGATTATATGGGAAAATTTCCGGTTATTTCCGTCAGTTTTAAGGGAGCAAACGGAGATAATTTTGCGACAGCCAGGGCGATGATGAGCTCCATAATTGAAACGGAGGCAATGCGGTTTGACTTTTTGCTGGAAAGTAATGTTTTAAGTGAACAGGAAAAACGCAGATATGAGCAGCTCATTTATGTGGAAGAACCGGGAAAAGAACCTTATGTCATGTCTGATGCCACACTGGCAGGAAGCTTAAAGCTGCTGTCTCAGCTTCTTTGTAAACACTATGGGCAGAAAGTTGTGATTCTCATAGATGAATATGATGTGCCCCTGGCCAAGGCTTTCGATATGGGGTATTATGATCAGATGATCAACCTGCTTCGAAATGTGTTTGGAGAGGCCTTAAAAACCAATGACAGCCTGCAGTTTGCAGTATTGACCGGATGCCTTCGGGTATCCAAAGAAAGTATTTTTACGGGATTGAACAATTTAAGAGTTCTGTCAGTTACGTCAGTTTTGTTTGATGAGCATTTCGGATTTACGGATGATGAAGTGAAAGAGCTCCTGAATGCTTATGGATTGTCGGAATCTTATCAGGTTGTAAAAGACTGGTATGATGGCTATCATTTCGGTAATGTGGACATTTATTGCCCATGGGATGTTATTTGTTACTGCGATGAACTGCGGGCCGATGAATTGGCACAGCCAAAAAACTACTGGATTAATACCAGCGGAAATGACGCTGTGCGGCATTTCATTCAGATGGCGGACGGGGAGTCTGTTAAGAGGGAAATCGAGAGGCTGATTGAAGGAGAGGCAGTAAGAAAGGAAATTTATGAGGAACTGACTTACCGGGATCTTTATACTTCTCCGGAAAATATTTGGAGCGTTTTGTTTACTACAGGATACCTGACTCAAATGGGAAGACCAGAGGGCAGGGAATATCAGCTGATGATACCTAACGCGGAAATCCGGGATATTTTCAAGAGCCAGATTATGGAATGGTTTAAGGAAAAAGTGCGGGGAGATGGAGAAGCATTGCAGCTTTTCTGCCAGGCACTCCAAAATGGTGATGCTGACAGCGTGGAGAAACAATTTACGGCATATCTGAAAAAAACAATCAGTATACGGGATACTTATGTGCATAAAGGACGCAAAGAAAATTTTTATCATGGAATTTTACTGGGACTTCTCGGTTTTAAGTCAGACTGGGCTGTGATGTCCAATCGGGAGAGCGGCGAAGGTTACAGTGATATCCTCATCGAAATAGGAGATGAAGAAATAGGAATCGTCATCGAAGTAAAATATCCGGATAATGCGAATCTGGAAGAAGGTTGTCGGAAAGCGTTGGATCAAATAGAAACAAAGAATTATGAGGAACAGCTTCGGGACGAGGGAATGAAGACTATTCTGAAATATGGAATTGCCTGCTATAAAAAACGCTGCAGGGTTGCCTGTGAAAAGAAAATAGAAGAGCGATAAATATAAAAACAAGTTATTGGTTATCTTTGTATTACTAACCGATAACTTGTTTTTTTATGAAAGCGAATTTTTCTGAAAAATGCCAAAGATAGAGGCTAAAAATAATACGAAAAGAAGCCGCCATAAATGACGGATTCACGGTTACAAAATTACCAGGATTGCTCCTGCGTTTACAACATCATGCTATCATAAAGAAACAGTGATGTTAAACATTTAGCAGCAATAATAGACAGCTCCCTTTCTATCCTCAAAAATTCCCACATATACATGGTATAAGAGGAAAAGTGCGCCGGTGGGAAAAGGAGCAAAGATAGATGGATTCACAAAAACTGGAAGATATTTTAAATTTAAGCCTGAATACTCCGCTGGAGGTGAGGGAAAAATCTCCGGTACTCAGGGCAGGTTTTGATGAAGAGGATAAACAGTGGGAACTGGTTGTGAAATTCAGCGGAAATATCAAGCGAATTGAGAACGAACAGATAAAAGTAGAGATTTTGCTGGCAGGTTATGCGATTGTGACCATTCCGGAATCTTTGATTCCGGCTCTGGCTTCCATGGAAGAAATCGAATATGTGGAAATGCCCAAGCAGCTTTTTGAGGAGATGTATGAGGCAAAACAGACGGCTTGTATCCGGGAGACAGACAAGGGAAGCGACGGGCTTACCGGAGCAGGATGTCTGATTGCGGTTTTTGATTCTGGCATTGATTATTTCCTGCCTGATTTTCAGGATGAGAGAGGGAGCAGAATCGATTGGCTCTGGGATCAGACGCTGCAGCCGGATGAGAGCGAAGGCAGGAAGCCGCCGGAAGGTTTTTATGAGGGCGTGGAATTTTCCGGAGAGCAGATAACAGAAGCAGTCAGAAGCGGAAGCAGGCAGCAGGCTTTGAGGATGGTTCCCAGTGTGGACCGCTCGGGGCACGGTACCAGTGTGGCAGCCATAGCTGCAGGCAGCAATTCAGACGCCAGATACACCGGAGTTGCCCCCGAGGCACGGCTGTTGATTGTAAAACTGGGAGGCGGAAACGGAAGCAGTGCGCCCCTTACTACGGGGCTGATGAGGGCGGTTGCCTATGCGCTTTCCAAGGCCAGAGAAATGGGAATGCCGCTTGTTATGAACTTCAGCTTCGGAAACAATTATGGAGCGCATGACGGCTCATCGCTTCTGGAAAGATATCTGGACAATGCGGCGGAAAGCTGGAAAACTGTGGTGTGTGTAGGAAGCGGAAATGAGGGAGCTTCGGGTGGGCATATTTCCGGCAGGATCACAGACCAGGATATGGTGGAAGTTGTGGTGGCCGACTATGAGAGGAACATTACGGTTCAGCTTTGGAAAAATTTTGCAGATTCGTTTCGGATTATGTTAAGGACACCTGCCGGCCAGAACATTGTGGTCAATTTTGAACAGCTGGGAAAGCAGGAAATTATAGCAGGAAGAACAAGAGTCCTTATCTTTCTTGGGCAGCCGGTGCCATATTCCGTGCACCAGGAGATTTTTTTTAATCTGATCCCCATGGATGAATTCATTGATCCGGGTATTTGGCAGTTCTTTTTTACGGCAAGACAGATTGTCAGCGGAGAGTATCAGATGTATCTGCCATCCGGAGAAGTGAGAGGGATTGAGACGAGATTTGTGCGTCCAAAACCGGAACTGACGCTGACCATTCCTTCCACTACACAGAAGGTTATCACAGTGGGGGCCATGAATCCAATTTTTGAATCTTATGCGGATTTTTCCGGCAGGGGTGCTCAGGTGCGGAGGGAGAATACTCTGATATACCAAAATACAAAACCGGATTTGACAGCGCCGGGGGTAGGGATTACCACGATAGGAGCCCAGGGGAGTATCGTGACTTTAAGCGGTACTTCATTTTCTACCCCCATAGTGTCCGGGTGCAGCGCATTGCTCATGCAGTGGGGAATCGTGCAGGGCAACGACCCTTATTTATACGGGGAAAAGATGAAAGCCGTTCTGCGCAGAGGGGCAAAAGCGCTGCGGGGGGAATCTTTTTATCCCAATGAAAAAACCGGCTACGGCAGCCTGTGCCTGGAAAACACGCTCCGCTTTCTTACAGGGGAGTGAAAGAGAAAAAACAAGGTGCTGCAAAATATGGAAGGAAAAACATTTCCTTCTACTTTTTACAGCACCCTCCTGTTGATAAGGTATCATTGTTCACTGATCGTATCCACAATGGACATTTTCTGGATTTTCTGAATTGGCCGGTGCACGGCCAGAATGACAGAGAAGAACACCACCAGAAGTATGAGTGTCAGTTCTGCCCGAGGGACGGACCAGGTATCGCCCCATGAGAAAGTGATCAGCATTTCAAAGAGCATTTTGTTGCAGAGAAGGCCCAGCGCTGTACCGATAACGCTGCCGGTAACCGTGTAAGTGCAGGTTTCCGCCACAACCATTTTCTTTAGCTGCCGGTAGCTCAATCCAATGGCCCGAAATACGCCGTACTGCTTTGTTCTGGCCGCCACGCTTATGGAAATGCTGTTGATAATATTGAACACGGTAATCAGGGCAATCAATACCAGGAATCCGTAAACAAACAGGCAGAAGCAGTAGTAGGTTCCCAGAGTGCTGCTGTTAGTCATGCGCTCGTCGGAAAAAGTGTAAGAAGTCCCTGCCATCTGCTGGATATCATTGACAGCCTGGTCTGTGGCTTTGTTTGTCAGTTGAATGTCAAGGATAGTGTAGTTGGATTCTCCGGTCAGCTGTCGGAAAGTCTCCTCGGAGCAGATCAGCATGCCGGTATCGTTGGCATTGCTGAAAGGGGCCATGGAAAGCATTCCGACAATCTGAAGTTCCTGGGATTTCCCGCCGATTTCCAGAGTTACCGTATCGCCTGCCTGGATGGCAGTTTCCGGCTCATAAACGACCAGGGCGGTTCCGGGCTGGTTTGCTACAGTGTCCAAGGAGCCTTCCAGCAGGTAATCCTTGGCCCAGTTAAACTGATGCTGTTCGTAGGTGATCAGATCGACTTTGGAAGGCTGGCTGTTACTCTCTGTTGGCACATCATAGGCAAACATTCGGCCATAGACAGCTTTGACCGCCGGGTTTTTCTGTAAATTATCCAAAAGCCCGCTGTCCACCGAAAGGGAATTGTCTGGACTGATGATGGACAGATCCGCCGTCCAGGGTCGCAGAGGGGTCAAGGAGTGCTTCATGAAATCCACTGTCACGGAGAAGGATAAAAACAAGATAATACTGAAAGCAAAAGAACCGGTCATCAAAATGAGGTTTTTCCAGCTTGCCTTTGTGTGATGGATGCCCAGGGCGGTTTCCACTTTGAAAAATCTGGTGTTGGCTGCTTTTCTGACTGGCCGAAAGCCGCTGGCATTGCCGGAAACTGCCGTCAGGGGTGAAACCTTCGACGCTTTTTTTGCGGGAGAGCGTGCCGCCAGCAAAACGGTCAGCAGACCCACAAGGATTCCGGCCAGAATGCTGGGGATGCTCAAGCCAAAAGCAGGCATCTGCGCAAAATATTCCGGACTGAGGACTCGAAGGATAGCGCACAGAATCCAGATGACTATTACACCCACGGCAACTCCGGCGGGAATGGCAAAACGGCACCAGCGGAGAGCTTCTCTGCGGACAAGGCGCATAACTTGTGTTGGGGTAGCACCGATGCAGCGCATCAGGCCGAAAAATTCCGTCCGTTGGGCCACATTGCTGTTTAAGCTGCTGGCAATCATCATCACGCCTGCAGCCAGTACCAGAATAAACAGGACGCCGGCGACAGCGTAAATCTGCATCATCTGAGAGCTGTCACTTTGGCCGTACAGTCCCATCAGTTTGACATTTTCATAAACCTGTTCCTCCGAAAATCCGAAGTCAGCCTTTAAATCAGCGATTTCCTGTCGGGCGTTATAGGGGTTTTCAAATTGAACATAGAAAAGGCTGTCGTAATCTTCCAGAGTCTCCTGTTTGACAGCCGGGTAAATTTTGCGGAAAGCTTCCGTGGTAATTGCCACTCCTACAGAATCTTCGCTGGTGTTTTTCATAGCATCTCTGCAGAAGCCGGAAACCGTATAGCTTAGCTTTTTACCGTCCGGTCCGTCAATGGTAATTTCGTCACCGATTTGGAATCCCAGCCGTTCTTTGGCGTTTTGGGTCAGCATGGCTTCGGTATCTGTCCGGGGAAAGTTTCCTTCCACAATTCCGTCGACTACCATATCAGACATCCAGGTTTCATCGCATCCCATCAAAATGGCGGTTTTCCCGGACAGGGTATAGCCGTCCTCTCCCCGGTAGTTTAAGACACCGTAACGGGCGGCGGCTTTGACGCCGGAGCGGGCAGCAACCAGGGCGGCATCTTCATCGGTGATGTAGCGGAGGGACATTTGAAAGTTTCCGCCGTCTATTTGCGCCTGCAAAATCTGGCTGCGGATAAACATATCCGCCATACCAAAAATGGTGGTAACCAAAAACACCGCCAGAATAATGCAAAATACCGACATTCGGCTCTGCTTCCGGTGAACCTTCGCGGAAATAGGGACAAGGTCAAGATAACGTCTCATCGGCACTACCTCCCAAATCCGTCAAAACGCCGTCCGATACCCGAAACACCCGCTCCGCCGAAGCGGACAGGTTTTTATTGTGGGTGATCATCAGGATAGTTTGCTGGTAGTGGCGGGATGCTTTTGTCAGCAGATCCATAACGTCCTGGCTGTTTTTGCTGTCCAGGTTGCCGGTGGGTTCGTCGGCCAGAATCAGTTTAGGCTTGGTGATCAATGCCCGGCCGATGGCCACCCGCTGCTGCTGACCGCCGGAAAGCTGGCTGGGCAGATGATGGCGGCGGTCCGTCAGTCCCAGCAGTTCCAGGATTTCACTGACTGCTTCCGGGTCCGGTTTTCGGTAATCCAAAAGCAGCGGGAACAGAATATTCTGTTCCACATTCAGTTCTGCAACCAGCTGAAAGGACTGGAAGATAAAGCCGATATTGCGCCGTCTGAAAATAGTGCGTTCTTCCTCCTTCATGGAAAACAGGTTCTGTCCGTCTATGAGGATTTGGCCGGATGTAGGGGCGTCCAGCGCACCGATGCAGTTTAAGAGAGTGCTTTTTCCGGAGCCGGATTCTCCCACCACGGCAGCAAATTCGCCTTTTCTGAGGGAAAAGGACACGTCCTTTAAAGCGTCCACCTTTGCTTCCCCTTTTCCATAGTTTTTGCATAAATGCTGTACATTCAAAATTTCCATGGTTTCATTCCTCCTTTTCCTTAAGGATAGCAAACGAAGCTTACAATCCGGTGAATTTCAGCTTACGATTCTGTAAGGAAGGAAAGGGTGAAGACTGTTCCATGGCCCGGTTCGCTTTGTACGGAAATGGAACCGCCCTGGCCTTCTATGATGGATTTTGCCAAAGGAAGTCCCAGCCCAATCCCCGGCGTTTCCAGGGCATGCTTACTGCGGTAAAAACGTTTGAAAATATGATGGATGTCTTCCGGGGCGATGCCGTTCCCATTGTCGGAAACGGTAATCCGGAACATAGCGGGGCTACGCTCCCATGCGATGTGTATGATTCCCCCGGGGCCGGTGTGATCCAGGGCGTTTTTCACAAGGTTTCCAATGGCCTGCGCGGTCCATTCCAGATCGCACAAAATCTGCTCCCTGGGATTTCCGTCCACCTGGATCTGTTTTCTTTCGTTTTGAGCCCGGGTGGTCAGGTCGTTGATGGCCTGTGCTGCCAGCTCGGCTGCGGAATGCAGCTTTTTTTCAAAAACAATATTCCCGGCGTCCAGACGGGTAATTTTCAGCATGGACAGGATCAGCTGTTCCATGCGGCTTAATGCCGAATCGGCTTTTGCGGAAAATTCCCGGACGGTTTCCGGATTGTCAGGCTCGTTTTGAATGATTTCCTGATACATGGCGAGAGCGGCCAGAGGTGTTTTCAGCTGATGGGAAATGTCAGAGATGGTGTTTTTCAAAAATTCCCTGGCGTTGTGCTCCGTGTCGTTTTTGGATTGGAGTATGGTGGCAAGCTGTTCCACTGTGGAAAACAGCTGAAAAATTGCTCCTTCCTGATTCTGGGGCAGGTGACGGGTAAAATTACCGTTTATGTAATTTTCCATCACTTGATTGGCCTGCTGATAAAGCCCTTTCCTTTGCCAAAAGAAAAAGGCTGTCCCTATAAACAACAAAAAAATCAATCCGGCGGATACAACAGAGGCGCCCATCAGAGCGGACTTTTGGAACTGGGCAAGCCCGGGGATTTCGTATGCCTCCGCTTGTCTGCTGATGCCAAGGGCAGTCAGCAGTTCTTTTCCCTCTTCGGTGACAGTTTGACTCAGCAGAATGCTGGCGGCGGTTTCTTTGGAAATACCCTGACTTAGCAGGGAAGACGCAATCGCCTCATTCTGCGCTGTGTAAATAACCCTTGCATGGTTTACCTGGCTGGCGCTCCACAGCAGATTAAAACATACCAGCAGAAACGCGAAAAACAGCAGAAAGAAGCCGTACCGGCGAATCTGACGATCCCGGAAAATGCTCATTTTGACTCCTCCTTCCACTGATACCCAAAGCCCCGGACAGTGAGCAGGTGTTTGGGGTGGGACGGATCAGCTTCTACCTTTTCCCGCAGGCGCCGAACATACACCGACAGAGTGTTGTCGTCCACGAAATCTCCGGCGTTGTCCCAGAGCTCGTTTAAAATGGCTTCCCGTGTGATAATGCGGTTCCGGTTTTGCACCAGCAGGCAGAGCAGACGGTATTCCGCGCCGGTCAGCTCTAAGGGTTTTCCATTGAGAGAAACACGGCTGCCTACCAGGTCGATGAGAAGACCGTCGCTTTCCAGAGTATTTTTATTTTCCGCATTTGCGCTCCCTGCCCGGCGCAGCAAAGCCCGGATGCGGGAGCACAATTCTCCCAGCTTGAAAGGTTTGGTAATGTAATCATCCCCGCCGGAATCCAATCCCCGGATCACATGGACTTCTTCATCCATAGCGGTCAAAAAGATAATAGGCACCTGGCTGCCTTGCTCGCGAACCCATTCGCAGACATTAAACCCGTTTCCATCCGGCAGAGTGATGTCCAACAGAAGAAGATCATAAACAGAAAGCTTTAAATATTCGTAAGCCTGGGCCGTTGTCTGGGCCACATCCAAAAGGAAGCCATTCTTTTTCAGTGTATATTGCAGCCCGTCAATCAGGCTGGTATCATCTTCCAGTAATAAAATTCTATTCATGTTTCTTTTTCCTTTCTTGTTTGCGCTGTTGTTTTCTGGTTTTTCTATATTCCTTCTGCACTGACTCCGTGAATTTTGTTTTTTTCAAACGCATAGGGTCTATATTTAGCCCTCTGATTATTTCATGAGTTACCCGACAAATGAGCCTGATGTCGATTTTTCCGTGCTGCGCACTCCCAAAATCGACAAAAACATTCACAATTCGCTCATTTTTCTTCGAAAAATGGCTACTTGCTTATGTTTTTCGGGACCCATAGACATAAAAATACATGCAAGCATGTATTTTATGTCCATTTGTCCCTTGGCTCATTTCATTATAATTCTTTGACTGGAAGAATACCAGAAAGACAATATGAATTATAAACTTTAAGTCTGATACTTATAGGAACATTCCATGGATAAAATGTAAATGGTATCATGTAAATGGGTGGAGAAGAGAATGAGATTGGAAAGCGAAGCAAAAAAAATTGGGAATAAAAAGAATAGATTTAACGGTTTGGTCTTTCAATGAAGGCGCGCTTAATTTCTACAGGAGCTGCGGATTGGATGCACAGATGGCTGAACTGTTACCTGAAAATTCCCATATCTTTTCAAAAAACATGGAATATTGCAGGCATTGTGCTATAATATAATTATAAATAGTAAGTAGTAAGTAATAAGCGATGGGCACAGGGGAAAGGAATCATCTTTGCGTAAAATCCCGCAGCGTATGAAAGGAGAAGGGAATATGAGAGAATTTTCATTGGCACAGAAATATGCCATCATCGGTCTGGATGGTGTGGGAAGCATCCATTCGTCAGCGGCAAAAAATGTTGCGCTTCGGGCGGTGGAAGCGGCAAAGCTTTTAGAAAAAGTCTGGCTGCCGGAAGAAAGCGCAGACTCTTCCCAAATGGAACAGAACTTGCAGGAAGGCTTGAAAAGGGTGAAAGCTTCCGGGAAAAAAGAGCAGAAAAAGCTGGAAGAAGAAATCACAGAGGCATTGAGAAAAGCAGACGTGCTGGAGGAGGTTCCGGATCTGCTTGCCTGCGATATGGATTACGACACAGCCGGTGTGGACATAAAAGTCTATCGAAGCGATGCCGAAACTTATCAGCGCATTATGGAAGAGATTCGCGCGGAAATTCTGGAGGAAGGACCGATTACGGCGGAATGTGCCGCAATGCTTTGGCTTCTTCGGGAAAGCGGACGGATTTACGATGTCTTTGCGGCGAAAGAACAGGAGAAGCTTGCTCAGAGAATGAGGGAGATTGCTGAAAATTGGGCGGCCTGCCGTATCTTGTGGGAACAGGAGTTTCACAGCTCACTGGAAATTTTTGTACAGGGCTTTCTGTCGGGAAAGAAAAAAGCTTTCAAAAATCAGTACCTGGAGGGTGTTAACCTGATGTTTCCTTTCCTGGAACGCCGTCAGGCGATATTTATAGACTTTGTGATTTTGGGAACAACGGTGGCAAACCGCCGTCAGGCAATTATGATGTATCTGTCTGAACGGGGACATTTTGTGCAGGAAGTGAAAAACGGAACGGAAACCCTGTTAAAGATTGACAATTCCTATTATCGGGTTTTCCCCGCAACAAAACGGGTGGCAAGGATTCCTATTCAGGGAGCTAATCTGGTACCGGTGTATTTTTAAAGGATGAATGTAGAATATGTCAAGACAAAGGAGTATGGAGGTTATTCTGGCCTCCGAATATGTGACGATCGGCGAGCTTGCAAGGCTTACCGGATGCCGTTACAGTACGCTGAAATTTTATACAGAGGAAGGAATGCTGCCATTTTGGCAGGCAGAGGAAAAACTTACAAGAAGGTATAAGCGGGAAGAAAGCATACATAGGATTCAGTGGATCTGCGCCAGGAGAAAAGAAGGAAAAACCATACCGGAAATCAAAGAGATGCTTTTGAAGGGCGATTCCTGATTGCGTTCTTAGCAGGAACTTGCTACAATAAAAAGTAACGCAGCCTGTGCAGAATTTATCAGACAGGCGGAAACTTGTGATATCTGTTTATGTTTTTAGAAAGGATCCGTTTAGATACATGAAAAAGAAAAGATTTGCGGCGCTTTTGGCGCTTGTCTTTCTGCTGGCCAATGCCACTGCATGTCAGGGTGCGGCGGCCGAGAATACCGACAGGGGAATGCAGCAGATACAGGAGCTGGATTACCAGGGAGCCCTTACAAGTTTTGAAGCGGCTCTGGTAAACAAAGAAGACCCACAGATGATTTACCGCGGACAGGGAATCGCATATATGGGGCTGACTCAGTATGAAGAGGCCGTGGAGTCTTTTGAGAGAGCGCTTTCCTATAGCGATGAGAATCCCGACAATTTGGATTATGACATCAACTATTATCTTGCCACTGCATTTTATAAGCAGGGAAAACTGGATGAGGCCATCGCTGTATACGATGCGATCATTGACATGAAGCCTAAGGAAAAAGACGCATGGTATTTTCGTGGAGTCCTCAAACTTGAAAAAGGCGAGATAGAAAATGCCAAGGCTGATTTTGACCAGGCTGTTTCCATTGACAGCGAAGATTACGACCTTCGTATTGATATTTTCTGCAGCTGTGTGGATTACGGGCAGCAGGAATTGGGACAGACCTATCTGGAGGAAGTCAACGTTGCGGAAAACAGCGCCAATATCAGCGACTATGATCAGGGCAGGATTTATTTTTATTTAGGTCAGTACGAAGAAGCAAGACAGGCTTTGGAAAAGGCAAAGGAAACAGGAGGCGCTCCTGCGGTTTCTATGCTGGGACAGACTTACGAACAGCTGGGAGATTACAATTACGCCGCCAGTGTGTACAGCAATTATCTGGAATCCAATGCTCCGGATGCTGATATTTACAATCAGCTAGGATTGTGCAGAATGCGCACGGAGGACTACCAGGGAGCGTTGGAAGCGTTTCAGGCGGGAATTGAAATTGCGGGAAACGAAAATCTGCAGTCCTTGAAATTTAACGAAATTGTTGCCTGCGAATATCTGGGAGAATTTGATAAGGCGGCACAGCTGATGGAGGAATACATGGCCACTTATCCGGATGACGAAGATGCAAAACGGGAATACGAATTTTTAAAGACGCGCTGACATAAACCAGCTGTGGACAGGATTTGTGGATAAGTGCCGCAAGCCTTGACGGGGGTACTGTTTCAGACTGTGGACAAGTTGGTGAAATAAAGTGATGAAATGGAAAAGCCACAAGATTTATGCGAAATCTTGTGGCTTTCTACAATATGTTGTGTTTCCGTTGACTTTTACTATGGGTGGTGCTACAATCTTTATATCGGTCGTCAGAGAGAGTAAATGGCCGCCACCATTTGAATGAGCATGTTAAGACGGGCACATTGGGGCCCGTTTTCTAACCTGTTTTGAGTCAGGAAAGCCCAGAATGGTCAGCAAAAATAAGAACCGGGCGCAGAAAGATGTGTTCGGGAGGGAGAGGTGCGAAGATGTTTCAGGTAATAAAAAGGGATGGCAAAACAGTCAAATTTGAACTTGGGAAAATCAGCAACGCTATGAGAAAAGCGTTTGAAGTGACAGGGATGGAATATAACGACGATATTCTGGAACTTCTTTCTCTGCGTGTGACTGCAGATTTTCAGCCAAAAGTCAGAGAGGGAGCTATTCAGGTAGAAGATATTCAGGACAGTGTGGAGAAGGTATTAGAGCAGGCGGGCTACACAGAAGCGGCCAAATCCTACATTTTATACCGTAAACAGAGAGAAAAGATGCGCACCATGAAGTCTACGATCTTAGACTACAAGGAAGTGGTAAACAGCTATGTGAAGGTGGAAGACTGGCGTGTAAAGGAAAATTCCACCGTGACCTATTCGGTGGGTGGACTGATTCTGAGCAATTCCGGTGCTGTCACAGCAAACTACTGGCTTTCCGAGATTTACGATCAGGAAATCGCCAATGCGCACCGCAGCGGAGATATTCACATTCACGATCTGTCCATGCTCACAGGCTACTGTGCGGGCTGGTCGTTAAAACAGCTGATAAAAGAAGGGCTGGGAGGCATTCCTGGCAAGATCACATCAGCTCCGGCCAAACATCTTTCCGTGCTCTGCAACCAGATGGTAAACTTCCTGGGAATTATGCAGAACGAATGGGCCGGCGCACAGGCGTTTTCTTCCTTCGATACATACCTGGCTCCGTTTGTAAAGGCGGATAACTTAAGCTACCCGGAAGTAAAAAAATGCGTGGAATCTTTTATCTACGGCGTAAATACACCGAGCCGCTGGGGAACACAGGCGCCTTTTTCCAACATTACGCTGGATTGGACTGTGCCGGATGATCTGGCAGAACTTCCCGCTATTGTAGGCGGCAAGGAAATGGATTTTACCTATAAAGACTGCAAAAAAGAGATGGATATGATCAATAAGGCCTTTATCGAGACCATGATCGAAGGGGATGCCAACGGAAGAGGATTTCAGTATCCCATTCCCACCTACTCCATCACAAAGGATTTTGACTGGTCTGATACGGAAAATAACCGTCTGCTGTTTGAGATGACAAGCAAGTACGGAACTCCGTATTTCTCCAATTACATCAATTCGGATATGAAACCTTCTGACGTGCGCTCCATGTGCTGCCGTCTGAGACTGGATCTGCGGGAACTTCGCAAGAAAACAGGAGGCTTTTTCGGCTCGGGAGAGAGCACGGGAAGCGTAGGCGTTGTAACCATCAATATGCCGCGAATCGCATATCTGGCAAAAGATGAGGCGGATTTCTACCGCAGACTTGACAGAATGATGGACATTTCCGCACGCTCTTTGAAGGTAAAAAGGGAAGTTATCAGCAGACTGCTGGACGAAGGACTTTACCCGTACACCAAACGCTACTTGGGAACATTTGACAACCATTTTTCCACCATCGGCCTGATCGGCATGAACGAAGCAGGTCTTAATGCCCGCTGGCTGAAAGCGGACCTGACCGATGAGAGAGTACAGAAATTTACGGTGGAAGTTTTAAACCATATGAGGGAGCGTCTGTCAGACTATCAGGAAGAGTACGGAGATTTATATAATCTGGAGGCTACTCCTGCAGAGAGCACGACCTACCGGCTGGCAAAGCATGACAAGGAGAAATGGCCGGATATCATCACGGCAGGTAAGCCGGGAGATACCCCTTATTACACAAACTCCTCCCATCTGCCGGTTGACTATACCACAGATATTTTTGATGCCCTGGATATTCAGGATAAACTGCAGACTCTTTATACATCAGGCACGGTTTTCCATGCGTTCCTGGGCGAAAAGCTTCCTGACTGGAAAGCGGCTGCAAATCTGGTGCGCACAATCGCTGAAAACTATGAGCTTCCGTATTATACGCTGTCCCCTACCTATTCCATCTGCTCCGAGCATGGATATCTGGCGGGAGAACAGAAAGTATGTCCGAAATGCGGCAAAGTTACCGAAGTTTACAGCAGAATTACCGGCTACTATCGGCCGGTACAGAACTGGAACGACGGAAAGCTTCAGGAATATGCAAACCGTACAGAATACGATCTTGCAAAGTCTCATATGCGCCGCCGCACCAGCAGCATCGTTACCCTGTCTGACTATAATGCAAACGGCGGAAAAATTCGGGTAGAAGAGCCAAAAGATATCAAATATCTCTTCACGACAAAAACATGTCCCAACTGTAAGATTGCCAAAAGCTATTTGCAGGGTGAAAACTATATGCTCATTGACGCGGAGGAAAACGTGGAGCTTACCAGAAAATACGGAGTAATGCAGGCGCCTACTCTGGTTGTGGTAAACGGCCAGGAATATACCAAATATGTAAACGCATCCAATATCCGCAAATTTGCAGAAAATCGAAAACAGACTGTTGCGGGCGGAAATGCCTGACAGAATGCAGAGAAGTTTGGTTTATGCCGAAAGTCCCCTGTTGTAAAAACAGGGAGCTTTCGGCTTTTTTCTGCCACAGGAAAGTTTTTCCTATGGCAGAAAAAACGCTCCGCTGTGGATGAGGACTGTGGCGGAGAGGAAATAGGTCGCAGTGTGACCCAATCTAGGCGGAGAATCTCGCATGGCGGATTCTTTTTATCATAGTACAAGAAACTTGACAGGAAACAGGAGAAAAAGGTATGGTAGAAAAAAAGAAAAAAGGAGAGCCTCTCGATATGAAAAGGATTTGGAAATGGATGTTTTGTCTTATGACATGCCTTTTAGTCTGTGGCTTGTATACCGGGAAAGCAGAGGCGGCAGAGCCGGAAAACCTGCCGGTGTTTGCGCCGATGCAGGCGGTGATGATGACGGCGGAAGAAAATACAGTGTATCAGCTGCCTTCGGAAGACAGCAGTCCCCTTGCGCTCCTTCCGGCAGGATACGCTCTGGGAGTGACAGCAAAAAGTGAAGACGGCTGGTATCAGGTGATCTGGCAGAATTCTCTTGCCTATATGAAACAGACAGCTCTGAGAGAAGCGGATGTTTATGAGGCGTCTGCAGCACTTCTGGCGCAGCAGACAAAACAGGCGGAAAATTTGCCGGTACCTGCGGCAGGAAATGTGGTAATGATCGGGGATTCCCGCACCGGGCAGATGCACAATGTAGTGGGAGAAAACGGCTGGATATGGATTGCAGGCTACGGCGGCGGAATCGAATGGTTTCGGGATTATGCGGTAAAACAGGCGGAACCTTATATCGGACCGGGAACCAAAGTGATTTTTAATCTGGGGGTCAACGACCCGGGACATATCGCGGAATATATTGAGACGCTGAATCTTTATAATTATAAGTGGCGGGAAAAGGGAGCCACGTTGTATTTTGCAACCGTAGGGCCGGTGGGGGAAAATCCCTATCACACGGAATGGTCTGTGGAAAATTTCAATACAAGAGTAAGGGAAAAGCTGGATGCCAGCATTGTGCGTCTGGATTTATGGCAGTATCTGGCAGGCACCGGCTTTGGCACAGTGGACGGACTGCACTACGACGGGCCTACCTATCTTAAAATGTATCAGTTTCTTGCAGCAGGGGCAGGTGTGGGATGAAAACTTATGAAAACGTACGAATATTGCGGGTGATCGCCTGCCTGGGTGTGTTTGCCGTTCATCTGGCACACCAGATGCGTCTGGAAGGGATAGCGTCCCGGATAGCATCGTTTGGAGCCGGCGGCGTGTATCTTTTTTTTGTTATCAGCGGATTTCTGGGGTTTGCGGCGGGAGAGTTTGAAAGCGGCGTGACTTTAAGGTCGGCCCTTGGTTATTATGTCAAAAGAGCTTTTCGGATTCTGCCTCTTTACTATGCAGTGGTCATTTACAACCTGATCCTGCATACTTTCTTATTAAAGGATGTCCCCACAGACCCGTCAGGACTTTACTGGCTCCGCTATTTTTTCCTGACGAACGGAGTGATACCGGCTCCTAACAATTTCTGGGGCAATTTAAGCAGTGTGTGGACCATCAGTGTTTTTGCAGGTTTTTATCTGCTTTTCCCTCTTTTTTATAAACTGGTGAAATCCCTGAAAGGCGCTTTCCTTCTCTATGGAGTTCTTCTTGCCGTGCGCTTTTTTCTCAGCGCTTTAGGGCTGGATGCTTATTTTATGATCTTTTACTATATGCATTACTTTGCGCTTGGCATGATCGTCTGGTTTGGCTGGAAACAGCGGCAGGAAAAAAAGACAGGAATTCTTCTGGCAGGGGCAGGGCTGCTCTTCTTTGCGGCAGGCAGGCTGCATCCTTTCTGGCAGGATACCTTTTTACTCACCGGAATTGTCTTTGCGCTGCTTGTTTTGTTTACATGTAAAATAAGGATAAAAGGCAAAGTGGCAGGGAAACTATTCAAAACTCTGGATACCTATTCCTACGATATTTATCTTGTCCACGCGGTGGTGCTGGAAGGAATCGAGATGCTGGGCTATCACATCCCGCTGAATGCGGCCGTTATCTTTTTGCTGGCCGTCATCCTGACCGGCGTGGGAAGTTTCCTTGCGGGAAGGATGATTGAAAAACCCGCAGCAAAATGGGGAAGAAGGCTTGCAGAAAAGATACAGTGCGCGGATGGGAAATGAGCAAGGAAGCCTTGCGCCAGAGGAAAGAATGTGTTACTTTTATTAACAGAAGAAAACAGGAACGCAGATACCGGCTTTTAGCCAGAAAGCGGAATGGAGGAACGTATGATTAACAAACTGGTAGAGAAAATTCAGAAAACAAACGCGCCGATCGTGGTGGGACTGGATCCGATGATGAAATTTATTCCGGACCACATTAAGGAAAAAGCTTTTGCTGAGTACGGCGAAACATTAAAGGGCGCTTCTGAAGCAATCTGGGAATACAACAAGGGAATTGTGGATGCGGTATACGATCTGATTCCGGCAGTAAAACCGCAGGTTGCCATGTACGAACAGTTTGGCATCGAAGGAATGATTGCCTTTAAGAAAACCGTAGATTACTGTAAAGAAAAAGGTCTGATTGTGATCGGCGATGTAAAAAGAGGAGATATTGGTTCCACATCTGAAGCTTACGCAGTGGCTCATCTTGGAAAAGTGAAAGTCGGAAACAATTCTTTCTATGGCTTTGATGAAGATTTTGCAACGGTAAATCCTTACCTGGGTTCTGACGGTATCAAACCGTTCATCAATGTGTGCAAGGAAGAAAAGAAAGGTATTTTCATTCTGGTAAAAACATCCAATCCAAGCAGCGGAGAATTCCAGGATCGTCTCATCGACGGAAAACCTCTGTATGAATGGGTAGGAGAAAAAGTGGCAGAGTGGGGCGCTGACTGCATGGGCGATTCCTACAGCTATGTGGGAGCCGTAGTGGGCGCAACTTATCCGGAAATGGGAAAAGTATTGAGAAAGGTAATGCCCAAGTCCTACATTCTTGTGCCGGGTTACGGAGCACAGGGCGGAACCGGAAAAGATCTGGTACACTTCTTCAACGAGGACGGACTGGGAGCTATCATCAATTCTTCCCGCGGAATCATCGCTGCATATCAGCAGGAAAAATATGCGAGATTCGGCGCTGCAAACTATGCGGATGCATCCAGAGCGGCAGTGCTTGATATGATCGATGACATTGCAGGAGCTCTCGGAAGAAAATAGGAAATACCCGAAAACGGCGGCATAAAAAGCCGCAGGAGAGCATGCCAAAATCAGAAAATTGGGGCGAAGGGCCCTGTATAGAAGGAGAACAGAGGATATGGAACAGTATAAGCAGGAATTTATTGAATTTATGGTAGATTCAAACGTACTTAAATTTGGAGAATTTACGTTAAAGAGCGGAAGAAAATCTCCGTTTTTCATGAACGCAGGAGCTTATGTGACAGGAACACAGCTGCGCAAACTGGGCGAATACTATGCGAAAGCAATCCATGATAATTTCGGCCTGGATTTTGATGTGCTGTTCGGACCCGCTTACAAGGGAATCCCGCTGACCGTTGCTACTACTATGGCGATCAGCGAGCTTTACGGCAAGGATATTCGTTACTGTTCAAACCGCAAGGAAGTAAAAGACCACGGCGACACGGGAATCTTGCTGGGAAGCCCTTTAAAAGATAAAGACAGAGTGCTGATCATTGAGGACGTGACAACTTCCGGAAAATCGATCGAAGAAACCTACCCGATCTTAAAGGCACAGGCTGATGTGGAAGTAGTGGGACTGATCGTTTCCTTAAATCGTATGGAAAAGGGACGTGAAACAGACAAGAGCGCTTTGGCAGAAATCAAAGAAAACTATGGATTTGACGCACATGCTATCGTGACTATGGCGGAAGTGACAGAATATCTGTATAATAAGCCTTACAATGGAAAGGTTTATATTGACGATGCTTTAAAGAGCGCTATTGATGCTTACTATGAGCAGTACGGTGCAAAATAGAAGCAAAATCAGGTTTGACAAAAAGCAATAAGGAAGGAGCAAGGCTGTTTTATGGAAGAAAAGACATTTAAAATTATGGGAGCGGCGGGAGCTATGAATATCGTTCTGGGTGTGGTCGTTCTTGTGACGGGAGTTGCAGCCGGAGTGCTGATGATCGTCAGCGGCGGAAAACTCCTTTCAGGAAAATCCAAGATTTTGTTTTAAGGCTGTCGGGAATGCGGGTGCACGATGTGCAGCGCATTTTCGGGATATCCGGAAACAAAAAGGAAAGAAAAAAGGCTGCACAGAAGAGATATACTCTGCTGGGCAGCATTTATTTTCCAATGGAAAATAAAGACAGGCAATCGCATTCGCGCGTAATGTAAATGTTGCCTGATGGCAACCGCGCTCAGCGAGAGTGTGCGTTTTAGCGCACACTACTTAGAAAGGGGCAATATGCTGCGCAGACATTTGATTTTTACCGATAAAAAAGAAAATAAGAAAGGGATTTTCTCCGCAGTATTGGGGCTGATTTCCATGACAGGTATCTGCGTGGCTGTGTATCAGACCTTTTTAAATCAGGGAGTGGCGTTTGTCAGAGGTGGAGTTTCCTTTCTGCTGGCACTGATCTTTTCCATTGCCGGTCTTGTATTCGGCATTATGGGAAAGATGGACAAGGATAGTTTCCACCTGTTATCCTGGGTGGGAATTATATTAAATCTGCTGGTACTGGCATGTATCAGCTTTACACTTTATGCAGGAGCGTACGGACTATGATAGATGAAAGATTTACAGGCGCCACCTGGCGCATCAGTGAGATTCCGGAAGAAAACTGTCTGGAAGGACAGTGGAAGGAATATTTTAAGAAAAATGCAGAGTATCTTCTGAAAATGGTGAAAGAAAACGAATGGGTTCTTTCCGGCAAAGAAAAAGAGGCTTCTCTTGAGGAGTTAAAACAGCACAACTTTGAAATGTATGAGGATATTCTGCCCCAAAATTATGAAAACAGTTTTGCAAACCCTGCCTTTGCGGCAGAATGCTTCGGAAAGGAATTCGGTCAGCTTCTTTCTTTTCTGGCGGCGGAACTTCGCAGCTTTCCCGCTTTTGTCTATGAAAATGACAGGGAAGCTATGACTATTCGCATGGAACTGTTTCTGGAAGTTTACCATGCGTTCTGTTATGCCTTTGAAGAAAATAAAGCAGCTGAAAAACAGGAAGACAGACTTCCGGCTGTATCGGAGATTTCCGAGATGATCTACTGGTTCGCCAGTGATTATTCCGAAACTATGCTGGAGAAAAGACTTCGCCAGATGTATGACTGGGAGGAGGATTTTGCGGTTCGTATTATTATGGACAGCGACCTTTCCGATATCCGTTATCTGTATCGTTACGGGGAATATGTAACCGAAAACGAAATCAGGATGGCACAGCATTTAAACAGCTTAAGCCAGGAAGACATCGATAAGATGGCAGACACCTACACAGAAGGGTTCCGCATGGGATTTGAGCTGGCGGGAAAACCGCTGCATAAAAAGCGTTCGGTAAATATCCGCTATTTCCTGGGATTTGAGCGCGTGATAAAAAAAGCAATCGAAAATTTTGAAAAACTTTCTCTGCACCCGGTTATCTACCGTGCCAACCCCAGTGTGACTATGGGAAGAAGCGTGTACAAAACAGGCTACGCGGGAGCCAGCGCAAACAAGCAGTTTGACTTTGACCATGAAAACGACGCAGCGCTTTTTTGCGACAGCAAATTTATACACCACAAGCTGGAATGCTACAGAAACGGTATGGAAGCGGTAAAGGAAAAAGCGGTGGTCCATGCCGGCCCTGCTGTCATGGAAGTATTCGGGGCAGTGCCTTTTGAGCCAAAGACCAAAAGCGAGGCCTGCACACTGGATGAGAACCAGCAGAAGCTCCAGGTGGAATTCCAGGCTTCCTGTTCCCAGATTGTCAGGGAGTATGTAAAGCCGGAGGAGAGAAGCTTTACGATCATCGCCTTCCCGGTACCGGAGATTGGAGACAATTTCCCGGAAATCTTTAACAGAACCGTAGAAATCAATATCCTGGACTATAAACTTTACCAGAAGATACAGCAGACACTGATCGATGCGCTGGATCAGGCGGAATACGTGAAAGTCAAAGGCTGCGGTGAAAACTGCACTGATTTGAAAGTGATGCTGCATACGCTGAAAAATCCGGAAAAAGAGACCAATTTTGAGAACTGCGTGGCAGATGTGAATATCCCTGTGGGAGAAGTGTTTACTTCCCCCAAACTTGCGGGAACCGATGGAGTTTTGCATGTAACGGAAGTTTACTTAAACGATTTAAGATACCAGAATCTGAAATTGACGTTCAAAGACGGCATGATCACAGATTATACCTGCAGCAATTTCGAGAAGGAGGAAGAAAACCGCAAGCTTATAAAAGATAAGGTTCTTTTCCACCACGATACCCTTCCTATCGGCGAGTTTGCCATCGGCACAAACACCACAGCTTATGTGTTTGCCGGAGAATACCAGATTGCGGACAAGCTGCCTATTCTGATTGCAGAAAAGATGGGACCGCACTTTGCTGTGGGAGATACCTGCTACAGCCATGAGGAAGATATGATGACCTATAATCCGGACGGAAAAGCCATCGTTGCAAGAGAGAATGAGGTGTCAGCGCTTCGCCATGCAGATCCGGATCAGGCATATTTCAACTGTCATACCGACATTACGATTCCCTATGACGAGCTGGGAGAACTGACCGCGGTGACAGCAGACGGAAGGGAACTTGTGATCATTCGAAACGGACGTTTTGTGCTTCCCGGATGCGAAGAGTTAAACAAACCCTTTGAATAAGAAAGCGGAGGCAGAGAAGAACGTGACAGAAGAAAAAAAGCTTTCTGAGGAAAAATCCATGGACAGCACACAGGAGAGAAAAAATCCTCTGGGAGAGAAACCGATCAACGAATTGATGCTGCAGTTTGCGATTCCAAGCATCATTGCCATGCTGGTCAGCGCCCTCTACAATATGGTAGATCAGTTTTTTATCGGGCACAGTGTGGGGATGCTTGGAAATGCAGCCACCAACGTGGCTTTCCCTTTGACGATTACCTGCACGGCAGTGTCGCTGCTGTGCGGGGTTGGAGGAGCTGCCAATTTCAACCTTTCCATGGGAAGGAAAAAAACGGAAAAGGCCGGAAAGTATGTGGGGAATACCATTTTTCTCATGCTTTTTATCGGAATTGTGCTCTGCGTGGGAGTTCGCATTTTTTTAAAACCTATGTTGCTGCTTTTCGGAGCCACCAGCGATATTCTGGATTATTCCATGATTTACACCGGCGTCACCTCCCTGGGTTTTCCTTTTCTGATTCTCACCACAGGGGGAGCAAATCTGATCCGTGCGGACGGAAGTCCCAGATATTCCATGGCCTGTACGCTGGTGGGATGTTTTCTGAACCTGGTTCTGGATCCGCTGTTTATCTTTGGATTTGACATGGGAATGATGGGAGCAGCTCTGGCAACCATCATAGGTCAGATTGTGTCGGGCATTATGGTCATTGTGTATCTGCTCAGGTTTAAAACGGTAAAGCTTACTTTGAACGAACTGATTCCTTCCTGGAAAAGCATTCGTCAAATCGTGTCTTTGGGTATGGCTCCTTTTTTAAACCAGATGGCCATGATGGTGGTGCAGATTACCATGAACAATATTTTAATCCGATACGGTGGGGATTCCGTTTACGGAAGCGAGATTCCTCTGGCGTGCGCCGGAATTATCAGCAAGGTAAATATGATATTTTTCTCTATTTCCATCGGACTTTCTCAGGGACTGCAGCCTATCGTAAGCTTTAATTACGGCGCCGGAAATCTGGCAAGAGTGCGGGAGGCGGTGAAAAAAACGCTGTTTGCCTCCACAGCAATCTGTACGGCGGCGTTTATCTGTTTCCAGCTTTTTCCGAGACAGATTATTGCCATATTCGGCTCCGGCAGTGAAGAATACTTTGCGTTTGCGCAGCGTTATTTCCGGATTTTCCTTTTCTTTACCTTTTTAAATGGAATTCAGCCGGTGGTTTCCAACTTTTTTACATCCATAGGCAAAGCATCCATGGGTATTTTTATTTCGCTTACCAGACAGATTCTTTTCCTGCTGCCGCTGATTGTGATCCTTCCCATGTTTTTCGGGATTGACGGCGTGCTTTTCTCAGCGCCCATCGCGGATTTCGTCTCCGCCATGCTGGCACTGTTCCTGGTTGTAAGGAAATTAAAACAGCTGAAGGAAGAGGAAGAGAAAATTTCATATCATAAACTTCAGGAACAGATACAGAAGTAAAACAGTATCTATGAAAACATTACCTGTATTTCGGCAAAAAAAGCGGTTTTCTTCGTGAAAACTGCTTTTTTTATGTCTTTGAGGTAAATCTGGTTGCGCACGGGAAGTTTTTTGTGTACACTGTTTTTGAAAAACTTTATCAATTACCCCGTATTTACTGTCAGAGCAGGCCGGCGAAGAGAAAAATCGCACTGCGGCGGAATGGAAAGCATCGCAACGCGACCCGCCGCAGGCGGAGAATCTCGCAACGCGAGATTCTTTCTTGCATGAAATATAAGGCTCACAGCCGGTTATGGTACTGATGGTGCGGTATCACAAGGAGGAATAAGGAATGGCACAGGTCAGCATTGTCATGGGCAGCGATTCTGATATGCCCGTAATGGCGAAAGCAGCGGAAATTCTTGACAAATTCGGTATATCTTATGAGATGAGAATCATCTCTGCTCACAGAATGCCAGACACGTTTTTCGAGTATGCCAAAACTGCGGAAGAACGTGGCGTAAAAGTTATTATAGCAGGAGCCGGTATGGCAGCACATCTGCCAGGCATGTGCGCAGCAATTTTCCCGATGCCGGTCATCGGTATCCCCATGCACACCACATCTTTGGGAGGAAGAGATTCCCTTTATTCTATCGTACAGATGCCTTCCGGAATTCCGGTGGCAACTGTGGCAATTAACGGCGGCGCCAATGCAGGTATTTTGGCAGCTAAGATTCTGGCGGTATCCGATCCCCAGCTGCTTGCCAAGCTGAAAGATTACAGCCTGGAGATGAAAGAGGGCGTACTTGCAAAAGATGAAAAACTGCAGGAAACAGGATACAAAAATTATACAAAATAACAGAGGATGAGCCGGATTTTATGCCGGTCAAGAAGGAGACAGGATATGGATTATAAGAATGCGGGCGTAGATATCGAAGCTGGATATAAGTCAGTGGAACTGATGAAAGAGCATATAAAGAAAACGATGAGACCGGAAGTTCTGGGCGGAATCGGCGGATTTTCCGGAGCATTTTCCATGGAAAAATTCAAAGATATGGAAAAACCTACACTGGTTTCCGGAACCGATGGCGTTGGAACCAAGCTGAAACTGGCTTTTCTTATGGATAAACACGATACAGTGGGCATTGACTGTGTGGCAATGTGTGTCAATGACATCGCATGTGCAGGCGGTGAACCGCTGTTTTTCCTGGATTATATTGCATGCGGCAAAAACTATCCGGAAAAAATCGCAACTATCGTAAAAGGCGTGGCAGAAGGCTGCAGCCAGGCAGGCGCTGCCCTGATCGGCGGAGAGACGGCAGAGATGCCCGGCTTCTATCCGGAAGACGAGTACGACCTTGCAGGTTTTGCCGTAGGTGTTGTGGATGAGAAAGATCTGATTACCGGTGCAGATTTAAAACCGGGAGATGTGCTCATTGGTATGGCAAGCTCCGGTGTGCACAGCAACGGATTTTCTCTGGTGCGCAAAGTGTTTGAAATGACAAAAGAAAGTCTGGACACCTATTATGAAGCGCTGGGCTGCACTCTGGGGGAAGCTCTGATCGCTCCCACCAAAATTTATGTAAAAGCACTGAAAGCCATCAAAGATGCCGGCGTTACCGTAAAGGCATGCAGCCACATCACAGGCGGCGGATTTTATGAAAACATTCCCCGTATGCTTCCGGAAGGAGTGCGTGCGGTAGTAAAGAAAGACAGCTACGAAGTGCCGGCTATCTTTAAACTGCTGGCAGCAAAAGGAAATATTGACGAACAGATGATGTACAATACCTACAACATGGGACTTGGCATGATTCTGGCAGTGGATCCTGCAGATGTGGAAAAGACTATGGAAGCAATCCGTGCGGCAGGAGAAACTCCTTATGTGGTAGGTAATACAGAGGCAGGAGAAAAAGGAGTAACCTTATGCTAAAAGTTCTGGTTTGTGTTTCCGGAGGCGGCACCAATCTGCAGGCAGTCATGGATGCAGTGGATGCCGGGGAGATTAAAAATACGGAAATTATCGGAGTTATCAGCAACAATAAAAATGCCTTTGCGCTGGAGAGGGCAAGAAAAAAGGGAATTGACGCCCTTTGCATTTCGCCGAAAGATTTTCCGGACAGGGAAACTTTTAATCAGGCGCTGCTTGAAACGGTGAAGGAGAAAAATCCCGATCTGATCGTGCTGGCAGGATTTCTTGTGGCAATCCCGCCGGCAATGATCGAAGCTTTTCCTAACCGCATCATCAACATTCATCCGTCCTTAATTCCTTCTTTCTGCGGTGTGGGTTATTATGGCCTGCATGTGCACGAGGCGGTTCTTGCCCGCGGAGTGAAAGTTACGGGAGCTACGGTTCATTTTGTGGACAGCGGCATGGATACAGGCCCGATTCTCTTGCAGAAGGCTGTGGAAGTAAAGCAGGATGATACTCCCAAAACCTTGCAGCAGCGTGTCATGGAAGAGGCGGAATGGAAGATTCTGCCAAAAGCCATTGACCTGATTGCGCAGGGAAAGGTTACCATTACAGAGGGAAAGGTGAACATTCAATGAAAGTTCTGATTGTAGGAAGCGGCGGCAGAGAACATGCCATCGCGGCAAGTGTGGCGAAAAGTCCTAAGGTGACAAAGATTTACTGTGCGCCCGGCAATGCGGGAATCGGACAGATTGCAGAATGTGTGCCCATCGGCGCCATGGAATTTGATAAGATTACGGCGTTTGCAAAGGAAAATGCGATCGATTTGACAATCGTAGGGATGGACGACCCGCTGGTAGGCGGTCTGATCGACTGCCTGGAAGCGGAAGATCTGCGTGCCTTCGGTCCCCGCAAAAATGCGGCCATCCTGGAGGGAAGCAAAGCTTTTTCAAAGGATTTGATGAAAAAGTACGGCATCCCTACGGCAGCTTATGAAAACTTTGACAATCCGGAAGAGGCGCTGAAATATCTGGAAACAGCCAAATTCCCGATTGTCTTAAAGGCGGACGGTCTGGCTCTTGGAAAAGGCGTTTTGATCTGCAACACTTTGGAAGAGGCACAGGAAGGCGTGCGTTCCATCATGACGGACAAAAAATTCGGCACAGCCGGAAACCGCATGGTAATAGAGGAATTTATGACGGGCCGGGAAGTGTCTGTACTTTCCTTCGTGGACGGCAAGACGATTCAGACAATGACATCCGCGCAGGATCACAAGCGTGCTCAGGATGGAGATCAGGGGCTTAACACCGGAGGAATGGGAACATTTTCTCCTTCTCCGTTCTATACAAAAGAAGTGGACGAGTTCTGTCAGAAATATATTTACCAGGCTACGGTAGATGCTATGGCAGCAGAGGGAAGACCATTTAAAGGAATTATTTTCTTCGGACTTATGCTCACAGAAGACGGGCCGAAAGTCCTGGAATACAACGCAAGGTTCGGGGACCCGGAAGCACAGGTAGTTCTGCCCCGTATGAAAAATGATCTGGTGGAAGTTGTGGAAGCGTGTATCGACGGCAGACTGGATCAGATTGATCTGCAGTTTGAGGACAATGCGGCAGTGTGCGTGGTTTTAGCTTCCGAAGGTTATCCGGTAAGCTACCAGAAAGGCTTCCCTATCAAAGGACTTGACAGTTTTGACGGAAAAGAAGGGTATTACTGTTTCCATGCGGGAACCGCTCTGAATGAAAAAGGAGAGATCGTCACAAACGGCGGCAGAGTGTTGGGCATCACCGCAAAAGGCGCAACCCTGAAAGAGGCCAGAGCCAATGCCTACAAGGCAACGGAATGGGTATCTTTTGAGAATAAATATATGAGACACGACATCGGCAAGGCGATTGACGAGGCGTAAAACGGGCGATCACGGGAGCTGCACAAAAGTTTGAAGGTTCAAATTTTTTGCGGCTCCGTTTTCTTTTTCAGCAGGGAATGCTGCAGCCGGTAAAAAGGGGACTTTATGGCTGCACACATTGCGGACAGAAAGTGTTTTCATGCCTGCATGGCATGCATGGCAATAGAAACGGGAGGCACATAAAATGAGAATTACCCGTAGTTTAGAATTTCAATTAGGCAGCAAAGAAGAAAAAATGCCATACACTGCTTCGAATTTTCCATACATTGCTTCGCAGGCGGAACTGGACTGGTACAGGGAGCCTTTTGTTCCCTGGCACTGGCATAAAGCCATAGAACTGTTTTATATAGAAAGCGGAGAATTGGAATATTGTACGCCAAACGGTACGATAGTGTTTCCGGCAGGTTCCGGAGGCCTGATCAATTCAAACGTGCTGCACATGACAAAATTTCAGACACGGCGTGAAAAAAACATACAGCTTCTTCATATTTTTGAACCGGAACTGATCGGGGGGAAATTATGGAAGTCTTATCGAACAAAAATATGTCATGCCGATCCTTACTGCGTCTTGGCTTGAAATGATTGCTTTATATCCCGACAATCCGGCGCAGGCAGAGATTATTCAACTTATTCGCAGGACGTTTCAATTGTCGGAAAATGAATTTGGCTATGAGATCAGGATAAGAGAGGCGCTGTCAGAAATCTGGATACAGCTGTTTAAAATCTGTGCCCCGGTTCTTCAGGAAAAAACAATCCGGGAAAATGGAATGACGGAAAAAATAAAATTGATGATGATCTACATCCATGAACATTATACGGAGAAAATTTCTATTTCCAAACTTGCGGAGGCAGCTTTTTTAAGCGAAAGGGAGTGCTACAGAGTTTTTCAGAGCTGTCTGCATATGACGCCGGTGGAGTATATGAAAAATTACCGGCTGCAGATAGCGTGTCAGATGCTGGCAAACGGGCAGGAGCCTGTGACAGAAATCGGATATGCCTGCGGACTTGGAAATCCCAGCTACTTTGGGAAGAGCTTTCGCGTATTTACCGGATACACCCCGCTGGAATATCGGCGTAAATGGCAGAATCGTGATAAAAAATGACGGTATAAAGATATTATGTCTGCAGATTCGGCGCTATAATGGTAAACACAGAGAACAATCTCAGACTTCTCTGTATTTTGTCATAAACAGAGTGCTGAAAAATTTTGAAAATGTTTGCGGCTGCGTATTTAACAGGCAGTCATTGTTTTGGAAGAACAGGATATCCGTGAACTTTCTGATTTTGCAGCACTCTCCCCATTTCAGAAAGGAAAAATACCGTGGAACTGAATGCGAAAATAGCGGAAAGCGAACTGGAACGTGCAGGTACATTAAATCCGGGGCCATGGGTAGACCACTCCCGTTTTGTGGCGCTGGCTTGTAAAAATATAGCTTCCCATTGTGAGGACATGTCTGCGGATACGGCTTATTGCCTGGGACTGCTGCACGATATTGGACGGTACGCCGGAATAAGTTCGGAAAGGCATTTGATAGACGGCTACCGTTTTTGTATGGAAAAAAACTGGGAAAAGGCAGCGCAGATATGCATTTCCCATGCCTTTATGCTACAGGATATCAAAACATCGATCGGAACGTTTGACGTATCCGAAGAGGATTATCGATTCATGGATCATTTCATCAGGAATGCAGTCTATGATGATTACGACAGACTGGTCCAGCTGTGTGATGCACTTGCACTTCCGACAGGTTTTTGCCTTCTGGAAAAACGATTTGTGGATGTGGCGATTCGTTACGGGACGGTGCCTGCCACAACAGAGCGCTGGAAAAAAATATTGGAAATAAAGGCGTTATTTGAAAGAAAAATAAACGGCTCCATTTACGAACTGCTTCCGGGAGTGATCGAAAACAGTTTTTTTGACTAGAGAACGATGCCGGCAATTTCCTCTGCTATGTAACAGTTCAGCCCGCGCCATTCGGAAAACCGCACTGGCGTGCTTCCCGCGGCTTGGCCGCTGTTTTCCTCATATAGAGGCGCTCAGCGCATCTGTGCATCCGGAGCCGGATTCTTATGCAGGCATAAATCCGTCTCTGGCTGACAGATGGCTGAACTGTTACTCTACAATCTTAAAAAAGTTTTAAGGTCATTGACAAGGCAAAATCCATCTGCTATTCTGAACACAGTGTAAAGAATCAGAAGAATCCTGAAAAGGAGCAAAACAAAAGAGGTTGTGGAAATGATGAATGTAAAGGAAAGATGCAGAGGATTCCGGACAAAAATGGCAGTGCTTGCAGCAGCTGCAGCAGTGTCAATGGCTCTGGGTATGCCGGGCAGTGTCAGCCAGGCGGAAGAATTGACAGTGACAGGAAGCGAAGAGGTGGCCGTTGTCATCGGAAGCGGCGGAGCAACCTCTGGAGAAAATACAGAAAGTTCCGCGGAAGGAAGCGAAAATACGGATGCAGCCCCAGAAGGTGCAGAAGGCGGGGAGAGTGCAGAAGCAGAGAGTACTGGCGGTACGGCATCTGAAGTTACCGTTACAGCAGGAAGCGCCAGAGTGCGTTCGGAAGCATCCACATCTTCCAGTGTGGCAGGAAGTGCATCCAGCGGCACAGTTATGACAGTAACCAGCGAGACACAGGGAGATGACGGCAACCTGTGGTATGGCGTAAGCTATGAAGATGGCGGAGAAACCATTACCGGATATATCCGTTCTGACTTGGTTGAAGTAACACAGACAGCTGCGCCGGAAGTGCCGGAGGAGACAACTCCTGAGACAGCGCCTGCGGAAACCACAGATCAGGTTAACACATCAGACGAATATTATGTGCAGTATGCCGATGACGGAACAGGAAACAGCACCTGGTATCTTGTTGACAATGCGATGGGAACCCGCTATAAAGTGTCGGATCTGTTAAGCGCTCAGAGTATAAACGAAGACAATCAGGCTGCTATGGACAGCCAGTCCTCCAGCCTGCGAATTGTTATTATCGTGTTGGCAGTGATTATCGTTCTTCTGATTGCTGTAGTCACATTTATGATCATTAAGATGAGAAACAGTTACGACGATGACTACGATGACGATGATGATGAAGACGATGATGAGGATGACGAAGATGACGACGAGGATGAAGAGGACGAAGACGATGAGGACGAGGATGATGAAGAATATTATCGTCCGCGCCGCAGCCGTGTAAGACCCGCAAGACGTCCTGTTCGCCAGAGCCGCTATGAAGACGATGATGAGGATGACGAAGATGACGAGGACGAAGAGGAAGACGAAATGCCAAGACGTTCCCGCGGACGCAGACCTGAAACCAGAAGGGAAGCTCCGGCATCCAGAAGCAAAAACTGGCAGGCTAAAAACTTCATGGACGAGGATGACGATGACGACATGGATTTCGAATTCCTGGATCTGAAGTAAAATTTCAAAGATTTCAGGTTTTGAATCTCAATAGAAAAATGTACGAAGGACTGCTGCAGAGCCGGATGTGCTCTGCAGCTTTTTTATACAAGCGGGAAATTTCCCGCTTGTATAAAAAAGCAATAGATCGCACTGCGGCGGAGAGGAAATAAAGTCACAGAGTGACCCGCCGCAGGCGGAAACGCTCCGCTGTGGATGCGCACTCGCACGAAAACTAACGATTACCTGACGGCAGCTGCGCTCGGCGCCAGTGTACACCGGAGCGCATACCTATTTAAGCCATAGGAATTTTTCTTTTCCGACGCTTTCGGTTGACATAGTGCAGGACTGTGTTATATCATGTGTATAACAAGTGGAGAATATAGCAGCCAGAACAAAAGAAAAGAAGGCGGTAATTTATGATTTTGGAACTGAATTTTAACAGCGACGAAGCTCTTTATATACAGTTGCGAAACCAGATTATTTTGGGAATTGCCACAAACAGGTTTCACGAAGGGGATGTGCTCCCCAGCGTGCGCCAGCTGGCAGATGCGGTTGGAATCAATATGCACACGGTAAACAAGGCGTATACGGTTCTGAAGCAGGAAGGTTTTGTAAAAGTAGACCGCAGAAAAGGTGCGGTGATAGCGATTGATGCCAACCGGCTGGAAGCTATCGAAGAAATGAGGGTAGAATTGAAAGTACTGTTGGCAAAAGCCAGCTGCAGGAACATATCCAGAGAAGAGGTTCATGCACTGATTGACGAAATTTATGAAGAATATGGAGGACTTTCACAGTAATGCAGTCACAATTTACAGATAAGGCACGGACTGCTCTGATGATGGCACAGAAGGCAGCGAGGACTCTGAAACAGAATTACGTGGGAACGGAGCACATTCTGCTCGGTCTTTTAAAAGAAGGCACAGGAGTCGCTGCAAAAGTGCTTATGGAAAACGGAGCACAGGAAGCAGAACTGAGAAATATGATAAAGGATTTACTGGCACCGGCACAGGGAACATCGCTTTTGGAGAGGGATGGCTATTCTCCCCGTGCGCAGAGGGTGCTTGAGGAAAGCCATAAACAGGCAGAACGATTTGGTTCCATGCTGACAGGCACGGAGCATATTCTGCTGGCTTTATTAAGAGATGCAGACAACGTGGCAGTGCGGCTTTTAAATACCGCAGGTCTGTCTGTGCAGAAGGTTTATATTGATGTCCTGACCGCGATGGGACAGGACCCGGCCCTTTACAAGGAAGATATGGCCAGAAAAAATAAAAAGAAAGGTTCTACCGCAACGCTGGATCAGTACAGCCGGGATCTGACGGCTCTGGCAAAAGCAGGGAAACTGGATCCGGTCATCGGCAGGGAAGAAGAAATCAAAAGAGTGATTCAGATTTTAAGCCGCAGAACCAAAAACAATCCCTGTCTGGTAGGAGAACCGGGAGTGGGAAAGACGGCCATAGTGGAAGGGCTGGCCAACAAGATTGTGGCTGGCGAAGTTCCGGATACGGTAAAGGAAAAACGAGTTCTCACTTTGGACTTATCCGGCATGATAGCGGGAAGCAAGTACCGCGGTGAGTTTGAGGAACGTATTAAAAAAGTGATCCGGGAAGTGACAGAGGACGGCAATATTTTACTGTTCCTGGATGAACTTCATACCCTGATCGGCGCGGGAGGGGCGGAAGGAGCCATTGATGCTTCCAATATTTTAAAACCGTCTCTTGCCAGAGGGGAAATCCAGCTCATCGGAGCTACTACCGTCGGTGAGTATCGAAAGTACATTGAAAAAGACGCAGCGCTTGAGCGGCGTTTCCAGCCGGTCAACGTAGAAGAGCCTACGGAAGAGGAAGCCATCGGAATCTTAAAAGGCGTGGCTCCCAAATACGAGGAACATCATAGAGTAAAAATCCTGCCGGAAGCGATGGAGGCGGCCGTAAAACTTTCCAGCCGTTACATCAACGACAGACGGCTTCCGGACAAAGCCATTGACTTAATCGACGAGGCAGCCGCAGCGGTAAGATTAAAGAGACTGCAGACGCCCAAAGACCTTCAGACAGTGGAAGAGGAAATCAGAGAACTGGATTGTCAGATTGAGCGCTCCTTAAAGAATGAAGAATTTTCCCATGCGGGAGAACTTAAAAGAAGCCAGGATGAACTTTTGAAAAAATATCACAGACTTTCCGACCGCCATGAGAAAAAACAGGCGAAGGAAGTTTACGTAGTCACAGAAGCGGATATTGAGGATGTAGTGTCTGTATGGACCAAGATTCCGGTAAGCAAACTTGCGGAGAAAGAGAGCGAACGTCTTCTGAAGCTGGAGTCTGTTTTGCACAAACGTGTCATTGGGCAGGAGGAAGCTGTCAAAGCAGTGGCAAGGGCAATGCGCCGTGGCAGAGTGGGACTTCAGGATCCCAGACGTCCTATCGGTTCTTTCCTGTTTTTAGGTCCCACAGGAGTGGGCAAGACAGAACTGAGCAAAGCGCTGGCAGAGGCCATGTTTGGCTCGGAGAACGCGCTGATCCGTGTAGATATGTCAGAGTATATGGAAGGGCATTCCGTTTCCAAACTGATTGGTTCGCCGCCCGGTTATGTGGGATTTGAAGAAGGAGGACAGCTCAGCGAAAAAGTGCGCAGAAATCCTTATTCCGTTATCCTTTTTGACGAAGTGGAAAAGGCTCATCCGGATGTGTTCAATGTACTTCTTCAGGTGCTGGATGATGGGCATATCACAGATTCCAAAGGAAGAAAAGTAAGCTTCAAGAATACAGTGCTGATCATGACTTCAAACGCCGGAGCGCAGAGGATCGTCGCTCCTAAAAACCTGGGCTTTGTAAACGGCAGGGATGAGGAAAGAGATTACCAGAAGATGAAGGACGGTGTGATGGAGGAGGTAAAACGCCTGTTTAAGCCGGAATTTATCAATCGTATTGACGATATTATCGTATTCCATCCGCTGACGGTGGAAAACATGAAAGAAATCATTACACTGCTGGCGAAAGATTTGACTGACAGATGCAAAAACCAGATGAATATCCGTCTGAGTCTGACGCCTGCTCTGAAAAACTGGCTGGTGGAGAAATATTCCGATCTTAAAATGGGAGCCCGCCCGTTGAAACGTGCCATTCAGACACAGGTGGAAGATGCCCTGGCAGAAGAAATTCTTTCCGGAAAAGTGAAAGCCGGAGATGATGTCAGCGTGGGATGCCACGAGGGCAAAATCACTTTCAAGGTAAAACAAGCAGGGAGAAACGAAAAAAAACAGACGAAATCCTAAGGCATTATAGGGTCAAAGGCTTTTGACTTTTGGCTCATGTGATAAGTACTATACCAAAAGAAAGGAAAGACACAAAAAGTGTCAAAAGGACAAGAAGATGGCAGTAGTAGAACAGCTGATCAGAGCAGAAGAAAACGGAGGTATCAGTTTCGGCAATCATCTGTTGCAGGAAAAACAGAAAAAAGAAGATTTTGAATATGCCGGAGACGTGTACAAAGTAAAGACCTTCCAAACAATGACCAAGCTGGAGAAAAACGGAATGTTCCTGTATGAATCTGAGCCGGGTACAAGCGTGTTTTGTTTTGTGGAGACAGAGGAAGGAGTTTCTTTCCTGGTGGAAGGAAAGGAAGACGCACAGATTACAGTAGGTCTTCAGGAAGACACAGAATATGACGTAAAAATCGGTGCAGAGGATGCCGGAAAGATGAGAACCAATCTGGGCGGAAAATTGAGCCTGAGTGTGGAACTGTCAGGATATGAGGAAGCAGTGGCAGTAAAAATCAGCAGATAATCGTAAAAAACCATCGAAAATCAATACAAATAAAAGAAAAAGCGTGTGTCCCTTAAGTGAACGGCTCTCAAAAAGCCAGAGAAACTTCTGGGACACATCCTGTTTTAGAAAAAATTATGGAAACAATTAGAATGGATCATGGAAACAAGTGGAGAAAAAAGGGAAAAAATAAGTGGAAAATAAGGTGAAGATCGGGAAAAGGGATTAGGAAAATGAGAGGATGAAATACTATGACAAGGGAAAAAAGAAAAACTGTTTTTTTCTGTCAGGAATGCGGATATGAGTCCTCCAAATGGATGGGACAGTGTCCGGGATGCCGGGCCTGGAACTCCTTTGTGGAGGAAACGGTCAGCGCCAAAGCCGCAAAGGGCAGCGGCATAAAGAGAACAGAGGAGAAAACCAGGGCGTCCAGGCTTTCGGAAATTTCTATGGAAGAAGAAAGCAGGATGAGCACACATATGGAGGAGCTGGACAGAGTGCTGGGCGGAGGAATTGTACCCGGTTCTCTGATTTTGGTAGGCGGCGACCCGGGAATCGGAAAGTCCACCCTGCTTTTGCAGATGTGCAGACTTCTTAGTGCAGATCAAAGAAAGGTTTTATATATATCCGGAGAGGAATCCCTCCGGCAGATAAAGATGAGAGCTGTGAGGCTGGGAGAATTTACAGACACTCTTTCACTGCTGTGTGAGACAAATCTGGGCGACATAGAAGCAATGATCACAGCGCAGAAACCGGAAATTGTCATTATTGACTCGATTCAGACTATGTTTCAGGAGGATGTGAGTGCGGCTCCGGGAAGTGTTTCCCAGGTAAGAGAGGCCACAGGAGTTTTGATGCGTTTGGCCAAAGGAATGGGCATTTCCATCTTTATTGTGGGACATGTGACAAAAGAGGGAACGGTGGCAGGTCCCAGAGTTCTTGAGCATATGGTAGATACGGTGCTTTATTTTGAAGGGGACAGGCATGCTTCTTACCGGATTTTGAGAGGCGTGAAAAACCGTTTTGGTTCCACCAACGAAATCGGCGTGTTTGAAATGTGCCAGGAAGGGCTTAAGGAAGTGAAAAATCCGTCGGAATTTATGTTAAACGGAAGGCCGGCAGGGGCAAGCGGCTCTGTGGTATCCTGTTCCATGGAAGGAACCAGACCCATTCTTGTGGAAATCCAGGCCCTCGTCTGTCACAGTAATTTCGGAATTCCCAGAAGGCAGGCGGCAGGCTGTGACTTTAACCGTGTCAACCTGCTTATGGCTGTGCTGGAAAAGCGGATGGGGATGCAGATTTCTGATTGCGACGCTTATGTGAACATTGCAGGGGGCATCAAAATCCAGGAGCCGGCTATCGATCTTGGCATCGTGATGGCAATTGTGTCCAGCTTTAAAAACCGCCCCATACCCGACGGAGTCATTGCTTTCGGCGAAGTGGGATTAAGCGGTGAAGTTCGTGCGGTAAATATGGTGCCGCAGAGAGTCAAAGAGGCAAAAAAACTTGGCTTTCACACCTGTATTTTGCCGAAGGTATGTATGGAAAAACTTCCCGAAATAGAAGGAATCCGGCTTGTAGGAGTGGATTCGGTGAGGGATATCGCCGATTTTTAGCATATTCCATGCAAAAACCATTGTTTTTTAAAAAAGTAGATGTTATGATGGAGTCGTAGTTTCATATTCATAATTTAATTTAAGGAGGAAATTTGTTATGAAAAAGCTTTTAGCACTTGCTATGGCATCTGTTATGGCGTTTTCTCTGGCAGCTTGCGGAAGCGGCGCACCTGCAGCAGAGACAACTCCGGCAGCAGAAAGCACAGCAGAGACAACAGAATCCACAGAAACAGCAGCAGATACTGTAGCTGCAGCAACAGAGGGAGAAGGACTGAAAATCGCAATCGTATCCAGCCCTTCAGGTGTAGATGACGGATCTTTCAACGAAGATAACTACAATGGTATCTTAAGCTTTATCGAAGCAAACCCGTCCGCTACCGTAACTCCGGTAAAAGAGCCTACCGGTGACACAGCAGCAGCAGTACAGGCAGTATCCGATATCGTAGCTGATTATGATGTTATCGTATGCTGCGGATTCCAGTTTGCAGGAATCGCACAGATTGCACAGGACAACCCTGACGTAGATTTCATTCTGGTTGACAGTTTCCCGTCTGATGCAGAGGGCGCTACAGTAGAAGTTGACAATATCTACGCTATGACTTTTGCAGAGCAGGAAAGCGGTTTCTTTGCAGGTATGGCAGCTGCTCTTGAGACAACTACCAACAAAGTTGCAGTTGTTAACGGTATTGCATATCCTTCCAACGTAAACTACCAGTATGGTTTTGAATGCGGTGTAAAATATGTAAATGAAACAGAAGGCAAAAACGTAGAAGTTGTAGAGCTTCCTTCCTACGCAGGAACAGATACAACAGGTGCTAATGTAGGCGGAAACTATGTAGGTTCCTTTGCTGATGAAGCTACCGGTAAAGTTGTAGGAAACGCTCTGATCGGTGAAGGCTGCGATATCATCTTCGTAGCAGCAGGCGCTTCCGGAAACGGTGTATTTACAGCAGCAAAAGAAGCAGAAGGCGTAAAAGTAATAGGATGTGACGTTGACCAGTATGATGACGGAGCAAACGGAGATACTAACGTAGTTCTGACAAGCGGTCTGAAAGTTATGGGCGCTAACGTAGAACGTGTTCTGAATGAAGTAAAAGACGGAACATTCCAGGGCGCTAACGTAGTTCTGACAGCTGAGACAGATTCCACAGGTTATGTAAGCGAAGAAGGCAGATGCCAGTTATCTGCTGAAACAATCGAAAAGATTGATGCTGCTTATGAAAAAGTAAAAGCAGGAGAAATCGTACCGGCTTCCGCAACAAACGGAATTACTCCGGATGACTTTACAGCGGCAGCTGAATAAAAATCTGCCGTCCGAAGGAAAAGGACAGCCAGCAGAGACTTGGGAAAAATTTTTTAAAGCATGGCTTTGAAAGTATCTGCTGTGATATAAAGTAGAAAAGGAGGGTGCCGCAACGTTCTTTTGAAAGGCGCCTGTTGTACCGTATTTTGTGAAGCACTGTTTTCTCACAAAATACAGTATGACAGACGAAGCCTTTTGATTCTTGCAGCACCTTTTCTTTATTCGGCGGGAACTTTTATTTTCCGCCGAATAAAGAAAAAAGGAATCCAGCAGTATTACGTGTGTACCCGATATGGAAGAGGGAAACACTTTCTTTTGCACAATAGGAAATTTCATTTCCTATTGTGCAAAAGAAAAACGCTCCGCTGAGGATGCGCACTCGCGCGAAAGGTAACCATTGCCTGACGGCATCGCGCTCGGCGCGAGTGTGTGCCAGCGCACACACTCTTTTATAACGGAGTGTTTCACCGGACAAAAATACAGGTGAAAAGCCGGGCCGGATACAGACGCAATATTTGCTGTGAAAATACAAAAAAGAAAAGGGGGTCTCTTATGTCAGACTATATTGTTGAAATGCGTCATATCACCAAGCGTTTCCCCGGAATTGTGGCAAATGATGATGTATCGATCCAGATTAAAAAGGGAGAAATCTATGCACTTTTAGGTGAAAACGGCGCGGGAAAATCAACGCTGATGAGTATGCTTTTCGGTATGTACGAACCGGATGAGGGGGAAATCTATATTCGGGGAGAAAAGGTGCAGATATCTTCCCCCAACCATGCGACTAAATTAAACATCGGTATGGTGCATCAGCATTTCAAGCTGGTACAGAATTATACCATTGCGGAAAATATCATTATGGGTATGGAACCGATCAAAAAGACACTGGGACTGTTCCCTACTGTGGATATCAAAAAGGCAAACGAGGATATCCGGGCTTTGTCTCAGAAATACGGACTGGAAGTAGAACCCACAGATCTGATTGAAAATATTAACGTATCTACCCAGCAGAGGGTAGAAATTCTGAAAATGCTCTACAGAGAGGCCGAAATCCTTATTTTTGACGAGCCTACGGCAGTGCTGACTCCCCAGGAAATCGAGTTTCTGCTCAATATTATCCGGGGGCTGAGGGACAACGGCAAAACCATTATCCTGATCACCCATAAGCTGGAAGAAATCAAGCAGGTGGCAGACCGGTGTGCGATCTTAAACAGAGGAAAGCTGATCGATGTGCTGGACGTAAAGAGTACTACTACAAAGAACATGGCCAACCTGATGGTAGGCCGTGAGGTAAGCTTTACGGTAGACAAAAAAGAGCCCCATTTCGGAAAAGAGATTTTGAAGGTTGAAGATCTGACGGTGAAAAACCGTGACAATTTCGAAGTGGTAAAACATGTTTCTTTTTCTGTTCATGCTGGAGAGGTGTTCGCCATTGCCGGAGTGGCGGGAAATGGTCAGGTGGAGGTGGCAGATGCCATTGCCGGACTGGCAGACGCGGCAGGCGGCAAAATTATGTTAAACGGCGTGGATATTACTCAGTATTCGATAAGAAAAAGAACCATGGAGGGAATTTCTTATATTCCGGAGGATCGTCAGAACTACGGTCTGGTTATGGACTTTACACTGTCAGAAAATCTGGGTCTGAAGGAATATTACAAAGAACCGTTTTCCAGAAAAGGAATCCTCAACAAAAAGGAATTTGACGCATATGCGGACAAATTGATTGAAAAATATGACATTCGAAGCGGCCAGGGAAAGAAAACAGTGGTGCGCTCCATGAGCGGAGGAAACCAGCAGAAGGCCATTATTGCCAGAGAGATCGAACTGGACTCCCCGCTGATGATTTTTGTGCAGCCTACCAGAGGTCTTGATATTGGAGCGATTGAAAATATTCACAGACAGATCATTGGAGAGCGTGACAAAGGAAAAGCCGTCCTGCTGATTTCGCTGGAGCTGGATGAAATCATGAACTGTGCTGATACTATCGGTGTTATTTATAACGGAGAGATCCAGAAGATAGCCGATGCGAAAACGCTGACCACCAACGAAGTAGGAGAATTTATGATGGGGGTAAAACAGCATGGCTGATAAGATGGAAAAAAACACAAAGAAAAAATCAAACGTATTTCGTCATATTGTGACAGCAACATTGGGAAATCCCAAAACCCAGGGAATCGCGATTCCGATTTTTACTATCCTGATCGCCCTGATTGTGGGCGCGGTCATAATGGCTGCGGTGGGCAGCAATCCCTTCCAGGCATATTACAATCTGCTGCAGGGATGCGGCCTTGCCCCGAAGGAATCTTATGCCACCTATAGAAGTATGCTGACAGACTTTATGAACTTCCTAAGTTATTTGACACCTATGATTTTTGCCGCGCTTGCAGTGGCAGTGGCCTTAAGAGCCGGACTTTTTAACATCGGTGTATCAGGACAGATGCTGGCAGCAGGATTTACCGCCACAATTCTGGTGGGATACAGCCCGCTTCCCGCGGTTCTTTCCAAACCTCTGGTCATACTTATAGGTCTTGTGGCAGGTGCCCTGGTAGGAGGATTGATCGGATTTTTAAAATATCGGTTCAACATCAATGAGGTAGTATCCTCCATCATGTTAAACTATATTTTGCAGTATGTATGCAGTTTCCTGATCAATACTTATTTTGTAGATCCGATTTCCAGACAGTCTAAAGCCATCAATCCACAGGCCCGCCTGACGTTGGTGGATACGCCGGTAGGAAATCTGAAAATGGACATCCCTCTGGGAATTATACTGGCGCTCATTGCGGTGGTGCTGGTTCGTTTCCTGATGGAAAAGACAAAAATGGGCTATGAGATGAAAGCGGTAGGCTTTTCCGGAAGCGCATCCCGCTATGCAGGCATCAATGTAGGAAAAAATATTGTCCGTACTATGTTGATTTCCGGAGCATTGTCCGGTCTGGCCGGTGTTACCTATTATCTGGGATATTTTGCTTCCATCCGTCCGAGAACACTGGCGGATACCGGTTTTGATGCGATTGCAGTAGCCCTTCTTGGAAACAGCAATCCGGTGGGAATTATCTTCTCATCACTGCTTGTTACCTCTATTGACAAAGGCAGTACCTATATGAGTTCGGCATCGGGCGTGCAGGCAGAAGTGGCGTCGGTTATCACGGGAGTTATCCTGCTGTTTTCTGCATGCGGAGCCTATGTGCGCTATCGGGTGGCTAAAATGAAAGATGCAAAGGAGGAACAGAAATGAATACAGTAATTATTGATGGTTTATCTTTTGCCCTTCCTCTGTTTATTATGGCAATCGGCGGTATCTACAGTGAAAAGAGCGGTATTACAAACCTTGCCATCGAAGGCCTTCAGGGCTTCGGCGCGTTCACAGGCGCTTTGGCTGCGGTATTGGTAGCCGGATATTTTGCGGGAACTTCATCCGTGCCTTTCTACATTGCCATGGTGTTTGCGGTGATTGGCGGTACGGTATTTTCTCTGATTCATGCTCTGCTGTGTATCCGGTTTAAGGCAAATCAGGTTATCAGCGGTGTAGTTATCAACATTCTGGCCATGGCCCTGACCTCCTTTTTGACAAAACAGATTAACGCTACCGTATTTGGTGCGGCCAGCGACAGATTTGTACTGGGAGTGTCTAACAGACTGACTGTTCCCGGATTGTCATCCATTCCGATTTTAGGTGCTGTGTTTACCGATATCTATCCTTTTGAGATCGTAATTGTTGTGATTGCTTTTATCGCCTGGTTTGTTATGTATAAGACCCGTTTCGGTATGCATTTAAGAGCCTGCGGAGACAATCCCCATGCGGTGGATGCGGCAGGTATCGAAGTGGGAAAGGTGAGACTTGCGGCAGTTATGGTTTCCGGAGCCCTTTCCGGATTGGGAGGCATCTGCTTTGCATACTCTATTTCTGCAAACTTCTCCAGCAGTATTTATGTAGGATATGGTTATCTTGCAATCGCGGCGCTGATTTTCGGCAACTGGCGTATTCTGCCTACCCTTGGAGCATGTCTCTTGTTTGGCTTCGCCCGTTCCGGCGGCTATCGCCTTGTACAGATTCTGGAAATGCCCAGCAGTTATCAGGATCTTGTTATGATATTGCCTTATGTGCTGACGCTTTTGCTGCTTGTCTTTTTCTCCAAGCACAATCGTTCTCCTCGAGCTCTCGGTGTGATCTACGATAAGGGCGCAAGATAAAAAGCATAAAATAAAGAAAATAGCTGAAAAACAAAAATGCATGTCCGTGAAATCCAAAGAAGTTTTCCGTTGACACTGTGTTTTGCAGCAGCCGATCGGCTGGCAGAATACAGCGGGACGGAGACTGTCCGGGATATTCACGGGCATGCATTTTTTGTGTGATAAGAAATGAAATTTCCTTCTGCACAAAAAGGACGCTCCGCTGCAGCCGCGTACAGAGTACTCGCCATTCTTAAGATTAAAAATCGTTATCTCATGGGAGCGTTTCCCGGAAACTGCGGGTAGCCCGGAAGATATCCGGGAGGAACTGATCCGGGGAAGTGGATGGTCGCATCGTAGGCGTCGGTTACCTGTTCTTTGGAATCCCTGGAGGAACGCGCCAGTTCTTTTTCCTCATCCCTCTCTATAGGATTTACACCGTCTGCAGATATTACAGCCCGATCGGACATATCAGCAGGCTTGCCAGCTTTCAGTTCCGGGTTCCACATATGATCCAGATCATTATCTTTGAAATTATTTTCAGATTTCATCCAAAATCGCTCCTTTCTTCTATCAAACAGTGTTCTGGTGACTTTTACATCGGCATCTGAAAGTCAGATGCGCAGTTACTTTTCGCCAATGAATCGGCGAGAGTAAGGATGCATGATATAGTATGTGTAGAATAGAGGAAAAGTATTTGAAAAATAGCAGGGTTTGTAATAGAATAAAAATAGAAAATATTCTACAAATTTTTACATAGAATAATTAAAGTTTCAGTGAGGTTTTTACAGTGGCAATTAAATCAAAAGAACTGGCTGAAATGCTTGGGGTTTCTGCGGCAACCATGTCTCTGGTGCTGAATCATAAGCCGGGAATCAGCGATGAGCTGAGGAATACGCTTCTGACAAAGATCCGGGATATGGGGTATGGTTACATGATCAAGGACTATACAGTATCGGCTATGGTGGAAACTGCAGGTCAAACAAAGAAAATAGCATATATTATTTATTTGGAATATGCAGAAGCAAGTGAGGAATCGGCTTTTTTTCCGAGAATTATTGAAGGTGTGGAGCGGGAAGCAAGAAATCTTGGATATCAGCTTGTAGTAATCCATATGGATGAATGTCTGGGAGATTACAATCTTGTGGATTTAAAGCGGGAGGAATATGCCGGGATTATTGTGCAGGCGGCTTCTTTGGAAGAAGACGTGCTGACGCAGTTGGATGCAACAGGAATTCCCTATGTTACCATTGACTGCTGGAAACGTGGAATGAACGTAAGCACAGTGAGCGTCAATTATGAACAGGGTTACTTTATGGCTCTGGAATATTTAAAAAATCTGGGGCATACCAAAATTGGCTATATTAAAAGCGGACAGAATTCCTTTGCTTTTGAGGAGAGAAATCGTGCTTTTCGCATAGGCTTAAAAGATTTGGGACTGACCTACAACCCCAAGTATGAGTGGGATGTGCAAGGCTGGGGAGCGCAGGCACGAAGCACTCTTGAAAAGGAGCTGAAAACACTTTCCGATCTCCCCACGGCGATTCTTCTGGAAAATGATGTTTTAGCTACGCCTGTATATCAGGCATTCAGAGAAAAAGGATTGAAGATACCCGAAGATATATCAGTCATCGGATTTGATGGAAGAGAAGTGTGCAGTATGATGGTTCCGCCTCTTACCACTCTTAGAATTCCGCGCCGGTTTATGGGCCGAATGCTGATTATGCTGTTATGTCATAAAATAGAAATGGAAGAGCGTGGACTGGAACATACCCATGTAAATATGAAGATTAGTGCGGAGATTATTGAGATGGGGAGCGTAAAGGAGCTGCAGAGGTCAGAGGATGATGAAAACTGAAAAGAAATACTTTCATACATTAGCGTATAAATATTTTTTATAAATTTGAGAAAAAGCGTTGACAAATTTATAAAAATAATTTATTATAAAGACAAGTTGAAAAGTCATCAACCCACAAAATCAGACAGCATGGTTTTTCTAAAGAAAAATTATGCTGTCATCCCCCCCCTCAAAGAAAAGGACGTCTGCAGAGATGCGGGCGTTCTTTTTTTATACGATAGGAAACTTCATTTCCTATCGTATAAAAAAAGACACTCCGCTGTGGATGCGCACTCAGCGCTCAGGCAATCAGAGATTACCCGGAAAATGGCTGCTGGCGCAACCGCGCTTCGGCGCGAGTGGCCGCCAAAACACACACTTTTTGTACCATTTTATATAACGGGAAAAACTTTCTTTTCTAAATAAATTTTGGAAAGAAAGAGAAAAAGGTACCTGCATCATGAAGAATCTTTAAGAATCGGGCTGCGCTTCTTAAACGTCGTGAGGAAGGAAAAGGAGCCGCGTGCCGATTGGGACATTGTCTGTATGATAAACAGTGGTGACTGTATCAAGGCCGTTGGTGAAGGAAAAGAAACATATATTCCGGATAGGATAGAATAGGAGGAAGAGATGGAAGAGACGATACAGCTTTTAAAAAATGTTATGAAGCGGGAAGTGGAGGAACAGAATCTGGCGGGCATCAGCCTGCTTGTAAGGAAAAACGGACAGGAACTGTTATATCTTCAGGAGGGACTGGCGGATCTTGAGCAACAAAGATCGGTTTCCAGAGACTGTATTTACCGTCTGTATTCTCAGACAAAACCTGTCACGGCAGCAGCGGCTATGATTCTTATGGAAAGAGGAATTCTGGATCTGGCAGAACCGGTTTCCCGCTATTTGAAAACTTTCCGGAGTCAGAAAGTTTCAACGCCGGATGGTCTGGTGCCTGTATATCCGTGGAGAGAAATGAACTTGCATGATCTTTTGTGCATGACTTCCGGTCTGGTTTATCCGGACATATCTTTTGAAGCCGGAAGAGCGGCGGATGAAGTGTTCCGGGAACTGGATGAACGCCTTTATGGAGATAACCCTATGACAACTATGGAGCTGGCAGAACGTCTTGGCCAGCTCCCTCTCGCCTTTCAGCCGGGAAGCAGCTGGCGGTATGGAACATCTGCGGATATTATGGGCGCCGTGATCGAAGTGGCAAGCGGCATGAAATTTGGCGAATTTTTACAGAAAGAGCTGTTTGAACCTCTGGGAATGAAAGATACCGGATTTTTTGTGCCGGAAGAAAAGAAACACAGGCTGGCAGGTGTCTATGAGGCTTTGGAAGAAAACGAAGACGGAGAGCAAACGGTCTTAACGGCAGAACAACATGCCGGGAAAAATGGCAGCAGCGCCGCAGGTGCAGGAAATACCGGCGGATTTCAAAGGAAAAAGAAACTGATTCCTTATACGGGAAATAACCTTGGCATACGGAATCAGATGGACAAATCTCCCGCTTTTGAATCAGGGGGCGCAGGACTGGTTTCCACGCTGGATGATTATGCCGCTTTTGCACAGATGCTGTTAAACGGCGGAGAATATGGAGGAAAGCAAATTTTGTCTCCCGGAACAGTGGCATTTATGACGCAGGGAGAACTCATGCCTCATCAGCAGGGGGCATTCGACTGGGGAGGTATGGAGGGATACAGTTACAGCAACTTTATGCGTATCATGAAAAATCCTTCTCAGGCGATTTTTCAGTCAGTCAAAGGGGAATATGGCTGGGATGGCTGGTTGGGAATGTATTTTCTCAATATCCCGTCAGAGAAGATGACAGTCCTTATTGGAATGCAGAGGAAAGATGCCGGAACCATGCCGGTTTCCAGAAAACTTAAAAATATTGTGATAAGTAGACTTTGCAAATAAATAAGGGCGGAAAAAAGGAGGGCCGGCAGAAGCTTATTCTGCCGGCAGATATGAAAAAGAAAATTTATATTAAAAGGTTTGATATCCTTTTGATGATTTAACTATACCTCATAGATGTGACAGGAATCTGTACGGAAAGTGAAAACTTTGTGAAGAAAAAATGAATGAAAAAGAAAAGCCGACAACCCGTGCAGTTATCGGCTTTTCTCGTATTTACGCTCATTCAGCAATTAGCAGGGGCAGTAGGAATCGAACCCACATCGATGGTTTTGGAGACCACTGTTCTACCTTTGAACTATGCCCCTATTTGGTTTGTCATGCTCGCGCTGACAAAATGTATAATACCACAGGAGAGGGAAGATTGGCAAGCATAAAATTAAATTTTTTGAAAAAATATGCTTTCCCTGATTTTTGCATTGAGGAATTCCTTCTTATAGTTCCTATATTTCTTTATTTTCCCTCCTGAGGGGCAGCAATGTCGGCAGGCAGGTGGATATATCGGGTGTACATAGCTAGCTCCTGTTCATAATCCTGTTCAGAATCTGGGTCATAATCATCTTCATATTCATTTTCATAGTCATCTTCAAATTCCGGCACATCGCCTTCTGCGCTTTCAAAACGGCAGCTGTTCGGAGAAGAAGATGGTTCCAAACTGTCATAATCGGAAAAAAGTTCGTCCTCCGGCTCTTCTTTCAGAAAGCGTCTCCTTCCTCTCCGGATTTTTTCCAGCCGGAGTTCTTCGTCCTCAGCTTCCAGCTCTTTAAATTGTCCGGTCTTTTTGTCTTTGGAAGTAAGGCTTAAGTTTTCCGAAGACAGAGATTTGAACACGGTTTTTCTGCCGATATAACCGGCAATCCGTACGGCGTAGATTCCGGGGATGATTCCGCAGGTGTCGATCAGCACATCTTTTGGAGAAGGGGAGCGGCCGGGGCTGAACGACTGGTGAAATTCATCCAGGACTGCAAAGGCAATGCAGAAAAATCCTGCCGCGAGCACAAGCCGAAAGCCGCGCATTCCATAGACATAGAGGGGAAAGGCAACGGCTGCGGCAAAGATAAAATACTCTGTCATATGGGCAGCTTTGCGCACATAATGGTTGAAAGTCAAAAGATACTGTTCCGCTTGCTCTTCAGTGAGAGAAAGGTTCAGATGTTCTTCTGCAAAGGAAATGATTTTGTGCGTTACGTCAAGGCTGGTAGCGGTGGAAGCGTTTCCGTCCTGGGCAGAGAAGGAAAATATGACATACATCATAATGATTGCGGGAACAAAAGACAGCGGTTTTAACGTAAAGCGAAGAAATTTTTTTATAAAAAGCAAAAAATAGTTCATAATTTCAGTCCTTCTTTTATCCAATCTTGTTTTTTCTACGATTTTTTGTATAATGAAATTAGTGTGATTATCATAGCACAACTCACAACAGAAAAAAACGGCAGAATAAAAATCGTAATGAAAACTTAAGAAAAAACAGAGGGAAATTCTGCTTTTTCAAAGGAAGAACATGCGGTTTGCCGTCAGATGGGAGCAGAAGATGGAAAACAATTTTAACACACCTTTGGAGGTAATCAGAGGAAATCTGAAAGGTGCGCAGACTAAGGCAAGTCTTTCCATTGGCAGAATGATCCTGCTTGGCATGATGGCAGGGGCGTTCATTGCTTTTGGCGGTGCAGCCAGCAATGTGGCGGCACACGGAATTGCTGATGTCGGGCTTTCCAGGCTGGTGATGGCTGTGGTATTCCCGGTGGGACTTATGCTTGTGGTGCTGACAGGGGCGGAATTATTTACCGGCAACTGTCTCATGACCATGGCAGCATGGAACAGGGATATCAGCTGGAAGGCACTGCTTCGCAGCCTGACAGTTGTCTATGTGGGCAATCTGGCAGGTGCACTGGTTGTGGATGTACTGATATTTTATTCCGGACAGTTTGACTACAGCGGCGGAAATCTGGGAGCTTTTGCTATCAAAGTAGCTGTGGGAAAGGCAGGCATGACGCCTGGCCGTGCGGTGATTTCCGGAATACTCTGCAATATTGTGGTATGCCTGGCAGTGTTGGCGGCAGGTGCAGCCAGAGATGTCATCGGCAAGATCGGGGCAGTTTTCTTCCCAATCATGGCCTTTGTCATCTGTGGGTTTGAGCATTGTGTTGCAAATATGTTTTATCTGCCTGCAGGAATTCTGGCATCCACAAATCCGGTTTATGCGGCCAAAGCGGCAGAGCTTTACGGAATCACATCCGAACAGTGCGCGAATCTCTTGACGGGAAGTATTTCCAGACTTTTTCTTGTAAGTGTGGGTAATGTTTTGGGAGGCGTCGTATTTGTAAGCCTGGTGTTTTATACGGTTTATAAAAAAGACTTGAAAAGCCTGCAGTAGGAGCAAGGCAGGGGCAGACGGCCATAGGGGTCTGCCTGGAAATAAACAGGCGAAGGGGCAGGGACGGACATCCCTGTCCGGTTTGCCCGCAGATAGGTAACAGGCCCGAAGACGGGAAGCAAGACAAGGCCGACTGGTTTCGGGTTTTAAATAAAACAGGGAGAGGATGCCTGTTATATCCTCTTTCACAACATTTTATAACATCGGTGGAAAAATGAGAAAAATCCACCGCTGCTGCATAGGAAACAGAAATACAACAGAAAGTAGGAGCCAGAATGGGAGAAGTAAAACGTATTTATGTGGAAAAGAAGCGTCCTTTTGCGGTAAAGGCGAAGGAGCTCAAGGAAGAACTCAGGAACTATCTGGATATGGAAGGGCTTGAGGATGTGAGAATCTTTATCCGCTACGATGTGGAGAACATCAGCGATAAGGTGTTTGCGAGAGCATGTGAGACAGTTTTTTCAGAACCCCCGGTGGATATTCTTTACCATGAAAATATCGATGTGCCGGAAAACGGCCGTGTGTTCAGTATGGAATTTCTTCCCGGTCAGTTTGACCAGCGTGCGGATTCCGCAGTACAGTGTGTACAGTTCTTAAACGAGGAGGAGAAGCCGATCATCAAAACGGCGACCACATACCTGTTAACGGGAAATATCTCCGACGACGAGTTTGAGCGTATCAAAGCGTACTGCATTAACCCGGTAGACTCCAGAGAGACTACGATGGTAAAACCGGAGACTCTGGTGACCGTGTTTGACGAACCTGAGGATGTGAAAATTTTCGATGGCTTTACGGCCCTCGGGGAAAAAGAATTGAAAGAGCTCTATGATTCTCTGGGGCTGGCTATGACTTTCAAGGATTTCAAACATATTCAGAATTATTTTGCGGGAGAAGAAAAAAGAGATCCTTCCATGACGGAAATACGTGTGCTGGATACCTACTGGTCCGATCACTGCCGTCATACAACTTTTTCTACAGAGCTTAAAAACGTAGAATTTGCAGATGGCTATTACCGCACTCCCATGGAGACTGCTTATGAAAGCTATCTGGATACCAGAGCTGAGATCTTTAAAGGCAGAGATGACAAATTTGTATGTCTGATGGATCTGGCTCTGATGGCTATGCGCAAGCTGAAAAAGGAAGGCAAGCTGCAAGACATGGAAGAGTCGGAAGAAATCAACGCCTGCTCCGTAGTAGTTCCTGTGGAAATGGATTACGGCGAAGGCCCTGTGACGGAGGAATGGCTGGTATTTTTCAAGAATGAGACTCACAATCATCCTACCGAAATCGAACCTTTCGGCGGTGCAGCTACCTGTCTTGGCGGAGCAATCCGTGATCCGCTGTCCGGACGCGGCTATGTATACCAGGCAATGCGTGTTACCGGTGCTGCAGATCCTACCGTTCCGGTGGCAGATACTTTAAAAGGAAAGCTGCCTCAGAAAAAACTGGTTCGCGGCGCTGCATCAGGTTATTCTTCCTACGGTAACCAGATTGGTCTGGCAACCGGTTTTGTAAAAGAAATTTATCATCCCAATTATGTGGCAAAAAGAATGGAGATCGGTGCGGTAATGGGTGCAGCTCCCAGAAGCAATGTAATCCGTGAGACATCCGATCCTTCCGATATTATCATCCTGCTTGGCGGACGTACAGGACGCGACGGCTGCGGCGGTGCAACCGGTTCCTCCAAGGTGCACACAGAAGCAAGTATTGAGACCTGCGGTGCGGAAGTGCAGAAAGGTAATGCACCTACAGAACGCAAGATTCAGAGACTGTTCCGCCGTGCGGAAGTGACAAAACTTATCAAAAAATGTAACGACTTTGGCGCAGGCGGTGTATCTGTGGCAATCGGTGAGCTGGCAGCAGGACTGGTTGTGGATCTGGACAAGGTTCCGAAGAAATATGCGGGACTGGACGGAACAGAACTGGCAATTTCCGAATCTCAGGAAAGAATGGCAGTTGTAGTTGATCCGAAAAATGTAGAAAAATTCCTGGCTTATGCCGCAGAAGAAAATCTGGAAGCAGTGCCTGTGGCAACTGTGACAGAGGAACCGAGACTTGTTTTGAAATGGAGAGGAAAGGAAATCGTAAATATTTCCAGAGCTTTCCTGGATACAAACGGCGCTCATCAGGAAACGGATGTTTTTGTGGATGTGCCAAGCGAAGAAAACAACTATTTAAAGAAATATGCGGTTTCCAAAGTGGGAGAAGCCGTGAAGGAAGGCGATATAAAGAAAGCCTGGCTTACTCTGCTGGCAGACTTAAATGTATGCTCTCAGAAAGGTCTTGTGGAAATGTTTGACGCTTCCATCGGCGCAGGCAGTGTGTTCATGCCTTACGGCGGAAAATATCAGCTTACGGAAACACAGGCAATGGTGGCAAAACTTCCTGTATTAAAAGGCAAAACAGACACTGTGACTATGATGAGCTACGGTTTTGATCCTTATTTGTCAAGCTGGAGCCCTTATCACGGAGCAATCTATGCGGTGACAGAATCTATGGCCAAAATTGTGGCAAATGGCGGTGACTTTAAAAAGATTCGCTTTACTTTCCAGGAATATTTCCGCCGCATGAGCGAGGAAGCGGCAAGATGGAGCCAGCCTTTTGCAGCTCTTCTGGGTGCATACGATGCGCAGATTGGCTTTGGTCTGCCCTCCATCGGAGGAAAAGATTCCATGTCCGGAACCTTCAATGACATTGATGTTCCGCCTACACTGGTTTCTTTCGCTGTGGATATTGCAAAGAGCAAAGATATTATTACACCGGAACTGAAAAAAGCAGGCAACAAGCTGGTTCGTTTCCGGATTGAAAAAGATGACTATTTCGTTCCTGTATACGATCAGGTTATGGAACTTTATGAAGCAATCCATACGTTGATCCAGGAAAAGGTACTTGTATCCGCTTATGCTCTGGATTCCAAGGGTGTGGCTGCGGCTGTCAGCAAGATGGCGTTCGGAAACGGTCTGGGCGTAGTTGTAGATGATGAAGTGGAAGCAAAAGACCTGTTCGAAAACGGTCTGGGCGATATTATTGCCGAAGTGGATGCAGATAAATTAAATCTGATTGATGCAGAATACGAAGTGATCGGTGCAGTGACAGAAAAACCGGTATTTGTTTACAAAAATGTGGAAATCAGCATGGAAGAAGCTTTGAACGTGTGGAAAGGTACACTGGAAAAAGTATTCCCCACCAAAGCGGAGACAGGCTGTGAACCGGTGGAGAGCAAACTGTATCAGGCAGACAGCATTTATGTATGCAGACACAAAGTGGCAAAACCTACGGTATTTATTCCGGTATTCCCCGGAACAAACTGTGAATACGACAGTGCAAAGGCATTTGAACGCGCAGGAGCTAATATTGTAACTAAGATTTTCCGCAATCTGAGCGCACAGGATATCCGCTCATCTGTGGATGAATTTGAAAAAGCGATCAGCCAGGCTCAGATTATTATGTTCCCGGGCGGTTTTTCCGCAGGTGATGAGCCGGACGGCAGCGCTAAGTTCTTCGCAACAGCATTCCAGAATGAAAAAATCAAGGAAGCAGTTATGAAGCTTGTAAATGAGAGAGACGGTCTCTGCCTTGGTATCTGCAACGGTTTCCAGGCGCTGATCAAACTGGGACTGGTTCCTTACGGACAGATCACAGGACAGAAAGAGGATTCTCCAACCCTGACCTTCAACACCATCAACCGTCACATTTCCAAGATGGTTTATACGAAGGTTGTGTCCAACAAATCTCCCTGGTTAGCAGGCGCAGAGCTTGGAAAAACTTATGTAAACCCTGCTTCTCACGGAGAAGGACGTTTTGTTGCTCCCACAGAGTGGATTCAGAAGCTGTTTGAAAACGGACAGGTGGCAACACAATATGCGGATATCAACGGAAATATTTCCATGGATGAGGAGTGGAACGTAAACGGTTCTTATGCATCCATCGAAGGAATCACTTCCCCGGACGGACGTATTCTCGGAAAGATGGCTCACTCCGAGCGCCGTGACGCATCCGTTGCCATGAACATTTACGGCGATCAGGATCTGAAGATTTTCGAATCCGGCGTAAAATATTTCCTGTAAAACATAGGGTTCTTCCTGTTTGACGGGATGGATAAAAGCAGAAAAATTAATGAAAAGAAATGATAGCGTCGGTGTACAGGGGGACCGTATCACCCCTGTACACCGACGCCAAAGAACTCTCTGGAAACATTTGGTTTTCAGGGAGTTTTTTACGTAGGAAATGTCATTTCCTATCGTATAAAAAGAACAAGATTATGTGCGACCTGCGGAAAAGAAAGAGCTTTGTTTGAATCTGATGTAGCAATTTTGACCAAACACTGGTAGAATGGAAAGGTAAAAGACAGCATCTGTGTACATGAGGCAATGCATGGAGAATGTGATTTTCTGCATTTTTATTGTGATTTTCGATTTGTGCATACGGAGTGAAAACAAAGAAGAAGGAAAAAGCCTTTCAACGACCGTTTTACCTTATTTATATGAATGCTGATAATAGTTGGAGGTGTAAAGGGATGAAAAAAAAGCCGAATATTGTATTTATCCTGACAGATGATCAGGGGGCATGGGCTATGCACTGTGCAGGAAATGAGGACGTAAAGACGCCAAACCTGGACAGGCTGGCAGCAAACGGTGTGCGTTTCGACGAATTTTATTGTGCTTCTCCGGTATGCTCACCGGCCAGAGCGTCCATTGTTACGGGAAAAATTCCTTCCTGTCATGGAGTACAGGATTGGATCGCTAAAGGAAATGTGGACGGCGATAAACATCCGCAGATGGCGTCACATGCAGAATTTAACACTCAGGACAGAGCCATTGATTATTTGAAAGATCATAAAACCTATATGGAAGTTCTGGCGGAAAACGGATATGTGTGCGGCCTCAGCGGCAAATGGCATCTGGGGGATAACGCCACAAAGAAAAAAGGATTTACAAAATGGTACACCATCGGAGCCGGCGGCTGTCATTATTTTGACCCGGATGTATGCGAAGACGGCGTATTTTCTACACCGGGACAATATGTCACAGATCTGATTACAGACAAGGCGGTGCAGTTTATTGATGAATTTACACAGGGAGAGGCACCCTTTTATTTAAGCGTGCATTACACAGCGCCGCACAGCCCGTGGAATCCGGAAGAACATCAGAAAAAATACCTTGACTGGTATCAGGACTGTAAATTTACGGCCACACCGGATCTGCCCGTTCATCCGTGGCAGATAAGAACCTGTCCGATCGGAGATACTCCGGAGAAGAGAAGAGAAAATCTGACAGGCTATTATGCCGCAATCAGCTCCATGGATGCCGGTGTGGGGAAAATTATAGAAGAACTTGAGAAAAAGCAGATCCTGGATGATACGATTCTGATTTTCACATCGGATAATGGTATGAATATGGGACATCACGGCATTTGGGGAAAAGGAAACGGCACCTATCCTCAGAATATGTATGATTCCGCCATCAAAGTGCCGCTGATTATTTCCATGCCGCAGGGAGCAAAGGGAGAAGTATGTTCCCAGATGTGCTGCCAGTACGATTTCTTCCCCACTATCCTTGCTATGGCAGGCTGCAGCGAGAAGCTGGAAAAAATGCAGCCTGGAAAAAGTATGACCAGGCTGCTTGAGAATCCGAAAGAGAAGGATGAAGAACGCATCGTAGTTTTTGATGAATACAGCAACACCCGTATGATTCGGACAAAACAATATAAGTATATCCACCGTTATCCGGATGGACCCGATGAATTCTATGATATGAAAAACGATCCCTGTGAGACGAAAAATCTTGCACAGGATGCTGCATACAAAGACAGAATCGATGCTATGAAGTCTTCCATGGAAGAGTGGTTTGACAGGTATGCCGTAAAGGAGATGGATGCCAGACAGTTTTACAACACCGGAAGAGGACAGACTGACATCTGTTATAAAGAAAACGCCTTCGATACGACCCTGGAATACTATCACTCCGAAACTTCTTCGGAAACAGGAAGGTAATCCTTCATATATTCACCGTGAGCTTTTATCATTTCATCACACATTTTTTCAATGGTATCAAGATCCAGCTCAGCACCTGTGTGAGGATCTAACATAGCGGCCTGATAAATGTGTTTTCTGTCTTTTGTGACAGCGGCTTCAATGGTGAGAAGCTGAGCGTTGATATTTGTCATATTCATGGCGGCAAGCTGTACCGGAAGGCGTCCTACATGGAGAGGATGAATGCCCCGGCCATCCACGTAGCAGGGAACTTCCACGCAGGCATCGGCGGGGAGGTTCTCAATATAAAGTTTGTCATTTAAAACATTACCGCCGATTTTGTAAGGGGTATTTGTGACAACCGCTTCCATAATGTAGGAAGCGTACTCGCGGCTTCGTGTATGGGTAACAGCGCCGCCATTGTATATTTCTTCCTTTTCTTTTTTCCAGCCTTCAATCTGACTGATACAGCGTCTTGGATACTCATCCAGAGGAATGTTGTAGCGGTCGATCAGTTCGGGATAACGGCTTTTGATGTAAAAAGCATTGTACTCCGCATTGTGCTCGCTGGATTCTGTGCAGTAGTATCCCAAACGTTTGATATAATCAAAGCGAACCATGTCTGTGTGCTTTTCAGAAGCATTCTTTTCGGCTGCTTTTTTGCGGATTTCAGGGTAAAGATCATTGCCGTTTTTGTCCCTGATTTCCAGAAGCCAGCCCATGTGATTGATGCCGGCAATCAATTCTTCACGTCCCTCAAGCTTCTCTTCCATTCCAAGACTTTTCAACAGATTTTCCGAGCATACCTGCACGCTGTGGCAAAGCCCCACTGTTCTTATTTTTGTGTAACGCTGCATGAAGCCTGTCAGCATGGCCATGGGATTGGTGTAATTAAGGAAAAGCGTGTTGGGGCAAACTTCTTCCATATCTTTTGCAAAATCAGCCATCACCGGAATTGTGCGCAGTGCTCTCATGATTCCGCCGATTCCCATAGTGTCGGCAATCGTCTGGCGAAGACCATATTTTTTTGGAATCTCAAAATCCGTAATGGTACAGGGATCGTATCCCCCTACCTGAATGGCGTTGATGACAAAGGTTGCATCCCGTAACGCCTCTTTCCGGTTTTCCGCACCCAGATAGGTTTTGATGACAGCCCGGCCCTGATTAACGTTTTTGTTAATTGCATTCAGGATAAGTTCTGATTCCATCAGCCGCTCCCTGTCAATATCGTAAAGAGCAATTTCACTTTCGCACAGGGCGGGAGTACACATACAGTCACCCAGTACATTTCTTGCAAATACGGTGCTTCCTGCACCTAAAAATGTGATTTTAAGCATAACGACCTCTCTTTCCGGGAAGCCCTCTATTAAGCCTTCCCCTGTTATAAAAACAGTATAAAAAACAACCCATGCAAACGCTATGCCATATGTTTCCAAAAATTGACATTATGTTGTATTATGATAATACCAGGGTCAAAAGGTCAAGGATGCCATGCTTGCATGGCAATCCATGACTTTGTGACCCGCAAAACATGAGAAAGAAGCCCGAACAGGGCGGAATGTGGGGTACGAAGTGCGGAGGAGATAAAAATGAGAGAAAAGATGAAAGAATATCAGATTGAAGAAGAGAAAAAGGAGGCTGTACAGCTTTATTTCTGCGGCTGGCAGAAAACCGAACCCGGGCATGCTTTTGGTCCGGCAGTTCGACCTCACTACCTGATCCACTTTATCCTTCGGGGAAAGGGAAGTTATGAGGCCGGAGGGAAAACCTATCTTCTCTCCGCAGGTGATGCCTTTTTGATTTATCCCGGTGAAACCACTTATTACAAAGCAGACGAAAAAGATCCCTGGGAATATGTCTGGATCGGTATGGGTGGAGAGGAAACTGAGCTGATATTAGGGGAGTGTGATTTTCGGGATGGTTATGTCTATTCCGGCAAAGGACAGGAAAGCATTTTGGAATATGTCAGGAAAATTGCGGATCTTTTTGCGTCCTATCAGAAAAACAGGCTGGAAATCATGGGTTATTTTTACCTTTTGTTTTCCGAAATGAAAAAAAGGGAGAGAAAAGAAAGGGCGGATGCTAAGGAAGAATACATCCTGAAAGCGGAAGAATATATTCGCCATAACTACAGCTATCCCATCACGGTGCAGGGTATTGCCGATTATATCGGTATTGACAGGAGTTATTTTTACAGACTCATGAGAGAAGAAAAGAAAATATCGCCTCAGCAATATATTATCCGGTACCGAATATTTGAGGCGGAAAGACTGCTTCGGGAAACCGGCCTGCCGGTGACGCAGATTGCATTTTCCTGTGGATTTAAGGATACGCCTTCATTCTGCCGCATGTTTAAGGAAAAAACCGGAGAATCCCCGCTTGTCTATCGAAAGAGACAGGCACTGTTAGAAAAGAATTGACATCTCATACAGAATCGGGGTAAACTGTCTATAGTGATTTAGATAAAATTCACAAAAATTGACATTTTTCATCCGAAAAAATATATTATTTTTTGGTTGGACGAAAAAACGATATTGCAAAAACTGCAATATGAAATTTTGTTGCTTTGCGGCATTGCAGTTAGGGAAAATATGTCGCAAGGTGACTGACTGCAGGCGGAGAATTCCGCAGCACGAAATTCTTTACTTTAAAAAAGGAGGTATCATTTTTATGGCAAAAATTTTAAACAGTCCCAGCAAATATGTGCAGGGAGCAGGGGAACTTTCCAGACTTGGAAACTATGTGAAAGGGTACGGCAAAAAGGCGCTGCTTTTGATCAGTGCATCGGGATATAAAAGAATCGGCGCTGTTATAGAAAAAGGATTTGAAGGCAGCGGTGTGGAAATCGTATTTGATTATTTTAACGGCGAATGCTGCAAAACAGAAATCAATCGTCTGGTGAGAATCATGGAAGAGAAACAGTGTGACACTGTGGTAGGTATCGGCGGAGGAAAAATACTGGATACAGCCAAAGCAGTGGCTTATTATCGCAGCACTCCGGTTGTGATCTGTCCGACGATTGCATCCACAGATGCACCCTGCAGCGCACTGTCCGTTATTTATACAGAGGAGGGAGTTTTTGAAGAATATCTTTTCCTTCCCGCAAATCCCAATATGGTTCTTATGGACACGGATGTAATTGCAAAATCACCGGTTCGTCTTACTGTGGCAGGCATGGGAGACGCCTTGGCGACTTATTTTGAAGCGAGAGCCGTGCAGGCGAAAGACGCACTTACCTGTGCGGGAGGCCATGGAACTCTTGCGGCTATGGCGCTGGCAAAACTTTGTTTTGACACTCTGATGGAAGAAGGGGTGAAAGCAAAACTGGCATTGGAAGCGGGAGTATGCACAAAAGCAGTGGAAAAAATCATTGAGGCAAATACACTTCTCTCCGGAATCGGCTTTGAAAGCGGTGGTCTGGCAGGAGCTCATGCTATCCACAATGGATTTACGGTTCTGGAAGAATGTCATCATATGTATCATGGAGAAAAGGTGGCCTTCGGAACTATCACACAGCTTGTTTTAGAAGACGTGCCGGAAGAAGAACTGGAGGATGTTATCAGCTTCTGTATCGAAGTAGGTCTACCGGTAACTTTGAAAGAACTGGGAATTAAGGAAGTGACGAAAGAGAAGATCATGGCAGTGGCAGAGGCTGCATGCGCGCCTACAGACACTCTGCACAATATGCCGTTTGAAGTGACTCCGGAAAAAGTATGCGCAGCGATTCTGGCAGCAGATGCCTATGGAAAATATTTCCTGGGAGAGTAACAGCATCTGCGCGTAGGGGGCGAATGCCGACACATAGGCAGCATCTGCCGCGGATTTACGGTTTAGGTTTCATCCCAATATTTTTTCATTTTAGCCTGGGATAAACCTTCCAGAAAATGACATTCAATCTCGATAAACTCCAGAAGTTCCATTAAGATATGCTGTAGAATAGCCTGATTGTGGAATTCGGAAGAGTTTTCCGGCAGTTTTTTGGGCTCCATGGAAAGCATGATCTCATGCCACTCCTTTCGCAGGAGGATGGCGCGATTCTTTTCATGGAGAGACTCCCCTATATGAGACATGAACTCGGAAATGATCAGGGACTGCTCATGAACAAGAGTCAGTTTGTCTATGGAATGATAGAAACTTCGCAGGACGCCGCACTGGCCGATGCGCATATCCATATATTCCAGATAGTACCCGGAGGCTTCGTTGAAAGTATTCCCGGCTTCCTCAAAAGCATGAACGGTAGCTGTGCGAAGCATTTCTTCCAGTTGGTCAAGATGCTCCAGAATCTTGGGGGATACAGTGGAGTGAATCAGGCAGTCAGAAAGCTGTAGAAGGATGTTTTTCAAATCCGATTCGATTTGACGAATATCCCGGTTCAGCCTTTTGGAACGTCTGGGAATGTAGAGATTGAAAAGAACAGCCAACAGGGAACCGATGGCAAGCAGAAGGAACTCATTGAGAATCAGAGAAAGGGTCAGTTCTTTCATACTGAAAAAATGAGTGCATATTACCATATTTACGGAAAGGGTATAGTCCCAGCGGAGAAAACAGGTAATGCCTACGGTCAGAAGAAGCACGATACATAAAGACTGCCAGTGTGTGCCGATAAGCGGAAAGAAAAGAAGACTGAGACCGGCAGTGTAGAGAAAAGAAAGGAAACGGTGAAGCGTCAGCCGCAGAGTTTCCTTTTTTGTATTCTGAATGGTCAGATAAGTGATAATTCCGGCGGAAGTGGCAAAGGAAAGTCCGAATATTTCAGCGATAAAAATAGCCAGACAGCAGCCCACGGCAATTTTCACAATTTTAAGGAACAGATTCCAATCAATACGGGAAGTAATCAGGTTCATAAAATCATCCTTTCTTATGTTTGACGGGCATAAAGTCAGTTTTTCATGGAAGTAATGAAATGTATGAACTTTTCACCCTGTCAGCATCCGAGTATAAAGGCTCAAATCGGGTCTTTCCTGGACCATATTGCTTTTGTACACGGACGCTGTCCTATATTAAGATACCAGAGCGGGGGAGAACAGTACATAGAAAATTTTTTTATTCTGCAAAAGGCAAAAGAAAAAACAATCCTGAATGAGAGAAGGGAAGAAAAGGAGTATAGGAAAATGAATCAGGAAATAAGAGAGAGGACAAAATGGTTTCTGGAAGACAGATTCGGAATGTTTATACACTGGGGACTGTATGCCATTCCGGCAGCAGGCGAATGGATTCGCTCTGAAAGAAGAATGTCCGTGGAGGAATATGAGGAGTATTTTAAGGAATTTGACCCCGTTGATTATGATCCGAAAAAATGGGCAAAGCTTGCAAAAGAAGCAGGAATGAAATATGCGGTAATGACTGCAAAGCATCATGACGGTTTCTGCCTGTTTGATTCCAAACTGACAGATTACAAGGCGACAAACACCAAAGCGGGACGAGACCTGGTGAGAGAGTACCTGGATGCCTTTCGGGCGGAGGGGCTTAAAGTAGGACTTTACTATTCTCTGATAGACTGGCACCATCCGGACTATCCGAAATACGATGACTGGCATCATCCCATGCGGGGAAGAGAAGAATATAAAGACGAAAAAATAGATTTCGACCGGTATCTTGCCTATATGCACGGACAGGTGAAAGAGCTGGTGACAGAATACGGAAAACTGGATATTCTTTGGTTTGATTTTTCCTATGGTGAAATGTGCGGAGAAAAATGGAAGGCAGAGGAGCTGATCCGGATGGTCAGAAGCTATCAGCCGGATGTGATCATCGACAACAGATTGGAAGGTTCCGGAGAAAAGAACGGCAGCATTATGAGTGCAAATCCCCTGCCTTACAGCGGTGATTTCGCAAGCCCGGAACAGATCATTCCTCCTTTCGGAATCCGGGATGACAATGGCGAACTGATTCCCTGGGAACTTTGCGCAACCATGAACAATCACTGGGGTTACTGTTCCTGGGATCACACATTTAAGTCTGCCAAAACAATTATTCAGAAACTGGTGGAATGTGTCAGCAAAGGCGGCAATATGATGATGAATGTAGGGCCGGATGCTAAGGGAAACATTCCAGGGGAAAGTGTGGAGATATTAAAAGAAGTAGGAAAATGGATGCAGAAAAACGGAAATTCTGTTTATGGCTGTACGATTTCCGAATTTTCCAAGCCGGAATGGGGACGCTATACACAGAAAGGCAACAAAGTGTATGCTCATATTTATGAGACGCCTCTGGGAGCGCTGCCTCTTTATGGAATTGCTCCGGAGAGAATTCAGAAGATGAGATATCTTGCTGACGGAAGCCAGGTGGACAGAGGAGAGGCATGGAATACAAAGCTTTACCCGGATGTGGCCTTTGCTGCATTGGGAGAAAATCCGGTGTGTTCGTATCCGTTAAAAGATGAAACCGATACGGTCGTGGAAATTACCCTTGTGCCTGTTGTGTGACCTTGTTACAGAAGAAGCCGGAAAGAATCGCTATAATAAAGCCAACATCAAAAACATTACATTTCATATGCAGCACAAACAAAGGAATGACTGCATGAATATAGAGAAAAGGAGATAGATATTATGGCAAAAGAATTTACAAAACAGCAGTTTGAAGAAGAAGTATTAAACGCAGAGGGAGCAGTTTTAGTAGATTTCTGGGCAACCTGGTGCATGCCGTGCAAAATGCAGGGACCTACCATTGACCAGCTGGCACAGGAAGGATTTCCGGTTGGAAAAGTTGATGTGGATAAAGAACCGGAGCTGGCTGCAAAATATCGTGTGATGAGCGTACCTACACTGATCGTGTTCAAGGGCGGAAAAGAAGTAAAACGTATGGTTGGTGTGCAGTCCAAGGAAGCACTCAAAGAAGCTTTGGCAAATGCATAAAATTGCGAAAAAGCACACGACAAAATTAGATGCGAAATAGAAAGAGAACTGAGGAAATCAAAAGATTTTCCCGGTTCTCTTTTTGTGTGATGGAAAATTTTATTTTTATTCTGTAAAAAAGAAGGATAAATCCCGCTGAGACGGCACGGAGTGATTTTCAGGGAAGTTTTTTATAAAGGCTGTTTTTATCCAGAATTTCTATTTTTCCTCTGGAAAGACGGATGGAACCTTCTTTTACAAACTGTTTGAGAGAACGGCTTACAGCTTCTCTTGCACTTCCGATAGACTGCGCCAGTTCCTCCTGAGTGACAGGCAGAAGCAAAGAGGAAGTTTCCGCGGACTTATCAATAAGGAAAGCAGCAATGCGCTGTTCCAGAGACAGAAAGAAAATACGTTCCACAGCGGACAGGACTTCAGAAAAATGTTCTGTCATCAACCGATAAATAAAAGCTTCCATATAGATATTCTTTTCCATTAACTCGGAAAAGACGGCAGAAGGCACAAGGATAATGTCGCAATCGGAATCCGCGTCAATCTGCACATCGAAGGTGGCAGCGGAAAACATACAGGAAGCAGACAGAGCGCATACGTCACCTTCTTTCATGCTGCATATGGTTGCCTGTTTTCCGTCTTCCCCCAACAGATAAATACGGATACTGCCCTGAAGAATAAACAGGACGCCGAGACAGTTGGCGTCTCCGGAGAGAATGGCCTCTTTGGAATGGTAATGGGCAAGTCTGGAAAAAGAAAGCAGTTTCTGTCTTTCGGTTTCCGACAGGTGTTCCCAGAATGAATGTTGACTGAAATATTGTGAAAAATCGAAGTTTTCCATAAAAAAATCCTCCTGAAGTGGATAAACATGATGTCTGGCGCAATCGCCCTTGGCACGAGTATGTACCCTGCGCATACTTTTTTCTCTACGGACTATTGTACAATGAAAAGAAGAAAACTGCCAAATAAAAAAATGTGTACAAACAGAAGTGCTTTCGAATAGGAAAGCAGGGGGAACGGAGAAACTCGCTGTGAAATTATTATTAAAAGAAAATGAAAGTTATTCTCAAAAAGTATTGACATTGCTTTTTAAAAGGAATATACTACAAACGAATAAAGAAAATGAAAGTCATTCTCAGAATAAAAGAAGGGGAGTGGTATGATGCCTTTGACAATGATGACTGCTGGAGAGGAAAACACAATAAAAAAAGTGGGCGGAAAAGAAGAAATCCGTAAATTTCTGGAGAGCCTGGGATTTGTTCCCGGTTCAGCGGTGACTGTTGTGTCAAAAACCAACGGAAATGTTATTGTGAACATTAAAGAATCCAGAGTAGCGATCAATCAGGAAATGGCAAATAAAATTATGGTATGATACCGCCTGGGGAAGACTGCCAGAATCGCCGGAGGCTGAAATCCTCTGTATTTCGGAAAGGAGCAAGGCACAAACATGAGGACACTGAAGGAAGTCAAATGTGGAGAAACCGTGAAAGTCACTAAAATCAATGGCGAGGGCGCGTTGAAAAGACGAATCATGGATATGGGAATTACCAGGGGAACCGATGTTTTCGTGAGAAAAGTGGCGCCGCTTGGGGATCCTATGGAAGTGACCGTACGTGGATACGAACTGTCTTTACGCCGCCAGGATGTGGAACTGATAGAAGTACAGTAGATACAGGGTGCATATGCACCAATTTTTTTAGTGATGAGTTAGCGCAATCTAACTGGATGGGAGAGTAGTTTATGAAAATTGCATTAGCGGGCAACCCTAACTGTGGTAAAACCACATTGTTTAATGCACTGACAGGCGCCAATCAGTTCGTGGGAAACTGGCCGGGTGTAACTGTAGAGAAAAAAGAAGGCAAATGGAAAGGAGATAAAGAGGTCATCATTATGGATCTTCCGGGTATTTATTCCCTGTCTCCGTATACACTGGAGGAAGTGGTAGCCAGAAATTATCTGATTACCGAACGTCCGGATGCCATTTTAAATATTGTAGACGGTACAAACATAGAACGTAACCTTTATCTGACAACACAGCTTCTGGAGCTGGGAATCCCGGTGGTTGTGGCAGTTAACATGATGGATATCGTAAGGAAAAATGGGGACAGTATCAAGATTTCACAGCTTTCCAAAGAATTGGGATGTCCTGTTGTAGAAATTTCCGCGCTGAAAGGCGACGGCGTGACAGAGGCGGCAAAGAAAGTGACAGATCTGGCAAAAAGCCGGAAAGGACACCAGATTTGTCATGCTTTTGATGGTAAAGTGGAAAATTATCTGGCTGCCATTGAAAAAGAGCTGGAAGGAAAAGTGCCGGAAGAGCAGAGAAGATTTTATGCCATCAAGCTGTTTGAAAGAGACAATCGCATCAGCGAGCTGCTGAAGGACGCTCCCGATGTGGAGGCGTTGATTGCTGACGCGGAAAAAGCGCTGGATGACGATTCTGAAAGTATCATCACCAGTGAGAGATACAATTACATCACCTCTATGATTGGAAAATGCTATACAAAGAAAAGTCAGGGAAAAATGAGCACTTCGGACAAAATCGACCGTATTGTGACGAATCGTATTCTGGCCTTGCCTATTTTTGCATTGGTTATGTTCCTTGTATATTATGTATCGGTGACGACTGTAGGTACAGCGGCGACTGATTTTGTAAACGACGGTGTTTTTGGTGAGGGATGGAGCTTTTTCGGTCTGTTTGATGTGCCCAGTATCCCTGCTCTGATCGGCGACCTGCTGGCAGCCGCAGGTACCGCTGACTGGCTGACAGGTCTGATTCTTGACGGTATTGTGGCCGGTGTTGGCGCGGTTCTTGGTTTTGTGCCTCAGATGCTTGTGCTGTTTATTTTTCTGGCTTTCCTGGAAGGCTGTGGTTATATGGCTCGTATTGCCTTTATTATGGACCGTATTTTCCGCCGTTTCGGGCTGTCCGGAAAATCTTTTATCCCGATGCTTATCGGTACAGGATGTGGTGTTCCAGGTGTTATGGCTTCCAGAACGATTGAAAATGACAGGGACCGCAAAATGACTATTATGACAACGACCTTTATTCCCTGTGGTGCAAAGCTTCCTATTATTGCGCTGATCGCAGGCGCATTGTTCGGCGGAGCAGCGTGGGTGGCGCCAAGCGCTTACTTTGTAGGAATTGCAGCGATTGTTATCTCCGGTATTATTTTAAAGAAAACAAAAATGTTCGCAGGAGATCCAGCGCCTTTTGTAATGGAACTTCCCGCATATCACCTGCCTACGGTAGGAAGTGTGCTGAGAAGTATGTGGGAAAGAGGCTGGTCTTTCATTAAAAAGGCAGGCACGATCATTCTGCTTTCCACAATCTTTGTGTGGTTTACATCAAGCTTCGGAATTGTGGATGGTCAATTCAGGATGGTGGAAGATTTAAGTCAGGGATTCCTTGCAAATCTGGGAAGCCTGGTTGCATGGATCTTTATTCCTCTGGGATGGGGAGACTGGCAGGCAACAGTGGCAGCAATCACAGGATTGGTAGCCAAAGAAAACGTTGTTGGTACTTTTGGTATTCTGTATGGGTTTGCGGAAGTTGCAGAAGACGGACAGGAATTCTGGGGAACTCTGGCCTCAAGTTTCACTCCTGCTGCAGCGTACTCCTTCCTGGTTTTCAACTTACTGTGCGCTCCCTGCTTCGCGGCAATGGGTGCAATCAAACGAGAGATGAACAACATCAGATGGTTCTGGTTTGCAATCGGATACCAGACAATCTTTGCCTACCTTGTATCCATGTGCGTATACCAGTTCTGGACTCTGTTTGCAGAAGGAACCTTCGGAATCGGAACAGTGGCAGCAATTATTGTAGTCATTGGGATGCTCTATCTGTTGTTCCGTCCTTATAAGGAAAGCAGAGAACTGAAGGCGAAAGTAAAAGTTTCCAAGGCATAGGTTTTTGACTGAAAGAGACAGGCTTCTTATTTTAGAAATGAAAAGAAGCCTGTCTTTTGTCATGCTCCGGAAAACAGTCAGGCAGCAGGAGAGATTTCTAATGCTGTTATTGGTGATAGGCTGAAAAAAAGAAATAAAGAAAAAATGAAAAAAGTGCTTGACGGTGACATCCACCTGTGATAAGATAACATTCGTTGCGGGGAACGAACGCAACACTGATAACAAACAGACTGTAAAAAGTCAACCTGGGTCGGCATACAGCCGGACAGGGGCAGGCAAAAGGAACGGGAGTGTGCTGATAAAACTCCGCGGCGAACGGGAAACCGGGAGCTG
>CALWLY010000015.1 GCA_944381635.1 uncultured Lachnospiraceae bacterium
TGACTGGTCAAAGGAGAACTTTTCCAGTCACAGCCGGAAACGGTAAAACCTTCGGAAAGCAGAACTTCTGCCAGGCCGCTCATACTGATGCCGCCGATTCCTATAAAATAAATATGGTGGGGGTGATTGAAATCCAACTGATACATGAACTTACACTTCCTGTCTGAAAAATTTACTTGATTTTATGGCTATGACACCGGGCTGAAAGGTATTTTGCCCCTGACTATGATACCTGCGGATTGCTACGTGCTGCGCACTCCCGCAATCCGCCCCAATATTCGCATATCGTGGGATATTCATCCCGCTTTCATGCTCATATCGGGGCGGGCCCCAAGGCCTTGCACCCACTCATGAGCAAGCACATGTGTGTGCAGACCTTTTGCTCCTGGTATCATCATACATTATGATAAGTATTATACGCACTTGCAGAGAAAAAACCAGTCCTTTTTGGAAAATACCGGAACAGGACGGAAGTGGCGTGAAAATTGTCGAAAATTGTTAAAAGTATGAAAAATACACGAAAGAAGAAAAGAAAAAAGGTAGTGATAATAGATAAAATAAATTTTTTAAAGAAGATAAAATTGGATATAATACTCAAAAAAACGAAGAGAAGTTGAGAAAAACAGCAAAAAAATTATTCACTTTTGCACAAGTGTGTGCTATAATAATGAAAGCACATAAAAACGTGTTGAATCTTCAGGGAGGAACACAGAAACAGCAATCGAAAAAGTGCAGACTAATTTGAGGTGAGGACATGATTAAGAAAGAAATGATTGCCATGTTGCTGGCAGGCGGACAGGGAAGCAGACTTGGTGTTTTGACGTCAAAGGTAGCAAAACCGGCGGTAGCTTTTGGCGGTAAATACCGTATCATTGATTTCCCGCTGAGCAACTGTATTAATTCGGGTGTCGATACAGTGGGTGTATTGACTCAGTATCAGCCTCTGAGGCTGAACACACATATCGGAATCGGTATTCCGTGGGATCTTGACAGAAATGTGGGAGGCGTTACAGTTCTGCCGCCCTATGAAAAGAGCGAGAACAGCGAATGGTATACCGGTACCGCTAACGCTATCTATCAGAATATTGATTATATGGACAGCTTTAATCCTGACTATATTCTGATTCTGTCCGGCGACCATATTTACAAAATGGATTACGAAGTGATGCTTGATTTCCACAAGCAGAATAATTCGGAATGTACCATCGCCGTTATGCCGGTTCCCATGGAGGAAGCAAAGAGATTCGGTATCATGATCACCGATGAAAACAAAAAGATTACCGATTTTGAGGAAAAACCGGCAAATCCCAGAAGCAATCTGGCATCCATGGGTATTTACATATTCAACTGGAAAACATTAAAAGAAGCATTGATTGCAAAGGCTGACCAGCCTAATCTGGATTTTGGCAAGCATGTTATTCCTTACTGTCATGCAAAGGGAGCACCGATGTATGCTTATGAGTTCAACGGCTACTGGAAAGATGTAGGAACATTGAACTCCTACTGGGAAGCAAACATGGAGCTGATTGACATCGTACCTGAGTTTAATCTTTACGAAGAGTACTGGAAGATTTATACCAAGGCAGAGGCGCTTCCGCCCCAGTATGTTTCTTCCGAAGGCGTGATTGAACGCAGTATCATCGGTGAAGGCACGGAAATTTACGGACAGGTTTACAATTCTGTGATCGGCTGCGGTATAACCATCGGAAAAGGCACAGTAGTGCGCGATTCCATTATTATGAACAATACCGAAATCGGTGACGGATGTGAATTGAATAAAGCAATTGTTGCAGAAAATGTTGTGATTGGAAACAGAGTAAAACTGGGTGTGGGCGAAGAAGCTGAGAATGATACAGCTCCTCATATTTACAATCACGGCATCGTCACTGTTGGCGAAAAGAGCGTCATTCCGGACGACGTACAGGTTGGAAAGAACTCGGTTGTCTTTGGCGTGACAACAGCACAGGACTACGAAGACGGTGCGCTTGGAAGCGGCAAAACATTGATTAAGGCAGGTGACGAACAGTGAGAGCAATTGGTATTATTTTAGCAGGCGGCAACAGCCACAGAATGAAAGAATTATCGAAAAAGCGTGCTATAGGAGCTATGCCTATCGCAGGCAGTTACAGAAGCATTGACTTTGCTCTGAGCAATATGTCCAACTCCCATATTCAGAAGGTAGGCGTTTTGACACAGTACAATGCCAGAAGCTTAAATGAGCATTTAAGTTCTTCCAAATGGTGGGATTTCGGACGTAAGCAGGGCGGACTGTTTGTATTTACTCCTACCATCACAGCGGACAATGGTTTCTGGTTCCGCGGAACAGCAGATGCTATCTATCAGAACATTTCTTTCTTAAAGAACAGCCATGAGCCGTATGTGGTTATCACATCCAGCGACTGCATTTATAAAATGGATTACAATAAAGTTCTGGAATACCATATTGAGAAAAAAGCGGATATCACCGTTGTATGCAAAGATATTCCGGAAGGAGAAAATGTAGAGCGTTACGGAACCATCAAGATGAATGAGGAAAGCCGTATTGAGGAATTTGAGGAAAAACCCATTGTGGCAAAATCCAATACCATTTCCTGTGGTATCTATGTAATCCGCAGACGTCTTCTGATCGAACTGATTGAACGCTGTGCAATGGAAGACCGTTATGACTTCGTCAAAGATATCCTGATCCGTTATAAAAATCAGAAGAGAATCTTCGGCTATAAGATTAAAGATTACTGGAAGAATATTGCATCTGTAGAAGATTATTTCAATACAAACATGGATTTCTTAAAACCGGAGATCCGCAATTATTTCTTCCGTCAGTATCCGGATATTCACTCCAAAGTGGATGATCTGCCGCCTGCAAAATACAATGTGGGAGCCAAAGTCAGCAACAGCCTGATTTCCAGCGGCTGTATTGTAAACGGTACGGTAGAAGATTCCGTTATCTTTAAGAAGAGCTTTATCGGAAACAACTGCTATATCAAGAATTCCATTATCTTGAATGATGTATATATTGGGGACAACTGTCATATTGAAAACTGCATTGTGGAAAGCAGGGATACGATCCGTGCAAATTCTTTCCATAAGGGAGAAGATGGCATAAAAGTCGTAATCGAAAAGAACGAAAGATATGTCATCTGATCGGACATGTCTGTATCACAGACATTACCACAGAATGAAAGCTGGCTGTCCGACGCATCCGCGTTTTCACAGCTGATGCCGGTATTTTTTAACTGGAGCAGATTTCAGCCTGTTTGTACCGGCGGCCTGTGTAATCGGCAATGAGCGCGTATCCTGCGGATACAGAGTTTCCATTAGCGATAACCGGGGCTTTCGTATATATTACAGCAAGGGGGAAACTTCCATGAAAATCACAGATGTTCGGGTTCGCAAAGTTACCAAAGAAGGAAAGATGAAAGCGATTGTATCCATTACAATTGACGATGAGTTTGTTGTACATGATATCAAGGTGATTGAAGGGGAAAAAGGTCTTTTCATCGCTATGCCCAGTAAAAAAGCTACAGATGGTGAATATCGTGATATTGCTCATCCCATCAATCAGAATACAAGAGAAGCGATACAAAGTATGATTCTTGAAAAATACGAAGAGGCACAAAGAGAGCCGGAGGAAGTTTAAAAAGTAAAATTTCCAAATAGAGCGGGTAAGATTTTGAATCTATCGCAAAAAACAGATGTCTGAAGGACTGCTGCAAAAGTAAAAAAGCTTTTGCAGCAGTTTTTGGTATGCCGGGAAATTTCCCGGCATACCAAAAACTGCTGCAGATGCGCGCTCGTGCGTAAGGTAATTACTGCCTGGCGGCAGCCGCACTCGGCGCAAAGGCGTCGAAGCGCATATTTTTTGCTGGAAAACCTATGGCGGAGTGTGATAAGATGAAAAGTAAAAGTCAAAAGAGTAAAGGGAATGTGAGGAATTATGTATATTATTGCAGGTTTGGGAAATCCCAGAAGAGAATATGAAAACACAAGACATAATATCGGATTTGACGTCATAGATATGCTTGCAGAGAAGACGCAGATTCGTGTGATTGAAAAAAAACACAAGGCGCTGATAGGAAAAGGATATATCGGCGGAGAAAAGGTAATTCTGATAAAACCTCAAACTTTTATGAATTTAAGCGGAGAAAGTGTAAGGGAAGTATTGGATTACTATAAAGTGGATGCGAAGGAGAATCTGATTGTAGTCTATGACGACATCAGTCTGGAGCCCGGGCAGCTGCGGATCCGAAAGAAAGGAAGCGCCGGAGGACACAATGGGATTAAAAATATTATCGCACACTTGGGACATGACCAGTTCCAGAGAATAAAAATGGGCGTAGGCGGCAAACCGGAAGGCTACGATCTGGCAGATTATGTGCTGGGACATTTCACCGGCGGAGAAAGAAAAGTTATGAACGCAGCCTGTGAGGAGGCGTGCCAGGCCATAGAAGTGATGATAAGTCAGGGTCCGGACGCGGCCATGAATCAGTTTAATAAGAAGAAATAAGAGCGGACGGTCTGCAGAAAAATCCTGAGCGCGCAAAAAGCGGCAGGAAAAGTGCAGGGCCGGATAGAATAGGCAAACATGCCGAACAGTTGGGAAGATAAGGAGGGACGCCTGTGAAAGCGCTGATGGCACCCTTGAGGGAGCTGGCAGAATTTTCTGAAGCGGAAAAATATTTAAAGGAAGAGGGCAGAAGCATTGCTTTCCGGGGCTGTGTGGATTCACAGAAGCTGCATCTGATTTATGGGATGGGAGGAGAATATTCTCATCGGCTGATCGTCACATACAGTGATCTGAAGGCAAGGGAAATCTGTGAGGAATTTCGGTTTTATGACAGAAATACACTGCTGTATCCGGGGAAGGATTTGATATTTTATCAGGCGGATATACACGGAAATGAGCTGGTAAAAGAAAGAATGAAGGTGCTGCGCAGACTGCTGGAAAACAGCACGGTTACCGTTGTCACAACCTTTGCTGCGCTTATGACACCTCAGGTGCCTCTTTCCGTCATAAAAAAATGGGTGCTGCCTTTGGACAAATCTTCGTTGGTGGATGAGAAGGCGCTGGCATTGCGCCTGACTGCCATGGGATATGAAAAAACGGCGCAGGTGGAACTTCCCGGACAGTTTTCCGTGCGGGGCGGAATTGTGGATATTTTTGACCTGACGGAAGAAAATCCGTATCGTATAGAACTTTGGGGCGAGGAAGTGGACTCCATCCGCAGTTTCGATGTACAAAGCCAGCGTTCCATTCAGCAGCTGGAATCGCTCACCATATATCCGGCCACGGAGCTGATCATGACAAAAGATAAGCTCCGGGAAGGTTTTCGAGAGATTGAAAAAGAAGCTTTGGAATGCGAAAAAAAATTCAGACAGGCAGGAAAGCCGGAGGAAGCTCACAGAATTCGGAATTTGACGGAAGAGCATAAAGAAGAAGCCATGGAATTTCAGGCTTATGCCAGTCTGGAAAGCTATGTCCATTACTTCTACCCGGATACATCCTCTTTTGCAGAATTTTTTCCCGTGGACAACAGTTGTGTATTTCTGGATGAGCCTTTGCGTATCAGAGAGCATGCCCAGGCGGTGGAGCTGGAATTTAGAGAAAGCATGAAAAACCGTCTGGAAAAAGGATACATTCTGCCCCGGCAGGCAGGACTGTTAAAGGGAATGGATCAGATAACGGCTCTTCTGGAAAAGGAACGCACCGTACAGTTGTCCACACTTGACACAAGAGAAAATTTGGTAAGGCCTGACCGCAAGTTCGACATACAGACAAGAACGATATCTTCCTACAACAATAGTTTTGACGGCCTTGTCAAGGATTTGAAACATTATCAGAAAAACGGGTGGCGCGTACTCCTTCTTTCCGGCTCCAGGACCAGGGCAAAGAGACTTGCCGGGGACCTGCAGGATGAGGGGGTTGTCTGCTTTTACGGGGAAGATCCGGAACGGGAACTTGACCAGGGTGAGATCATGCTTTTTTATGGGCATGTGGAGAAGGGATTTGAGTATCCTCTTTTAAAATTTGCAGTCATTTCCGAGGGAGATATTTTCGGAAAGCAGAAGAAGAAAAAGCGGAAAAAGCGTCAGTATGAGGGACAGAAGATCCACGATTTTGCGGAACTGAAAGTGGGAGATTACGTGGTGCATGAAACTCATGGACTGGGGATCTACCAGGGAATCGAAAAAGTGGAAGTGGACAAAGTCGTCAAGGATTACCTGAAAATTTCCTATCGGGATGGAGGAAATCTGTATGTTCTGGCAACCGGTCTTGACGTGATCCAGAAGTATGCTTCCGGTGATGCGGCCAAAAAGCCGAAGCTGAATAAGCTTGGAAGCAAGGAATGGGAAAAAACGAAATCAAAAGTTCGGACGGCGGTGGACGAGGTGGCAAAAGATCTGGTGGAGCTTTACGCCATCCGTTCCCAGAAGAGCGGTTATCAGTTCGGCCCGGATACGGTGTGGCAGAAAGAATTTGAGGAAACGTTTCCTTATGAGGAAACGGAAGATCAGCTGAGCGCGATCGAAGCTGCAAAAGCGGATATGGAAAGCCATAAAATCATGGATCGCTTAATCTGCGGGGATGTAGGGTACGGAAAAACTGAGATTGCCATTCGGGCCGCTTTCAAGGCGGTTCAGGACAGCAAACAGGTGGTTTTTCTGGTTCCTACCACCATTCTCGCACAGCAGCATTACAATACCTTTGTGCAGCGTATGAAGGATTTTCCGGTTCGCATAGATCTTCTTTCCAGATTCCGGACAGCCGCGGAACAGAAAAAAACACTGCAGGATTTAAAAAAGGGACTGGTGGATATTGTCATCGGCACTCATAGAGTGCTGTCTGCAGACGTACAGTTTAAGGATCTGGGACTTTTGATCATCGACGAGGAACAGCGTTTCGGCGTCACACACAAAGAAAAGATCAAGAAACTTAAAGACGACGTGGATGTGCTTACACTGACGGCTACGCCTATTCCAAGAACCCTTCATATGTCTTTGGTGGGAATCCGGGATATGAGTGTCCTTGAGGAGGCGCCCGGGGAGAGGGTGCCGATTCAGACCTATGTGATGGAGTACAACGAGGAGATGGTGCGGGAAGCCATTGTCAGAGAAATGGCCAGAGGCGGACAGGTATTCTATGTGTACAACCGAATCAACGATATTGCGGATGTGACGGCTAAACTGGAAAATCTGGTGCCGGAAGCTTCCATTGCGTTTGCGCACGGGCAGATGAAGGAGCAGGAGCTGGAAAAAATCATGTACGAGTTTATTTCCGGCGAGATTGATGTTCTGGTATCTACCACCATCATCGAGACGGGGCTGGATATTTCCAATGCCAACACGATAATCATTCATGACTCCGATAAAATGGGTCTTTCTCAGCTTTACCAGCTCCGGGGAAGAGTGGGACGTTCCAACCGGACCGCATACGCTTTCCTTATGTATCGGCGTGACCGGATGTTAAAAGAAGTAGCGGAGAAACGTCTTCAGGCTATCCGGGAATTTACAGAGCTTGGAAGCGGATTCAAAATTGCCATGAGAGATCTGGAAATCCGCGGAGCGGGAAATCTTCTGGGACAAAAACAGCACGGTCACATGGAAGCGGTGGGCTATGACCTTTACTGTAAAATGCTGGACGAGGCGGTAAAGCATCTGAAGGGGATCACAGGAACGGAAGGCTTCAATACTTCTGTGGAACTGGATGTGAGCGCCTATATTCCGCCTTCTTATATTGTGAATGAACAGCAGAAGCTGGATATTTATAAAAGGATCGCGGGCGTGGAGACGCCGGCGGAGAAGGAGGATATGAGAGAGGAACTGCTGGATCGTTTTGGCACGGTTCCAAAAACTGTGGAAAATCTTCTGCGGATTGCCCTTATCAGAGTACAGGCCCACAGTCTGTACGTGACGGAGGTAAAGGGACGCGCCGGAGAAATCAGCTTTACCATGCGCCCGGACGCGCAGGTGAAGGTGGAGCAGATTCCTGCGCTTTTGCAGGATTGTTCTCCCGGACTTAATTTCCAGGCCAGGGGAACGCCGGTATTTTTCTACCGCTATCATAAAAACGGCATAGCGGAAAAGGATGAAGAACTTCTGCTTCATCTGACAGAACAACTTTTGGCACAGATGGCCGCAAGGCTGCTGTGAAAGAAAGAAGGAAGTTACTTATGAAAATAGTTTATCAGATCGGTATTATATTTGCGGTCTGCTGGCTGAGTCAGCTGGTGGAAGCAGTCATTCCCTTTGCGTTTCCCGCCAGCGTGATCGGAATGATCATTCTGTTTGCCCTTTTGGCGTCCGGGATTTTAAAGGTGTCTCATATTCGGGAAAAATCAGATTTTCTTCTGTCGAATATGGCGTTCTTTTTCATTCCGGCAGGAGTGAGCATCATCAATTATTTTGATGTTTTAAAAAGTACGGCACTGCAGCTGGTGGTTATCTGTCTGATCACCACGGTTATCACTTTTGGGGTGACAGCGGCAAGTGTGCGTTTTACGTTGTTTCTTATGAACAAAGTCAGGAAGGGAGAAGAGAAATGAGTGAACTTTTTGCGTCTCCGTTTTTTGGAATTGCGCTGAGTATAGCGGCTTTTGCAATCGGTGTTCAGATTCAGAAAAGGACAGGCTTTGTCATATGCAATCCGCTGATCATTGCCATTGTGCTGGTGGCTGCTGTGCTCCTGATCTTCAGGATACCTTATGAAAGCTATAACAAAGGCGGAGAGATCATCAATATGTTTCTGGCGCCGGCCACAGCGTGTCTGGCAGTTTCGATTTATTCCAAAATAGAGGTTTTAAAAAAGAACTGGCTGCCTATACTGGTGGGCTGTATCTGTGGTTCTCTTGCCTCTATGGGAAGTGTATGGGGATTGTGCCGGCTGTTTGGCCTGGACGCAGCGGTGACGGCCTCCCTTATGCCTAAATCTGTGACAACCCCTATAGCGGTGAGTATTGCAGGAAGCCACGGGGGAATGACGCCGATCACGGTAGTGGCGGTTATCCTTACCGGTATTATGGGAAGCATTATGGCGCCTATGCTGATAAAGATGTTTCGGGTGAAAGATTCCATGACGGCGGGGCTTGCCATCGGTGCATGCAGCCATGCTGTGGGAACTTCCAAGGCAGTGGAACTGGGAGAGACCGAGGGGGCTATGAGCGGACTTGCCATTGGAATCTGCGGAATTGTGACGGTGATATTTTCCTTATTTATGATGTAGCATTTAGGATATAACATTTAGGATGCAGATTGCTGCAGAGGAAATGAGGCAGCTTGTGAAGGATAGATTGTTTTTGGCATTTATCCGGTATAAATCCATGAGAGAGCAAAAGACCGCCCGGTGCGGCAGAATGGAGAAGAAAATGAAAGAGAACAAATATGACGAAGAGTCGTTTTTTGTAAAATACAGCCAGATGTCCCGCTCTGTTTACGGGCTGCAGGGGGCAGGAGAATGGAGCGCTTTTCAGAAAATGATGCCTGATTTTACAGGGAAAAAAGTGCTGGATTTGGGTTGCGGCTATGGCTGGCACTGTGCCTATGCGGCAGACTGCGGGGCAGAAACGGTGCTTGGAACCGATATTTCGGAAAAAATGTTGGCAGAGGCGGAAAAAAGAAACAGCCGCCCTTGCATTCAGTATCAAAAAATAGCTATGGAAGACATAGAGCTTCCTGAGCAAAGCGTGGATGTAGTGATCAGTTCTCTGGCTTTTCACTATGTAGAGAATCTGGAGGAGATGATACAGAAAATCTTTCGTTGGCTAAGCCCCGGAGGAGATTTTGTGTTTTCCATCGAGCATCCGGTCTTTACCGCGGAAGGGTCCCAGGACTGGTATTATGACAAAAATGGAAAAATTCTCCATTTTCCGGTGGACAATTATTATTACGAGGGGAAAAGAGAAGCCATTTTCCTGGGCGAAAAGATGACAAAATACCACAGGACAATGACCACAATATTGGGTGCTCTTTTAAAAAACGGCTTTGAGATAAAGCAGATCACAGAGCCGCAGCCGCCGGAAAATATGATGGATCTTCCGGGCATGCGGGATGAAATGCGGCGTCCCATGATGCTTCTTGTGGCAGCAGTTAAGCCGGCTCGCTGAAAATAAGCCGGCCGCTGAAGATGGAAAAAAGGCTGTGCAGCATTTTGGGTTACGAGAGAAAACGAAGTTTTCTGTTGTATAAAATCTGTGCAGCGATAGAAGCGCACAGTTCGGAAAGCGGGAAAGCAATCCAGATTCCGGCAGGGCCCAGAAAACGGGACAGGATAAATCCTAAAGGAATCGTAATGATAAACTGCCTTAACAGGGAAATGATGAGAGATTCTTTTCCCTTTCCCAGCGCTTCAAAAGTTCCGGCGTATACGATGCCCACGCTTGATATAAGAAAGCCGAGGCTGATGATGCGTAGAGCGGTTACTCCGGCTTCAAGCAGGGCGTCTTCTGCCTCAAACAAAGAAAAAATCTGTTTCGGAAAGAAGAGTGCAGCAATCGTTCCCACAAGCATGATAGCGGCTGTGCAAAGCAGCCCGTAACGGATGGTGCTGCGGACACGGGTATTTTCTCCGGCTCCGTAATTGTACCCCACGATAGGACGAAGCCCCTGTACAATGCCGTTGGCGGGCATGTAGATAAAGGTTTGCAGCTTAAAGTAGACGCCAAGGACGGCAACATAGATGTCAGAAAACTCTGCCAGAATGCCGTTTAAGATGCTGACAAGAACAGAAGGCAGGGCGGTCATGATGGTGGAGGGAATCCCCACAGAATAAATCTGGCGTATCAGCCTTGGTTCAAAGGAGAGATACTTGGGATGGATGGTTACGGGGAAAGTTTTTCTCTTTTTCAGATAGACAACAATATAGAGAAAAAATGCGGCAATCTGACCGATGACGGTGGCTGCGGCAGCACCGGTGATTCCCATGGCCGGGAAACCCAACAGACCGAAAATAAGGATCGGGTCCAGGACAATATTGATGATACAGCCTGTTGCTAAAAGAATCATTGTGGTTTTCATGGCCCCTACAGCCTGAAATATTTTTTCCATGGCAATCTGCAGCAGACAGCCGAAGGAAACGCAGACGACAATATAGGTATACTGGCATGCCATTTCCAGAGTTTCCGGGTCACTGGTAAATAAGGAGAGAAACGGCCGGGTGATAAGGAGACCGAAAATGGCAAACAGGAGGCAGTGGATGACAGTAAGAGCCATGCCGATGGTGGCGCAGCGGTCGGCATCTTCCCGTTTTCCCGCTCCCAGGTGGATGGAGATGGCAGAGGAAATGCCCACGCCTACACCTACGGCAACGGAAAGGACAATATTTTGAAGAGGAAAGGCCAGGGAAACAGCGGTGAGAGCTTTTGTTCCCAGGCGGGATACATAGATGCTGTCTACAATATTATAGAGAGATTGTATCAGCATGGACAGCATCATGGGCACGGACATGCTCATCAGCAGTCCGAACACCGGTCGAGTTTTCATAAAGTCATGCGTTTTTTCCATAGTGAGAAGTTCCTTTCTGTGATAGAAAATACCCGGGCAAAGACAGGGGCTTTGGGGCAAAAAAATAAGTCATACGTCCTGTTTGAATGCTGAAACAGGCAAACCGTATGACTTGAAATCTGTAATCAGTAAATGACAGCCCGCAAGGGGGTAAAGCCGGAATAATGCAAAAAATTTCACCTTCGCGGCAGGCTTCATTTCGCAATTATACTATCACAGTGAAAAAAGAAAAGCAAGAAGAAATCCCGCAAGCTTTTATTTGCAACAGTCTGGCTGCTGTGCTATGATAAAACGAAAAAGAGCAGGAAATGTGAGAGGGAAGATTTATGAGAAAGCAAAAGATAAGCGCAGCAACAGGAGTTATTATGCTGCTTGGGGCACTGATGCGCCTTTTTTATATATGCGGAACTACCATTTACGAAAGGCAGTATGATATCGGAAAGATTGATCTGGCAGCGGGACATACGGTGACGGGAGGTCATCTGGCCTACATACAGTACCTGTATGAAAACTGGCATCTGCCTGATATAGATCCGACCACGGTTTATCAGTTTCATCATCCGCCGCTTCATCATGCGATCTGCGCGGTGTGGATGAAGTTTTGTTCTCTTTTCATCACAGATCTGCATATTCTGGAGGAATCTATCCAGATTGTGCCGTTTGTCTGTTCTCTTCTGGTTCTGTTTTTTCTGTATAAAATACTGAGAGAGTTTTCACTTAAAGAAAAAACGATCGGTTTTCTTATGCTGTTGTTTTCCTTTCATCCCACATTGATTTTATTTTCCGGAAGTGTCAATAATGACAGCATGGCTCTGCTGTTTGAGGTACTCTGTGTCTATACGGCTCTTGTGTGGTGCAAAAAACCCACCATGGGAAATATTATTAAAATGGCGCTGGCCATTGCGCTTGGAATGCTGACAAAGCTGAATGTGGCAGAATTCGCTTTTCCTATGGCCGCAGTGTTTCTCTATATGTTTTTTAAAAACAGAAAACAGTGGAAAACTTATATCAGACAGTTTCTGGTGTTCGGAGTGATCAGCATTCCTCTGGGAATGTCCTTTGAAATCCGAAATATGATCCGCTATCAGACACCGCTTGTCTATGTGTATACGCTGCCGGAAGACAGCTGGCAGTATGTGGGCAATTATTCTCTCACAGAGAGATTTCTTCTGCCGAAATTTTCGGAGATTTTAGACTGCATCACATCTATGAAAATCGGCATGGGATATAATACCTGGGTGCAGCTTTTTCGGACGGCGGCCATGGGCGAGTGGAATATGGATCAGGTGGCTGTGTGGATCAAAATTGTGGCGGTGCTTTTAATGGCCGCTGTGGCAGCCTTTGGTATTCTGGCCTTTGTGTGCTTTATCAAAGCGTTTTTCGGGAAAAGATTTCCGATTCCTTTTTATGCCCGTCTGTTTTTCCTGATCGCTTACGGGGTTACCATGTTCTTTTATCTGGATTTTGTCTATCAGTATCCCCAGCAATGCAGCATGCATTTTCGCTACATTGCCATTGCCCTGCTGTTTCCGGCGGTGGGACTTGGATTTTGCAGACAGGAGACGGCCGGAAGAAAAATGCTTTTGTTGGAAAATATACTGATGGGAGCTTTTGTAGTTCTCTCTGTAGTTATGACCGGTGTGTGGTGCTTTTTTTAGAGGAGGAAAAGGGAAGTGTACGCCAGATCAAAAGAGTGGGATTGTGAGAGCAAAAATATTGTCGGGAATAAAATTAAGGCAGCAGGAAACGGCAGAGACAGAAAAACGGAGGCGAAAGCGCTGGCAATGACAGGGCTTTTGTCTGTCCTGCTGTTGTTCCTGATATTCTGGCATAAGGGGCTGTTTCCTGTGGGGAACGGCTCTGTTGTTATGTCAGATCTGTATTCGCAGTATGTTCCCCTGCTGTACCATTTTTATGATGTGATAACGGGACAGGCGGGAATGTTCTGGGAAAGCGGGATATCCGGCGGATGCAATATTTACATTGATACTATAAACGAAGTGCTGAATCCGTTTAACTACCTTTTATTTCTTTTTGGCAGAGATCAGATTTATCTGGCTGTCAATGTAATTATGGCGCTGTATCTGATTGCAGCCGCCTTGTCTATGCATGTTTTCCTGCTTCAGGCATTTCCCGGGAAAAGGGAATGGAATGTGGGGCTTAGCATGGCCTATGCTTTTGGCGGCTATATGGCCTACAACTTTCAGATCATCAAGTGGATGTACTTTCCGGTGCTGTTTCCGCTGTTTATGCTGGCGCTTATGCGGCTTTACAGGGGAAAGGGGCGAGCGTATGCCCTGCTTTTGGCATACCAGCTTATGCTGAGCGTTCAGTTTGGCTTTATGCTGCTGCTGTTTGTGCTGTTTGGAAGCGCTGCCTTTTTGTTCCTGACAAAAGAAAAAGAGGAGAGGAAAATTTTGGCGGGAAGACTGGCGTTTTATACGGCAGCGGGGCTTCTTTTGTCAGCGGTGGTTCTTTTGCCGGGGATTCTTCTTTTATTCACCTCGTCCAGAGCAGAGGCTAACACCTCCTATTTCAGTGTGATGGGAAAACACGGATTGGATGATCTGTTTGAACGGTTGTTTCAGGTGTTTCATCCTGTGACAGCGGCAGCAATTCTGCTCCTTCTGAAAAGTTTTGTGAAGATACCGCAAAAAGCCGCTTTTTTAAAAGAAAAAAGGAAAAGTCTAACCGCAGCGGCCGTCGTGTTTGCTGCAGGGCTTTTGTTTGGTATTGTATGGCAGCCCATCAATTTGCTGTGGCATCTCGGCCCTTATGTGTGTTTTCCGGTTCGATACGGGTACATGGTGACCTTTGTTCTTCTTGTACTGGTGAAAAAATTTTTGGAAAACCGGTATATAAAAACAGAAGAAAGTACCGGGAAACGTAGATGGGGATGGTTTCCGGAGGTTTTGACGACTGTCTGTCTGGCAGGAGCTCTGGGACTTACTCTCGGGTTTGAGGACCGGATCACAAACGCTTTTTCCACGCTGAGCATTTCCCGAAGCTGTCCTGCGGAAACGATTCTTGTAGCTGTGATTTTGCTTCTTTGCCTTGTGGCGGCCCTGGCAGGTTTTTCCTGCAGAAACGGGAAATGGTGCCTGGGAGGAGTCCTGTTTGTTTATGGGCTTTGCACTCAGCTTTTCTTTATACTTCCCCCGGATAATTCGGTCCGTCTGTACAATGAGGAAAGATATCAGGTTATGACAGAACTTGCCCACAGTCAGGAGGAAAGTGCGGCATCCGGAAAAGAGGAAACCGGCAGGCTGCAGGATTTTGATAAAGTGCCGCTGAATCAGGCGCTGGTGACAGGAATCCCTTCGCTTTCCGGCTATCTGCCCACAGGAGACAAAACCTTTCAGCAGGCTATGGGAGAGCTTGGCTACAGCGTACCCTGGGTTGCCACGGAAACATTGGGCGGTACTGTTTTTTCCGATGAACTCTTAGGCGTGGGAAGCAGTCTTTTGGAAGCGGAAGAGTCCGGCAATGGGCAGGGAGAAATTTTTCTTCAGGTACAGGAGCAGGAAAGTTTTCTGCAGGGAAAATTCACGCTGTTTTCTCAAAAGGGAACTTATCCCAGTGCCCTTTTGCTTCCGGGAGATATAAGAACGTACCAGTGGAATCCGGAGAAAACTGTGTTCGAAAACCAGCAGGACTGGTATGAAGCTATGGGAGGAGAGGGAGATTTGTTTGAAATTTTTCCTCTCACAGAAGAACTGCCGGATTTTGAAGAGGAAGGCATACTTTATCTGGATCCCGGCATTTTGGCACAACAGGTGAAAGCATATCGGTACGGAGAGGAAATGAATTTTCCTGTGCCGGCAGCAGACACCAATTCCCACAGAATTTTAAATCTGGGAGTCTGGGGACAAAATGCAGAGGATACAGAAGATACAGAAGAAAAACAGCTTGTCATTCAAAATACGGACGGCGTTTCTTTGGCGGAATCCGGCAATGCCCTGTTGGCTTGTGTGGATCTTGAAAAAGCAGCAAAGGCAAAACAGACGGTGAAAGAAGCCAGAGTAGACATGCAGGTGGGAAAACATGAGATAAGCGGAACCGTAGAAGGAGAAGGAGTTTTATTTCTTCCGGCGGCGTCCATTGCAGGCTGGCGTGCAGAGGCAGACGGCAGAGAAGTGGAAATTTCAGAACTGTTCGGAGGCTTTCTTGGAATTGCTTTGCCGGAAGGCGTGCATCAGGTTCGCTTTTCCTTTCAGCCCCCGGGATTTCTTTTGGGAGTGGCTTTTACAGCTGTTGGCGCGCTCTTATGGCTGCTCGGAGGCTTTTATGAAAAAACAGAAAAGAAACAGATCGGAACACAGATTCTGTACAGCCTGTATGTGCTGATTGCCGCTGCGGCCATCTTACTGGTTTATGTTCTTCCCATCATTCTTTTTCCGGCGGCGATGGTTGTGAAACTGGCGGCAAGATAAATTCTCTTTTCGGGAGCCCGCTCTTTCTGACATGACGCCGGTATCTGTGAAAAGAGGGTTTTTAAAAAAGAAAGTGCTTTTAAAGGGAGTAACTTATGATAAAAAATAAAAAGAAAGGAATCGCTCTGGCGGTGCTTTTGCTGGCAGAGGCGGGGCTTTGTTTAGGGGCAAGTAAAAACCCCTGGACCAAAGAGCAAACAGAAGAACCGGGGGCCGTCCTTCTCATGGCAGAAAGAGCGGAGGACGGCTTAAATGTGGCAGTCGGTGGCAAAAACCTGACCGGAGAGCGCAAGCTTTTGGGATTTAAAAGCGGTGTGTCTTTCTCGGCGGACAGTGAGGAGAGCAAAGAGTTTTCGGCCAAAAATGCAGGGGACGGCATCAAAGATGATTCTGCCGTGCGCTGGTCAAGCTCCAACGACTGGGAAAACATTGAACACTGGCTTATGGCCTCTTTTGACGAGCCGAAGTCAGTGAATGCGGTTCGAATTTTCTGGGAAAGGGCGAATGCAGTCCGCTACAGTCTGGAGTATTCTCAGGACGGGGAGAACTGGGAGACGGCTCTTTTTGTGACAGAAGAAAATCCGGGAGCCAAGGCAAAGCAGGAGTGCCTGATTTTGCCGGAAACTGTGACGGCGCCTTTTTTTCGTCTGCATGTTTTTGACGTGGCAAAAAACGAGGAAGATCTGACGCTGTATTATCAGAATGTATCTGTTTACGAGATGGAGTTTTACGAAGACGCGGATGTGTTTCAAATTCAGACGCCCGAAATCACGGATACAGAAAACGGAAGAATGTTTCAGACTCCCCAGGTGCCCCAGGGTTATGAGCTTACTTTTGCCGGAAGCGATTATGAAGAAGTGACAGATGATTCCGGGCACCTTTTTGACAATCTGGAAGAGCGGACCATACAGGCTGGCTATACACTTTCTTTCAACGGGGAGAGCTGGGATTTGCCCGGCATTCCGGTGAAGATTCCGGCAGTGTCCACACAAGAAGGTACCTCGGAACAGGAAAATGTGAAACCTTCCCTTATTCCGGCTATCGCAGAATGGAAGGGGGCAGAGGGAACGCTTTTGGTGGAAGACAAATTGAAAATTGTCTGTCAGGGGGAAGTGGACAGCGGGTTTGTCGCACAGTTTACAAAGGAATTAGAAGAGATAACGGGTATTGAGGAAATAGTCATTGCAGATTCAGAAACGGATTTCAGCGGAGAAGAAACTGCGGCAGGGGAAAAAGAAGCGGACGGAAAAGAAGCTGGAGGAAAAGAAGTCATTGTCTTGCTTTCCCTGAATCCGGAGGATGGAAAAGAGGAAAGTCTGCAGGAAGAAGGCTACCGGATGGAAATTTCCGAACAGATCAAAATTTCCGCCAATACCATGCAGGGACTGCGTTGGGGAATGGTCAGTCTTGAACAGCTGCTTCAGGAGTATGAAGGCAAGCTTCCCAAAGGGGAAATCAGAGATTATCCCCGTTATCCGGTGAGAAGCTTCGGCATTGATGTGGGGCGCAGACCGGTGAGTCTGTCACTGCTTTATCAGATTGCAGATACGATGTCGGAATATAAAATGAATGAACTGCTGGTGCATCTGAATGATAACCAGATTATTGCGTCAAGCAGCTACGATGGAACTTCTCAGGGCGCGCTGTCTCTCTATGCGGGATTTCGGCTGGAAACCGAAGTTGCCGATAAAGAAGGCAACAGTCTCACAAGCACGGATGTGTATTATACCAAAGAAGAATTCGCTGATTTTATCGAATACTGCCGGATTTTGGGCATCACGGTAGTGCCGGAAATTGATACGCCGGCTCATTCGCTGTTTCTTACCAGAGCTTATCCGGAATATGGCCTTTTGGATAACCCGGAAAGCGCAGATCAGCTGGATCTTTCAAAAGAAGGGGCTGTGAACCTGGTGAAAAGTCTGTGGGCAGAATATCTGGAGGGAGAAGAACCTCTCTTTTCAGAAGAACTTCCCATTCATCTGGGTATGGATGAATATTACGGAAAAGGGCAGGAATATCTGGATTATCTGACTGAGATGACAGAGTTTGTAAAGGGCTATGGACAAAACAGAGCGGTTCGAATCTGGGGAAGTCTCAGCAATATAGAGGGGGATAAGTCGGCGGTATCAAGGCAGCTTCAGCTTTACATGTGGGAGCCTCTGTGGGCGGATCCGGTTGAAATGTACGAGGAAGGATTTTCCCTGATAAATACCCAGAGCAGCCGCCTTTATATCATTCCGGGAGGAGGCTATGACTGGCTGGATAAAGAAAAACTTCAGACAGAGTGGGAGCCTTGTATTTTTCAGGGAGAAATTTATGAGGAAGAAATCCCTGCCTGGTCTTCCAAGCTTCTGGGAGCCTGCTATATGATGTGGAATGATACCTGGGCGGCGCAGCCGGAGCTGATTGATGAACAGGGACTTTATGAGCGTTTTTGTGATCCCGTTGATGTAATTTCTCAAAAACTGTGGCAGTAAGCTGTTTCTTTTAAAGCTAATCCACGGACAGCTGCATTTTTGCAGCCTCATGGCATTGCAGCGGGGCTGAAGGATTATAAAATTTTTTGAAATGTGGGATCAAAAAACAACCGATGATATCGCTTCTTAAGTGAAAAAGGAAAAGAAACGTATAAATTCCTCTGATTTACAGATAATACCTTTAACTGCAAAGCCGGCCAAAAAAGGGAGCTTCTGGCAGAGCAGACATACACAGTGAATGAAGACTGGCTGCCGTAAAGAAGGAAAACAGGATGGAAAACGGCGGTGTAAGGGAATGAGTATTATGGAGGAAGAATATGAAAGCAACAGGAATTGTGAGAAGAATAGATGATCTGGGTCGAATTGTGATTCCGAAGGAAATCCGCCGCACTCTTCGCATCAGAGAGTCAGATCCTCTGGAAATCTTTACGGACAGAGAAGGGGAGATTATACTGAAAAAATATTCTCCTATAGGAGAGATGAGCCTGTTTGCAAGGCAATACGCGGAAAGCCTGGCGCAGGTTTCCGGACATCTGACTATGATTGCAGACAGAGATCAGTTTATCGCTGTGGCGGGCGGAGGAAAGCCGGCCATGGGAAAGGCATTAAGCCGGGAACTGGAAGAACTCATGGAAAAAAGAGAAACAGTGCTGGCGGTGCGGGGAGATAAAAACTTTGTGGAGGTCACAGAGGAGGCAGAGCTTGACTATATTTATGAAGCAATCAGCCCTATTATCTGTGAAGGCGATGTGATCGGAGCGGTTATCCTCTTAGAAGGCGACAGCAAGGCAAGAATGGGCGAGGTGGAACAAAAACTCGTTCTTTCCGCTTCCGGATTTTTGGGACGGCAGATGGAACAGTAGAGGGGTTTGTGAGAAAGCCTGCAATTTCCCCGTATGACAAGTGCATAAATAAATTGTGAACAAATCCTCTTTTTCTGGTATGATAGAAAGAAAAAGAGGATTTCTTCTGTGGAGGAATCCTGAACAGACGAGTATTCAGGGAAAGGAGCGGCAGTTTTCTGTCAGCCTTCTGCCGCACGTTCTGAAAGGGATTTCTTTAAAAGCTGTCTGCCGCAGATGCCAGGCTCTGTCATGTGGATGGGATCCAATATTTCTTCCAGATCTTTTTCGTTCATCAGTTTTTCTGACAGAATAAGAGAGCGGACGGATTCTCCGGTGTGCAGAGCTTTCTTGGCGATGTCGGCAGCTGCCTGGTATCCTATGTGAGGCGTGACAGCCGTTATGATTCCGATGCTGTTTTCGACCAGGGTGCGGCAGTGTTCTTCGTTGGCAGTGATGCCGCTGACGCAATTATCTATAAATGTCCGGACGGCATAAGTCAGTGTATCGATGGACTGAAAAATGCAGTAGAAAATAATGGGCTCAAAAGCGTTCAGCTCCAGCTGGCCGGATTCAGCTGCCATGGTAATGGTCAGATCATTTCCGATTACATGAAAGGCAACTTGATTTACCACTTCCGGAATCACCGGATTGACTTTTCCGGGCATAATGGAGGAACCGTTTTGTTTGGCGGGCAGATTGATTTCCTGAAAACCGGTTCTGGGGCCGGAGGACATGAGGCGAAGGTCGTTGGCAATTTTGGATAAGGTGACAGCACATGCTTTGACGGCGCCGGATACAGATACAAAGGGATCCAGGTTTTGGGTAGCGTCGATCAAATCAAAAGCCTGAACAAATTCCATGCCGGATACTTGGGAAAGATTGGGAACAATGCGGTTTAAATAGGTTCCGTCCGCATTGATTCCTGTTCCGATTGCCGTGCCGCCCATATTCAGGGAACGCATTTCATCCATAGCAGCATCCATACGGTGAATGTCCCGCATGATTGCCACAGAGTAGGCATTAAACTCCTGACCGAGCCGGATTGGCACGGCGTCCTGCATCTGGGTGCGCCCCATTTTGATCACATGGTCAAACTCCCGCGCTTTTAGGGAAAGTGCGCTGTGCAGCCGCAGAAGCTCTTTTTTTAGTTTTGCAAGAAGCTTTAAGGATGTCATTTTCCCGGCGGTGGGAATGACGTCGTTAGTAGACTGACTGCAGTTGACATGGTCGTTGGGGTGAACGATGGAATAATCGCCTTTCTTTCCTCCTAAAATCTCTATGGCGCGATTGGCGATGACTTCGTTAGCGTTCATATTGATGGAGGTTCCCGCGCCTCCCTGAATGGGATCTACAATAAAATCTTCAAAATATTTTCCGGCAAGAATTTCGTCGCATGCTTTTATAATGGCGTACGCCCGTTTTTGGTCGAGAACATTGATTTCGCAGTTCGTAATAGCTGCGGCTTTTTTTATGCAGGCCAGACTGTTGATGATTTCAGGGTGCATGGCCAGTCCGGTAATATGAAAATTTTCAGCGGCGCGCAGGGACTGTACGCCGTAGTATACGTTTTTGGGAACATTCTTTTTCCCGATAGAGTCTTTTTCTGTTCTGTAATTTGTCTGATGGTTCATTTTTTTCCCTCCCGGTTTTGTTGGGTTTATTATAGTTCGGTCTTTTGTTATAATCAAATACATATACTTTTATAATTTCTATAACTTAAAAACTATATAACAAAAAGGAGGAAATCCCGGATGTTTCAGGGTATGAAATACGTCTATGCGGTTTATCAGGAAAAAAGTATCTCAAAGGCAGCGGAGAGGCTGTGCATTTCCCAGCCTTCTTTAAGCGCCAATATCAAGAGAACGGAAAATAAAATAGGCGCGGCTCTTTTTGACAGAAGCATAAAGCCGCTGGCTTTGACTGAATGCGGCGAAAAATATATTCGCGCGGCGGAACAAATCATGCAGACAGAGAAAGAGTTTGAGAATTATGTCAATGATTGGAGTGTATTAAAGACCGGAAATCTGGTTCTTGGAGGCAGCAGTCTGTTTTCATCCTGGGTGCTTCCTGCTTTGATTGGTGAATTTTCCAGACAATATCCGGGTGTGAAAGTGGAACTGGCAGAAGAAAATACTTTGACACTGCAGAACCTGCTGCAGAGCAGACGGATTGATATCATGGTGGATAATTGCGATCTGGATCCTCTTACATTTGATCGGCAGGTATACAGGGAGGAAAGACTTTTTCTGGCGGTGCCGCAGAAGATGGTTTCTGAAAAAGTGATTGGAAAATACGCGGTCACAAAGGAAATGATAGAGAATTATAGACCGGAAAATGAAGAAATAGCGCCGGTACCGCTGTCTTATTTTAAAGATAAGCCGTTTATCATGCTGAAACCGGAAAATGACACGAGGAGACGTTCCATGGAAATTCTGCAGGCGAGTCATATAGAACCGAAGATTCTGCTTGAACTGGATCAGCAGCTAAGCTCTTATCATGTGGCCTGTTCGGGAATCGGAATTGCTTTTATCAGCGACACACTGATTTGCGCAGTGCCTGCCCGCCCGGATATGGTATACTTCCGGCTCCCGGAGAAAGAGAGCGTTCGGAAGATACGTTTCTACTGGAAATCCGGGCGGTATATGACTCGCGCTATGGAAGAATTTCTGCGGATAGCTGCAGAGGGTGGAAATAAGAATCCCTGATTTGCAACCCCTTTTCTATTTATACCTGGCTCATCTGGTCTAACAGGTTGATTTTCATATCGTACAGTTTTTTAGACAGATCCACATAAACCTGGTGAGGGTTGAAAAGACGTCTTGTCTCATCCCAGAGGGTGTCCAGTTCTGCAGAGCAGTATTCCCGGATGTCCATGACTTTTGGGGATTCGTACACACACTCTCCGTTTTTAAATACCGGAACCATCATTTCACGCATGCGATAAGTACCGCCCTCCAGTTTTGTCTTTTTCCATGGCTCCAGAGGGTCAAAGAGAAGGAGCGGTTCATTTTCGTCAAAGGTTTCATCCACCAGGCAGATAAGATCGGCTTTGATTTTTCCGGTTTCCGCCTCGTAGATTCGGTAGATGGTTTTATTGCCCGGGTTGGTAACTTTTTCTGTATTTTCGGAAAGTTTGATCTTGGGGATAAAGTTTCCGGTTTCAGGATCCTGGATGGCAGCCAGTTTGTACACGCCGCCGAAGGAAGGCCAGTCTTTGGAGGTGATCAGGTGAGTGCCCACTCCCCAGGAAGTGATTTTGCATCCCTGCACTTTCAGGCTGTCGATCAGGTATTCATCCAGGTCGTTGGAAGCAGAGATAACTGCATCCGGGAAACCGGCATCATCCAGCATTTTTCGTGCTTTTTTGGACAGGTAAGCCAGGTCGCCGCTGTCTAAGCGGATACCATAGTTGGTTAAAGGAACGCCGGCAGCACGCATTTCCTGGAAGACACGAATGGCGTTGGGAACGCCGGATTTTAAGGTATCATAGGTGTCTACCAAAAGAATGCAGGCAGAAGGATACATCTGAGAATATGCCTTAAAGGCGGTGTATTCATCCGGAAAACTCATGATCCAGCTGTGCGCGTGAGTGCCTTTTACGGGAACGTCAAAAAGCTGACCTGCCAGCACGTTGCTTGTTCCGATGCAGCCTCCGATCATGGCTGCCCTTGCTCCGTAAATTCCGGCGTCCGGACCCTGGGCACGGCGCAGACCGAATTCCATAATTCCGTCGCCTCTTGCGGCAAAACATACACGGGAAGTCTTGGTGGCGATCAGGCTCTGGTGATTTATCATATTCAGGATAGCGGTTTCAATCAGCTGAGCTTCCATGATCGGTGCAATGACTTTGATCATAGGCTCTCTTGGAAACATAACACTTCCTTCGGGAATGGCATAGATATCTCCGGAAAAACGGAACGTGCGAAGATATTCCAGGAAATCCTCTTCAAAAATTTTCAGGCTTCTCAGATAAGCGATATCCTCCTCCTGAAATTTCAGATTTTTAATGTAGTCAATGACCTGTGCAAGGCCGGCACAGATGGCGTAACCGGAATCCATGGGATTGTTGCGGTAAAACGCATCAAAGATGACCGTTTCATTTTGGTCCTTGTTTTTAAAGTATCCCTGCATCATGGTAAGTTCATACAGGTCTGTCATAAGGGTCAGATTTTGTCTGTCCATATTTCATCCTCCCAAAGAGCCGTTAGGGTTCTTTCTTTATTTAGTAACAATATAGCAGAAAATATCCGGAAAGAAAATAAAAGAATGCAGAAAGTGACAGTAAAATCCGCATTTTTCTGTTTTATTTTTAATCTGTTCCGGCATCTTCCGGAGACTGAGGAGAAGAAGCCGTTTCCTGCGCATTGCTTTCCTCGGCTTTTCTCTGATCCTCACCCAGGAAGGTGTGGATATCCGAAGTGGGTGTGTTGATATAGGTGTTTTCAAATTTGGAATAGACAATGGTCTGGGAATGATACAGACTGTAATAGCCGGAGAGCATATAGCTTATGGCTATGGCAATCAGATAAAAATAGGCATTGTCAAAACCAAAAAGTTCAAAACTGATAAGCAGTGAAGTGATAGGGCAGTTGGTGACGCCGCAAAATACTGCCACCATTCCTACGGAAGCGCACAGGGAAGGGGAAAAGCCGGTAATTTGACCGAACAGACAGCCGAATGTGGCTCCCACGAAAAAGGATGGAACAATCTCGCCGCCCTTAAAGCCTGCGCCTATGGTGAGGGCAGTAAAAATGATTTTCAGGAAAAAGGCGGCGGGTACGACCTGGCCGGCCAGCGCATCTTCAATAATGTGCATTCCGGGTCCAAGGTAATCTCTTGTTTTAAGAAGCAAAGCCAGAATTATAATAAAAACGCCTCCTGCAAAAATACGTATATAAGGGTTGGGAAGAAATTTTTTGTAGAGAATACGGCCTTCCTGCAAAGCCAGGCAGAACAGAATACTGATGACTGCGCACAAAATGGCCAGCAGCACTACCCACAGACTTGGAGAAAGTGCCAGTTCCGGGGCAGAGGAGACGATAAAGTCATCGGAAGGAGCATGGATAAAAAGAGCAAACTGATAGGAAACCAGTGCGGCCCAGATACAGGGAACCAGTGCGGCGTAGTACATTACACCTACGCTGGCTACTTCCATGGCAAAAAACGCTGCAGCCATAGGTGTTCCGAAAAGCGCGGAAAAGGCAGCGGCGATTCCGCTCATAAGCATAATTTTCTTGTCTTTTTCATTGAATTTGAGTTTTTCCCCCAGCTGTTCCCCAAGACTGCCTCCAATCTGGATGGCTGCGCCTTCACGTCCAACGGAACCTCCGCAGAGGACTGTCAGTACAGTGGAGACAAAGATCAGTACGGACATCCGGAAAGGAATGTAGGACTTTTTGTGAATGGAATCGATGACAGTGTCGGTTCCGGCGTTGTTTTCATAATGTAAAAGCCGGTACAAAAAAACGATCAAAAGTCCGGCAAAAGGCAGAAAAAAGATGATCCAGGGATTTGCCAGCCGAAATTCCACGGCACCGTGAAGACAAAAGGAAAAAAAGCAGCTGATTGCCCCCACAAAAAGGCCGGTCAGGCTGCTGATGATAAACCAGCGCAGAAACTGAGCAAAGTTATGAGATTTGCGCCATAAAGTCTGAATGAAAAATTTCATAAAATCCTCCCTACCCGTCAATATCAGTTTCGGTGTGCAGAGATAATGATTCCCTGTTTCCCGACGTTAAATTCATTGTATCACAGTCCAAAAGAAAGAGGAATAAAGTGTTTTCGGATAACGCATCTTTAGCGGAGCGTCTTTTTATACGATAAGATTTCTAACGTATAAAAAGTGTGCGCCTCGGCGTACACTCGCGCCGAGCGCGGTTGCCATCAGGCAACATACTGCTTTTCGTGCGAGTGCGCATCTTTAGCGGAGCGTCTTTTTTATGCGATAAGATTTCTTATCGCATAAAAAAGAAAAATCCGATCGTCAGACCGGATTTTTCTTTTACTAAATAAGTAAGGAAGTTATGAGTGAGAAAGTTTATTTATGTCAAGCAATTTCGGCAGAGCCAAAACTGCTTTTGCGCTTGCTAACTGTTAAATCGGGATGGAACTGTTTGTTTTTGTTGTTTGTTCTGTCCCTTAACTTGATTCTAAGTTTACATGGAATGTGTGTACAAAGTGTGTCAAAATCAGAAAGATATTATAAATTTCCAATTAAGAAAATCGGTATGATTCTGTAGAAATAATAAAATAGAATCTGGTACCGAAGCCGGTTTTTCTTCGTCACAGCGCGATGAGGAGCTGCTTTTTGTTCGGCGGAAACACAGGGAAAATGCGAATTTACAGGACTGAGGCGTATTGTCCCCCTGTACACAGACGCTATGTACAAAGAAATAAAAAACTTTTCAAACACAAAGAAGAAAATTCATTTGCTTTTTAAAAATCAGCTTGCTTTTTGATTGAAAGCATCCTGAATCTGTTTTTTAACCTCAGGATCTTTTTCCATACTGAGCTGATGACGAACGCGGGTCTTCATATATTCCGTGCCGATGGAGATTGCTGCTTTACATGCTGCCAGGCGAACTTCCTTATTTTCATCATCCAGATAATGAGTAATATAATTGCAGGAATCTTCGTCTGCGATGTGTCCTAAAGATTCAATAGCTGCTACCAGTACTTCGCTGTCAGCTTTGTGGAGATGTTTGATAATTGCTGCACTTTTTCTTTTTTCTTCCAGTTTATGGATTTTTTCAATGGTTGCTGTATCGCTCATTCTAATCACCTTTCCTTTTAACCTGCACTTTGTGTGAGCGGGTTGTGTATTGTTTTCTATATTGTTCATAATAGAACTAAGTTGTGTCCAAACTGTGACGCAAATCGAAAAAGAATCTAAAAAGCATGGGAAAAAAGTGTTACTTTTATGTATCCTGTTTAAAAACAATTTCTTGACAAGCCGCGAAAGGGAACCTTATAATAATCCTCAGATACAGGAAAAACTGTGACGAAGAGAGTAGGCATACTTGAAAAGCGGCAGCGAGCCGGTGGGGGTGTGAGACCGGTGTGAGTAGAGTTTGCTGAAAATCCCTTCCGAGTTGCAGGAATGAAACCGCATTTTTACAGACAGTTTAAGGCATAAGACGGAAGTAATCCCTGTCGGCCATCCGCCGTTAACGGATAACATATAGCCGGTGTCAGGGAAAATCTCTTCAGCCGGTCGTATGATGTAACAGGTGGTACAGCGAGCAAACCTCGTCCTTTTACAGGGACGAGGTTTTTTTATATGGTAGGAAACTTCATTTCCTACCGTATAAAAAAAGACGCTCCGCTGTGGATGCGCACTCGCGCGAAAGGTAACCATTGCCTGACGGCATCGCGCTCGGCGCGAGTGTGTGCCAGGGCACACACTTTTTATGGCAAAAAATTTTTCCATAAAAAAACTAATGTTGCGCATGGAGCATCAAAGGAAAGAACTGCCGGAGGCAGCGATGCTCCAGCGCATGAGTCCGCAGGCGGACTCATAATGATGGCAGAAAATCCTACCATAAAAAACCAAAAAAAGAAAGGAAGAAAAAAATGTACAACAAGGTAGATACCAATCTTAACTTTGTAGACCGCGAGAAAAGCATTGAAAAATTCTGGCGTGACAATGACATTTTCCAAAAGAGTATGGAAAACCGCAAGGAAGGCCCTACCTACACTTTTTATGACGGACCTCCGACTGCAAACGGAAAACCTCATATCGGCCATGTTTTAACACGTGTCATCAAAGACATGATTCCCAGATACCGCACAATGAAAGGATACATGGTACCCAGAAAGGCCGGCTGGGATACTCACGGACTTCCGGTAGAGCTGGGTGTTGAAAAAGCACTGGGCTTAGACGGAAAAGAGCAGATCGAAGAATACGGACTGGTTCCTTTTATCGATAAATGTAAGGAGAGCGTGTGGGAATACAAGGGAATGTGGGAAGATTTCTCACGGACCGTTGGTTTCTGGGCTGATATGGAGCACCCTTACGTTACCTATCATGACGATTACATCGAATCCGAGTGGTGGGCGTTAAAAGAAATCTGGAATAAGAATCTTCTATATAAAGGGTTCAAGATTGTACCTTACTGCCCGCGCTGCGGTACTCCCCTTTCTGCACAGGAAGTGGCACAGGGCTATAAAGATGTCAAAGAACGTTCTGCAATCGCTCGCTTTAAAGTAAAAGGCGAGGACGCTTACATTCTGGCATGGACCACAACTCCGTGGACCCTTCCCTCCAACGTGGCACTGTGTGTAAACCCGGTGGAATCTTATGTTAAAGTGAAAGCTGCAGACGGATATACCTATTATATGGCGGAAGCTTTGCTGGATACGGTACTTGGAAATCTGGGCGACGAGGAAAACAAAGTTCCTGCCTATGAAATCCTGGAGCGTTTCACAGGAAAAGACCTGGAATACAAAGAATATGAACCGCTGTTTGACTGTGCAGTGGAAACCTGTGAAAAGCAGCACAAGAAAGCATTTTATGTTACCTGCGATACTTATGTAACTCTTACAGACGGTACCGGCGTGGTACACATTGCACCTGCTTTCGGTGAGGACGATGCCAATGTGGGACGCAGCTATGACCTCCCTTTTGTTCAGCTGGTGGACGGAAAAGGCGAGATGACTGCGGAAACTCCCTGGGCCGGAGTATTCTGCAAAAAAGCGGATCCCCTTGTGCTGAAAGCGCTGGAGGAGAAAAACCTGCTGTTCAGCGCTCCTAAATTTGAGCACAGCTATCCTCACTGCTGGAGATGTGATACTCCTCTGATCTACTATGCGAGAGAATCCTGGTTCATCAAGATGACGGCAGTGAAAGATGATCTGCTGCGCAACAACAATACAGTAAACTGGATGCCGGAATCTATCGGAAAAGGACGTTTCGGAGATTGGCTGGAAAATGTTCAGGACTGGGGAATTTCACGTAACCGTTACTGGGGAACTCCTTTAAATATCTGGGAGTGTGAATGCGGCCATATGGAAGCAGTGGGAAGCCGTCAGGAACTGTTCGAAAAGAGCGGAAATGAGGCGGCAAAAACCGTAGAGCTTCACCGCCCGTACATTGACGAGATCACAATGCCCTGTCCTTGCTGCGGCAAGACGATGCACCGTGTGCCGGAAGTAATTGACTGCTGGTTTGACTCCGGTGCAATGCCTTTTGCACAGCACCATTATCCGTTTGAAAATAAAGATCTGTTTGAAAAACAGTTCCCTGCACAGTTTATTTCCGAAGGTGTGGATCAGACAAGAGGATGGTTTTACTCTCTGATGGCAGAGTCCACTCTGCTGTTTAACAAAGCGCCTTACGAAAATGTTCTGGTACTGGGACATGTACAGGATGAAAACGGACAGAAGATGAGCAAATCCAAAGGAAACGTCGTAGATCCTTTTGAAGCTCTTGAAAATTACGGGGCTGATGCTATCCGCTGGTACTTCTATATCAACTCCGCACCCTGGCTGCCTAACCGCTTCCATGGAAAAGCAGTGCAGGAAGGACAGCGCAAGTTTATGGGAACCCTCTGGAACACCTATGCGTTCTTTGTGCTTTATGCAAACATCGATGGATTTGATGCAAGCAAATACACTCTGGAATACGATAAGCTTTCCGTCATGGACAAATGGCTTCTTTCAAGACTCAACACTCTGATCGGAGAGGTTGACGGAGATCTTGAAAACTACCGGATCCCCGAGGCGGCAAGAGCTCTGCAGGAATTCGTGGATGAGATGAGCAACTGGTACGTAAGAAGAAGCAGGGAACGTTTCTGGGCAAAAGGACTGGAGCAGGATAAGATCAATGCCTATATGACACTGTATACAGCTCTGGTGACAGTATGTAAGCTGGCAGCTCCCATGGTGCCGTTTATGACAGAAGAAATTTATCAGAACATCGTAAGAAGTGTGGATGGCAGTGCTCCGGAAAGTATCCACCTGTGCGATTATCCGGAAGCAGATACGTCCTTTATCGATAAGAAACTGGAAGAAGATATGGCAGAGGTACTGGACATTGTTGTAATGGGCCGTGCCTGCCGAAACGAAGCAAACATCAAAAACCGTCAGCCGATCGGAACGATGTTTGTCAAGGCAGAAGGAGAAGAACTTGGAAGCTTCTACCAGGAAATCATCGAAGAAGAACTGAATGTAAAGAAAGTTGTCTTTACCGATGATGTGAGAGAATTTACTTCCTATATCTTCAAGCCTCAGCTTCGCACAGTAGGACCTAAATACGGAAAACAGCTGGGCGGCATCCAGAAACATCTGGCTGCTCTGGACGGAAATGCGGCAATGGATGAACTTACCGCTTCCGGTTCTCTGAAATTTGAAGTGAACGAAACACCGGTAGAACTGACCAAAGACGACCTTCTGATCGAAATGTGTCAGAAAGAGGGTTATGTGTCACAGGCGGATCAGAATATGACAGTTGTGCTGGATACAAATCTGACAGAAGAGCTTGTTGAAGAAGGCTTTGTCTATGAAGTCATCAGCAAGATCCAGACAATGCGTAAGGATATTGACTTTGAAGTGACAGATCATATCCGTGTTTCCATCAACGGCAATGACAAGATTGCAGAAATCGTTAGGAAAAACCGCGACATGATCGCAGGAAAAGTTCTGGCAGATGAGATGGTGACAGGAGAAACCTTTGCGGAGAGCAAAGAATGGAATGTCAACGGTGAAACGGTAACCATCAGCGTGGAAAAGAAATAAGCCGGCAGCCAGCGTGAGACTTTAAAAAATACTCTGAAAAAGAAAAACACTACGACAGAAGAAATGAAACAGACAGCAGTAAAGCAGATCGTTTAAAAAGCTTTCAGGAAAAGACAGCCGGGTACAAGGATTACTGTGCCTGGCTGTTGTTTTCATCCGACAGGAAAGAACTTTCTCATCGGTTGAAAACAGACGTTTCGCTGTGGAGGAGAATTTTTTTATGGAATGCTGCAAAACGGAAGGTTTTTTAAACACGCCATAGTCTGTTCAGAAAGCCGATAAAGCAGAAAGGAAACAGGAGAGAGTATGGAGAAGGGGATGCAGGAGTACCTGAGAGAATTCGGAAACGAGCACCAGTTTCCGCAGGAAGCTATGCTGGTATTGACAGAGGCCTATGAGAAAATAGTCGCATCCGACCAGGGAAGAAAAGTGTGGGACGGCTGGATGCAGGCCTATGAACAGGATGTAAACATCGATTACAGAAAAGCAATGGAAGAATTAAGGAAGCAGGCCGGACAGGCGCAGGTTCACGAATACACCTCCGATCTGCTCCTTTTTATGGGATTTTCCCGGTGGACGGAGAAGCTGTACGAAAAAAGAGGGATATCCCGGCAGATTTTTCACGATTCCATGGAAGATTTGAGATGGAAGCTGTGGGAGTGCTGGAATATGTATCACGTATGGGGAAGCTTTGTTGCCTGGTGGTTTCAGGGATTTTTTGACCTGACCAGATTTACTCTGGGACGGCTGGAATTTGAACTGATTCCCTTTCCGGAAGATTATGAAAAGGCAGGGGAAGGGAGAAAGAAACCTCTGGGAATGAAACAGGTGGTCAATATGCATATCCCTTCAAGCGGTCCTTTAACTATGCAGGATTGCGAGAAATCTTTTGCACAGGCCCTTACCTTTTTCAAGGAAGCGGCAGCCGATGGTCAGATGGGCTTTGTCTGCAGTTCCTGGCTTTTGTATCCGGAAAACAAAAAAATACTTCCCGCATCTTCCAACATTGCAGCCTTTTTGAATCTTTTTGATATTTATCAGGTGAAAGAGGATAAAGAGGGAGGAGATCTTTGGAGGATTTTCGGACAGGAATATGATGGAAATCCGGAATCTCTGAAAGAGGATACCACTCTTCGCAGGCAGTACAAGAAGTTTTTGCAGGACGGGGGCGTTCCCGGTTACGGCGAGGGTATTTTTTTCATGCGACAGGAATAGAACTTTCCTATCGCATGAAAAAGAAGAGAAAACAGGTAAAATTTTGTAAGACTTTCCTGCAAAAAGTTTGTTTTTTTGTAAGCTTTGTGCTTCCCAAACAGGAAACCCTGAACTATACTAGAGAATATATGCGCAGACAAGCGCATCCGTCAGCCGTTATTTGGAAATTACGACACCGCTATTTATTGCTTTTGCCAGAAGGAAAGAAGACAAAAAGGAGAGGCGTTCTTTTCCGGAAAGCAAAGGCATGGAAATAGAAACTAGGAGGAGAAAAATGATTACCAAAGCATCAATCAAGTTTGACAAGGAATTATTTAAACGAAGTGTCAGATACAACATCAAGACACTGTACAGAAAAACACTGGAAGAAGCTACGCAGCAGCAGATCTTTCAGGCAGTTTCCTACGCCATCAAAGATGTGATCGTGGATAACTGGATGGCTACACAGAAAGAGTATGACAAACAGGATCCCAAAATGGTGTATTACATGTCCATGGAATTTTTGATGGGACGTGCTCTGGGCAACAACCTGATCAACCTCTGTGCTTATGACGAAGTGGAGGAGGCGCTGGCAGAACTGGGCGTTGATCTGAACATGGTAGAAGATCAGGAACCGGATGCAGCGCTGGGAAATGGCGGACTTGGACGTCTGGCAGCCTGCTTTTTGGACTCTCTTGCAACTTTAGGCTATGCCGCATACGGCTGCGGCATCCGTTATCGCTATGGTATGTTCAAACAGGAAATCCGTGACGGCTATCAGGTGGAAGTGCCGGATAACTGGCTGGTGGACGGCAACCCGTTTGAACTCCGCCGCCCGGAATATGCAAAGGAAGTAAAATTTGGCGGATGGGTAAATGTATATGTGGATGAAAAAGGACGCAGCTGCTTCAAACAGGAAGGTTATCAGTCTGTAAAGGCGATTCCCTATGACCTGCCGATCGTAGGCTATGGAAACGGAATCGTAAATACTCTGCGTATCTGGGATGCGGAAGCCGTGGAATGCTTCAGCCTGGATTCCTTTGACAAGGGTGATTACCAGAAAGCCGTAGAGCAGGCCAACCTGGCAAAAAATATTGTGGAAGTTCTCTACCCCAACGATAATCACTATGCCGGAAAAGAACTTCGCTTAAAACAGCAGTACTTCTTTATTTCCGCATCTGTACAGGAAGCTGTTGCCAAATACATGAGAAAACACGACGATATCCGCAAATTCCATGAGAAAGTAACCTTCCAGTTAAACGATACCCATCCTACGGTAGCAGTGGCAGAGCTGATGCGCGTGCTGATGGATGATTATGAACTTTCCTGGGATGAGGCATGGAGTGTGACTACAAAGACCTGTGCTTACACAAACCATACAATCATGTCAGAAGCTTTGGAAAAATGGCCTATTGAGCTCTTTTCAAGACTGCTTCCCAGAATTTACCAGATTGTGGAGGAGATCAACCGCCGCTTTATCCTTCAGATTCAGCAGAAATATCCGAACAATCAGGAAAAAATCCGCAAGATGGCAATCATCTACGATGGACAGGTTAAAATGGCTCATCTGGCTATCGCCGCAGGCTATTCTGTAAACGGCGTGGCAAGACTGCATACGGAAATCTTAAAAAATCAGGAGCTGAAAGACTTCTATGAGATGATGCCTGAGAAATTCAACAACAAGACAAACGGCATTACCCAGAGAAGATTCCTGCTTCACGGAAATCCGCTGCTGGCTCACTGGGTAAGTGATCATGTGGGAAGCGACTGGATCACAGACCTTCCGAAAATCAGCAAGCTGAAAGTTTATGCGGATGATGAGAAAGCACAGCAGGAATTTATGAATATCAAATACCAGAACAAAGTGCGTCTGGCAAACTATATTCTGGAGCACAATGGAATCGAAGTGGATCCCCGCTCTATTTTCGACGTACAGGTAAAACGTCTGCATGAATACAAACGTCAGCTGTTAAATATTCTGCACATCATGTATCTGTACAACGAACTGAAAGAACATCCGGATATGGAATTCTATCCGAGAACCTTTATTTTCGGTGCAAAGGCGGCAGCAGGATACCGCAATGCGAAACTGACCATCAAGCTGATCAATTCCGTTGCAGATGTGGTAAACAATGACCCGGCAATCGGCGGAAAGATCAAAGTGGTATTTATCGAAAATTACCGTGTATCCAATGCAGAATGGATTTTTGCAGCAGCAGATGTATCCGAGCAGATTTCCACAGCAAGTAAGGAAGCATCAGGAACCGGAAACATGAAGTTTATGCTGAACGGCGCTCTGACACTGGGAACTATGGATGGTGCCAACGTGGAGATTGTGGAAGAAGTAGGCGCAGAAAATGCTTTCATTTTCGGACTTTCCTCCGACCAGGTAATCCAGTATGAAAACTACGGCGGATACAATCCTATGGACATTTTCAATAACGATCCGGATATCCGCAAAGTGCTGATGCAGCTGATCAACGGAACCTATTCTCCTTATGACACAGAACTGTTCCGCCCGTTATACAATTCTCTGCTCAATACACAGAGCACAGACAAAGCAGACCGCTATTTCATTCTGGCTGATTTCAAAGCTTATGCAAATGCACAGCGCCAGGTGGAAGCTGCTTACCGCGACGAAAAGAGATGGGCTAAGAGCGCAATCTTAAATACCGCATCCTGTGGCAAATTTACTTCTGACCGTACGATTCAGGAGTATGTGGATGACATCTGGCATCTGGACAAGGTGGTTCTGCCTCAGAAAGAGCAGCTGACAAAATAAAAAGATCCGCATAGAAACCGGAACAAAAACATGACAGGCCGTCCTGCGAAGAATCATGGGGCAGGGCGGCCTGTGTTTGTCATCTGAGGGAAGGCTCTTCGGAAAGCTTCTTTATGGAAGAAGAGTACTCCGAAGGAGTCATGCCGGTGATTTTTTTAAATTGTCTGGAAAAATAGTGGATGGAATTGTAGCCGAGACTGTCTGCAATCTGGGTAAAATTCAGATTCTGGTTTCGGATCATCTGCTTGGCGGCATCCACCCGGATGTGAGAAAAGTAATCGATGACTCCGCAGCCGTTTTTTTCACGGAACAGTTTCTGAAGCTGGGAACGGCCGATCAAGTTATCCCGGCAGATCTGTTCAATGGTAAGGTGGGTGTGAAGGTTTTCCTCCAGATACGAAAGAATCTGCTCATAGCGGTCTTTGCCGGTCTTTTGTTTTACGGAAGAGACAGGTTTTGGGGAAGACCCGGATAGAGCGCGCCGGTACAGCTTTATGAGAAACTGCTCCAGAAGTGTTTTCACCATCTGCTCGCAGCCGGGAGGAAGCGAGGAGGAAAGCTCCATCTTTTCCACATAAGGATCGTCAAGAGGGCTGGAGAAAAGCTGTTTGGCCTCCTGAATGATAAGACCTAACAGTCTTTTTTCATCATCGTTGACAGAAAGGATTTTTTTTGAAAAAAAATCCATGGCAGGAGACTGGCACCGGAAGGAAATGACTACAAGGTTGGGAGCCACGGTTCCGTTGGAATAGACGGCATGGAATTCATCCGGTCTGTGAAAAATAATTTCATCTTTGTGAAGATTGATGGGCTCTTTTCCGGCCACCACATTGACTTCTCCCTTGTCTACGCACAGAAATTCCCAGAAATCATGGGATTCTCCGGGAAAAGAAAAATCATTCATATATTCGAAATAGTGGATCGTACAGATTTCATTTATGGAAATAAACGGGTGCAGAGTGACAAATTCATAGCTCAAGCAAAATCCCTCCTATTGCATGGTTTCTATTGTCTTAATCATACCAAAAAAAGACAAGAAAATCATCTGATTTGTCCAAAAAGACGTAAAATATGCAAAATGTGCAGGGTTTTGTCATGAAAGTGCAAACAAAGAAAGAAATCATGCAAAGATTTCTTGTGCAACAATGTTATAATGGCAATATCAACTGGTGATTGACTCATCCCGTGGTGGTGTCTGCAGGGGCAGACACCAAAAACTATTGCCTCGAAAGGAAACTGCGGCATCTGCAGAAAGAAAACAGACACAAAAGATCTGACAGAAGCGGCAGAACCTCAAACAGCAGAAATTTCCGGCAGGATGCCGGAAGAAATATCTGCAGAAAATGGAAGGATCTGAGAAGATATGGAACAGTTAGATACAAACAAAATTAAACAGGACATTGCGTCAAAATTTCAGCTGGAAGGAACACTGACAGAAGCTGCTCCCTACGGAAGCGGACATATCAACGATACACTTCGCCTGACCTGCGAACTGCCTCAGGGAGGACATAAGTGCTACATTTTACAGCGTATGAACGATGATATTTTCAAAGACCCGGATGGACTTATGGAAAATATCATGAATGTTACTTCCTTTTTGAGAAAGAAAATTGCGGAAAACGGAGGAGATCCGGAAAGAGAAACTTTGAATGTGATTCCTACCGTGGACGGAAAAAATTATCTGGTAGATGAAAACGGGGATTACTGGAGAACTTACAAGTACATTGAAGATGCAACAAGCTTTGATACCGTTGAAAAACCGGAAGATTTCTACAACAGTGCGGTTTCTTTTGGAAATTTCCAGAAACTTCTGGCAGATTATCCGGCAGCTACCCTGCATGAGACCATCCCTAATTTCCACAACACGGTAAGCCGTTTTGCTGATTTCAAAAAGGCTGTGGAGGAAGACGTATGCGGCCGTGCAAAGGATGTGCAGAAAGAAATCCAGTTTGTTCTTGACAGAGAGGCAGATACACATATCATCTGCGACGCACTGGAAAAAGGAGAAATCCCGCTGCGTGTAACTCATAACGATACAAAATTGAACAACATTATGATCGACAACAAGACAGGAAAAGGTATTTGTGTCATCGACCTGGATACGGTAATGCCGGGTTCAGCGCTGTATGATTACGGCGATTCTATCCGCTTCGGCGCAAGCACAGGAGCAGAGGATGAAAAAAATCTGGATCTGATTTCCTGTGATTTAAATCTGTTTGAGATTTATACCAAAGGATATATCGAAGGCTGCGGAGGAAGCCTGACAGAAAAAGAGATCCGCATGATGCCCATGGGCGCTAAGCTTATGACACTGGAATGCGGTATGAGATTTCTGGCTGATTATCTTCAGGGTGATGTTTACTTTAAGATCCACAGAGAAGAACATAACTTAGACCGCTGCCGCACACAGTTTAAGCTGGTTGCAGATATGGAAGCAAAATGGGATACCATGATGCAGATTGTGGAGAAATATATTTAAACACTGCCAAACAGCGTGAAAAAGTTTTAAAAAGTTAAGGAAAGCAAATCTTTTGCAGGCAGCAGGATTTGCAGAAGAGAGAACGGAAAAAGGGGATGTCTGAAAAGGAAAGGGAGGATTTTTCGGACATTCCCTTTTCTCGTTCCTTTTCCGGTGCTATAATAGCTTCATATAGTTTCCGGTTCTTTGACACCGGCGTGAAAGACAGAATACAGATACAGCGAAGGAGGATTTTGACATGCCGCCCATCAATGTGATGATAAAACCGGCTTCGGGACTTTGCAATATGCGCTGCCGCTACTGTTTTTATGCAGACGAGATGAATAAAAGACAGCAGGATTTCTATGGAATCATGTCTCTTGAGACGCTGGAACGCGTTATGGAGAAAACACTGACGTTTGCCGAAGGAGAGTGTACCATCGCCTATCAGGGCGGGGAGCCTACCATGGCCGGGTTGGAATTTTTCCGCAAATCCATAGAGTTTCAGAACAAATACAACAAAAATCACGTTCGTATTCACAATGCACTTCAGACAAACGGCTACGGGATGAATGAAGAGTGGTGCCGTTTCTTTGCGGAAAATCATTTTCTTGTGGGAATTTCCCTGGACGGAATCAAGGCGACTCATGACCTGTACCGAAAGGACGCCGCCGGGGAAGACACCTATTTTCGAATATTAAAAGCCATCCATATGCTGGAGGAACACCAGGTGGATTTCAACATTCTGACCGTGGTAAACGCAAAGACGGCTCCGAAGATCCGGAAAATCTATGAGCAGTATGCCAAATACGGTTTTCACTATCAGCAATATATTGCTTGCCTGGATCCTATCGGAGAGGAACCGGGAAAAGAGGAATTTTCCCTGACGCCGAAGATATACGGCCAGTTTCTTCTGGATCTGTTTGAACTTTGGGATATTGATCTTCGGAAAGGAAAACAGCCTTATATCCGCCAATTCGAAAATTATATCGGCATGTTTATGGGCTATATGCCGGAATCCTGCGAGCAGAGAGGCATGTGCAGCATTCAGAACATTGTGGAGGCGGACGGAAGTGTTTATCCCTGCGATTTTTATGTGTTGGACGAATACCGGATCGGAAATCTGAACACGGATACGTTCGAAGAAATCTATGAGAGACGAAAAGCCATGGGCTTTATCGAAAGTTCTTTAAATCACAGCGAATCCTGCAAAAACTGCAAATATTTTTCTTTATGCAGGGGAGGCTGCCGCAGAAACAGAGAAAGTTTAGGCGGGGACGGACAGGCAGACAATTATTTCTGTGAATCCTATCGCATGCTGTTTGACAAATATTACGACAGAATGCGTGAAATTGCCCAAATCTGTCTGGCTCAGAAAAGGTAAGGCAGGAAGTTTGGGTAAAAAGCAAAGACAAAAGAAATAAGGATTGAAGGGGAAAGAAAGAGTATGGAAATTTTATTTTTTGTTATCAGTTTTCTGGCATCTGTCATCGGCGTAATCTGCGGCATCGGCGGCGGAGTGGTCATCAAACCGGTGCTGGACGCTTCCGGAATTTTATCGGTCAGCGCCATCAGTTTCCTGTCCGGCTGCACGGTGCTTTCCATGAGCTGTTACTCGGTCATCCGTTCCAAGTTAAACAAGGAAGCCGTGATCGATATGAGCATCAGCACTTATCTGGGCATCGGCGCCGTCGTAGGAGGAATCGTTGGAAAACAGGCATTTCAGATTGTGAAGGGAATGTTTGAAAACCAGGATACGGTGGGGGCGGTTCAGGCCATTGTGCTGGCGGTGATCACGATCGGAACACTGATCTATACGATTTTTAAGAAGAAGATCAAAACCCATCATCTTACAAGCAAGATTGTCTGTCTGCTTATCGGACTGCTTCTGGGAATCATGTCTTCCTTCCTTGGCATCGGAGGAGGCCCGATCAACCTGGTGGTTCTCTATTATTTCTTTTCCATGGAAACCAAGGTGGCAGCACAGAATTCCATCTATATCATCTGCCTTTCCCAGATTGCCAGCCTTATCATGACGATTGTGACAGGAACAGTTCCGGATGTGTCACCGGCGCTTCTTGTGGGAATGATCGTGTGCGGAATTTTGGGAAGCATGGTGGGACGAAAGATCAATTCCAAAATCAGCAGCCAGGTGGTTGATAAACTGTTTATGGGACTGATGTGCGTGATTATTTTGATCTGCTGCTATAATATGTACCAGTTTATGTGACAGAAAAATATTTCAGGGTAAACGTATGCCGGGTACTTTAAGATAAATGCATGTCAGGTATTTGGGAACTGCCCGGGCGCTTTGCGGCGTGATTCTTTCTGCCGCAGCAAAATCGTAACAGTTCAGCCTGCGTCATTCGGAAAACCACACTGACGTGCTTATTGCGGCTGCGCCGCTGTTTTCCTCATTGACTGGCGCTTAGCTCATCTGCGTATCGGCGGCAGAATTTTTATGCAAGCATAAATCCTGCCGCCGATACGCAGATGGCTGAACTGTTACGCAAAATCCGTCACAAACCTGCTTGCAAGGAATGAATTTATCCATTATAATCAAAACTAGTTTACTTTGCTGTAGTGATAAAGCAAAAGGCCGAAAAAGGAGGGCTCTTATGGTAACATTGACAAAAGGCGGTGCCTATCTGCTTAACGGCACCGAACTGATTCTGGATCATGAAGAAGCCGGCAGCCAGCTGGCGGCAAAAACAGGAAAGACCATCACCAAGGAAGAGGCTGCAAAGCAGACGATAGCCTATGGGATTTTAAAAGACCATAATACTTCCGGAAACATGGAAAAACTGAAAATTAAATTTGATAAACTGACTTCCCACGATATTACTTTTGTGGGAATCATTCAGACTGCAAGGGCATCAGGACTGACGAAATTCCCGATTCCCTATGTGCTTACAAACTGCCACAACTCTCTCTGCGCGGTAGGCGGAACCATCAATGAAGACGATCACATGTTTGGTTTAAGCTGTGCGAAAAAGTACGGCGGCGTGTATGTTCCCCCTCATCAGGCAGTCATTCATCAGTACGCAAGAGAGATGATGGCCGGAGGCGGAAAAATGATTTTAGGTTCCGACTCACACACCCGTTACGGCGCGCTTGGAACAATGGCAATGGGCGAGGGCGGTCCGGAGCTGGTAAAACAGCTGCTGAATCAGACCTATGATATCAATATGCCGGGCGTTGTAGGCGTATATATGACAGGAACTCCGGCAAAGGGCGTAGGACCTCAGGACGTTGCGCTTGCGATCATCGGCGCGGTCTTTGCAAACGGCTATGTAAAAAATAAAGTAATGGAATTTGTAGGCCCTGGAATTTCCAATCTGAGCGCGGATTTCCGTATCGGCATCGATGTTATGACTACAGAAACCACCTGCCTGTCTTCCATCTGGAGAACAGACGATGAGATTAAGGATTTCTATGAAATCCATGGACGCAGTGAGGAATACAAAGAGTTAAATCCTGGGGATGTGGCATACTATGACGGTATGATCGTGGTAGAGCTGGATAAGGTGAAACCTATGATTGCCATGCCGTTCCATCCGAGCAACACCTACACCATTGAGGAACTCAATGCCAACTTAACGGACATTCTGGCTGACGTTGAAAAGAAAGCGCTGGTGAGCCTTGACGGCGCTGTGGAATACAGCTTAAAAGACAAGGTAAGAGACGGAAAATTCTATGTGGACCAGGGAATCATCGCAGGCTGTGCCGGCGGCGGATTTGAAAATATCTGTGCTGCAGCTGACATTCTGAAAGGCTCCTACATCGGTTCCGACGGCTTTACGCTGAGCGTTTATCCGGCTTCCATGCCTATTTATATGGAACTGATCAAAAACGGCTGTGCGGCAGCCATTCTGGAAACAGGTGCTGTGATGAAGACAGCGTTCTGCGGACCGTGTTTTGGCGCAGGGGACACTCCTGCAAACAATGCGTTCAGTATTCGTCATTCCACCAGAAACTTCCCCAACAGAGAAGGATCCAAGCTGCAGAATGGACAGATCGCTTCCGTGGCACTGATGGATGCACGTTCCATTGCAGCTACCGCAGCAAACAAGGGACTTCTCACGCCTGCTACAGATTTTGACGGACCGATTGGAAAATACCGTTATCATTTTGATGCAAATATTTATAAAAACCGTGTGTTTGATTCCAAAGGTGTGGCAGATCCCAGCGTGGAGATCCAGTTCGGACCAAACATCAAAGACTGGCCCGCTATGTGCGAGCTGCCGCAAAACCTGGTTCTGCGCGTGGTGTCCGAGATCCACGACCCGGTTACTACCACAGACGAGCTGATTCCTTCCGGAGAAACATCCTCCTATCGTTCCAATCCTTTGGGACTGGCAGAGTTTACTCTCTCCAGAAAAGATCCTGCTTATGTGGGACTGGCAAAGGATATTCAGAAAGCGCAGAAGTCTGTAATGGAAGGAAAATGCCCTCTTGAGGCAAAACCGGAATTAAAAGAAGTGATGGAAACGATCCAGAAAGATTTTCCTGAGACAGGAGAAGGAAATATAGGATTTGGCTCTACGATTTTTGCTGTAAAACCGGGAGACGGATCTGCCAGAGAACAGGCGGCAAGCTGCCAGAAAGTTCTGGGAGGCTGGGCAAACATTGCCAACGAATATGCTACCAAGCGTTACCGCTCCAACCTGATCAACTGGGGCATGCTTCCTTTCCTGATTCCGGAAGGAGAACTTCCTTTTGCCAACAAGGATTATCTTTTCATTCCGGGAATCCGCAGGGCAGTGGAAGAAAAACAGGCACAGATTACGGCCTATACTGTAAAAGACGGACAGCTGACTCCGTTCACCCTTACCCTGGGCGAACTGACAGATGAGGAAAGACAGATCATCTTAAAGGGCTGCCTGATCAATTACAACCGCGTGGAAGAATAAAGCGCACATAAAATCCTCAGGCATTACATACACTGTGATAATAAATGAGCAGGGGGACTGCCTTTGGATTACCGAGAAAGAGAAAGAATAGAAAGAACCGTGAGGAAAAGGCGTCTGCATACGCTTCTTACGGTTCTTTTTTTTATGTTTATGGTTCCCTACGTGATCAGCCTGTTTGCAGGACAATACCGGGAAAGGGCAGTGCTTTCTTCTACAGACGGACTGCTGATATCTTATGATACCGGGAAAGGCAGTCTGATCCTGCCGCTGGATGAGTATCTGCAGGGGGCGCTTGCGGTGAGCATTCCGGCGGAATGTGAGGAGGAGGCTTTGCGTTCTCAGGCGGTGATTCTGCGCACACTTTGCTATTATATTTACGAAAATCGGGAAAATGTGGAGGACAGAGTGATTCTGGCCGAAGCGCTGGGACAGGATTACAGGAACAGCAGTCAGCGCAGAGAAATGTGGGGAGACTCCTTTGAAGAAAAAGAAGAAAAAATGAAAAAAGCGGTGGAAAGCACAGACGGAATGGTGCTTACCATGGAGGGAAAGGTGATGGAACCGGCTTACTTCTGGCTCAGCGGCGGAAATACCAGAGACGGCAGTGAAGTGTTGGGGGAAGAAAGAGGAGTGGGTTTCGTGAGCGTGCCCTGTGACAGAGACAGGGAGGCGGAGGATTATCTTCAGAAAACCGAGATAAACCTGTCAGAATTTTTTCAGATTCTGGAGGATTATACCGGAGCAGACGCAGACGGGGGAGAACAGAAAATAACATTGCTCAGGGATTCCGCAGGTTATGTGCTGAAAGTACAGTATCTGAATGAGGAAATTTCCGGCGAAAAATTCAGAGAACTTTTTTCGCTGCCTTCCTCCTGCTTTGAGATAGAAACCATGGGAAGAAACGTGGTCATTACTACAAGAGGGGTGGGACACGGACTGGGTTACGACCAGTATTACGGAAATTATCTGGCTCAAAACGGAAATGATTACGTAGAAATTCTTAACTACTTTTTCCCTGATTTTGTAATTGAAAAAATGGAATGAGCGGGAAATGGAATAAATAAGCAGATTCAGGAAAAACTAAGCTTGACTCTAAAATTTACGGATAGAAAGGACCGATAATTATGCGAAGAAGGAGATCAAGCGATAAAAAAGAAAAAGCAGTTATGATAGCGTCCAGCGTTCTGGTACTGGGGGCGTTGACGGTAACGGGGCTGTATATTTATCAGGCGGGAAATACGGAACCGAAAGAGGAATATCAGGTAGAAATGGCGCAGGAGGAAGAAAGTTCTCAGGAGCTTGCGGGAGTTCACGAAGCAGAGAAATCGGAGGATCTGGGGGAACTGGATTATGCGCCTTTGGAGGAAGAACTGGATCTGCAGCAGGTGGGAAACAGTAATGTAAAAAACCAGCAGAAGACGGAGAAAGAGGAAAGGTCGGCACAGGAAAAGGAAGAGACACAAAACAGTGATGCCGGGCAGAAGGAGCAGGCTCTGGCAGAGGAAGACGTATTGTTAAAAGTAGGAGCTTCCGGAGTGGTGTCCGGAAATGATGCCGCTTACCTGTCTGACGTGGAAGAGCAGGCTCTGGAGGAAGAAGCACAGGCTGAGGAAGAGGCAGAGGCTCAGGAAGCTTTGGCAGAAGCGGAAAATTCGCCGGCGCTTCATTTCTCGGAGGAAACCATGCTGGAATGGCCCATTGTGGGCAACATTCTGATCAATTACAGCATGGACAAGACGGTTTATTTTCCCACACTGGATCAGTATAAATACAATCCTGCCCTGATCATTGCTGCTACCCAGGGGTCCAATATTACCTGCGCAGCCAACGGAAAAGTGACGGCCGTCTATCACGACCCGGAGATCGGAAACGCGGTGGAGACAGACCTTGGGGATGGCTATAAGCTCACATACGGTCAGCTGACAGATATCACCGTAAGGGAGGGCGATTATATTACGGCCGGTGAGCTGTTGGGAAAGGTGGCCGCTCCCACCAAATACTACAGCGTTGAGGGAACCAATGTATATTTTAAACTGACAAAGGACGGGGAACCGGTAAATCCCATGAACTGGCTTTCTTAAGTTTTTCCTAAATAAGCACTTATTATCCTCTGTTTCTTAAAGACCCCTCTTTTTAGAAACAGGGGATAAAGTGCTGTTTTTTGCCTTTGCCTTAAAAAAACGAGCCTGACTGCCGCCGGGGCTGCCGGCACCTTGTTTTTCCAAAGAAATTCCGAAAAAGAGACTTTACCATACAAGGAAGAAAGCGTATACTGATAAAGATTAAAACAGAAAAAGGTAATGGGTATCCATATTACCACGGAGTTCTTCGCACTTTGTGCTCTCAAAATTCTGAAAAAGAAGACAGGAGTGGATAAAAAGATGAAAATAGTAGTATTAGGCGGCGGCATCAGTACAGAAAGAGATGTTTCTCTCACATCAAGCCGCATGATTTATCAGGCACTGAAAAAACTGGGACATCAGGCTATCCTTCTGGATGTGTATCTGGGACTGGAGGAAGAGGATGTATCCGGAGTCTTTGAAAGTGACAGAGACTGGGCAGAGGGAATCGGAAATGTGGCTGTAATCAATCCGGATGTGTCTGCCATCAAGGCGATGCGAAAAGACGGAGGAAAAAGCTTTTTCGGACCTAATGTAATCAAAATCTGTCAGATGGCGGATATTGTTTTTCTGGGACTTCACGGAGAAAACGGAGAAAACGGAAAAGTGCAGGCTGCCTTTGACCTGTTCGGGATCCGTTACACAGGCACGGATTATGTAAGCTCCGCACTTGCCATGGACAAAAAGCTGGCAAAGGAACTGTTTTTTTATCACAATATCCCCACACCCAAAAGCATTTCTGTGCGTAAAGGGGAGAAAACGGAGCACGAGATCCAGGTTCCCTGCGTGGTGAAAGTCTGCAGCGGCGGTTCCAGTGTGGGTGTAGTGATCGTAAACACGAAGGAAGAATACGAGCAGGCGTTGGAAGAAGCTTTCCGCTATGATGATGAGGTTTTAGTGGAACAGTACATAAAGGGACGGGAATTCACCTGCGGCGTGATCGAAGGAAAAGCACTTCCGATTGTGGAAATTGCGCCGAAAGAAGGATTTTATGATTATAAAAACAAATACCAGGCCGGAAGTACGGTGGAGACCTGCCCGGCACATTTAGAGGAAGACAAGACGAAAGAAATTCAGAGAATTTCCGAGAAAGTATTTGAAGTTCTCCGGCTGAAAAAATATGCGCGCATGGATTTTATGATGAGCGAAGAGGGAGAAATTTACTGCCTGGAGGCCAATACTCTTCCGGGTATGACTCCCACATCCCTGATACCTCAGGAAGCGGCAGCAGTGGGTATGAGCTTTGAACAGCTTTGTCAGAAAATCGTGGATATTTCCATGGACGCGGACTAAGATGCATTGGCCGAAAAAAGGGCTGTAAATCTCTAAAATCACGCGGCAGCAAAATTGGACTGTCCGTTGATCCAGGCTGAGAATTTTTGTAGAAAGGACGCATAGATTATGAAAGAAATGACATTGCTGGCAGCTGCCAAGGCATGCGGCGGAAAGCTGGTGATTCCCATTCGGCCTAGTACGCGAAAACAGGCGGAGGGAGTTTCCTGTGAAGCTTTGAAAAAGAAAACAATGATAAGAAGTTCGGCAGGCTCCATGGTAAAAGGAGTGGTGCTGGATTCCAGAAAAATAGAACCCGGTTTTCTCTTTATTGCCACAAAAGGCGAAAGAGTGGACGGACATAAATTCATCCCGGATGTGTTTGAAAAAGGCGCTGTGGGGGTAGTCTGCCAGGATGAGCCCCAGCAGGCAGACGGACCGTATATTCTGGTAAAAGACAGTTTTCAGGCGCTGAAAGATATTGCTTCTTATTACAGGGAGACGATGCCGGTTCCTGTGGTAGGCATAACCGGAAGTGTGGGAAAGACAAGTACCAAGGAATTTATCGCTGCAGTTTTGGCTCAAAAGTATAAGGTGCACAAAACAGAAGGAAATTATAACAACGAAGTGGGCGTGCCTCTGACACTTCTGGCCATGCCGGAAGATACGGAAATGGCGGTGATCGAGATGGGAATCAATCACTTCGGGGAAATGCACCGGTTAAGTCAGATAGTGCGTCCGGACATCTGTGTGATGACCAACATCGGAGAATGCCATCTGGAGTTTCTGGGAAGCAGGCAGGGAATCCTGAAAGCAAAATCAGAGATGTTTGACTTTATGAATCCTCAGGGAAGCGTCTGCGTCAACGGAGACGATGATATGCTGAGCACGATTTCGGAGGTGCATGGGAAAAAGCCTCTCCGCTTTGGACTTTCGTCTTCCAACGATATTTATGCGGATGAAATTGTAAACAAAGGACTTCTGGGAAGTGAAGCCACGATTCATGTGAAAACGGAAGGCAGGGAAGAAAAATTTTCTGTTTCCATTCCTCTTCCGGGCATTCATATGGTATACAATGCGCTGGCAGCCACAGCCGCAGGCCTGATAAGCGGTCTTTGCTGTGAGGAAATTGCCCGTGGAATCGCATCGGTTTCTGCAGTAGGAGGAAGAAGCCGGGTGGTGAATGTCGGGGACTTTGTCCTGATTGATGACTGTTACAATGCCAATCCGGTTTCTATGGAGGCGGCCCTGGATCTTCTCACCACGGCAGAGGGAAGAAAAATAGCGGTTCTGGGAGATATGTTTGAACTGGGCAGCGATGAAAAAGCTTTGCATGCCAGAGTAGGGGCATATTCCGCCGAAAAAAATATAGACTGCCTGATCTGCGCGGGAAGTCTTTCCGAAGAGATGGCAAAAGCAGCGCGGGAAGCGGGAATGAAGAATGTTTTTTACTTTGCGGACACGAAAGCGCTGGAAGAAGGGCTTTTTTCTCTGATAAAAAAAGGAGATACCATCTTAGTGAAGGCATCTCACGGAATGGGATACTCTGCAATTGTAAAAATGCTGGAAAATTAAAAGATATTTTTTTAGCGTCGGTGTACAGGGGCGTATTGTATTCCTGTACACCGACGCTGCCTGTCACAAAAGATTTTTGTTTTTAAAATACATGGTTTCGATCTGGTTCTTCACTTTTTCGGGAAGAACCTTTTTTTCGTTTCGATCCAGGCTGTCCGTATAAATCGGTTCTCCGTATTCGATAATTACGTGAGCTTTTTTTATTTTGGGCAGATGGTCCTCGAAAATGGCCCCTGCATTGACAATGGAAATGGGAACGATGGGGCAGCCGGATTTCTCAGCCATTTTAAAGCTTCCTGCATGGAAGGGAAGAAAGGTGTCGTTGACCTTGTTTCTGGTTCCTTCCGGGAAAATGCAGATGGAAATTCCGGATTTGAGTTTTTCAACTCCTTCCAGGATGGTTTTCATGCCTTCCTTGAGATTTTCACGGTCTAAAAAAAGACAGTGCAGATTTTTCATCCAGTCTTTCAGCAGAGGATAACGCAGCATTTCCTTTTTGGCAACGTATCCGGTAGGGCGGGGAACTCTCACATAAGTTAAAAGAATGTCAAAGTAGCTTCTGTGATTGCCCACATACAAAACCGCCCGGTCTTTGGGAACTCGTTCCTCGCCGATGTAATCCACTTTTACGCCGGCCATTCTGATACAGCAGCGAAAGGCCCAGTTTACAATGGCAAGGGAACTCTTGTTTTTGGCATCCATATTGAATTTTCCAAGAATCCATTCTGCAATAAGCAGCGGAATACTTACAATGAGAAACAGTATAACAAAAGATGCCACACAAATGAAGCGTATCATAGTTTTCTCCTGTTCTGCCGCTGTAGCGGCTTGTTTTATGGAATGTCTGTGCAAAACAAAAGGCTTTTCCTCCTGCAGATTTTTAACCGGGAGAAGAAGATTCTGCAGGATACGGGAAAAGCATCTGTTTGCGCCTTATTTTTCTTATTCTACTATAAAAAGATTCCCTTTTCCATGTTTTTTAAGAATGAAAAGAAAAAAATATGCAACAGTTCAGCCCGCGCCATTCGAAAAACCGCACTGACGTGCTTACTGCGGCTGCGCCGCTGTTTTTCTCATTGACCGGCGCTTAGCTCATCTGCGTATCGGCGGCAGAATTTTTATGCGAGCACAAATCCTGCCGCCGATACGCAGATGGCTGAACTGTTACGCCAAATGCACAGGGAAAAAGTCCAGAGTTTTTCCTGAAACCATCCGCAGGCATTTTATCGTGCGAGGAATAGGACAGCTTGGGCGCAGCATAGGATGGGATAAGCACAGGTGGAAAGGGGAAGAATGATGAAGCGATGTGTATGGGTGTTCCTGCTGTGTCTTTTTGTTATGGTGCTTGGAGCCTGCGGTAAAAAGGAGGAGGAAAAAAAGACCAGCCTGGAATTTACAGTGGTGGATGAAGACAGACTTCCGGAGGAAGTAAAAAAGCTGGTGGAAGAAAAAAAAGAACAGGTATTCAAATTTACTTATGCCGACAGCGGGTATCTGTACTTGTGCATAGGATATGGAAAACAGAAAACCGGCGGCTACAGTGTGACGGTCAATGATCTGTATGCAACGGAAAATGCCATCTATGTAGATACCAGTCTGCTTGGGCCCTCCGGAGAGACGGCCAGAAAACAGAGCGCTTCTTATCCCTATCTGGTGTTAAAGACGCCCTTTATGGATAAAGCCGTCGTGTTTGACTGACAAATTTGGGTATCGCAATATCTTTGATGCCAGGATCCCAAGGTCTTTCACCCACTTATGAGCAAGCTCATAGGGGCTTAGACCTTTTGACCCTGGCATCTATGTATGATATGATTAAAGAAAAAAGAAGGCAGGCATTGAAAAAGGAGGAAAAGGGAGTGCTTTTTATTAAAAACGTTCATCTGGTAGATCCGGCATCCGGAACAGATGGAATCAGAGATATTCTTACCGACAATGGAAAAATTGCAGCGATAGGGGAACATCTTCCCCTGCCGGACGGAGACTGCGCAGTGATTGACGGCAGTGGTCTGACGGCAGCGCCCGGGTTAGTGGATGTGCATATCCATTTTCGTGATCCCGGCGCCACTTACAAAGAAGACATTCACACAGGGGCAAAGGCGGCTGCAGCGGGTGGTGTGACAAGCGTAGTGCTGATGGCGAACACCACTCCCCGTGTGGATAATGTGGATACACTGCATTATATTATAGAAAAAGGAAAAGAGACAGGGATTCATGTGTACACCTGCGCCAACGTGACAGAAGGAATGAAGGGAGAAAAACTGGTGGATATGTCCCTTCTTAAGGCAGAGGGCGCTGTGGGATTTACGGACGACGGCATGCCGCTTTTAGATGAAAAGATAGCAAAACAGGCCATGGAGGCTGTGGCAGCCTTGGATATGCCCATCAGCTTTCACGAAGAAAATCCTGCCTATATTCAGAATAACGGGGTCAATGCAGGCAGAGCAAGCCAGCATTACGGCATCGGCGGCTCGGACCGTATGGCAGAGATTGACATGGTAAAAAGGGACGTGGAGCTTGCCCTTAAAACAGGTGCAAGTATTGTGGTTCAGCATATCAGCACAAAGGAAGCGGTGGAACTTGTAAGACAGGGAAAGACGCGTGGAGGAAAGATTCACGCGGAGGCGGCGCCTCACCATTTTACGCTGACCGAGGAGGCGGTCATTCAGTACGGAACTTTGGCGAAAATGAATCCGCCTTTGAGGGAGGAAGCGGACAGGCTTGCCATCATCAAGGGACTGGCTGATGGTACCATCGATATGATCGCCACTGACCATGCGCCCCACAGCAAAGAGGAAAAAGAAAAGCCCATCACAGAGGCGCCAAGCGGTATTATCGGCCTGGAAACTTCCCTGGCTTTGTCTTTGGAACAGCTCTGGGCGCCTGGATATCTTACCATGAGCCAGCTGATTGAGCGCATGAGTCTGGCACCGGCAAAGCTGTACAAGCTGGATGCCGGCTATGTGGCAGAGGGAGGACCGGCGGATCTTGTTCTTTTTGACCCGGAAGAGGAATGGACGCCGGAAAAATTTGCCTCCAGGTCCCAGAATTCCCCGTTCCTTGGAAAAACCTTGAAAGGCAAAGTAAAATATACCATTTGCGCCGGAAATGTGGTATATTCGGAACAGTAGAAAATTCTTCCCATCGGAAGGGAAGAGGTCTGAGGATTTTGGATCAGACAGAGATTGTATAAGGAGATAAAAACATGGCACAGAAGAAAAAAGTAACTGCCCGGGTGCTTGGCCAGAAATGTCTGGCGGAAGGCATCTATGATATGTGGCTGAAAACAGAACTTGCAGCGTCTGCATCCTGCGGACAGTTTATTGCAGTCTATCCAAAAGATAAAAGCACACTGCTTCCCCGCCCCATCAGTATCTGTGAGGTGGACAAAGAAAAGGAAGCACTTAGAATTGTTTATCGTGTGGCCGGTGCGGGAACTACAGAATTTTCCACATACAAAGAAGGAGACACAGTAGAAATTCTCGGAATTTTAGGAAACGGCTTTCCGGTTGAAAAGGCAGAAAAGGGAATGACAGCTTTTCTGATGGGCGGCGGTATCGGAGTTCCCCCTATTTTAGAGCTGGCTAAGGAACTTGACTGCCGTAAACAGATCGTAGTGGGATACAGAGACGCCGGCTGCTTTCTGAAAGAGGATCTGGAAAAGTACGGAGAAGTCTTTATTGCCACGGAGGATGGAAGCGTGGGAACAAAGGGAAATGTCATGGATGCGATCCGCGAGAACGCTCTGAAAGCGGACATTATCTATGCCTGCGGACCGATGCCGATGCTGCGCGCGATCAAAGCGTACGCAAAGGAAGCGGGAATTCCGGCTTATATTTCTCTGGAGGAACGTATGGCCTGCGGCGTAGGTGCCTGTCTGGGATGCGTGTGCAAGACAAAGGAAGTGGATCATCACTCTCATGTACACAATGCCCGCATCTGCACGGACGGACCGGTATTTGAAGCGGAAGAAGTAGACATCTGATGCCTGTGCCATCATGCATGACGGCCGGGAGATTCGGATACAGGAATGGACTAGGTGGAAATGGAGAAGAGAATGAATACAAAAGTGACAATCGCCGGTGTGGAATTTAAGAATCCGGTTATGACAGGTTCCGGTACTTTTGGTTCCGGTATGGAATACAGTGAATTTGTAGATTTGAATAAACTTGGCGCGGTGGTGACAAAAGGCGTGGCCAATGTGCCCTGGCCGGGAAATCCCATTCCCCGTGTGGCAGAGGTTTATGGCGGAATGTTAAACGCCATCGGACTGCAGAATCCGGGTATTGATGTTTTCATGGAAAGAGATATCCCTTTTCTGAAACAGTTCGACACAAAGATCATTGTGAATGTGTGTGGAAAAACGGTGGAGGATTACCTGGAAGTTGTGGAAAAACTGGGAGATGCCGATGTTGATATGCTGGAAATCAACGTTTCCTGCCCTAACGTTAAGGAGGGAGCGATTGCTTTCGGACAGAAAGCGGAAGCTCTTTATGACATTACTTCCCGGATAAAGGAAAAGGCAAAACAGCCCATTATCATGAAATTAAGTCCCAATGTGACAAGCATTGCCGAGATGGCAAAGGCTGCGGAGGCAGCAGGGGCAGACGCTATTTCCCTGATCAACACCATCACCGGCATGAAAATTGACATCCACAAAAGAGCTTTTGTGCTGGCAAACAAGACAGGAGGCATGTCAGGTCCTGCCATTAAGCCCATCGCAGTGCGTATGGTTTACGAGTGTGCCAACGCGGTAAAAATTCCCATCATCGGAATGGGCGGCATTCAGAATGCAGAGGATGCGGTGGAATTTCTCATGGCCGGAGCAACAGGCGTTGCCGTAGGAGCCATGAACTTTATCAACCCTTATGCAACCTGCCAGGTAGCGGAGGGAATTGAAGATTACATGAGAAAATATCACATCGAAGATATTCATGAAATCATCGGCTGTGTGAAATAAGTATTCCAAATCTTTAAGATTAAAGGAGCGGAAACAGAGGCGGACTTGCTGTCTGTCCTGTGGGATGCTCCTTTTTATTTTAAAGGAAATCAAAACATCATACTGACGGGTTTCAGTCATATCCGGGCAAATACGGTAATACATTTTACAAAAAGTATCCGGGGCAGTACAAAGAGGCTTCGGACCGTATCAGGAGGGCATTTATGGAACTGGTCAGGAAAAACATACATATGGATCAGATAAAGTGTAAGGCGGGAACACAGATCACGCTGGAGGATGATATCAATATTACAGACGCAAAACCCGATGTTTACCAGCTGATCATGGAGCAGGGGGAAATTGAGATTGAGGAAATGCGTCCGGTGGCAGATCATGTGCATATAAGAGGAAAGCTGCACTTTGAAGTGTTGTATCTGTCGGATGAAGATGTGAGACGTCCGGCGTGTATGCAGGGAGTTCTCCCGTTTGAAGAACAGATTTATATGGAGGGCGTCACAGCCAACGATGGAGTAACGGTACGCAAGGAACTGGAAGATTTGAGCGTGGGTCTGATCAATTCCAGAAAACTCAGCGTTCAGGCGCTTTTAAATCTGGAACTGTTTGTGGAAGAGATTCAGGATATGGAAGCCGCAGTGGAAATATCCGGCGAAGATGCGGTGGAAGTTCGGAAAAAGACCATGAATCCCGCCGGACTTTCCATACAGAAAAAGGATATATTTAGGGTCAGGGAGGAACTGGAACTTCCGGGAGGCATGCCGAATATTTTTGATCTGCTGTGGCAGAGCGTCACTTTTTGTGAACCGGAATTTCGAATTCTTGACGGCAGGCTTAACCTGAAAGGAGAGCTGAAAATTTTTCTTCTTTACGAAGGAGAAGGGGAAAGCAGACCGGTTCAGTGGTACGAAACTTCGGTACCGGTGAACGGCATGCTGGAATGCAGCGGTATGCAGGAGGATATGGTGGGAGATATTTCCTGCCGCATCGGGCATAAGGAACTGGAAGTGAAAGCGGATGAGGACGGCGAGGACAGAAAAATTTCCCTGGATATCGTGCTTGATCTGGACATGAAAATATACCAGGAGCAAACTACCGAGGTTGTCTGCGATGTGTATGGCGTTACGAAGGAAATTGAGGCGGTAAAAGGAAGCGGTAAATGGAAGGAACTTCTGTTAAAGACAACGGGAAAAACAAAGGTGTCCGAGCGGTTTAAAGTCGCCGCAGGTTTTCCGGGGATCGCGCAGATCTGCTTTTCCAAAGGGCAGGTTCAGGTTGGGATGACGGAAGTGACCGAGGAGGGAATCCGGATTACCGGCCAGGCTGTCATTGCTTCCCTTTACACCACGGGGGACGGTGAGATGCCCCTTGGAAGCCTGAAAGGAACCATACCATTTTCTTATCTTTTGGAAGTTCCGAAAATGGAGCGCGGGTGCGGCTATCATGTGGATGTGGCAATCGAGCAGCTGGCGGCATCGGGATTTTCCGGGGAGGAAATGGATGTGAAAGCCGTTCTTGTCTTTTCAGCAATCGTTTTCGCGCAGCATGAGGAATCCGTGATTTCGGATATCAAAGTCAGCGAGCTGAATCCGGAAAAACTGGCTGATCTTCCGGGAATTGCCGCGTACATGGTAAAAGAAGGCGATAGTCTTTGGGATATTGGAAAGCATTATTATGTGCCCATACAGCAGCTGAAAGAAATCAATGAACTTTCCTCAGACGAAATAAAACCCGGGGATAAAATCCTCATTGTAAAAGGAATTTCCTGAAAAACAGATGTTCATTGACGAAACTTTTGGGATTGTATATAATTAAGTACAATCAGTGTATACAAAATACAAGACGTGTAAAAAATAGAGGATGCCAGGGTCAAAAGGTCATGTGTTTCACGCCTGCGCAAAAAGGCATGGCTTTGAGACCCGCCAAACGTAAAAGGAAAGTCCCCAAAGGACAGATGGGAGTACAGATGGAAAAATTGACGATAAAAGCGATGGCGAAGGTAAACCTGGGACTGGATGTGATCCGGCGCAGGGAGGACGGCTATCATGAAGTAAAGATGATCATGCAGACCGTCGACTTATTTGATGAACTGACTTTTGAGGTGCAAGAAGAAAACAGAATTGAGGTATTTACGGACAATCAGGAGCTCCCCTGCGATGAGGGAAACCTGATTTACCGTGCGGCAGCGCTTTTGACGGAAAAATGTCGTCTGGAAAAAGGAATTCGCATCACTTTGAAAAAAAATATTCCCATAGCCGCCGGAATGGCCGGGGGAAGTACGGATGCGGCAGCAACCCTTGTGGGAATGAACCGCCTCTTTGACCTGGGACTTTCTGTGAAAGACCTTCAGGAACTGGGGGTAAAGATCGGAGCGGATGTTCCCTACTGCATTCAGGGAGGAACGATGCTGTCGGAGGGAATCGGAGAAATTTTATCGCCGCTTCCTCCGGTGCCGGACTGCTATGTTGTAGTGGCTAAACCGGAAATCAACGTTTCCACCAAATTTGTCTATGAAAATCTTCATGCCGAGTCGCTGAAAGAACATCCGGACATTGACGGCATGATAGTATGCCTTACAAACAAAGATTTAAAAGGCATGGCAGAAAAAATGGGAAATGTGCTGGAAACGGTGACAGCAAAACATTACCCGGTGATAGAGGAAATCAAAGCATTTCTGGCAGAGCGAGGGGCTCTGCGCGCCATGATGAGCGGAAGCGGCCCCACAGTCTTTGCCTTGTTTGAAGAAAAACAGACTGCCCGGAAAGCCTACGAAGAATTGAAGCAGGCAGGGTATACCAGACAGGTTTATCTGACCGGATTTACTTCCGATACCTGTGTGGAAGTCTGAGAGGATAAGTGACAGGGAGTAATACAATGAATGGATTTGATCAGGACGAAAGAAACGACTTTCTGCCCCTTCGCGATGTGGTGTTCCAAACGTTACGGCAAAGTATTCTTACCGGTGAGTTAAAACCCGGTGAGCGGCTTCTGGAAATTCATCTGGCGGACAAGCTGGGCGTCAGCCGCACTCCGATCAGAGAGGCGATCCGAAAGCTGGAGCTGGAAGGCCTTGTGACGATGATACCAAGGCGTGGTGCCGAAGTGGCGCAGATTACGGAAAAAAATTTAAGAGATGTGTTGGAAGTGCGAAAAGCTCTGGATGTTCTGGCGGTACAGCTTGCCTGTGAAAGGATTACCGCAGAGCAGCTGGACGAACTGAAAAAAGCATGCGACGAATTTGCGGCTTTGGCGGGAACGGATGAAGTTGTAAAAATTGCAGAGGCGGACGTTAAACTGCATGATATCATAGTGCGTGCCAGCGATAACCAGAAACTGGCGCAGATGATCCACAAATTTTCTCAGCAGATGTACCGATACCGCCTGGAATATATCAAAGATAAGGCAAACCACGAGAAGCTGGTGAAGGAACATGCGGTGATTTATAACTGCATTCTGAATCGGGACAAAGAGGGCGGAGCACGGATTATCGAAGCTCACATAGAAAACCAGGAGCGCGGTGTGATCCACAGGCTTTCTGAATCCAGATAGCCCCAGGGAAAAGCTGTTTTATTTCCGGCCTGATTTCCGGAATGAAAGCCCCGGAAAGAGTCAATACTCCTAGCAGAAAGAAAAGGCAGAAAAATGAAGGGATCTTTTCTTTCGAAAAAGAGCCTGTAAAGATGGGCGGATGGGAGTAGAGATGAAAGGGAAAACAAAAAGGAAATCAGTGCGGGAAGGACTGTTTGGCATAGTTATGATTCTTGGATTTTTTGGAACGCTGTATCCCCAGTACGGTCTCCCCTTTGACACTTACAAACGGATTTCAGAGGAGAGAGGGACAGTGGAAATGGAAGAAATCCTGGAAGATTACAAGCAGATACTGGCAGCCGATCCGGGCGAGGTATCCGTAAAACTGGCATTCCTTGAGGAATTGAAAAAATATTTTTAGTGCGGGACTTATTTTGGAGAAAAATCTGCATCCGCCAAAACCTATAGCAGAATGGAGAAGAACCATGAACATAGAAGAAATCAAAGATCTCAGACAGGCGCCGGTGGGGGTGTTTGATTCCGGTGTGGGGGGATTGACAGTCGCAAGAGAAATCATGAGGCAGATCCCCAATGAAAGGATCGTCTATTTTGGAGATACGGCCAGGGTACCCTACGGCAGTAAATCCAGAGAGACTATCATCAAATATTCCAGACAGATTCTGAGATTTTTGCAGACACAGCAGGTAAAGGCTATTGTGGTGGCCTGCAATACGGCCAGCGCCTATGCTCTGGACGAGCTGGAAAAGGAGACGGATATTCCCATTATCGGAGTAGTAAAGCCTGGCGCAAGAGTGGCGGCCAGAGAGACAAAAAACGGTAAGATTGGGGTTATCGGAACAGAAGGAACGATAGGCAGTCAGATTTACACCAACTATATCAAAAAGCTTCGCCCGGAAGTCAGTGTGATCGGAAAAGCGTGCCCGCTTTTCGTACCTCTTGTGGAAGAAGGGCTGCTAAAAGACCCCGTAACCGACGAAATTGCCATGCGATATCTGAGTGAACTGATCGATGTGGGAATCGATACGTTGATTCTGGGATGCACCCACTATCCGCTGATTCGCTCCACGGTCAGAAAAATCATGGGGGAAGAGGTGACTTTGGTCAATCCCGCTTATGAGACGGCGATAGAACTGAAACAGCTTTTGACCCAAAAAGGACTTGATAATCCCGAAGCTCCCCATCTGGGAACAGACCGATATCGTTTTTATGTCAGTGACGCAGCGGAAAAATTCCAGCGATTCGCCAATTCCATTTTAAAATACGGAATCCTTTCCGCTAAAACCATAAATATAGAGGAATACTGAATATGACAAAAGAAGTAATGATTGCAATCCGCGGCCTGCAGTTTGATCAGGAACAGGACAGCGATGAAATAGAGACGATACAGCCCGGTGAATATTATAAGAGAAACGGCGCTCACTACGTTATCTTTCAGGAGTACATGGAAGGATTTCCGGAACCAGTGCGGAATATGATCAAATTTCGGGAGCACAGCATGGAACTGACCAAAAAAGGTCCCATTGACGTACATATGGTCTTTGAACAGGATAAAAAGAATGTGACCAATTACCGCACTCCTTACGGAATGATGCTCATTGGGCTGGATACGGGAAAAGTGGAAGTGGAAGAGGAAGAGCATCGGGTGACACTTCACTTAGGCTATACCCTGGATGTAAATTATGAGTATGTGGCGGACTGTACCATCTGTCTGGATATCAGAGACAGACAGGCTGCTGACTTTGACCTTACCGGCACTGAAAAAGAGGAGATGTAAGACTAAAAAAGGCATCCGAAAAGTTGCGTAACAACGACTTTTCGGATGCCTTTTGCAGTTCCTGTTTTTACGGATTCCGGTTATTTTACCGGTTTGGCACCGGCTTTTTCCTGAAGTTTTTCCACTTTGCGTTTAAACCAGCTCTTTTTCTTGGTTTCTTTCTTTACGGTATTGTTGCCGTGAAGTCCTTTTACACCGGTAATATAGATACCGCTTACCACGGCTTTTACCTCTTTCTTGACCGGAACATCATCAAAAATTTTCTCTTCACAAACTAAAGTCATAATCTGAGGACCGACTTTGGCTTTGACGATCGGAAGCTTGGAACGGCGCATCAGCTTGGGTGTGCTTTCGATAACGGCCTGTGGAAGACCGGCATCTTTAATCCGCATACGCTTTTTGTCAATGATCAGCATGGTCACGTTTTGTTTGTAAGCTTCAATCTGAGCCTGCTGTTCTTCCTGTTTTTTCTGCATTTTTTTGCCGACGAAATACAAAGCCACAACACCGGCAATCAGAATGAGAAGAATAACGATCAATACCACTGTGAAAGTGTTCATGGTATCTCTCCTCCTTACCCTTTGTGTTCTTTTACCATAAGGCGGTAATACTGAAAATATTGTAGCAGAGTTTCAGGGATTAAGCAAGGATTCGTTGAAGAATTCCGCGAAATGTTATATAATGCTGTACATCAATGCTGCAGCTTTTGCCAGGTTTGGACTGCAAAAACGGACTGCCTGAATGTGCTTCCACAAAAGGGCATAATGACACAGCGGGAAACAGCAGATATCTGTCTGTGTGACAGATCAGGGGGATTGTTTATGTATGAACTGTTTTTAACGGCGGGAGAAACTATCAGAGATTGCTGGAATTTTGTTTCGGATCATCTGATTTTTTTAAATTTTATTCTTTCGATCATCATAGTGTTTTTTCAGCGCAGAGAGCCTAAATCCGCCTGGGCCTGGCTTCTTATTCTGAATACGATCCCGATTGTCGGATTTATTATCTATCTGTTTGCGGGAACGGATATGCACAAGCGGAAAATGTTCCGGATTAAAGAAATCGAAGATCAGGTAAACGATGCAATCAGAGAGCAGGAGTACAGCATCAAAAGCAAGGAACTGCGTTTGCTCAATCCGGAGCTGAAAAGCTATGAAGACCTGATTTATTACAACCTGGAAAGCGCAAGGGCCATGCTGACCGGCGACAACACAGTAAAAATTTTTACGGATGGAAATGACAAGTTCGAAGCCCTGATTGAGGATATCAGGGGAGCAGAGCACTATGTATTTCTGCAGTATTATATTATTAAGAACGATGTTTTGTTTAACCGCATCAAGGATGTACTTATAGAAAAGGCGGCTCAGGGAGTGGAGGTCAGAGTTTTATTTGACGGAATGGGATGCCGCAGCGTGCATCACAAATACTGGGCGCAGCTGCGGGAACAGGGGATTCACACGGCAGAATTTTTCCCGGCCTTCTTAAGACGGTTTCACCTGCGTATCAATTACCGGAATCACAGAAAAATTGCCATTATTGACGGTATGGTTTCCTATGTGGGAGGCTTTAATATCGGGAAAGAATACATTGGACTGGATCCCAAATTCGGCTATTGGCGGGATACACATCTTCGCATAGAGGGATCGGCCAGTGCGGAGCTTCTGATCCGGTTTATTCTTGACTGGAACTATGCGGCAAAGGAGAATCTTTTTCGGAATCCTGTCTATTACCAGTGCTTTAAACCGGGGAAAGGGGAGGCGGATATCCAGATTGTGTCGAGCGGACCCGATTCTTCTCTTCAGAATGTACGAAACAATTACCTTCGCATGATCCACAAGGCAAAAAAGAAAATTTATATTCAGACCCCTTATTTCATACCGGATGAATCCATTATGACAGCGCTTACCATAGCAGTCCATTCCGGGGTGGAGGTCAATATTATGATTCCCTGCAAACCGGATCATCCTTTTGTATACTGGGCGACCTACTCTTATGTGGGAGATCTGGTGATGGCAGGAGCCAACTGCTATACCTATGACAATGGATTTCTTCATGCCAAGGGAATGATCATAGACGGGGAAGTGTTAAGCTATGGAACCGCCAACATGGATATTCGTAGTTTTGCGCTGAATTTTGAAGTAAATGCCACCATATATGACCAGAAACTGGCCACACAGATGGAGCGGATTTTTGAAGAAGACCTTGCGGTTTGTACAAAAATAACAAAAGATCTTTACTTAAGACGGTCTCTTATGATCCGTTTTAAAGAACAGGTAAGCAGGTTGCTCTCTCCGCTATTGTAAGCGGGCGGGAAATGTGCTACAATGGCGGATAGCAGTATCGTTGGACGAAAAAGTACATCGACGTCGGCACGGATGCACAGGGGAAAATAAAGGGTGTCCTGAACATGAACGCCTTATTTTAAAACAGGTCTGTTCAGAAAAACAGATCTTGTGAGGCTCGGATGCAGACCGCGCAGTCTGCACAAAGGAACCAAGATTTGGAAGGAGATTACTATGAAAAAGAAATTTGTATGGATTGCAGCAGCAGCTTTGTCAGCGGCTATGCTGGCAGGATGCGGCAGCAATGAGGATACCACAGCAGAAACAGAAAGCGCAGCTGTGGCAGAAACAGAGACAGAAACAGCTGCGGAGGAGAAGACCTATTCAGAAGATGCTTATCTGGAGGGCATTAACGCAGAAGATTATGTAACTTTGGGCGAGTACAAAGGGATTGAAGTGGCGGTTGCACCGGCAGAAGTTACCGATGAGCAGGTGGATTCTTACATCGAACAGTTAAGAAGCAGCAACCCGAATCGTGTGGAAATAAAAGACCGCGCTGTAGAAGAAGGCGACATTGCCAATATCGACTACGTTGGAAAGAAAGACGGAGAGGAATTTGACGGCGGCAGCGCAGAAGGTTATGATCTGACAATCGGTTCCGGAAGCTTTATTGATGGCTTTGAAGATGGCATCATCGGAATGAAAACAGGGGAGACCAAAGACTTAAATCTTACTTTCCCGGAAGAATACCAGAATGCTGATCTGGCAGGACAGGATGTTGTATTTACCGTTACATTAAATGGCATCTATCAGGAAGAACTGCCGGAATTAAACGATGAATTTGTACAGAGTCTGGAAATTGAAGAGTGCAGCACAGTAGAGGAACTGCGTCAGTACTGCTATGACGGACTGATGGAGCAGGCGCAAAGCGCACGTGATTACAATATAGAGACAGAAGTACTGAATCAGATGAGAGAAAATTCTGAATTTCAGGAAGTTCCCCAGTCCATGCAGGAAAGATACTACGATCGTCTGGAATCCAATCTGACCATGCAGGCCAGCATGTACGGAATGGATCTGGAAACTTTGATGTTATATATGTACGGCATGAGCGAGGATCAGTATGTGGAAGAAATGCAGACATCCGCAGAACAGGCCGCTCAGCAGATGATTGCCCTGAAAGCGATTGCTGACAAGGAAGGAATTACCGTGACAGAGGACGAGGAAAAAGCAGAGCTTGAAACTTATGCTGCAAATTACGGCTATGAAAGCGGCGACGCTTACAAAGAAGCCCTGGGAGAGGGAGACGGCATCAAGAGCTTCCGGGAATATCTGCTGACAGAGAAAGTCATCGACTTCCTGGTAGAGAATGCGGTAGTGACAGATGCAGTAGAAGAAGAGACTGCAGCTGAAGAGACAACAGCAGTGGAAGAAACAGCAACCGAAGAAACAACAGAGACAGAAACAGCAGCTGAAACACAGACAGCAGATGAGACAGAAACAGAAACTCAGTCTGCACAGGAAACAGAATCTGAGACAGCAGCTGAATAAAATATGCCAGGCGGCAAGAATGGAGGAAAACTATGGACCTGACGAACATCAAGGAAATATTCCGCAACAGAGGTGAATATTTCAATCAGAAAGTAACAGTAGGAGGATGGGTAAGAAATAACCGTGATTCCAAGAATTTCGGCTTTCTGGTTGTAAATGACGGTACTTTCTTCGAGCCGCTTCAGGTAGTTTACAGCGACAGTCTTTCAAACTTTTCAGAAATTGCCAAAATCGGAGTTGGCTCCGCTGTCATTGTGACAGGTACCATTGTAGAAACACCCGGGGCAAAACAGCCTTTTGAAATGCAGGCGGAGGAAGTAATAGTGGAAGGACCTTCCGGAGCAGATTATCCTCTTCAGAAAAAACGCCACAGCTTTGAATACCTGAGAACTATCTCTCATCTGAGAGCAAGAACCAACACCTTTCAGGCAGTATTTCGCGTGCGTTCTCTGATCGCTTATGCGATCCACCAGTTTTTCCAGGAAAGAGGCTTTGTGTATGTGCACACTCCTCTGATTACCGGAAGCGACTGTGAGGGTGCGGGAGAAATGTTCCAGGTTACCACCATGGATTTAAAGAATGTTCCCAAAACTGCAGACGGGGAAGTGGACTACAGCCAGGATTTCTTCTGCAAGCCCACCAACCTGACAGTAAGCGGACAGTTAAACGGTGAGACCTATGCGATGGCATTCAAAAATATTTATACATTCGGTCCCACATTCCGCGCAGAAAACTCCAACACAACACGCCATGCAGCGGAATTCTGGATGATCGAGCCGGAGATTGCTTTTGCGGATCTGAAGGACGACATGATTCTGGCAGAAAGTATGCTGAAATACATCATTCGCTATGTGCTGGAAAATGCACCGGAAGAAATGGCATTCTTCAACCAGTTTGTGGACAAAGGACTGATTGAGCGTCTGGAGCATGTTTTAAATTCTGATTTCGGTCATGTGACATATACAGAAGCTATTGAGATTCTGGAAAAACACAACGATGAGTTTGAATACAAGGTACACTGGGGAAGCGATCTGCAGACAGAACACGAACGCTTCCTGACAGAAAAAGAATTCAAGCGTCCGGTCTTCGTAACAGATTATCCGAAGGAAATCAAAGCCTTTTATATGAAGTTAAACGAAGACGGAAAGACAGTGGCCGCTATGGACTGTCTGGTTCCGGGAATCGGTGAGATTATCGGCGGAAGCCAGAGAGAAGACAGCTATGAGCTTCTTGTAAAACGTATGGAAGAGCTGGGACTGAAAAAAGAAGATTACGATTTCTATCTGGATCTTCGTAAATATGGTTCCGCAAGACATGCGGGCTTCGGACTTGGATTTGAGCGCTGTGTTATGTATCTGACAGGCATGGGCAACATCCGCGACGTAATTCCTTTCCCCAGAACGGTAAAGAACTGCGAACTGTAAAGACATCTTTTTATCCTGATGAAAGAAAAGCCATCCTTTCATCAGGATTTTTTTATACGATAAGAAAGTTTCTTTCTTATCGTATAAAAAAGACGCTCCGCTGTGGATGCGCACTTGCGCGAAAGGAAACTATTGCCTGACGGCAATCGCGCTCGGCGCAAATGTGCGTCAAAGCGCACATTATTTATGCAATGAAAATATATGTAAATTTTCATTGCAAAAAAGGTTCCGTCCAAAGATTTTTTTGTGTATAATGGTGACAGAGTTGAAATGTTTTCGAATTTTGGGAGTGCTTTGCGCAAAAAATCCGAAAGCATTATGAGGGCAAATGTTTTTGCCCCGGCATCGATACGGAAAAAGCAGCAAAAGAGGAAACAGAATGAAGAAAAGAGCATGCAGCCTTCTGGCGGTGTTTTTGGCATGTGTTATGATTACCGAACCGGTTTATGCCAAAACCGCAGCACAGATACAACAGGAAAAAGAGCAGAAAAAGGCGGAAGCAAGCCAAAACCAGAGCAAACTGGACGAGATAAACAGTCAGCTGAATGACCTGAAAGGGGAACAGGAAGATATTCAGACAGAAATTGATGAGCTGGATTCTCAGCTGGTGGAAATTATGGCCAGCGTTTCTTTAAAAGAAGAGGAAATTGCAGCGGTGGAAGAACAGATTGTACAGGCTCAGAAGGATTACGAGGAAGCCAAGCAGCAGGAAGAAGACCAGTATGAGGCGATGAAAGAGCGTATTCGCTTTATTTACGAAAAGGGCGACACTACTTACCTGGAGCTTTTTCTGGAGTCTTCCAGTTTTAAGGACATGCTCAATAAAGCAGAGTATGTGGAAAAACTTTATGAGTATGACCGGAAAATGCTGAATAAATATGTGGAAACAAAAGAGCAGGTGGCAGAGAAGCAAAATCAGCTTGAGGATTCCAAATCCGAGCTGGAAGCGGAAGAGTACGAACTGCAGGAGGAAAAATCCGAACTGCAGAGTCTGCTGGATGACAAAAAAGAGGCTTCTGCTGACTATGACAGCCAGATTGCAAGAATCAGTCAGGAGGCTGCAGCCTATAAGGAACAGATCCAAAAACAAAACGAAGAGATTCGCAAGCTCGAGGCTGAGGAAGCCGCTAAAATAAAAGAGGAAGAAGAAGCCAGAAAAAAAGCGGAAGAAGCTAAGAAAAAGACAGAGAGCTCCGGCGCTGCGGCTTCGTCACAGACAGCTTCCGGTTCCTCCTCATCTTCCTCTTCATCGTCAGGAAGCTCTTCCGGAGGAGCCAAGACAGTTCCGCCCAAAATAGGAACGGGCACCGGCAGTGACATTGCCCAGTATGCCTGTCTGTTTGTGGGAAATCCCTATGTGCCTGGAGGAACCAGTCTCACAAACGGAGCTGATTGTTCTGGATTTACGCAGGCGGTTTATCGTCAGTACGGCTATAGTATTCCCCGTACTTCTGCGGCACAGCGAAGCGCGGGACGGGAAGTGTCCTACGAGGAGGCCCAGCCTGGGGATCTGATCTGCTATGCGGGACATGTGGCAATTTATTTGGGCGGCGGAAGAATTGTGCATGCCAGCAGTGTCAGAACCGGTATCAAATATGGGTACGCCACCTATAAGCCTATTCTGTCAGTGCGCCGCATTGTGAACTGATGATATTTGTCCCCGTATTTACAGGGAAACTATCGGGATAGTCAGGATAAAAGAGGAAACAGCAAACAATAGATGCAGTAAAAAACAGGGATGTTACAAAAATCAAAGGCCATTGTCTGACCGTGGTTTTGCCGGCAGATGTCTGTATGTCAGACAGGATCGGCCGGAAGCCTTTCGAAGATTTTTGTATCATCCCTGTTTTGTGTCAGGAAACCAGATTTACAATCTGCTCCACGGCCCGGTCTGTCAGCTCGTTGAGACTGTAGGTCTGAACTCCCACTACAATGTGGTTACACTTGTTTACCGGAAGCAGAATTTTGGGCGCGGGACTTTGGCCTACGGCAACAGCCATAGTGGGCGTTACTTCCCCCAAAAGTGAATCAGCAGCCAGTATTCCCAGCGGACCGGCGATCACATCCGCATCCCGGCAAGCCACCACAACGGGGTTTTCCCCGGTTGCACCGTAATCGGCCCCGGCCTTTAACATGGCTGACGTTGCAAGGGAATTGGTTCCCAACGCAAAGATTTCTGCGTCTGGAATGCGGGCTTTTTTAAGTTTTTCGGTCAGCAGGCTGCCCATACGCCCGCCCTGACCGTCGATAATCACGATTTTCATAGAAGCTTTCCCTCGTTATTATTTATACAGGACTTTGCATTTACTGCAAAGTCCGTAAAAAATGATTCAGAAATGCAAAAATCCATTGCCGAAGGCAATTTTAAATGGATTTTTGCAGGTTACTGGAACGGAGTGAACAGTAGCGTTCCCTCCTGTCTTTTCATGGTAACGTATCCGACGAAAGTTGTAAAGACAAAGGAAAGGAAGTATAATGTTGATAGTAACAGTTCAGCCATCTGCGTATCGGCGGCAGGATTTATGCTCGCATAAAAATTCTGCCGCCGATACGCAGATGAGCTAAGCGCCAGTCAATGAGAAAAACAGCGGCGTAGCCGCAGTAAGCACGTCAGTGCGGTTTTTCGAATGGCGCGGGCTGAACTGTTACTGTTGATACCAGGGTCCAAAGGTCAGGAGTTTCACGCTTGCGTGAAAATTCATGACTTAGGAGCCCGAGAGGACGGAATTCGAATAAAAAAGCAGTAAAAGGAAAAAAGAATGAACTTACTTACAGTAGAAAATCTGACAAAATCCTTCAGTGAAAGGTTACTATTTGACAAGGCCTCTTTCTATTTGCAGGAAGGGGAGAAGGTGGGAATTCTGGGTGTGAACGGAACCGGAAAGTCTACCCTTTTAAAAATAATGGCGGGGCTTGAGGAACCGGACGACGGAACGGTTACAAAGGCGAACCATGTAGTGATCAGTTATCTTCCCCAACAGCCGGTTTTTCATCCGGAGGATACGGTAATGGAATGTGTCATGCGGGGACACGGTCACAAAGAAAATGACTGGAATGTGGAAAGTCAGGCGAAAGCCATGCTGACAAAGCTGGGTATCCGGGATTTTTCACAAAAAGCGCAGGAACTGTCCGGGGGTCAGAGAAAAAGACTGGCTCTGGTTTCTGTCTTACTGCATCCGGCAGATATCCTGATTTTGGACGAGCCTACCAACCATCTGGACAACGAAATGTCGGACTGGCTGGAAGATTATCTGAAAAAATGGCGTGGTGCGCTTGTGATGGTTACCCACGACCGCTACTTTCTGGACAGTGTGAGCAATCGCATCGTGGAAATTGATAAGGGAAAGATTTATTCCTATCAGACCAATTATTCCGGATTTCTGGCTCTCAAGGCGGAGCGGGAGGAAATGGAGCTTGCCAGCGAGAGAAAGAGACAGTCGATTTTAAGAACAGAGCTTGCCTGGATTCAGAGAGGGGCAAGAGCCCGTTCCACAAAACAAAAAGCGAGAATCGAGCGGTTTGAGGAACTGAAAAACAGACAGGCGCCTGAGGGAGAGAGTAAGGTGGAGATAGGCTCTGTTTCCACCCGGCTTGGACGGACTACTCTGGAGCTTTCTCATATCAGGAAGGCATATGGGGACAAGGTTCTCATCGATGACTTTTCCTATATTTTCCTGAAACATGACAGAGTGGGATTTATCGGTCCAAACGGAAGCGGAAAGACAACGCTGATGAAAATCCTGACAGGAGAAATTGCGCCGGATTCCGGTGAGAGAGTGGTAGGACAGACGGTAAAAATAGGTTATTATGCCCAGGAATTTGTCGCCGAAAAGACCGGTGCTTCTTCGGAACTTGCTTATATGGATCCGAATAAAAGAGTGATTGATTATATCAAAGATGTGGCGGAATACGTAAAGACAGAAGAAGGGAGCATCAGTGCTTCTCAGATGCTGGAAAGGTTTTTGTTTGACAAAGAAGCACAGTACAGCCTGATCGGCAAATTATCGGGTGGTGAGAAGCGAAGGCTGAATCTTTTGCGCGTGCTGATGGAGGCGCCGAATATTCTGATTCTGGACGAGCCCACCAACGATCTGGACATCGCTACCTTGACGGTTTTGGAGGACTATCTGGATCATTTTGACGGCATTGTCATAACGGTTTCTCACGACCGCTACTTTTTAGATCGTGTGGTGCGCCGTATTTTTGCCTGGGAGGAAGGCGGAAAGCTGTGCCAGCATGAAGGTGGCTATACGGATTACAGTTTGAGAAAAAGCCTGGAGAAGGAAGAGACTGAGGAAAATGCCCCGGGGAGAAAGGATAATACCGAAAAAGGAAGCGGGAACGACGGACAGGGAAAGGCTTCCTATCGGACCGGACGGAAAAAGAAATTGAAATTCACCTACCAGGAGGAGAAAGAATACAAGACCATCGATTCGGATATTGCGGCTTTGGAAGATAAAATCGCTGATCTGGAAGAGAAGATTTTGAAGGCGGCTACAGATTACGGAAAACTTCGAAGCCTGACGGAAGAGAAAGAAGAGGCGGAAGCAGCGTTGGAAGAGAAAATGGAGCGCTGGATGTACCTGGAAGATCTTGCCGCAAGAATCGAAGCGGGAGAGGAAGTGGACGCATAGAGGCAGGAATGCCGGAGAGGTGCGGAATAAGGAACAAAAGGAGTACACATAAGATTATGGAAAAGATTGAGAGAAATGCGCCCTGTTGGTGCGGGAGCGGAAAAAAATACAAACACTGTCATATGGCACTGGAGGAAAAAATCAGACATTACGAGCTGGAAGGGCATATGGTGCCTGACAGAAGCATGCTAAAGACACCGGAACAGATTGAAGGTATCCGGGAAAGCAGCAAAATCAACGTTGCGGTGCTGGACTATGTGGCAGAACACATCAGAGCAGGAATGTCCACAGAGGAAATAGACAGAATGGTGGAAGAGAAGACAAGGCAGATGGGAGGAATTCCGGCGCCTTTGGGGTACGAAGGATTTCCGAAAAGCGTATGTACATCCATCAACGACCAGGTGTGCCACGGAATTCCCTCTGAGGATGTGATTTTAAAAGAAGGCGACATCATCAATATTGATGTTTCCACTATTTACAAAGGATATTATTCCGATTCTTCACGCATGTTCTGTATTGGAGAAGTCAGTGAGGAAAAACGCCGGCTGGTTCAGGTGACAAAAGAATGTGTGGAAAAAGGTCTGGAACAGGTAAAACCCTGGAATTTTTTGGGAGATATGGCCGATGCAGTCAACACCCATGCAAGAGCAAACGGCTATCGTGTTGTCATTGATATCGGCGGACATGGAGTGGGGCTGGAATTTCACGAGGAACCTTTTGTAAGTTATGTGGCGCCTAAAGGAACGGAAATGCTGATGGTGCCCGGCATGGTATTTACGATCGAACCTATGGTAAATATGGGGACGGAGGAAATTTTTATTGACGATGAGGACGGCTGGACCGTTTACACAGAGGATGGAAAACCCAGTGCCCAGTGGGAGATTACAGTGCTGGTAACCGAAGACGGGCACGAGGTGTTGACCTGGTAAGAAAGCAAATGACAGACGAAAAATTTGCTTTCTTACCAGGCGTCATAGCAGCTTTTCTCCTGCAAAAGACTTCGGGTCAGATCGTTTCCGGCACAACAGAAAAGATCTGGACGCTTCGTGGCTGTAAAACAAAAACATTTTCTTCGGGCGGAACCGGGAGGGGAGCAGACAGCACATGTTCTTGCCAGGTGTCCACTTCCAGCTGCCAGCGGCGTCCGTTTGGCAGATGAGGAAAAGTGAAGGAAAGAGGTTCCCAGTAGGCGTTGACTGCATAGAAAATGTAGTCATCTTCCGACTGGGGGCCTTCTTTTTTGCCCGCATACAGGATGCCGAAGCATTTTGCTTCTGCGGTCAGAGTATGTTCCCCTTCTTTTTCCCGGTAAATGCTGGAATCCGGATAATTGCAGCTGGTAGGAACGGTTTTTTTGCGAAGGATGGGATGATCCATGCGCAGTTTTATCATTTTCCGGACGAAGGAAAACATGGCGTGATTCTTTTTCAGATCTTCCCAGTTAAGCCAGGAAATCTCGTTGTCCTGACAGTAGGCGTTGTTGTTTCCGAACTGTGTGTTTAAAAATTCATCGCCGGCTAAGAACATGGCGGCTCCGCGGCTGCATAAAAGTGTTGCAAAGGCGTTTCGGTACATACGGCGGCGCAGGGTATTTACCTCCGGATTTTCGCTGGGACCTTCTTCCCCGCAGTTCCAGCTGTAAGTGGCCGAATTGCCGTCGGTGTTATTCCAGCCGTTGGCTTCGTTGTGGCGCATGTTGTAGGAATACAGGTCGCAGAGAGTGAAGCCGTCATGGCAGTTTAAGAAGTTTACGGTGGCGTTATGCCCTCTTTCATCCGGGTGATACAGGTCCAGGGAGCCCAGAATCCGATTGGCGGCAGCCTGTGCCATGCCATCGTCTCCTTTGAGGAAACGGCGCAGATCGTCCCGGTATTTTCCGTTCCATTCCGCCCAGCGCCTCCAGGAGGGGAAGCTTCCGACCTGATACAGTCCGCCGGCATCCCAGGCCTCGGCAATCAGTTTGGTTTTTCCGAGAATAGGGTCAAAAGCCAGACTTTTCAGGATAGGAGGATGTTCCATAGGGGCGCCGTTTTCCGCCCGGTCCATAATGGAAGCCAGGTCGAAACGAAAACCGTCGATATGGAATTTCTCTACCCAGTAGCGAAGGCAGGAGATGATCATATCCAGAACAATAGGGTGGTTGCAGTTCACGGTATTTCCGCATCCGCTGAAGTTATAATAGTACCCGTCCGGAGTGAGCATATAATAAATTTTATTGTCGATGCCTTTAAAGGAAAAGAAAGGCCCTTTTTCGTTGCCCTCTCCGGTATGATTGAACACCACATCCAAAATCACTTCAATACCGGCGTCGTGAAAGGAGCGAACCAGATCTTTGAATTCTGTGGCCTGACGATTTTCGTTTCCGGAAGCCGCATAGGCGGAGTTGGGAGCAAAAAAGCAAATGGTATTGTATCCCCAGTAATTGTAGAGAAGCTTACCATCCACAACCCGGGAAGTCTGGAATTCATCAAATTCGAAAATGGGCATCAGTTCCACGGCGTTGATTCCCAGTTCCTTCAGATAGGGGATTTTTTCTTTCATTCCCGCAAAAGTTCCAGGATGAGCTACACCGGAGGAAGAATGTTTGGTAAAACCTCTCACATGGGCTTCATAAATGATCAGATCTTCCAGCGGTTTGTTGGGCTGAGGGGTATAGCCCCAGTCATAGGTGTCGGTGATGACTTTTCCATGGTAGACAAAACCATCCCGGGCATAGGACGGACGCACGCCCCATATGCCCTGGCCGGTGACTGCTCTGGCATACGGGTCCAGAATCACTTTGCTCTTATCAAAGATATGTCCTTCTTTGAAATCGTGAGGTCCGTCAAAACGGTAGGCATACTCGTACTCCTCAATGTCGAAATCGTAAATAAACATAGAATAGGCGTTGCCCAGCTGATAAGCTTTTTCGAAAGGAAATACGGCAAAAGGTTCCTGCTCGTCGGTGTGGAACAACAGCAGTTCACAGCTGGTGGCATAGCGGGAGTGGATGGTGAAATTGACGCCGTTTGGAAATGCGGTGGCTCCGTAAATGCTGAAAAATCCGGGGCATATGCGCATGCCGTTTCGAATATCGCGGGGCTTCATGGAACCCCAGTAACTGTTCATGCTTAAAAATAAGTCGGCCATGAAAAATCTCCTTTCTGGATCGTCTGTTTAGGGAAGGGGAGACGGATGCGGGTTTTCGGATGTTTCCTTTTCCGCCTCCGGGTTTACGGCAGCACGAAGCTTCTGGTTGAGCGAAAGCATAGTCTGTCTGTCAAATTTCAGCACTTTCCGGTCATAGGTGAAAAGGCCGTTGATTTCCTCTTCGATATCTGACATCTGGGTAAAAACAGATACACTCACTCCTTCTTTCACAGAGGGAAGAATGACAGAGTGGATCAGATTTTTGTATGCTTCAGTCAGCGCTTCTTTTGTATGAAAATTTTTATATCCATAGACCTTATCGCAGCAGGTATGACCTTTTACAGGGAGAGAGTAACCTGCAAATTCCGTCAGAGCCAGGGCGCGTACAGGCTCACGCCGATACCGGAATTTGAAAAAATAATAGTGGAGACTTTTAAAATCTCCGCCTCCCTGGTCATACCAGCCGCTTGCCTCATCGATCAGTCTGTCCGGATCCAGAGAGCGGATCAAAGCTGCCGCCTTTGAGGCATCAAACTGTCCCCAGCCTTCGTTAAAAGGCACCCAGGTAACGATAGAAGGATAAAAGGACAGGTGAGAAATCATTTCTTTTAGTTCCCTGTAATAGGATTTCTGACCATCCGTGTCCGTTCGGGATAAAAGGCGGCGGCTTCTTTTGCCGTCCTTTATGGAAATACCGAAACGATGAAAGACTGTTGCCAGGTAGGTGACAAACCAGTGCCGGTACGAGGAACCGCCGTTTACCATATCCTGCCATACCAGCATGCCGATACGGTCGCAGTGATAGTAAAATCGTTCCATCTCCACTTTGCAGTGCTTGCGGATCATATTAAACCCCAGTGCTTTGGCGGAGCGGATGTCAAACTGCAGGGCTTCGTCGCAGGGAGCGGTATAAAGGCCTTCCGGCCAGTATCCCTGATCCAGGACTCCGGCCTGAAAATAAGGGCGGTTATTTAAAAAGACTCTCCGAATTCCTTTGCGGTCAGTCTGAATATCACATTTGCGCATGGCAAAGTAACTTTTCACATGATCCGGGCCGGCCGTGATTTCTGTCTGATATAAGTAAGGATCCTCAGGGCTCCAGGAACGAAAATCCGGCAGATCAAAGAAAAAAGGTTCGTTGCTTTTTCCGCAAACCGTAAGCGTATTTTGCATTTCATCGTCTGCCGGGGAAGGAAGAAAAACGGTGAGTGTTATTTCTGTTTTTACCGGAGTTTCTGCCAGCACTTTTACTCTGGAAGCGTCAAAATCCGGGAAAAAACGGAGCGTGCTTATGTAATTTTCGGGAACTTCTTCCATCCATACTGTCTGCCAGATACCGCTCTGGGCAGTATAAAACATACCGCCGGGCTTTAGTTTCTGCTTTCCCCGGCTGTGCCAGCTGGTGTCGGATAAGTCACGGACGCATACACAAAACTCGTTTGTTCCATCTTTTAAAAGGTCTGTGATGTCAAAAGAAAACGGAAGATAGCCTCCGGTGTGGCTGCCGGCCTTTTTCCCATTTACATAGACCTTACAGGATTGGTCTGCGGCGCCAAAGTGCAGAAATATCCGTTTTCCGGGCTTGGGACTTGACAGAGTCAGGATGCGCTGATACCATAGATATTCCGTGGGGTAAACGGTGCGGCAAACGCCGGAAAGGGCACTTTCCGGGGAAAAGGGAACCAGGATTTCTCCGTCATACTTTTCCGGAAACCGGTCACTGGAAGTGATTGCATAGTTCCACTTGCCATTCAGATTTAAGAAGGAAGAGCGCCTTAATTTGGGACGGGGATAAACATCCCAGGGCACCTGGCGCGATACATCGTCTGCCCATTTAGTATGGTAAAGATTCATGATTTTCCCCTTTCTGTTTAGAAAAATATCTTGTGCACTGATGTTATTGTAACACTTTTGCGAAAAAGTGAACAGCCTCGGCGGCGGCTGATCGGCTGCAGAAAGGGAAGGATACAAAGCAGAAAAACCTTTGCAGTGAGGTTACTGCAAGGATGAGAGACATTATGAGAAAAGGAGAACGGATATGACGAACATTTCCTTAAAGGATTTACTGGGAGAATGTACAAAAGAAGAACTGATAGATTTCTGTAAGGTACATGGAATGAAGGGATATTCCAGACTCAAAAAAGCAGAACTGGCAGAAAAGCTGGTGGAGCACATGCTGCAGAGAGAAGTCTGGGAAAAATATCTTCTGTTTCTGACAAAAGAAGAACTGGAGAAATTGAAAAATGCGGCCTGTGAGGAAATAAATGTTTATGAAGATGACGCATTGCTTTGGGAGTATCTGTTCGACGGCGGTTACTGCAATATCGCAGAAGACGGAGAGCTTCTTTTGCCCGGAGAATGCCAGGCTCTTTTGAAAGAAGGCGAGAGCGAAGGATTTGACAAAAAACGGGAAAAAATTTCCGAGATCCGCCTTTATGTGCAGGGCACGGCGTCTCTTTACGGTGTTGTTTCCATAGAGAGAGCAGCAGAACTTTATAACCGTGACCACGAAGAAAAACTGACAGAGGCAGACTGGATGGAATTTGCCGATTACGTAAAAAATGTGACAGGCGAGTTTATTTTGGTGGATGACTATGCGGTAGATAAAAAACTGTACGAAGATGATCTCTACAAAGATCTGCTTAAGCTGCAGGAAACAAAAATTTTCTATAAACCTTCTGCGGAAGAAATCAGGGAGATCGCATCGGCGAGCATGGAGTCCTGCCTGAATAAAATGGCTCCTTTTTATACTTATCTGAAAGAGCAGAATATTTTGCCGGAGAATGAGGCAGAGCTTCTCTGTCTTGAAATCCTTGACGAATTTCATTTAGGATACCAGGCGGAACATATTCTGGATGCTCTTTCTCAGTCCGAGAATGTGAACGTAAGCGACGAGCAGAAGGAAGAGATGAAGCCTATTCTGGAAGATATCTGGAAAAAGGTAAGAAGCGTTCTTTTCTGCGGCTATAAGCCGGAAGAAATTGTTCTGGAAACAGAGTCTCAGGCTGTGTCCGCATCTCAAAATGCAGAAACAGCCGGTCTTGACCCCAAAGAGTATACCACAACCGGCTATGAAGCAAAGACCATTGTGCGCACGGCAGAGAAAGTGTATCCCAACGATCCCTGTCCCTGTGGCAGCGGAAAGAAATATAAAAAATGCTGCGGTAAAAAATAAAAACCGGAAAGACTGCTTTTGGGCAGTCTTTTTTATACGATAAGAAACGTAATGACCTTCCTGCCTGGATGCAGAAGTTTTGATTGACAGGGTTGAGAAAAGTGCTATACTTTAGTTAGATTAAACTAACTTTAAAAGTTACAGGATAAAGAAAAGGAGAGTGAGCGTATGGCAACCGCTGTTATTTGTCTGATTCTGGTCGTTATCTGTGTATTTGCTGTGAGAAGCTATGGAAAAAAGCTGTCTTCCGGCTGCTGTGGTTCCGGTTCTGAGAAGTCAGTCAAAAAGATAAAAGTGCAGGATAAAAATAAGGAGCACTATCCTTATCAGGCAACGCTGGAGATTGACGGCATGGTCTGCGGAAACTGTGCCGCAAGAGTGGAAAATGCGCTGAATGGACTGGATGGAGTGTGGGCACAGGCAGACCTCGGGAGCAAAACCGCCTTCGTGCGCATGAAAAGCCAGATAGACACCGGGGTATTAAAGGATGCCGTAAGAGAGGCGGGATATGTGGTCCTAAAGGTGAAATGATTTAGAATCATAGAAATAAGAATGATAAAAGCCATGCAGAGAAGAGCATAATTCTTCCTGCGTGGCTTTTTTGCATGATAGGAAACTCCATTTCTTAGCCTACAAAAAAAGACGCTCCGCTTGTGGATACGCACTCAGCCTGCAGGCAAGCAGAGATTGTTCGGTAGATATCCTACATTACCTGTAGAATTTACTCTTTTTTTACTCACAAAAGAAAAATATTTGTATTTTAGTTAAAAATAAAACTGAAAAAAGTAAATTTTGAAAAACAAATCGGAAGCAGTTCCGGGAAATCCCAGATAAAACGGGGGTTGTAGAAAAACTACAAGGAAGAAAAAAAGATTTCCGGGAAATCTGGGAAAGATATAACAATTCCAAGATGGTTCTCTTAAAAATTCAAAGATATAATCCAAGATGCAGACGCAAAGTCTGAAAAAAAGAATCAGAAAATAAGAAGATGGGAAAATGGAATTCGAAAAAGGAATTCAATCCATGAAATTCCCGAAAATCAAAGTTATGGAGGAAAGAAGATGAATTTTAAGAAAATAACAGCGGTATTACTTTTGGCAGTGATGACAGGAAGCATGATGGCAGGCTGCGGACAGACTGCAGGAGAAAGTACGGAAGCAGCTGCAACAGCTGAGGCAGCAGGCACAACAGCAGAGGCGGCTGATAATTCCGAACAGGAAGCTTCTGCAGAGGACAGCGGTGATTACGCAGATAAAATTACACTGGTATGGTATCCCAATGAATCCGCAGAAGATTATAACGTGGCGAGAGAAGAGTATGCAAGACTGATTCAGGAAGCAACCGGAAAAGAAGTGGAGCAGAAGCTCACTACAGATTACGCCATTGCGATTGAATCTCTGGCAAACGGAACAGCTCAGATCTGTTTCATGGGCGCTCAGGGATATATTGAGGCAAAGAATGAAAATGATGCCATTGAACCTTTGTTTGTAAACTCCGGAGCATCCGGAACTTTGGACGATGCGCTGTATTACAGCTTCCTTGCAGTAAAAGACGAGGATGCGCAGGAATATGCGAGCGGTGATTCTTACTCCATCGATAACATTCAGGGTAAGGTGATCTCCTTTGTTTCCAACAGCTCTACTTCCGGCTTTAAGGTACCTACCAGCAGAATAATCGGACATTTTGGCCAAACAGAAGAATGGGCAGATATGACGGAAGACGACCTGGTTGAAGGCGGGGATGACATGTTCTTCTCACAGGTACTCTTCGGTGGTTCTCATCAGGGATCTGCATTCAATCTGCTTTCCGGAAAATCAGAGATTGCAGCATTTTGTGACACAGAAATCGCACCTTATGCAAGCTGTGTGGAAGGAGAAGAAAATGCAACAGGCTCCGTTTACGCAGTAAACGATGATGCAACCGCACCTTTTGATACAGTAACAGGGGAAAGATTTACCATTATCCAGTCCACACCTGTTTTAAACGGACCTTTTGCCTACAATTCCGAAGCACTCAGCCCGGAGGACGTAAAAGCGATTCAGGATATTTTCACATCGGACGAAGTGGCAAACAACGAAGTGATCTTTGTTCCGGAAGATTCTGAGAACGTAGGTATGTTTGAAAAAACGGCAGATGAAAGATTTGTACTGGTGGAAACGGCTGAACAACAGCTGGGAAAATATACAGGATCTTGTTTATGAGGAAGACAGCGGGATGGATTTGAGGCCAAAGCCTGAATAAACCCGGAATGCTCCGCATACATTGTAAAAAATGTATGATGGGGGATTCCCTTGAAAGATTATATCGAAGAACGCGCGGTAGATATAGCCAACTATATTATAGAACACAACGCTACCGTGCGTCAGACAGCAAAACAGTTCGGCATCAGCAAATCTACGGTACATATAGAAGTAACAAAATAGAACGATTCGTTTGGGCAATAAATTAAAAAAAGCAAAGGAGAAACGAACCATGAAGAAGCTAAAAGAAAGAATGACAGAAAACGGTATGGATTATGTGCTGGTCGGTGACTATTACATCCCTGACTTGCAGCTGCCGGAGGAAAACCGTCCCATCGGGATTTGGGGTGAAGTGCTATAATAAAGTTGTAACGGAAGTGGCTAATAAGATATAATCAATTTTACAAAGAAAAGAGGTACACATTATGCCACAAAGTTACACGCCAGAATTTAAAAAGAAGATTGTCCGTCTCCATTTAGAGGAGGGACGCACCTATAAAAGTATTACTGCAGAATACGGCGTATCCAAAGCCAGTATTTCCAAATGGTGCAGTGAATTCAGTGAAGAATGCCAAGCCAAAGCCGATATCAATCCCAATACCCTGAACGAAGCAGAACTTATGAAAGAGATTTTAAGGCTCCGAAGAGAACTGGAAGAATCAAGGAAAGAAAATCTTTTCTTAAAAAAAGCGGCGGCATTCTTTGCAAAGGAAATCGATTAGAGGCTTATCGATTTATTGAGGAACATCATAAACTGTTTGGCTTACGCTGGCTGCTTCGCAGGCTCGAAATCTGTCCAAACGCATACTATAACTACCGGAAACACCGGAAGGCGGATTATTATGCCCGGAAAGCAGAAGTACAGGCACAGATTCAGGAGATTTATCATTCTCACAATGGTGTCGACGGTTATCGGAGCATGAAAGTCTATCTGGAACGCAAAGGCTATTCTTATAGCGCCGTTACGGTTCATAAATATATGAATACGGAGCTTGACCTCCGTTCCATCGTCCGTCCAAAGAAGCCGGGATATGAACATGGAAAACCGCATAAGGTATTCGATAATCAGCTGAACCAGAATTTTACAGCAGATGAAATCAACCGGAAATGGTGCACGGATTTTACCTATCTGTTCCTTGCGAATCATGAAGTACGCTATAACTGTACCATTATAGATCTGCATGACCGGAGTGTGATTGCCAGCATAACGGACCGCAATATCACCAGTGACCTTGCGATCCGAACGCTTCGGAAAGCACTGGAATCCCAGTCCGCCATCAAAGAGGGACTCATTCTGCATTCAGATCAGGGATCGCAATATACATCGAAAGCATTTATTGAATTCTGTAAATCGGTACATGTGACACAGAGTATGAGCAAAGCAGGATATCCGTATGACAATGCACCGATGGAGCGTTACTTCAACACTTTGAAAAACGAGTGTACAAACTTATACGAATTCACAACAGAAGAAGCGCTCTATCAAAAAGTAGAAGAATTTGCATACGTTGACTATAATCATGTACGCCCTCACAGCTTCAACGGCTATCGCACACCATACGAGGCACGAATGGCAGCATAGTTGCCAAGCGATATTTTTTAGCCACAAGTGTTACAAAAAAGCTTGACCACAACAGGGGCGGATGCACAAAGTCTATTTGGAGCTGTACCATCCAGCCCGGTACAATGACCTGGTCTTGTCCGGTAAACTTTGGACATACCTTGCTGACTTAAACGAACAGGCACAGAACCGGCTGGATTGTATCATCGACCAGATGAAAGCTGCGGAAGGAATCACGGAGGAATTCAAAGCTCGTGATCAGATGGCATGGGTCAGAGCCATGAACAGCATCCGCAGCCGGGCAGAAGAAATCATCCGGTCAGAAATGATTTACTGCTGAATCCTCAGCTTTCCCATTCAGCCAGTTCCACAATAATATTACTCTGCTGGAGCAGCCAGTCCGAAAATTCATTCGGGCTGGCTTCTTTCTTTTTCACAGCCTGTTTCCGCTGCAAGGCTTCTTTTTTGAAGGCTTCAAAAGCAGCCAACATTTCTTCCAGTCTATCAGCAGGAAATCCAGGTGTTTTCTTTGCCTTATTGATTTTGTTCCGCCAGTTCTGGCATTCGTTCTTATAGCACAGGTCATAATTGTTTTTTCTGGCTCGTTCATCAAATTCACGTTTGTTCTGAAGGGACTGTTTTTTGCGGCATTTATCGCTGCAAAGCTCATACCGCTGGCTTTTGGCAAGAAACACTTTCCCACAGATTTTACATTTTCGGAAATAGAGTCCCCAATCGTTCAGCCGATTTAGGTAATAGGTAATCAGCGGATACAGAGACGAATAAGCGGCAACACATTCCATTTTCCGTTTGCTGTCCGGATACCAAAGGTCAAGACGGGTATCTTCCTGCGGCACAGAACCATAAATATGCGTGGTAATATTCAGGCGTTTCGGCTTTCCTGTATCCTCGTCAAAATCAAGGGGATGAGTTCCCATAAATAAGGCAGTAAAGCCATTCATTTTTCCAATAAAACGCTCGCAGGCAGCTTCCCGATCCCGAGGCTCTCTTGCCTTCAAATATTCGTTCCAGATACGAAGCGCTGCGTACATTCTCACCGGATCGCCGGTGAGATATTTTTTTGCTAGAAAATCACCGGAAATCTGTTCCAGTTCGGGCTGCTTCCAACGGTTGGAATGCAAGGCTTCTCTCAGAGGTGTCAGACCAAAGCGGTTCCATTCCCCATCCGGGTCATGCTCAAAAGCCGACAGCATAGTTCCCAAAGGGCGTGTAACATCACATAGCACTTCTACATCTTCATATCCCTGCAAACGAAACTGGATTTGCAGTTCTTCACCTATCAAAATGCGCTCCTTCATTTTCTGTCTGTCCAGCGTCAGAACAAGCAAAATGCGGTCATAAAGCGGTTCGTGCCGTATAAATTCAAATTTCATGCCATCCCCTCTCATTCTGTTATGGTAATTTTATAATTCAGTTATATCCGTTACACCAATAGTACTTCAAAGCTATTGTTTTGTCAAGATTAAGGCGATATGATGACATCAGATGGTAATTTCATTACATCGTTCACCTTGACAACTGAATGACCGTCTGAACTGAGATAAACCGCCATGACCTCTCCGAAAACGGAGAGCGAGCGCATCGAGAAATCGGTGACTCATGTATGTCGAGCAGGGCAGCATGAAGGAAACGGAACAGGTAGAACGGCAAATATGCGGAAAATGAAATCTAAAAGAAATTCAAATAAAGGAGGAACATCGATATGAAAGAAAAAACGAAATGGAACGACTATGACACTCTGCCCCTGATTCTGGATGTTACGGATATTCAGCATATCATGGGTATTTCCAGAGCCAGTGCCTATGAGCTGGTACACACACCGGGATTCCCGGCAGTCCGCAGCGGCAGGCTGATTAAGGTCAGCAAGCGAGCCTTTTTTGACTGGCTGGGCAATAGCGGAAATCAGAATGAAAACAGAAAAGAAAGGACGGCGTAATCATGAGATTGAGTATCCAGGAAAAGAAAGTGCAGTATGCCTTTGCCTGTCCTAATTACCACAACACGGTGACAAGGCTGAAATGGCTGACAGGATCGACGGTTGATCCGCAAACCAAACGCAGGATGTTGGAACTTGCCCGGAAGATGGAAACGGAAATGTCGGAAAGCTGGTATAAAGGCTTTTACCATCATCTCCGCATGGAGATGGACGAATACCGCCGTCTCAAGCGCAGCCTGCGTGTTTTGAAAAATAACACCGATTATGAGGAGGATTTGTATGACGAAGCTGTCTAAATATGAGAAAGAAACCATTATCAACTGGAATGAGGCGGAGAATCTTGCCAGTATTTACACTTTTAATGCCAGCTTGAAACGCAGGCTGGCAGAGTTCAGCCGGAAGTATCCGCTGCTTTGCCGGTTGGAGCGCAGCACGCCGGAAGGCAGTGTGACCTATCTGCTGGATAAGTCCCGGTTGTCTGTCCGGCTCATCCCGCCCTACAGCGAGGAACGAAAAGCCGCCGCCAGAGCCTACGCCAGAGAGCATGGCTTTCAGATTGTACAGGCAGAAGAAAAAATCGCATGAAATTAGGGCGATTTACGAAAAAATGCCGGGTCTGCATCCGACATTTTCACAGTCTGTTTATTCAAGGGTAGTAAGTATCCAGTACCATAAAGATTGAGAAATCGTCTGATTCGGAAGCTGTTTTCCGGGTCTGTATGAAAGGAGGGAAAAAGCAATGGGAAATCTGTATGGTTATATCCGTGTCAGCACCAGAGAGCAGAATGAAGACCGGCAGATTCTTGCTCTGAAGGAATTGTCTATCCCAGAGAAAAACCTGTTTATAGATAAGCAGTCCGGCAAGGATTTTGAACGTCCCCAGTACCGGAAAATGGTGCGAAAGCTGAAAAAAGATGATCTGCTCTATATCAAGAGCATCGACCGTCTGGGGCGAAACTATTCTGAAATTCTGGAGCAATGGCGGATTTTAACCAAAGAAAAAGGGATTGACATTGTGGTACTGGATATGCCCCTGTTGGACACACGGCGAGGGAAAGACCTGATGGGCACATTCCTGAGCGATATTGTCCTGCAAGTGCTGTCCTTTGTGGCGGAAAATGAACGCTCCAATATCCGGCAGCGTCAGACTGAAGGAATTGCCGCCGCCAAAGCAAGGGGTGTCCGTTTCGGAAGACCCCCAAAACCTTTACCAGAAAATTTCCACTATCTGTACCAGCAATGGAAAAACGGTAAAATCACCGGCACAGCTGCTGCAAAACTGTGCGGGATGCCCCTTTCCACCTTCCGCTATCGTGCGGAGATTTACGAAAAAGCCAAGTTATTGTAAGCGGGTATTTTTACAGGATTGTGTACCTTTCTGTAAAATGCTCACTTTTTATCAATAAGAAAATGATACCACAGAACAAGGGCTTTTTCCATACGAAATCTGTGAACAAAAGTGGTTTTGCCCCTTCTAAAGCCTCTGAAAATACACCTGCGAAAAGGTACACCATCTTGTAGGTGGCTGCCTTTCTGTAAGTGAATGGCTATACGAGGTGTAAGGAAATGGCAGAACAACAGGTAAAGTCAAGGCAGCGTGTGGCGGATCATGGCGAGGTATTTACTGCCGAGCGTGAAGTAAAAGCCATGTGCGACCTTGTAAAGCAGGAAACAGAACGAATTGAAAGCCGCTTTTTGGAGCCAGCCTGCGGCAATGGGAATTTTCTTGCGGAAGTTCTTAGTCGGAAGCTGGCTGTGGTAAAAAGCCGTTATGGGAAAAGCCCCTTTGACTATGAACGGTACTCGGTACTGGCAATGACCAGCTTGTATGGAGTTGACATTTTGGAAGATAACGCAGAAGAATGCCGCCAGAGACTGTTTGATATTTGGAATAAGGAATATACCGCCAATGCCAAAGCCCAGGCAAACGAACAGTGCCGGGAAGCGGTACTGTTTATCCTGCGAAAAAATATTCTGTGCGGAGATGCGCTCACTATGCTCCAGGCAGACGGCTCTCCCATTGTATTTGCAGAATGGAGCCTTGTTACCGGCAATCAGATGAAACGCCGTGATTTTGCACTCGATGAGCTTCTGAACGGACATGAGGAACAGATGAATATTTTCATGATCGGCTGGGAGTATGACGAAGAAGTTCAGGCATTTATCCCATCACCTATCAAGGAATATCCGCTGATCGATTACAGGAGGGTGCAGGATTATGAGTGATTTTTACAGCAATATGTATAACCCGGATGTCCTCACCTGTCTGGCAAATCTGTCCAACGATGAGGTGTTCACGCCGCCGGAGGTGGCAAACCGGATGCTGGATATGTTGCCGGAAGAACTGTGGCATGACAGCAGCGCAACATTTCTCGATCCAGCCTGTAAGTCTGGGGTGTTCCTGCGAGAAATTGCCAAACGCCTGATTGAAGGATTGAAAGAGGAAATCCCGGATTTACAGGACCGCATCGACCACATTTTTCACAAGCAGTTGTATGGTATTGCAATCACTGAACTGACCAGCCTTCTCTCCCGGAGAAGTGTGTATTGTTCCAAGTATCCCAACAGCAAGTATTCCATCACGCTTTTTGAAGACACCAGCGGCAATATTCGATACAAGCGGATGCAGCATCGGTGGCAGAACGGCAAGTGCCTGTTCTGCGGTGCTTCGCAAAGTGAATACGAGCGAGGGGACGAATTGGAAACCCACGCTTATGAGTGGATACATACCATTAAACCGGAGGAGATATTCAAGATGAAATTTGATGTAATAATCGGCAATCCGCCGTATCAACTTAATGTGGGCGTAAAAAAGGAAAATTACGCAATCCCTATTTATCAAAAATTTGTTGAGCAATCAAAAAAACTGAATCCACGATATTTAGTAATGATTACCCCATCTCGTTGGTTTACAGGTGGTAGAGGCCTTGAACAATACCGAAGTACTATGTTAAATGATACTCATTTAAGAAAAATTGTTGATTTTCCTAATTCCAAAGACTGTTTCAATGGCGTAGATATTTCAGGCGGTGTAAATTATTTTTTATGGGACAGGGATAATCCTGGAAGATGTGAATTTATAAGTATTCATGATGGAAAAGAATGCAAAGCAATTCGAGATTTGAATGAATTTTCTATTTTTCCTCGGTATAATGAAGCGCTATCTATAATTCATAAAATAATAGCTAAAAAAGATAAAAATTTAGTTGGAAAAGTAAGCACGCAAACACCATTTGGTTTTATTACGACATTCCGAGGGAAGAAAACTCCTTTCAAAGACTGTTTATCATTGATTAGTAGTAGTGACACTACGTATGTAAGTCGATCCGAAGTAAGTAGAAATATTGACATGATTGATAAATACAAAGTTATCATTTCAAAAGCAACATGTGAACATGCAGGTACACCTGATAAAAATGGGCAGTTTAGGGTTATTTCTACAAATAGAATTATAAATCCAGGTGAGGTTTGTACACAGAGTTATTTAGTTAGTGGAGCATTTGATAATCTGATGCATGCGGAGAATTTTCTAATGTATCTGCGAACAAAGTTTTTTCGCTTTTTATTACTACAGGCACTCACATCACAGGATATCTCTAGGGATAAGTTTGTTTTTGTGCCAAATCAAACGTATAACAAACCTTGGACAGACGAAGAACTATATGCAAAATATAACCTTACGGATGAAGAAATCACTTTTATCGAGAATATGATTCGCCCAATGGAGTTAGGTGGTGACGACAATGGCAACTGATTTTTTTCCACAACGCCCCGATGCTCACCCTATGATTTACGCCTATGAGGATACCAATCCGCAGTATAAAGGGCTTCTAAAGGTGGGCTATACCGCCATTGATGTAGACAAGCGTGTTGCCCAGCAGTATCCCACCAAACGACCGGATGGCAGCGTACCCTACCGGATTGTCTATCGGGAAAGTGCCATGTATCCGGATGGTTCTTCTTTCACCGACCATGATGTTCACCGAGTTTTGAAACGCAAGCAGATAACCGGCATGGGCGGAGAATGGTTCCGATGTACGGTAGATGATGTCCGGGCGGCGGTGTTGGCAGTTAAAAATCACACTGCCAACGTAGAGAACCGGGTCAATAGCTTTTCCATGCGTCCAGAACAACAGGAAGCCGTGGATAAAACCACCGCTTATTTCCAAAGCACTTATGCGGAAGATTCCACACGTTATCCGAAATTTTTGTGGAACTGCAAAATGCGCTTTGGCAAAACCTTTGCGTCCTATCAGCTGGCAAAGCGGATGGGATTTAAGCGGATTCTGATCCTGACCTTTAAGCCTGCTGTAGTCAGCGCATGGCAGGAAGACTTGAACAGTCACATTGACTTTGAGGGCTGGCAGTTTATCAGCCGAAACACAGAATTGACCTATGAAACAGCGGATAAGTCCCGTCCCATCGTCTGCTTTGGCTCCTTTCAGGATTATTTGGGCGTGAATAAGGAAACCGGCGGTATCAAGGCAAAAAATGAGTGGGTACACTCTACCAACTGGGATTTGGTCATCTTTGATGAGTACCACTTCGGAGCATGGAAAGAAAACGCTAAAAAGCTGTTTGAGCAGGAGGACGAGGACAGCTACGACAGTGAAGATATGGATAAGTATGACCGTGGCAATGCCTACGATGAAACTTTCCTGCCCATCACAACCATGTATTATCTGTATCTGTCCGGTACACCGTTTCGGGCGCTAAATTCCGGCGAATTTATTGAGGATCAGATTTACAACTGGACATACTCAGATGAACAGCGGGCAAAGGAAAACTGGCAGGGTGACGGAAATCCCTATGCGGCACTGCCCCGCATGGTGATGATGACCTACCGCATTCCGGACAGTATCCGGCAGATCGCCATGCAGGGTGAGTTTAACGAGTTTGACTTGAACGTGTTTTTCTCGGCGAAAGGCAAAGGCGAAGATGCCCGTTTTGTCTATGAAAATGAAGTACAGAAATGGCTGGATCTGATTCGGGGTGCATATCTGGAAACCAGTGTGGATGATTTAAAGCTGGGAGCCAAAAAGCCTGCCATGCCCTATGCGGATGTTCGTCTGCTGAATGTATTGCAGCATACGCTCTGGTTTCTTCCCAATGTGGCTTCCTGCTATGCAATGAAAAATCTGCTGATGCAGAAACAGAATACTTTCTATCACGACTATACCATCAATGTCTGTGCCGGTACGGGAGCTGGAATCGGTGCAGCGGCTTTGGAGCCGGTGCTAAAATCCATGCGTGACCCGCTGGAAAGCAAGACGATCACCCTTTCCTGTGGAAAGCTGACAACAGGTGTTACAGTCAAACCGTGGACAGGTATTTTTATGCTGCGGAATCTGTCCAGTCCGGAAACTTATTTTCAGGCAGCGTTCCGGGTGCAGAGTCCGTGGGAAATCACCACAGACGGCGGCAAAAAAGAGATCGTCAAAAAGGAATGCTATGTGTTTGACTTTGCTCTTGACCGGGCGCTCAAACAGATTTCCGATTACAGCTGCCGCCTGAACATTGACGAAGGCAACCCAGAAAAGAAGGTTGCGGAGTTTATCAACTTTTTGCCGGTCATTGCCTACGATGGCAGCTCCATGCGGCAGATTGATGCAGGCGAGGTTCTGGACATTGCTATGGCAGGCACATCTGCCACCTTGCTTGCCAAACGATGGGAAAGTGCTCTGCTTGTCAATGTGGATAATGATACCCTTTCCCGTTTGATGGCAAATCCGGCAGCGATGGATGCCCTGATGAAAATTGAAGGCTTCCGCAGTCTGAACGAGGATATACAGACCATTATCAACAAGTCTGAAGCCGTAAAAAAGGCAAAGAAAGAAGGTACAGAAAAACTCACTCCAAAAGAGAAAAAAGAACTGAGTGAGGAAGAAAAAGAGTATAAATCCAAACGCAAACAGATTCAGGAGAAGCTGATTAAGTTCGCCACTCGCATTCCAGTCTTTATGTATCTGACCGATTACCGGGAACGCTGTCTGAAGGATGTTATCACACAACTGGAACCGGGGCTTTTTAAGAAAGTAACTGGTCTGGATGTCAAAGATTTTGAGTTGCTGGTATCTCTTGGAGTATTCAATGATTCGTTAATGAATGATGCTGTTTATAAGTTCAAGAGATATGAAGATGCCAGCTTAAGCTATACCGGAATTAACCGGCATGAAGGCGAAAATCGTGGCGGCTGGGATACCGTTATCACAGATGATGATTATAACAGTATGTTTGCTCTGCAACAGGCTTCTATGGAAGCGCCGGAACCGGCGGTAGACGATCTGCCTGAAAAGCCATTTTTGGATTTTGCGGATGCGGTCAAATCTCTGGATGAAAAGAAGTCTGTCCGGGATATTAAAATGGTCGCAGAGAAACCAGCCCCCTATAAAGTTCCAGAAAGAGTGACTTATGTATCTCCTGTTCCGAAACCAGTTCAGCCGAAATCAGAAAAGAAGATTGATCTTTCTCTGGTAAAGGTGGGCGGTCAGTTAAAGCATAAAGCCTTTGGAATAGGAACAGTCAAGGAAATCAGCAACGGGATGATTATTATGGTGTTTGGAACCGCCGAGAAGAAATTTCAATTTCCCGGCGCATTGCTGCAAGGCTTTTTGAGCCTGCCGGAATGATGTTACAATCGAATAGCACCGTATGGTGAGCAAGATAAGCCGATGAACGGATTTGCTTTTAGAAAGCGATTCGAGCGTCGGCTTTTCCTTTTTCAGAAGGCTTTTGTAAAGCATTCTGAAAAACCGAAGAAGCTGACTGACGGCACTTTGCTGCGGTCAGCTTCTTCGGGCAGGAGTACAGAGGGCGCAGCCCTTTGTTGGGGTCAAGGGGCAAAGCCCTTTGGCGGGTTGAGGGCAGCCGCCCCATCGGGTCAAGGGTGAAACGCCTTGCCCAGGGAGAGTTGATGTTTTGCGTCAATTCGTACTGGGTATTACCTGACGCAGAAATCCGCAGGTTTGGCGGCTCCGCCGCTTCTGCCCCAGCGGAAAATTGAGTGGAAATGGAGGGAAAAGAATTGAAACTGACACGGCACAACGGACGTTCCGGCAAGCATGGAACCTACAATCCCCGGCACAACGACCGCCGGTTTGATGTGGAAAACAGTGAACACATTGACGCTGAACGTGTACAGCAAAACGTGTACTGGGATTGCTA